>NZ_JBIAEQ010000002.1:1128942-1222218 GCF_042868655.1 Streptomyces sp. NPDC007808
GTGCGTCGTGGCTCGTCGCGCAGTTCCCCGCGCCCCTCAGGGCGTGATCGTGCCCTCGCCGCGCAGGCGGAGCTCGGCGCCGCGCGACGCCGGCGCGCAGCGCCGTGGGTGGGTGCCGGTGCGTCGTGGCTGGTCGCGCAGTTCCCCGCGCCCCTGGGGGCGTGAGCGGGCCCTCGCCTGGGCAAGCACCCAGCACGCGTGTCACCGACGTCCCGGGACAGCCCACCTAGGGCGTTGCCGCCGGGCGCCTCAGGAGGGCCCTGATCGGGTGCCAGAGTTCCTGGGCCAGCTCCGGGCCGGGGACCGTGCCGACACCGTTGTCGGGGGCCGTGCGCCATATCAGGCCGTCGGGGTGATGCAGGACCGCCGTGATCTCGTCCGGGGTCGGCGGGGCGGCGTTGCCGCGCAGGTAGACGGCGCGCATACCCAGGTTGCGGAGCCTGGTCAGGGCTCGGGCGCGGTTCTGGGCGTGGACGAGGACACGGACGCAGCCCGTGCCGTGGGCGGTGGGTCTGGGCAGGTTCAGCGCCACCACCACGCTGCCGGTCGGCAGCTTGCAGAAACCTCCTGCGGCCATGCGGTCACACCCCCGTGCGATTCGGTGTCGAGGTCAGGGTCGGGGCCGGCGTCGGAGCCGGTGTCAATAACGGAAGCACAGGGTGCACCTAAACACGATCGGCGGCGACCCCGCCAGGGGGTCACCGCCGATCATGCTTTGACCTGCGAAAACGCTGTTTACTTCACCGCAGGGGCGACTTCGAGCTCGATCGTCGAGCCGTCCTTCGCCTCCTTGAGGATCTTGATCTTGGTGTTGGTGTCAGTGATCTTGACGCCCGCGGCCGGGTTCGTCGCGTCGTAGTACGTGCTGGTGTGGTCGTTGAAGACCGGCACCCCGGGACTCGACGGGATCTTGGTCGCGACGTCCGCGTTGTGCAGCCACATGCCGTCCGTGCGGAACTTGCTGAACGGCGAGTCGTAGGACTGGATGCGGTTGCGCATCAGGGTCCCGTCGGACCACTTCATCGCGGTCGGGTGGGAGTCGATCGGCAGGACCAGGCCGGTACCGGGGTGCTGGCTGGTGTTGTTGTCCTGCTGGGAGGTGTCCCACTTCCAGATCAACAGGCCGTTCTGGTACGCGTAGTGCTCCACCCAGTCCGGAAGGGACTTCGAGAAGCCGAAGTTGTACGGGCCCGTCTTCAGGGTCTTGTCGTACGACACGTACTGACGGTTCTCGGCGATGTAGTACTGCGCGTAGTCGTCCGTGATGGACGCGCCGATGCGGGCGAAGCCCTTCTTCGTCCAAGCGGCGTCCGCGGTCTCGGCGTTGTCGGAGAACAGGGCCGTGCCGTCGGCGGTCACGGTGATCTCGTCGGCCGCGAAGCCCTTCTGGGCCACGCCGCCGTCCGTCTGGTAGCGGAAGCGCAGGTCGATCTTCTTGCCGGCGTAGGCGTCGAGCGGGAAGACCAGCTTCTTGTGCGTCTGCGAGGAGCCGTCGAGCGCCGGCTTGCCGCTGGCGTCCTTGCCGAGGGCCACACCGTCCGCCGTACCGTCGAGGGCCGTCCAGTTGGCGCCGCCGTCGGTGGAAGCCTCGGTGTAGAGGTAGTCGTAGCCCGCCTCGATGTCCCACCAGCCGTCGAGGGTGAGCGAGGCGGCGGACTTGCCCGTGAGGTCGACGGAACGGGTCAGGGTGTTGGACAGGTTGTCGCCGCTGCCGCTCCACCACTGGTTCGCGCCCTGAGCCGGCTCCACGATCGGCGTGGTGACCTTCTTCTTGGGCAGCTCGACCACGAGGGCCTGCTTGTGCTTCGTGTTGTACTCGGCGACGCCGAGCTTGTGCCACGAGTGCGTGCCGGCCTTGGCCGTGTCGTACTTCAGCCAGCCCAGCTGCATCTTGTCCCAGCCGGTCATGTCGCCGGGCAGGTCACCGATCTCGTTCTTGCCCCTGCCGAGCCAGGAACCGGAGGACATCAGCGTCCAGAACCCCGTGGAGTTCTCGCCGCCCGCGGTGTCGTAGTGGTCCGGCAGACCGAGGTCGTGGCCGTACTCGTGGGCGTAGACACCGAGTCCGCCGTTCTCCGGCTGGACCGTGTAGTCGCCGACCCACACGCCGGTGTCGCCGATCTTCGCGCCGCCCAGCTTGTTGCCCTCGGGGCCGGTGGCACCCGCGTCGGTGCCGAACGCGTACCAGCGGTGGGCCCAGATCGCGTCCTCGCCCTGCGCACCGCCGCCCGCGGACTCGTCCTCACCGGCGTGCACGATCTGGAAGTGGTCGATGTAGCCGTCGGACTCGTTGAAGTCGCCGTCGCCGTCGAAGTCGTAGCGGTCCCACTGGTCGAACTGCTTGACGTCCGCCTTGATCTCGGCGTCGGTCTTCCCAGCCGCCTTCTGCTGGGAGACCCACGCGTTCAGTCCGTCGCTGACGACGTTCCAGACGCTGGAGCAGTTGGTCTGGCCGCAGGCGTTGTTGCCGTAGCGGGCCTCGTTGTAGGGGACCTTGACCCAGTCGGAGACCTCGCCCTCGACCGAGTAGCGGCCGGAGGACTGCTTCTCGTAGTACTTCTTGACCGACTCGGTCTTCTTGCCGGTGCCGAAGTACAGGTCCTCGAAGTGCTTCTGGTTGTAGTCGGCCTTCCAGGCCGTGGAGTTGTCCTTCTTGCGGTCCGGCTTGGCTATCTGGTTGTGCAGCGGGCCGGGCGTGCCGCCGAACTCGCTGATCTTGTCGCCGAACTCGACCAGGATCGTGAAGATCTTGTCGGTCTTCTCGCGGCCCAGCTCGACGTACTTGCTGTCGCCCTTCTTGCTCTTGAGCTTGACGACCTGCGAGCCTTCGCGCTTGGTCACCTTCGCTTCGCCGGATATGACCTGGTTCAGGGCTTCTTCGCGCTGCGCCTCCTGAGTCTTGCTCAGGGGCCCTTCCAGGTCGTGGTCGACGTGATTGTGTTCCGCCGGGTCGTGCCGCTCCACGGGAGCCTTCGACGTTCCCTCGTCGGCCTGCGCCACCGCATAGGTCGAGAAGGTCGCCGCGGCCGTCGCGAGCGCGACGGTGGTAGCCGCCGCTCTGAACGTCCAGGGTCTGCTGGTCACTTGCTTCCTCCCCCGCGTGCGGGCGCGCGGAATGAAGGATCCTGGTCATGGAGGGTCCGCGCGCGCCGATCAACGCGTGTAGTCAAGTGACGACATTTGACTAGAGGTTAACGAGAAAAGACAGACCTTGACTTGGACAGGTCAATTGCACTATGCGGAGTCGGCGATTCATTTAGCGAACAACGATCTTCCACCAACGGGCGCGCGGCGCCGTCCACTTGGTGGACGCCATGACTCCGTGCGCCCCCCGTGCACCGGCACTGTTGGTCAGGTCACGCTTACTGAATGTTCCCCTCGGGCATGCACGCGGTTAGAGTCGGATGGCGGAACGCCCGGACGTCGGCGGAAAGCCAGGCCGAGACCCCCGTGCACCCCTGATTCCGAGGACACGATGATCATGCCTCGTCCGACTGCCGCACAGCTCGCCTACGGCTCGTGCACCGTGATCTTCTCGACGCTCGCCATGCTGCTGCTCTCCCAGACGAGTTCGGGCGCGGGGATCGCGGTCATCGCCGCCGCGGCGCTCCTGCTGGGACTGCTGGTCGCCATCACGGTGCCCATGCCCCAAAGGTCCCGTGTGGTGGCGGTGCGCAGGTCCGCCGCCGGCGCGGACCGGTCCGAACAGACCGAGGAGCCCGTGCTGACGCAGTCCTGACGGCCCGCGTCAGACGCTGACCACCACCGTCTTCGCCGCCTTGTCGTGCAGGCCCTGCTTGTAGGGCCGGTCGAAGAAGCTCCAGCCGCCCGCGATGGCGGTCCAGATACAGGCGCAGCAGAAGGCGAACGGGATCCACAGCACCGCCGCCCGGATCAGCGCGGTCTGCACGGACGGCGTGGCGCCGTTGTCGAGGTTGGCCACCCGCATGTTGAGCAGCCTCTTGCCGAGCGTCTGTCCCGACCGGACGGTCATGGCGGTGTCGTAGCCGATGAAGAGCACGGCGGCGACGAGTGACTGCACGAAGGACTTGCCGTATTCCACGTCGCCGGTGTCCACGTCGTACTCGGTGACGCCGAAGCCCCAGGTGAGCAGCCAGACGACGACGCCCACCAGAATCATGTCGATGATGCGCGCCAGCGTGCGCTTGCCGCTGTCGGCCAGGGGCGGCATCCCGGCGAGCGGGTCGGCGGGCCCGCCACCGCCGCCGTACGGGTCACCGCCCCCGTAGGGGCCGCCACCACCGTAGGGACCGCCGCCGTACGGTCCGCCGCCGGGCGGAGGCGGGGACTGGCCGCCGTACGGCGGTTGGTCGCCGTACGGCGTGTCCGAGCCGCCCGGCTGCGGCGGCTGCTTCCTGAACGGGTCGTCCTCCGGGGGCTGCCCGCCGGGGCCGGGAGGCGGTTCGCTGCTCATGGCCCGAGTCGACCGCGAACCCCGCGGCTTCGCATCCGGCGCGGGGCCGTCCGAGGTACGAGATCAACCGGGCCGTACGCCGTACGCGGTCATCCCGCGACGAACGTACGCGCCGCCTTGTCGTGCCAACACTGGTGCCACGGCCGGTCGAACAGGCACCACAGCACACCGACGACCCCGACCACCAGCAGGCCGGGGACGCTGTAGACGAGCCAGCGGCGCAGGGCGGCGCCGAACTGCGGGGGCTCGTGGGCCTCGATGTCCCGGACCTCCAGGCCGAGCAGCTTCTTGCCCAGCGTGCGGCCCCACTTGGCGGTGGGCAGCGCCTCGTAGAGGAGTCCGAACAGCAGCAGGACGGCGAGGACGATCCCCAGGTACACCGACGTGGTCCCGTCCAGCAGCCAGACGGTGACCGTCCGGCCGGAGAGCCTGGCCTCGTCGATCTTGCCGTTGACGTGGTCGATCGCCCTGGTGCCGAGCGGCACGGCGGCCACCGCGGTGACGGCGGCCAGCACCACGGTGTCCACCAGCCGCGCGGCCAGCCGCTTGCCGAGGTTCGCGGGGCGGGCGGCGGCCTGGCGCAGGGCGGCCGCCGCGAAGGGGTCCTCGCGCACGGGCTTCCACGGGGCGACCGGCTGGCCGTCGCCGGACGGGTCCGCGAGCCGGTGGACCTGCTGCGCCCAGGAGGACTGGCCACCGCCGGCACCGGAAGCCATGGGCGCGGCGGACCCGGCGGCCGCCGACTGGGGGCCGGCCTGCTGGGGGACGCTCGGGGAGGGCTGTTGCGGAGCGGCCGGGGCCGTCGGAGCGGCGGCGGCCTGAGCGCCCGCCTGGGCCTGTGCCTGGGCCCCCGCGGCGCGCTCGGCGGCGGCCTTGCCGGCGCCGAAGCCGGGGCCCTGCGGGGCACCGGTCGCCGACGAGCGGTGCGCGTCCGTATGTGCGGCGCCCGAACCGGCGGACGCGCCCGTGCTCCCGGCCTGCGCCCCGGCCGCCCCGCCCTGCTGCCCGGTGCGCGGGGACAGCGCGCGGATGGCCATGGTGCCTTCGGCGGGCGCGGGGCCGCCGGGGCCGGGGATGTTCGCGGCGGCCCGGCCCGGGGTGCCGGCGGCGGGTGCCTCACCGGACCCGGCCGTGGGTCTGCGCATCATGAACGTGTTTGCGGAGTCGACGTCGCCGGAGTCCGCCTCCGTCCGGGCGGACGGGGCGGCGCCCTGCTGGGCACGGCCGGCCGCCGCGCGCGGGTCCCTCGGGTCACCGCCCTGCTGGGCGCCCCAGGAGACGCGGTGGTCCTGGTCGCCGCCGAAACCGGCCTGGCGGGACGGGTCGGCGCCCCACGCGGACGCGGGCTCCGGGCGGTTGCCGTGCTGCGCCCCGTCCGGTGCGGGCTCCGCGGCCGGGTCCTCGTCGAAGAAGTGCGGGCCCGTCTCCTCGACCGAGGCTGCCGGGGCGGCCGTGGACGCGGGGCCGTCGGGGTGGGCGCCCGGCGGCGGGCTGAGCGTCTCGCCGTCGGTCGGTGCCGGACGGCTGGTGCCCGGCACCCAGGAGGCGCCGTTCCAGTACCGGACATATCCAGGAATGGACGGGTCCGGGTAATACCCTTCGCGGGGCCTGTCGTCACCGGGGGCCGGGGTTGGGGCGCTCATGTCCGTCGTCCGGTATCTGCTCGAGGGTCGGTTGAGGGCCTCCACATCTATCAGACCGGCGCAACATCCACCGCCAGTCCCGCGGGACCCACCCCTTTCCGGGCAACCTCGTACACGTACTTCACAACACGAAAAGAGCCCGGCGGAAGGCTCCGAAAAAGTCCGGCGAACCCGCGTAATGATCCGCCCCCCGCTTCCTCTCCACTCGTACGAGCCCGCTCCGAGGGCCGGCACACATCACGGGAGAGGACACCCACGCCATGCATCGCACCGTCATCGAGCGCGAACTGGAGCTGAAGCTCATCCTGTCGCCGGAGCGCAGCGTCGCCGTACCGGCCCGGCTGAGCTACCGCAGCGACGACCCGTACGCCGTCCACGTCACCTTCCACATCACCTCCGAGCACCCCGTGGACTGGACGTTCTCCCGTGACCTGCTCGTCGAGGGGGTGTTCCGGCCGTGCGGGCACGGGGACGTACGGGTGTGGCCGACGAGGACCGGGGGCCGCAGCGTCGTGCTGATGGCGCTGAGTTCGCCGGACGGGGACGCCCTGCTGGAGGCGCCGGCGGCCCAGGTGTCGGCCTGGTTGGAGCGGACGCTGCGGATGGTGCCGCCGGGAGCGGAGGGCGAGCAGTTGGGGATGGACGACGCGCTCGACCAGTTGCTCGCCCGGTGAGCCGTACCCGGCGCACGGGTCAGAACAGCTTGCCCGGGTTCAGGATGCCCAGCGGGTCGAAGACCTGCTTGATGCCCCGCTGCATCTCGATGCCGACCGGGCCGATCTCGCGCGCCAGCCACTCCTTCTTCAGCACGCCCACGCCGTGCTCGCCGGTGATCGTGCCGCCGAGTTCCAGGCCCAGGGCCATGATCTCGTCGAAGGACTCGCGGGCGCGCCGGGACTCGTCCGTGTCGCCCGCGTCGAAGCACACGGTCGGATGGGTGTTGCCGTCACCCGCGTGTGCGACGACCCCGATGGTGAGCTGGTGCTTCTCGGCGATCCGCTCGACACCCTCGATCAGGTCGCCGAGCCTGGAGCGCGGCACGCACACGTCGTCGATCATCGTCACGCCCCGCACCGCTTCGAGCGCCGTGAGGGACAACCGGCGTGCCTGGAGGAGGAGTTCGGACTCGGCCGCGTCGTCCGCGGGGACCACCTGGGTGGCGCCGGCCGCCTCGCACAGGGCGCCCACGGCGGCGAGGTCGGCGGCGGGGTCGGGGGTGTCGAAGGCGGCCAGCAGGAGGGCCTCGGTGGTCTCCGGCAGCCCCATGTGCGCCATGGCGTTGACCGCCTTGACCGTCGTACGGTCCATGAGTTCGAGCAGTGACGGGACGTGGCCGCCGGCCATGATCCGGCACACGGCGTCGCAGGCGGCGGCCGCGGAGGCGAACTCGGCGGCCAGCACCAGCTGCTGGGGCGGCTGCGGCTTCAGCGCCAGGACCGCCCGTACGACGATGCCGAGCGAGCCCTCGGAGCCGACGAAGAGACGGGTCATGTCGTATCCCGCGACACCCTTGGCCGTACGGCGGCCGGTGGACATCAGGCGTCCGTCGGCGAGGACGACGTCCAGGCCGAGGACGTACTCGGCCGTAACCCCGTACTTCACGCAGCACAGGCCCCCGGAGGCGGTGCCGATGTTGCCGCCGATGGTGCACATCTCCCAGCTGGAGGGGTCCGGCGGGTAGTACAGGCCGTGTTCGCCCACCGCCCGCGAGAGGGCGGCGTTGATGACGCCGGGCTCGACGACGGCGATACGGTCGACCGGGTTGATCTCCAGGATGCGGTCCATCCTGGTCAGGGACAGCACGATGCATCCGTCGGTGGCGTTGGCGGCGCCCGACAGGCCCGTGCGGGCGCCCTGCGGGACGACCGGGACGCGCAGTTCGGTGGCGGTGCGCATGACGTGCTGGACCTGTTCGACGGTGCGCGGCAGCACGACGGCGGCCGGGGCGCCGGCCGGGCAGAAGCTCGCCATGTCGTTGGCGTACGAGGCCGTGACGTCGGGGTCGGTGAGGACAGCCTCGGCGGGCAGACCGGCGAGCAGCCGCTCGGTGAGGTCACCGTGGGCCTGGTGGGGTGCGGCTTCGGTACGGCTCATGATCACAGCGTGGCACCCGGGGCCATCGGTGTGAACCCCGTGTACGCCGGACGCCGGGCGGCGGGGTGTGGTCGTCGTATTGACGCACAGTGAGCGCCATGGAGAAGAGCGCCATCGACGACGCCGTGGGGAGCGACGCCCCGGACAACGCGCAGGGCCCAGCGGGCCGCCGCCGACTCGTCCGGCGGCGGGTGCTGATCGCCTCGGCGGCGGGGTGTGCCGTGCTGGGCGGGCTGTCGGCGCTACTGCCGTGGGGGCCGGACGTGTCGCCGGCGCCCGCGCCGGCACCGGGGGCGCAGGCGCTGGCCGCGGTGACGACGGGGGTGCCGGCCGCGCTGCCCGACCTGGCGGTGCTGATCGAGGAGCGTGAGGCCCGGGTGCGCAGGCGCCCCGGGGACGCGGGATCGTGGGCGGTGCTGGGGGCGGCGTATGTGGAGCAGGGGCGGCGGACCGCGGAGCCGGGGTACTTCCCGAAGGCCGAGAAGGCGCTGCGGACCTCGCTGAAGGCGCGCGCGAGGAACGCCGAGGCGCTGGACGGCATGGCGGCCCTGGCCAACGCCCGGCGGGACTTCGGGGCGGCGCGGACCTGGGCCGAGGCGGCGCTGAAGACGGACCGCAAGCGGTGGACGACGTATCCGCTGCTGATCGACGCGTACACGGGGCTGGGCCGGTACAAGGCGGCCGAGCGGGCCCTGGACCGGCTGCTGAAGCTGCGCTCCGGCCCGGAGGTGCGGGCACGGGCGGCGGCCGTCTACTGGGACCGGGGCCGGCGGGAGGACGCGGCGGCGGCGCTGTCCGACGCGGCGGCGGCGGCCGACGCCCCGGCGCAGCGGGCGGCGTACCTGGAAGGGGCCGGTCGACTCGCCTTCGAACGCGGCGACTTCGACGTGGCCCTGCGGCACTTCCAGGAGGCGGTGCGGCTCGACCCCGACCAGAGGGCCGCGCTCGCCGGGCAGGGGCGGACGCTGGCGGCGATGGGCCGTACGACGGAGGCGCTGAACGCCTACCGGGTGGCTCTGGCCAAGCAGCCGTGCCCCGAGTACGCCATGGAGCTGGGCGAGTTGTACGAGTCGCTGGGGCTGGGGCAGGCGGCGCGGGTGCAGTACGACCTGCTGCGCGAGCGGGCGGCGCGGGCTACCGCCGGCGGGGTGGACGAGGAGCTGTTGCTGGGCCGCTTCGAGGCGGACCACGGCGACGCGGGGTCCGCGGTACGGCGGCTGCGGGCCGAGTGGCGGCGTCAGCCGGGGATCGCGGTGGCCGACGCGCTGGGCTGGGCGCTGCACCGGGCCGGGGAGCACAAGGAGGCGCTGAGGTTCGCCAGGGTGGCGACCGACCGGGCCCGTGGTGGCACGGTCCGCAGCGCGCTGTACGCGTATCACCGGGGGATGATCGAGCGGGAGCTGAAGCTGGCGGGGGCCGCGCGACGGCATCTGCAGGAAGCACTGCGGATCAATCCGGGCTTCTCGCCCACGCGGGCGCCGGCGGCCGAGGCGGCGTTGCGGGAGCTGGGGGAGCCGTCGGTGCGGGACGTGCCGGACTGGGACGCGGGGGACGCGAAGCGGGGGCGGCGGTAGTCGGGGGGCCGCCGGGGGCGTGTGGCGAGCGGGAAGTGCCCGGCCCGCCCCGGGTCGTGTCCGCAAAGTCCCGTCGTCCGCCCGCAGGGCAGGCGGGACTTGCGGACGCGAGCTAGGCGCGGGGCTTGCGGACGCGAGCTAGGCGCGGGGCTTGCAGTAGATCGAGAACCTGCGCTCCCCCACCTTCCCCGACCCGAGCCCCAGGCACAGTCGGCCGCCGGAGCCGTGACGGACGGCGAGGCCCTCCGGTTCGCGGTGGTCGAGGGAGTAGCCGGCCTCGGTGCGCTGCCGGTCGAGGAGTTCGCCGGTGCGGATGTCGAGGCAGGAGAGGTGGACGTTGCCGCGGCGGGCGGGCGGGTTGGTCCTGGCGTCGTACGCGGTGCCGGCCAGCTGGTAGACGTGGTCGCCGTGCAGGGCGTACCCCTGGAACGGGACCGTCGGGTCGGGATGCGCGCCGGTCTGCGGGAAGTCGGCGATCGGGGCGGAGTAGTCGCGGGCGACGAACGCGTCCAGGTCCCAGACCCGGTAGCGGGGTTCGCCGGCGACGCGGTGGCGCACGGCGATGCGGCGCGAGGCCGTGCAGACCGACGGCTGGTTGGAGGTGGAGCCCGGGACCGGGTGGCGGACCTTGACGTCGTCGCGGGTGCGGACGGCGCCGGCGGAGAAGCGGAAGCGGGTGACGCCCCTGCCGTAGCCGTCCTCGGCGTCGGCCTCGGTCCAGATCCACACGGTGCCGTCGGACGCGTGCTGCACGCCCATGCTGACGCCGTGTCCGAAGCCCCGCAGGTACATGTGGCCCAGCCGCTTGCCCCGGTAGTCGAGCCGGTTGAGGCACAGGTCGCCGGACGGGCCGCCGCCGGGGCGGAGCTGAAGGACGTACAGGTGCTTGTGGACCTCGTCGAAGGCGAACGACTGAAGCAGCGTGGGCTCCTTCAGCGTGCCCTTCTTCCACAGCCAGCGCTCGGCCGGTGCGGTCAGGTCGAAGCGGTAGGTCACTCCTGCCCTCCCCCGCTCGTGCGGGGCGCCCCCGTGGCGCCCCGCACGACAGGAGATACCCGGCCGACGCGTGTTGGTTGCGCTTTCTACGAATTCACAGGATGCGCAGTGGCCTCAGGAGTCGCAGGGGCCTCGCCGTGCCCCCGGGCCACTCAGAGGTTGCCGCGCTTGGCCTGCTCGCGCTCGATCGCCTCGAAGAGCGCCTTGAAGTTGCCCTTGCCGAAGCCCATCGAGCCGTGCCGCTCGATGAGTTCGAAGAAGACGGTCGGACGGTCCTGGACCGGCTTGGTGAAGATCTGCAGCAGGTAGCCGTCCTCGTCGCGGTCGGCGAGGATCTTCAGCTCGCGCAGGGTCTCGACGGGGACGCGGGTGTCGCCGACCCACTCACCGAGGGTGTCGTAGTACGAGTCCGGGGTGTCGAGGAACTGCACGCCGGCCGCGCGCATGGTGCGGACCGTCGCCACGATGTCGTTGGTGTTCAGCGCGATGTGCTGGACGCCTGCGCCGCCGTAGAACTCCAGGTACTCGTCGATCTGGGACTTCTTCTTGGCGATGGCGGGCTCGTTGATCGGGAACTTGACCTTGAGCGTGCCGTCGGCCACCACCTTCGACATCAGCGCGCTGTACTCGGTCGCGATGTCGTCGCCCACGAACTCCTTCATGTTCGTGAAGCCCATGACCTTGTTGTAGAAGCCGACCCATTCGTTCATACGGCCGAGCTCGACGTTGCCGACGCAGTGGTCGATGGCCTGGAAGGTGCGCTGGGCGGGGGGTTCGACCATCGGCGCGGCGGCGGTGTAGCCGGGCAGGTAGGGGCCGTCGTAGCCGGTGCGCTCGACGAGGGTGTGGCGGGTCTCGCCGTAGGTGGCGATGGCGGCCAGGACGACGGTGCCGTGCTCGTCCTTCAGCTCGTAGGGCTCGGCCACCGAGCGGGCGCCGTGTTCGAGGGCGTAGGCGTACGCGGCGCGCGCGTCCGGGACCTCGATGGCGAGGTCGATGACGCCGTCGCCGTGCTCGGCCACGTGCTGGGCGAGGAAGTGGCCCCAGGGGGTGGCGGGCTTGATGACCGAGGTGAGGACGAAGCGGGCGGAGCCGTTCTCCAGCACATAGCTCGCGGTCTCGCGGCTGCCGTTCTCCGGTCCGGAGTAGGCCACGAGACGCATGCCGAAGGCGGTCGAGTAGTAGTGCGCCGCCTGCTTGGCGTTGCCCACGGCGAAGACGACCGCGTCCATTCCCTTGACCGGGAAGGGGTCGGCCTGCCGGGCGGTGTCGGGAGTGTGGTGTGTGGTCTGCGTCATAGGCGCAGCCTCACTCCGGTGGGGCAAGGTGCGCAATAGTTCGCTCATTCATTGGGCAACATGACCAGTGCAGTTCTCGTTTCTGCGGGCCTTCTGTACAGGATGACCACTCCGAGCGAAGAGACAGGGCAGGCTGCTGTGGCGATCGATCATCTGGACGGGCGGATCATCGTGCTGCTGGCGCGGGAGCCGCGGATCGGAGTGCTGGAGATGTCCCGGCGGCTGGGCGTGGCCCGCGGGACGGTACAGGCGCGGCTGGACCGGCTTCAGTCGAACGGAGTCATCCGCGGATTCGGTCCCGAGGTGGATCCGGCGGCCCTCGGCTATCCGGTCACCGCCTTCGCCACGCTCCAGATCAGGCAGGGTCAAGGGGCCGACGTGCGGGCCCACTTGGCGACCGTGCCGGAGGTTCTGGAGCTGCTCACCACCACCGGGACCGGGGACATGCTGTGCCGGCTCGTGGCCCGCTCCAACGCCGATCTCCAGCGTGTGATCGACCGGGTCGTCGGTTTCGATGGGATCGTCCGGGCCTCCACCGCGATCGTGATGGAGAACCCCGTTCCGCTGCGGATCATCCCGTTGGTGGAGCAGGCGGCCGAGGACCGGGAGAGGACTTAGCCGACCTGGTGAGCGGGGTGAGCGGGTGAGCTTCTGGGAGTACCTGGGAGGCCGGCACCAGCAGTTGCTCACCGACGCCTACCAGCACGCGAGCGCCGTCTTCCAGTGCATGGTCGTGGCGACCGTGCTGGGCGTGCTGATCGGCGTCGCCACGTATCGGAGCGAGTGGGCGGGCAACCTCGCCACGCTGGCCACCTCGACCGTTCTGACCGTTCCGTCACTCGCCATGATCGGTCTGCTCGTACCGATCGTGGGGCTGGGCGTGGCGCCCACCGTGATCACGTTGACGCTGTACGGGCTGCTGCCGGTCGTGCGCAACGCGATCGTGGGGCTGCGCGGGGTCGACCCGTCGCTGGTGGACGCCGCCCGCGGCATCGGCATGTCACGCGCCGCGCGGCTGCTGCGGGTGGAGCTGCCGTTGGCCTGGCCGCCGATCCTGACCGGGATCCGGGTGGCGACGCAGATGCTGATGGGCATCGCGGCGATCGCGGCGTACGCCTCCGGCCCCGGCCTCGGCAATGTGATCTTCCGTGGCCTCGCCTCGCTGGGCAGCGCGAACGCGCTCAACCAGGTCCTCGCGGGCACGCTCGGGATCATCGTCCTGGCGCTGCTCTTCGACGCCGCGTACGTGCTGCTCGGACGGTTGACCGTGCCGAGGGGGATCCGTGTCTGAGACCGGCACACGAGGCGCCCGCCCCGACGGCCACCACGGCGCCGCCATCGAGTTGGAGAACCTGACCAAGCGCTACCCCGGCGGTCCGCAGCCGGCCGTGGACGACGTGAGCATGGAGATCAAGGCGGGCGAGGTCGTCGTCTTCGTCGGCCCCTCGGGCTGCGGCAAGTCCACCACGCTCAAGATGATCAACCGGCTGATCGAGCCGAGCGCCGGCCGCATCCGCATCGGCGGCGAGGACGTCACCGAGATCGACCCGGTGAAGCTGCGCCGCAAGGTCGGCTACGCCATCCAGTCCGCCGGTCTCTTCCCGCACATGACGGTCGCGCAGAACATCGCCCTCGTACCGAGGATGGTCGGCTGGCCGAAGGCCCGAATCAGCGCGCGGACCGAGGAACTGCTCGACCTCGTCGGACTCGACCCCGGCGAGTTCCACGGCCGCTACCCCCGTCAGCTCTCCGGTGGTCAGCAGCAACGCGTCGGCGTGGCGCGGGCGTTGGCGGCGGATCCCCCGGTGCTGCTGATGGACGAGCCGTTCGGGGCGGTCGACCCGATCACCCGTGAGCACCTCCAGGACGAGCTGATCAGGTTGCAGCACGAACTGCACAAGACGATCGTCTTCGTCACGCACGACTTCGACGAGGCGATCAAGCTCGGTGACCGTATCGCCGTGCTGCGCGAACGCTCGCACATCGCCCAGTTCGACACCCCGGAGGCCATCCTCACCAACCCGGCGGACGAGTTCGTGTCGGGTTTCGTGGGCGCGGGCGCCGCGCTGAAGCGGTTGAACCTGACGCGGGTGCGGGACGTGGCGATCACCGACTACCCGACGGCGACCGTCGACGACCCGCTCCAGCAGATCTTCGACCGGCTGCGGGCGAGCGGCACGAACGAGGTCCTGCTGCTCGACCGACGCGGCCGGCCCCACAAGTGGCTGCGACGCGGCGACATGATGCGGGCCAAGGGGTCGCTGGCACGGGCGGGTACGCCGGTGCACGACACGGTGACCAGGGACGCGACCCTGCGGGACGCCCTGGAGGCGGTGCTGACGGACAGCGCGGGCCGCGTGGCGGTGACCGGACGGCGCGGCGAGTACACCGGCGTCGTCGACATGGACACGCTGATGAACTCCGTCCATGAACTGCTGGAGGCGGACCGGTTGGAGGCACGGGAGGCGCAGCACGAACTTCAGGCCGCCCGCAGCGACCGCACGCACGCCGAGCAGGAGGACGACGGAGGGGAGAAGAGTACGTGAGTGCTCCCGAGGCCCCCGACCTGCCGCTGGAGGAGCCGGAGGAGCGGGCGGAGGCCGAGACCTCCGGGGCCGCCGTCGCGGTGCGGCCCCCCGCGCGCCGGGTGGGTCGGCGGAAGCTGACGTTCGTGCCCGCGTTCGTCGTCGTCCTGCTGCTGGTGACCTGGCTGTGGTTCCGGCAGGCCGACCTGGACCCGGTGTCCGAGAACGCGCTGTCCGACGGCCAGGTCTCCCAGGCCCTGTGGGAGCACATCGAACTCACGGCGATCTCCACCTTCTTCGTGCTGGTCATCGCGATCCCGCTGGGCATCCTGCTCACCCGGCGGGCCTTTCGGAAGGCGACCCCGGTGGCCATGGCGTTCGCCAACATGGGCCAGGCGACGCCGGCGATCGGACTGCTGGCCCTGCTGGTGATCTGGCTGGGCATCGGCCGCAGGGCCGCCCTGATCGGCATGATCGTCTACGCGGTGCTGCCCGTGCTGTCCAACACGATCGCCGGGCTCAGGGCGAACGACCCGACCCTGCTGGAGGCGGCACGCGGCATCGGCATGTCACCGACGGGGGTGCTGACGCGGGTGGAGCTGCCGCTGGCCGTGCCGCTGATCCTGGCCGGCGTACGGACGGCGCTGGTCCTCAACGTCGGCACGGCGACCCTGGCGGTGTTCGGCGGGGGTGGCGGCCTGGGCGTGCTGATCACGGCCGGCATCACCAACCAGCGCATGCCGGTGCTGGTGCTGGGCTCGGTCCTGACCGTCGCGCTCGCCCTGCTGGTGGACTGGCTGGCGTCGCTGGCCGAGGTGCTGCTGCGGCCACGGGGGCTGGAGACATGAGGCGGCGGCGCGGGGCCCTGCTCGCGGCGGGACTGCTGGCGCTGGCTCCCGGCTGCGGCCTGACCAGCGGCTCCCCGATGGCCGACGACGTGCGTCCCGGGACCATCGGGCGGGGCGAGCCGCTCAAGGGCGCGAGTCTGACGGTGACGTCGAAGTCCTTCACCGAGCAGCTCATCCTGGGCGCGATCATGGGCATCGCCTTCCAGGCGGCCGGTGCGGAGGTGCTCGACCGGACCGGCATCCAGGGCTCCATCGGCAGCCGTGAGGCGGTGGTCAAGGGCGAGGCGGACGCCGGGTACGAGTACACGGGCACGGCCTGGATCACGTACCTCGGTCACAGCGAACCCGTCGCGGACCCGCACGCGCAGTGGGAGGCGGTGCGCGAGGCGGACGCCGGTAACGGGGTGACCTGGCTGGAGCCGTCCGCGCTGAACAACACCTACGCCCTGGCGATGAACCAGGAGAACCACCGCGAGTACCGCACGAACACGCTGTCCGAGGTGGCCGCGCTGTCGAAGTCCGGCCCCGGCTCCGTGTCGCTGTGCGTGGAGGTCGAGTTCGCCAACCGGGCGGACGGTCTGCGGGGCATGGAGAAGGACTACGGGATGAGCGTCCCGCCCGGGAACGTCACGCAGATGGACACCGGGATCATCTACACCCAGACCGCGAAGGGCGCCTGTGTCTACGGCGAGGTCTTCACCACGGACGGGCGCATCAAGTCGATGAACCTGGTCGTGATGGACGACGACAAGAAGTTCTTCCCCAACTACAACGCCGCCCCGATGGTCAACACCGAGACCCTGCGAAAGTGGCCGGCCATCCCCCGGATCCTCGATCCGATCAGCAGGAGACTGAACAACTCCGTGGCCCGTGACCTGAACGCGAAGGTGGACGTGGAGGGGGAGGACCCGCATCAGGTGGCGCTGGAGTGGATGAAGGCGGAGGGGTTCGTGCGGTGACGCGCGCGAGCTCATCGCCGAGACGAACGGGCCGCACGAGTTACCCGAGCCGCACGATTTGCACGAGCCGCACGAGTTGCTTCAGCAGCCGGGAACCGGGCCCTTCCCCGACTCCAGCGCCTTCAGCGCGCCCACCGCGCCCTCCAGCGTGGTCACCGGGATCAGCCGGAGCCCCTTCGGCAGTTCTGCCTTCGCCTCGGAGCACTCCGCCTTCGGCACCAGGAAGACCGTCGCCCCGTCCCGCCTGGCCGCCTGCGTCTTCAGGGCCACGCCGCCGACCGCACCGACCTTCCCGGCCGCGTCGATCGTGCCCGTACCGGCGATCGTGCGGCCGCCGGTGAGGTCGCCGCCGGAGCCGTCGCCCTGGAGCTTGTCGATGATGCCCAGGGAGAACAGCAGACCGGCGCTGGGACCGCCCACGTCCGCGAGCTTCAGGGTGACCTTGATGTCCTTGTCGTTCAGATCCAGGTGGTTCAGTGCGGCCTCGGTCGCGGCGTCCTGGGACTCCTTCATCTGCTCGGTGTTGTACTGCTCGATCTCCTGCGTGCTGCGGCCGCTCGGATAGACCGAGTCGCGCGGCATGACCGCCTGGTCCGTGCGGAACCAGGCGTCGATCACGTCGCCGAGCGTGACATCCGTGTCCGGCGACGTGGCCGTGATGGTCGTCATGCGCAGCTGGCCGCTGGTGTCGCGGGTCGGCGCGCCGGAGATCGTGATCACCGGCTCGCCCTTGTCCTCGCCGAGCACGTTCGTCGTCTGGCCGGGCTGCGTCAGCGAGAACGGCAGCGGCGCGAAGGCCGCCGTGGCGAGCAGGGCCACGACCGGCAGGGCACAGACGGCGGCGGCCCTGGGGCGCGTGAGGCGAGAGAGCACGGGATCAATCTAACGTGACGGCGAGTTCCGGCCCGGTGCAGGTCGGAGCTGCCCAGGGTGCCCCATTCAGGTCACGTACAGGTCTCGCCGTGCCCTGGTGAAGCGCCGCAGCGCTTCCGGCAGCGGTCGCACCCCGATGCCCGGTGACCGCGGAACCGGCAGGTGGCCGTCGACCAGCACGAACGGCTCCGTGATGTCCTCGGCGAAGTAGCGGCTGGACGCCGAGGTGTCCCCAGGGAGCGTGCAGCCGGGCAGGGCGGCCAGCGCCAGGTTCGGTGCGCGCCCGACACCCGTCTCCAGCATGCCGCCGCACCACGCCGGCACCCCGTGCGCGTGCGCCACGTCATGCACCCGCCGCGCCTCCAGGTACCCCCCGACCCGGGCGGGCTTGACGTTCACGGCCCGGCAGGCGTCCATCGCGATCGCGGACGCGGTGTCGCGGGCGTTGTGCAGGGACTCGTCGAGGCAGACCGGGGTGACGAGGCGCTGCTGCAGACGGGCGTGGGCGTACAGGTCGTTCTCCGCGAGCGGCTCCTCGATCAGCAGCAGCCCAAAGTCGTCCAACCGCCGCAGATGCTCGGTGTCCGCGAGGCCGTACGCCGTGTTGGCGTCCACCTGGAGCGGCAGCCCGTCCCCGAAGCGCTCGCGCACCGCCCGTACCGGCTCCACGTCCCAGCCGGGCTCGATCTTCAGCTTGATCCGGACGTAGCCCTCGGCGAGGTACCCCTCGACGTCGTCCAGCAGTTCGCCGACGCTTCGCCTGATCCCGACGGACACCCCGGCCGGCACCCGTTCCCGCACCGACCCCAGGTAGGTCGCGAGCGGCATCCCGTACGACCGCAGCTCCGCGTCGAGAACCGCCGTCTCCAGTGCCGCCTTCGCCAGCTCGTGCCCCTTGATCCTCGCCGTCACCGACCCGAGGTGGGCCGCGCCGAGCGCGGGCAGGGCCGCCACCCGCGGCAGCAGGAAGTCGCGCAGCACGATCTCCGCGCCGGCCACGAACTCCGGGCAGTACAGCGGCTCCGGGTCGCCCGCGAACTCCGACCAGCCCTCGGCCGTGTCCGTGACGACGTGCAGCAAGAAGGTGTCCTTCGTGGTCATCGTGCCGAAGGAGGTACGGAAGGGGGTGACCAGCGGGATCGCCACGTGGACGATCTCGACGCGCTCCAGTTTCACGCGGCGGCCTCCGGGCGGGTGAGCGTGTACCAGCCGTCCCGGGACATCCCGGTCGCGGTGAAGCCGTCCGCGAAGGCCTTGGTGAACACCTCACGCACGGCCCGCCGCCAGCGCAGCGCCAGGTCCGGGTCGGCCGCCCGCAGCGCCACGATGTCGTCGGGCACGCGGCACCATATGTGCCGGTCGCCGAGGTCACGGCGGGCGAGCGGGCCGCCGTCGGGGGCGGTGTGCGTGGTGGGGGCGGCCTGGCGATCGGCCGGGGCGTCCGGCTGGTCGGGCAGCCGCAGGGACGGTGCGAGTTCCCAGGTCACCGCCAGCCGGTCGCTCTCGTCGCCGTCGTTGACGCCGTCGGCCATGGGACCGTAGAAGTCGACGAGGTACTCGGTCCCCTGGGCACCCAGCTTGACCAGGTTGAAGCGGGCGTTGCGGCCCACCAGCGGATCGAAGGTCCAGCGCATGGTCCGGGCCCCGTGCTCCAGGGCCCACGCCCGCTGGGCCTGCTTCACCTGGTGGCCGAGGCCCCGCTCGGCCGCGGTCAGCAGGGAGTACGTCTGTCTCGACGCGGGTGGCCCGAACACCGCGACGGACGCGCCGACCAGCTTCGGACCGTCGTGGGCGGCGTGCACGGCGCCGCCCGCGTGGGCGAGGCTGTTCAGTGTCTCGGACAGTAACGGCGGCGCGCTCCGCGGCGTGTTCCATACGTCGCTGAAGAAGTCGGCGACGGCCCCGAACCCGGCGACGTCATGGACGGTGCGGATGCTGAGTGAGGTCATGAGTCGAGTGTCGGAGGCGGCGGCGGCCCTGCCTAGGTGGTGTCAGACACCACCTGGAGCGCACGCGGCCACGCCACCTCCGGCCGGACACCTCAGCGCAACGCCTCCGCCACCTCCCGGGCCGCGTCCATGACCCGCGGACCCACCCGCTCCGGCACCGCGTCGGCCAGCATCACCACACCCACGCTGCCCTCGACCCCGGTCACCCCGAGCAACGGCGCGGCGGCCCCGCTCGCGCCGGCCTCCAACTCGCCGTGGGTCAGGGTGTATCCGGGCTCCTCCATCGGCTGCCGGCGCGCGGCCAGGATCGCCCGGCCGGCCGCGCCGCGGTCCAGCGGGTGCCGGAAGCCCGCCCGGTAGGCCACGTGGTAGTCCGTCCAGGTCGGCTCGACGACGGCGACGGCCAACGCCTCCGTGCCGTCCACCAGCGTCAGATGGGCGGTCGCGCCTATGTCCTCGGCCAGCGAGCGCAACGCCGGCAGCGCCGCCTCCCGTACCAGTGGATGCACCTGTCGGCCCAGGCGCAGCACGCCGAGCCCGACCCGGGCGCGGCCGCCGAGGTCACGGCGTACGAGCGCGTGTTGTTCGAGCGTGGCGAGCAGCCGGTACACCACGGTCCGGTTCACGCCCAGTTTGTTGGATAGCTCGGTGACGGTCAGCCCGTGGTCCGTATCGGCCAGCAGCTTGAGGACGCGCAGTCCTCGGTCGAGCGTCTGAGAGGTCTCCGCGGTCACGACGCCCACTCCTTAGTGGTGAGGTCGACGGCCTCATCGCGGCGGGTGCGTCACCGAGTCCCGTTCAGCGACGCGCGTCAGAGGCCGCCGATCGGCCGGCGGCCCGGTGAGTCCGGACCGCGTCGCTTCACGGCTGCGCTCCGCGGCGGCGCTGCCACGGGGCGTATGCGTAGGCGGACATTAGCGAAGCCGGTTCGCTGAGCGGAAGGCTCCGTCCAGAATCCGGGCAATGGCCGATACGAACGGCTCCCGTTTGCCCGGATACGTACGGCGTGCGGGACCCCGCCTCCGCCCCCCGCCGTCACCGCATCCGGGTGGCCCACTCCTGCACCTTGGCGATGCGCTGCTTGAGCTGTCCGGCGGTGGCCTCGGCGCTGGGCGGTCCGCCGCACACCCGCCGCAGCTCGGTGTGGATGACCCCGTGCGGCTTGCCGCTCTGGTGGACGTAGGCGCTGACCATGGTGTTGAGCTTCTTGCGCAGCTCCATCATCTCCTTGTGCGAGACGACGGGCCGCCGCTCCGCGGGCAGCTCCAGCAGATCGGCCTCCTCGGCCGGCTTCTTGCGGCTGTGCGCGATCTGCCGGGCCTGCCGCTTCTGGAGCAGGAGCTGCACCTGGTCGGGTTCGAGGAGCCCGGGGATGCCGAGGTAGTCCTGCTCCTCCTCGCTGCCGGGGTGGGCCTGCATGCCGAACTCGGCACCGTCGTAGAGGACCCGGTCGAAGACGGCCTCGGACTCCAGCGCCTCGAAGGAGAACTGCTCCTGCTCGCCGGTGTCCTCGTCCTGCTCCTTGTTCGCCTCCTCCATCTCCTTCTCGGATTCGGCGTACGGGTCCTCCTCGCCCTCCTTCTTCGGCTTGTCGAGGGCGTGGTCGCGCTCGACCTCCATCTCGTTGGCGAAGGTGAGCAGGTCCGGGACGGTCGGCAGGAAGACCGACGCGGTCTCGCCGCGCCGCCGGGACCGTACGAAGCGGCCGACGGCCTGTGCGAAGAAGAGGGGGGTGGAGATGGTGGTGGCGTACACGCCGACCGCGAGCCGGGGGACGTCGACGCCCTCGGACACCATGCGCACGGCGACCATCCACCGGTCGTTGCTGTTGCTGAACTCGTCGATGCGGTTCGAGGCCCCGGCGTCGTCGGACAGCACGAGGGTCGCCTTGTTCCCGGTGATCTCACGGATGAGCTTGGCGTAGGCGCGCGCGGAGTCCTGGTCGGAGGCGATGACGAGCGCGCCGGCGTCCGGGATGGCCTTCCTGACCTCGGTGAGGCGCTGGTCGGCGGCGCGCAGCACGCTGGGCATCCACTCACCGCGCGGATCGAGGGCGGTGCGCCAGGCCTGGCTCACGGCGTCCTTGGTCATCGGCTCGCCGAGGCGGGCCGCGATCTCGTCGCCGGCCTTGGTCCGCCAGCGCATGTTGCCGCTGTAGGAGAGGAAGATGACGGGCCGCACGACGCCGTCGGTGAGTGCGGAGCCGTAGCCGTAGGTGTAGTCGGCGGCCGACCGCCGGATGCCGGCGTTGTCCTCCTCGTACGTCACGAACGGGATGGGGTTGGTGTCGGAGCGGAACGGCGTACCGGTCAGCGCGAGCCGTCGCGTCGCGGGCTCGAACGCCTCCAGACAGGCCTCGCCCCAGGACTTGGAGTCACCGGCGTGGTGGATCTCGTCGAGGATGACGAGCGTCTTGCGCTGCTCGACCCGGTTGCGGTGCAGCATGGGCCGCACGCCGACACCGGCGTAGGTCACGGCGACACCCTGGTAGTCCTTGCCGAGCGGCCCGGCGCTGTACTCGGGGTCGAGCTTGATGCCTATGCGCGCCGCCGCCTCCGCCCACTGCTTCTTCAGGTGCTCGGTCGGCGCGACCACGGTGACCTGCTGCACGACGTGATGGTGCAGCAGCCAGGAGGCGAGGGTGAGGGCGAAGGTCGTCTTTCCGGCGCCGGGCGTGGCGACCGCGAGGAAGTCACGCGGCTGCTCCTGGATGTACTTCTCCATCGCCCCCTGCTGCCAGGCACGCAACTTGCTGGCGGTGCCCCAGGGGGCGCGTCCGGGGAAGGCGGGGGAAAGGTGGTGGGAGGAGGCGGCGGTGGTAGTCACGGTCTCCGTTGAGGGTCGGGCGGCTCGGTGGATCAGCGGGTCGGCTGCGTATGACAACCGGGCCACCCTACCGGCGGCCCGGCGCCGTCCATGCGCGGACGAGGCCGCCGCACCCGCGGGTGGGACCCACGTCACAGCGGCCGCGGTCGCCCCGCGATCGCGCGGATGTCGCTCTCGTCTCCCGAGGCCGCATCGATGACCAGGTCGTACGCGGCGTCCTGTCCGCGGCTCGCGAGGCCGACGCCGCTGACGCCGAGAAGGGTCGCGGCGGCGAGCCGGTCGGTGCGCTTGTCGCCGTCGACGAGGGGATGGTCGGTCGCGCGGTAGCGCAGCAGGACGGCCGCCCGTTCGTACAGGCCCTCGTAGGCCGCCATGCCGAACATGCGGGCGGTGCCGGTACGCCGCCGACGCGAGCGGCCCCGGCTCCCCGGCCTCGGGCGCCCGCCCCCGAAGGCCACCTCGGCGACGGTGAGGCGGCGGGACATCGCCCAGCCTCCGCAGCAGATCGGCGTGCGCCGCGGCGAGCCGCTCGTCGACGGCACGTACCCGCCGGGCCTCCCCCTCCAGATACCTGCGCACGGCGTCCCCGGCGATGTCTTTGGGCCGGCTGCCGCAGGCGACGGCGAGGCAGTCGCGGGACTGCCGGGTGGCGGGTCGAGAGGGAGGGTCGGCTCGGGCATGACGGGAGGGCACGGCGCGCGCTCACCCACCGACGACAGCCGTACGACCACTCCCGTCTCGGCGGGGACACCGCCGCGAACGTCGACGAACGCGCCCGAACCAGGTCCTGGCCGTACGACCACCGGGTTCATGAACGGGGCATGGCAGTCCTGTTGCAAGGCGGGGCGTTCCCTTGAAGCGCCTCTCGCGCCCCGCCTACGGTCGAGTCACCGAACGCGGCCGTGTGCCCGAGTGGTTCAGGGACTCGCCTGCAAAGCAAGTTACGCGGGTTCGATTCCCGCCACGGCCTCTCCTGCCTGACCAGGGAAACGAAACGGTGGCACCCCAGAGCGGTGCCACCGTTTCGGTCCGTCCGTCTCGGTCCCCGTCTCAATGCGACAACAAGTAACCGCCAAGCCGGACTCGGCGAGCGCATCGGTCACGACCGGAAAACCCTGACAGACGCCCGCCCGTCTTTACGCTGCCAATTTCAGAACTTCTGCTTCCCGTCGACGATGAGGACTTGCCACTCCTGTTCATAGACTTGACCGGTGTAGAATCCGCTGCCGCCGACCTCGTCAACGGCGGCGACCGCCTCGCCGTTAATCAGGATCCCGAGCTTGGCCCGCCAAGCCCAGCCTCCACTATTGACGACCTTGAATCGGAAATTGTAGTCCCCGTCTACCAGATCACGCCTGAATTGCCGGGTCTCCCCCAGTCGGGTGCTGACTACCAGACGGCCGTTGATGAACAGATAGGCGTCGTCATCACACGGGCCAACGTCACATAGAAGCGTCGCCGTTGCCATGAAATTTACCTCCGCGGAAGTTCTCGACCCATTGGCCCATTGACTCATTGGCGCCATGAACCATCGACGCGGTCATGCTTGCAGGAATCACGAGGCCGGGCAATACGAAAAAACGCGTACACCGAGAGGAAACAACCTCAGCCCCCCGGAACGATTACTTCAATTTCTCAGCGGCGACCGGAAATGCATCATCAAATACACCGAGAGCGGCTTCACTAGAGTCGAGCGATGCGAACGAGCCTACTGTTATCAGTGTTCGTTACGGAACTCTTGACTTCACGCTCAAGAAACCCAAGAGCCCTTCCAGCGCAATCAGAGAAAAGTACACCCAGTCGATTGACGAGGTTTTCAGCCAACCTGGTAGTCGTGATGTGATCGCTGAGCGAGGCTGCACCATCATCCCGGCGTGCGGCTGCGGACCCGTCGCCGAAGGGTGTCGTCCAGGTCAGCCGTCGTAGCTCGGTCTCCAAGCCCCGCCCAGCGGGTCATCGATCGGCGGGAGCACGGCCGCCCGGTCGTGGGTCGGCGGATGAGCGGCGGCCCGGTCATCGGCGGAAAGGCGGTCCCTCGCTCCCCCGCGGCACCGCCGGACCTGTCGCTTCGCCCCCGGCGCACGCCCGTGGTGCGATGGAACGGGGGCGGAAAGGAGAGCGATCATGCCCGCAGCGAAGCGAACGAGTGTCGCCGCCTCGGTGTCGGTCCGCCCGCTGGTCGAGCCGGACCTGGACCGGGCCGACGAGATCTTCAGGGTCGCCTTCGGAACCTTTCTCGGGGCCCCGGAGCCGGAGACGTTCTTCGGGACCGCCGACTATGTCCGCACCCGCTGGGCGGCCGACCCGGACGCGGCCTTCGCGGCGACCGTCGGAGGCGAGGTCGTCGGAACGAACTTCGCCGCCCACTGGGGCAGCGTCGGGTTCTTCGGCCCGCTGACCGTACGCCCGGACCTGTGGGACCAGGGCATCGGCAGGCGCCTCATGGAACCGGTCCTGGCCTGCTTCGACACCTGGGAGAACCGCCACCTCGGCCTGTTCACCTTCTCGCACAGTCCCAAGCACCTGGAGCTCTACCGCCGGTACGGTTTCTGGCCCCGCTTCCTCACCGCCATCATGAGGAAACAGGTCGCCGTCAGTGCCGCGGTCCCCGGCCGAGTGCTGTACGGCGAGCTGACCGCCGCTGAGCGGCCCGCCGCACTGAGCCTCTGCCGCGCGCTGACGGGAGCCGTGTACGAGGGCCTGAGCCTGGAGCGCGAGATCACGGCCACGCAGGCACAGGGGATCGGTGACACCATCCTCCTGGAGGGCACCGGCTCCGACCTCGACGGTCTGGCCGTCTGCCACTGCGGGGCGGGGTCGGAGGCCGGTGAGGACGTGTGCTTCGTCAAGTTCGGCGCCGTACGCCCCGGCCCGGACGCCGCGGACCGGTTCGAACGGCTGCTGAGCGCGTGCGAGCAGCTGGCCGCCGAGAAGGGACTCGGCCAACTGGACGCCGGAATGAACCTGGCCCGCCAGGACGCCTACCGGCGCATGGTCGACCGCGGTTTCCGTACCTGGCTGCAAGGCGTGACCATGCACAAGCCCAACGAGCCGGGCTACAGCCACCCGGACGCCTACGTGATCGACGACTGGCGCTGAGTCCACCGCCGTTCCGGCACTTCACCACCGGCGCCGACCGCTGGTTACTCTTCTGACCGTGCGAGCGCTCTTCCCAGGGTCCTTCGACCCGGTCACCCGAGGGCACCAGGATGTTCTCCGCCGCGCCGCCCTCCTGTTCGACGAGGTCGTCGTCTGCGTGATGTCCCACGCGAACAAGAGCGGCCGCTTCCCCATCGCCGAACGGCTGGACCGGCTGCGCGCGGCGGCGACCGATCTGAGCAACGTCACGGTCGATTCCCACACCGGCGGCCTGCTGGTCGACTACTGCCGCCGAGCCGGGATCGACGTCGTCGTGCGCGGAGTCCGAAACGTTCACGACGTGGACTACGAGATGTCGATGGCCCGCACGAACAAGGAAGTGGCCGGAGTCGAGACGTTCCTCATCGCTGCCGACCCCGCCCTGGGCCACATCTCGTCCACCCTGGTCACCGCGGTGAGCCAACAGGACCGTCATGCGGATGAACAGGGTGCTCCGGCCCGTCTCCCCGAACCGCAGCACAACCCTGACCCCCCTCCGAATGTCCAGGACATGACTGGACGGCAAAGCTCCGGTCGCCGTGCTTCCTGTCCCGACGAGGAGACCCATCGTGCGCCAGCACTGCCGCCCGCACCTCCGCCCCTCGGCAGCCCTCGTGGCAGCTGCCGCCATCGCCGCGGCCGTCCCGGTGGTCGCCGCTCCCGCGGCGTCCGCCGAGGAGAGTGCCGGGCCCTCCTTGGTGGTGTCCAACCTGCCGCGTACGTCTCCCAAGCCCGGTGACGTGTACGACGAGTCCGTCGTCATCACCAACAAGGGCACCGCGGTCGCGGACGGCGTCACCTTCCGGATCCGGCTGACCCGGGGGCTCGACTTCCCCGAGCCCGTGGCGGGCTGCACCTACTCGACGATCGAGGACCAGGTCAGGCAGGCGGTCTGCGAGCTCGACACCGTCATCGAACCCGGCGCCTCCGTCGAGACGCCCGTGCGGTTCAAGGCGCTGCCCAAGGCGCTGATGGAGGCCGTCGAGTACGGGACCGGAGCCACCGGGGAGGCGCCCGGCGAGGGGTTCGGTGACAGCTACCGCCGCCTGACCCTGACCGCGGACAGCTCGGCCGACCTCGTCGCGGTCGGCGAGGACACCGAGGCGCTCGCCGGGGACGGTCAGTCGGTCACGGTGCAGCTGCGCAACGACGGCCCCGGCTGGATCCGGAACCAGGAGAGCGACGACCAGACGGCGCTCATGGTGCAGATCCCGCCGGGCACGGTCGCCGCCGAAGTACCCGAGACCTGCGCGCCGTTCGGGATCGACGGCCCGTCCGGGCCCGGAGGGACGCCGGGCAGGTCCAGGTACGTCTGCACGCCCGCCGACCACACCATCGAGGTCGGCCAGTCGCTCTCCTTCACCTTCTCGCTGGACATCGAGGAAAGCGCCCAGGACACCAAGGGCGAGGTGAAGGTCACGTCCGTCTACGACATCCACCCCGCCTTCGACAAGAACCCCGCCAACGACAAGGCGTACATCCGCATCGACATCCCCGACGACTACGAGCCCGGCCCCGCCACCTCCGGCGGTTCCTCCACCGGCGGTTCGTCGGACGGCGGTTCTACCTCGGGCGGCGACGGCAACGACCCCGAGGGCCAGTCCACCGGCGGAACGGGCGGTACGGGAGCCACGTCGGCGGGCACTTCGGCGGGTACGTCGACCGGCGGCACCGGTTCCGTCGGCGGGAGCCTCGCCAGTACCGGCTCCGACGGCGCCCCGCTCCTCGCCGGTGCCGCGGCCGCCGCGGCCGCCGTCGGCGGTGTCCTGGTCATGGCCGTACGCCGCCGCCGCTCGGGCGCCACGTCCTCCTGAGGGCATCACCGACCGCCCGTCCGTCCGGTGGGCCGGGCGGGCGGTTCGCTCGGCGCCGACGCCGTCTCACCGCCCCACGCCCACCGACTCCAGGACGCCGCTCGCCTCGTCCTGGAACATCTCCGTCCAGTAGTGCCGGTCGGCTCCGGTACCCGTCGGGTCGACCGTGGACAGGACCTGGAGCATCGTCATGGCCAGTTGGTCGTAGGTGCCGGTCGTCAGCTCGTGGTCCCACTCCTCGTCGATCGCCTGCTCGCGGTGCAGCAGCCAGAGGGTGAAGGCGAGGGTCGAGACGTCCGTGTTGAGCGGGAACAACCTCGCCTCGGTCTCGCTCCAGTTGAGGACCGCTCCGGTCTCTCCGTCGACGACCAGGCTGTTGTCCTCGACGAGGTGGCCGAGGCGTATCAAGTGGTCGGCTCCGGCCGGGATCTCGGCCGAGGGGTCGGTGTTCGCGTAGTACTCGGCCAGGGTCGCCAGGGGCATGTCCGTGTCGAGGGAGAACAGGAAACCGTCCTCAGGCAGCCCCACCTCGCGCAGGAAGCGGCGGGTCGGCTCGTGGGTGAGCGTCGCGGGGAAGTCGACCTCCTCAAAACGCACCACCTCGCGCCGGCCGAACTCCTGGTCCAGCAGCCGAGCCGGCAGGTCCAGCGCCAGGCCCGACTCCCCCGCGCGGCCCGCCACGAGCGCCAGCGGGCGGATCAGAGCCGCCATCTTCCAGAACGGGGCCGGCTCGCCCTCCGTGCCCTCGGCGAACACCGCGAGCAGCTGCCGCGACGCCTCGGCGACCGCCTTGGGGCCGTACCGGCCGACGTAGGAGGCGAACTGGCCGCGCAGTCCCGCGAGTTCGTCCGTCGTCTGAGCGAAGCGGACCAGCGTCCGCAGGGACGGTGCCAGGGGGCGACGGTCCATCAGGTCGGGTCGGTCGTGCAGGAAGTACGTCGTCGAGACCTCGCCCGTCGTGCCGTCCAGCAGGACCGACTCCGTCCGAAGAGCGCCGGGGCCCAGCAGTCCGCCTATCACGAGCTGGTCCCGCAACTCCGCGGCCAGTCGGTCCTCGTGGCCCGTCGAGTCGGCCACCGTCCGCAGACCCTCGCGGCACAACTCGGCGAAGTCCAGCACACCGCTGTCGGCGGGCAGTCCGGGCCCCGTCAGCCAGCGTCGCGTGGATGCGTGCGTGACGTACGGATCGAGCTCGGTCTCGGTCAGGATGATCGCCGTCTCACCCGCGTGATGTGTGATCGTCGTGCTCATGGCTCCCCCGCCTGCGCTTGCTCACCGCCCCCGGGCAGCGGGACACGGCCGACCGGCCGGCCTCCGAACCGGCGGCCGTCCCACTGCTCGGAACACTACGCGCCACCACTGACAACGCACCGGAACAGCGCCGGTCCCGGCCCGTCCGAACGCCGCGCCACCGACGACTTCCCACTCATCGCGCCGGCATGCCCCCATGAGGGCCGGACACCACCAACGGCAGTGATCCTTCGAGGAGATAGGGGTGCTCGGGGAAGTAGTCGACGTGGAGGTGGCCGCCGTCCTCTGCCATGGCCATGGTCCGCAGGTTACGGCCGAGCACTCCCCTGGATTCGGCATCTCCGCTGATCACGAGGGCCCGCAGCCCGCTGTCGAGCTCGATGCGCACCCCGGGCTCGGAGGTGGTCCGCACCGAGATCCCCGTCAGGCCGTTGCCTTCCGGCAGCGGCTCGCAGGCGAGGAACCCCTCGCCCTCGGCCACCGCGTCGGCCAGGCCGGCCAGTTCGTCGGCCGAACCGGCGAGATCCACTTCCCCGAACCGAGGATCAGAGACCAGACGCACGGGTGCGCTCCCTCGACGACATCACAGCACCGGACCCGCCCGCCCGGGGCCACCCGCGGCGGGCCGCACGGCGCGGCGGGTCCACGGCACCGCGTGCCCGGCCGGCCAGGTCACTGGCCCGTCACCACCGCCGCCTGCGGGCGGATCGGCAGGCGGTTCACCGGGCGGCCCGTCGCGGCCCGCACGGCCGACGCGATGGCCGCGGGCGAGGTCACGACCGGCACCGCGCTCACCGACTTGGCGCCGAAGGGCGCGACCACGTCCCGCTCCTCCACCAGCTTCACGATCCGGATGTCCGGGGCGTCCAGGGCCGTCGGCAGCGAGTAGCCGGTCAGGTCCGGATGGCGGATCAGACCGCGCGCCGAGCGCAGGTTCTCCGTGAGCGCGATGCCCACGCCCTGCGTCACGCCCGCCTCCAGCCGCGCCTCCAGCTGGGCCGGGTTCAGCACCCGGCCGACGTCCTGGGCGAGCGCCAGCTCCACGACCCGGACCGAGCCCAGTTCGATGTCGACGTCGACGACCGCGCGGATCGCGCAGAAGGCCATGCCCACGAAGGCGTCGCCCTGGCCCGCCTCGTTCAGCGGTTCGGTGGGGTGGGGGCGGCACTGGGCCGTCGCCCACAGTTCCTTGCCTTCCATCGCCTCGGTGACGGTGGTCGACAGCACGCCGTCGTACGAGGTGATCTTGCCGTCGGTGATCTGGAGCAGTTCGGTGGACATCCCGAACTTGTGCGCCAGGGGCTGCAGCAGTTGCGTGCGGACCATCTTGGCCGCCCGCTCCACCGCGCCGCCCGACACCCAGGTGTGCCGGCCGCGGCAGCCCGCGCCCGCCGGGGGCTGGTCGGTGTCGACGGGTGCCACGTGCACCTCGTCGATGCCCAGGGTCTCCTGGACGATCTGCCGGGCCAGGGTGGTGAAGCCCTGGCCGGTCTCGACGGCGGCGCACAGCACCGTCGCCACGCCGTCGTGGACTTTCACGGTCGCCGTGGAGACCTCGTCGGCGCCCTCGGCGCCGAGCATGTGCACCATGCCGAGGCCGTAGCCGACGCCCCGCCGAACGGCACCCGGTTCGCCCGCGCCCTCGGGACCGCCGGGCAGCAGCCACTCGTCCTCGGGCGTGTCCTTGGGCAGCGGCGGCAGCGGGTGGTCCCGTACCGCCTGGAGCAGTTCGGCCACCGGGGCCGGGCAGGTCACCGTCTGTCCCGTCGGGAGCACGTCGCCCGTCGCCATCGCGTTGCGCAGGCGCAGCTCCGCCGGGTCCACACCGAGCTTCTTGGCCAGCTTGTCCATCTGCGCCTCGTAGGCGGCGCACACCTGCATGGCGCCCTCGCCGCGCACATGGCCGGAGGGCGGGTTGTTGGTGCGTACGGCCCAGCCCTCGATGAAGGCGTTCGGGACGACGTACGGGCCGCAGGCGAAGGCGACCGCGGCGGCCAGCGCGTCGGAGGAGGTGTCGGCGTAGGCGCCCGCGTCCAGCAGGATCTGCGCCTCGACCTTCACGAGCCGGCCCTCGGCGTCCGCGTGGTGGCGGTAGCGCAGGAGGGTGGGGTGCCGGTGGGTGTGGCCGAGGAAGGACTCCTCGCGCGTGGCCGTCAGCTTCACCGGGCAGCCGGTCTTCAGCGCGAGCAGACCGAGCGGGAGCTGGAAGCCCTGGTCCTCGCGGTCGGCGGTGGCGCCGGGGACGCCGGTGACGACGATCTTGACGCGTTCGGGCTCCAGGCCGTAGCAGGCGGCGGCGCGGTCGCGGTCGGTGTGCGGGTCGGTCGAGGCCAGGTAGAGCTCGACGCCGCCGTCGGGACGCGGCACGGCGAGGCCCGCCTCGGCGCCGATGGGGGCCGGGTCCTGGCGCCCGATGCGGTACAGCCCCTCGACGACGACGTCGCCCGCCGCGTCGGGGTCGCCGTGGCGCAGCGGGATGTGGCGGATCAGGTTGCCGTCGGGGTGCAGCGGCTCGGCCTCGAACGCCTGCTCGGGGTCGGTCACGGGGTCGAGCACCTCGTACTCGACGATGACGGCCGCGGCGGCCAGCCGAGCGGTGTCCGGGTGGTCGGCGGCGACGGCGGCGATGGGCTCGCCGTGGTGGCGTACGACCTCGGAGGCGAAGACCGGCCGGTCGGCCCGGCCCCGGCCGAACAACGGGCTGCCGGGTACGTCCTCGTGCGTGACGACGGCCCTGACGCCGGGCATCTCACGCGCGTGGGAGGTGTCGATGGACGTGATGCGCGCGTGCGGGTGCGGCGAGCGCAGCACGGCCGCCCACAGCAGGCCCTCGGCCCACAGGTCGGCGGCGTACGGGAAGGTGCCCTCGGTCTTGGCACGGGCGTCGGCGGCCGGCAGGGAGGCGCCGATGCCGTGCGGGATCGGCTCGGGGGCGGGTGCTGCCTCCGCGGCTGTGGTCGCGGTGGCGGCTTCGTTGCTCACGCCTGGCCTCCGTCCTGTCCGTACGCCTGGTCACGCGGTTCCATGGCACCGGGTGCCTCGAACGCCGAGGGGTTGACCCCACCGGCTCCCGGGCCCGCCTGGTGAGGGATACGCGGCTCGTCGCCGTCCCGTTCGCCGTCGGAGGCCCTTTGCGCCTCGCGCTCGGCGACGACTTCCCTGACGGCCTCCACGACGCCCCGGTAGCCGGAGCAGCGGCACAGGTTGCCGCACAGCGCCTGCCGGGTCTCCAGCTCGGTCGGTGCCGGGTTGCCCTCCAGCAGGTCGTGCACGGTCATCGCCATGCCGGGCACGCAGAAGCCGCACTGGACGGCACCGCAGCGCGCGAGTGCCCGCTGCACGTCCGAGGGCTGCCCGTCGGCGGCCAGTCCCTCGACCGTGCGCACCTCGCTGCCGGCGGCGGTCACGGCGGGCACCAGGCAGGACGCGACGAGCCGTCCGTCGACCTGCACGTTGCAGGCCCCGCACTCGCCCTGCGAGCAGCCGTCCTTGGCGCCCGCGAGGCCCAGCCGCTCACGCAGCACGTACAGCAGCGACTCGCCGATCCAGGCGTCCGAGACGGGCCGGTCGGCGCCGTTGACGCGCAGGACGTAGGAGGCGAGGGGATGTTCCTCGCCGGTGGGCGGCGGTACGTCGTCGGAGGCGGCCTCCGGGGCCCCGGCGCCCTGCGCCGTCTCGGGCTCCGGGTCCGCCGCGCCGTCCCGGGCGGCGTCCGCGGGGGCCTCGGCGGGGTCGTCGGCGGCCTCTGCGGGCTCCTGGACGCCCGGGGCGCCCTGGGTGCCGTCCGCGGCTTCGGAGACCGGCTGCGCGGGCTCCGCGCCGGATTCCTCGCGCGGCCGTGTGTACGCCTGCGCGGACACCTCGGAGGTCTCCGAGAGCGGCGCCGCGGGAGCGTGCTCGTCCGGGCCCGACTGCCCCTGCGCGGGCTGCTGGTGGGAGTGCGGGTCGTGCGGATGGGCCGGGGCGGGCGCGTCGGGCCGTACGGCGGTCCGGTCGGCGCCGTGCGCCGCGGACTGCTCCCGGGGCTGCGCGGCCTCCGCCTGCTCGCCCCACGGCTGTCCCGTCGCCTGGGTCGCCCACGGGGCGGGCGCGCCGCCCGGCAGCGTGGCCGGCGGGCTTCCGCCCCACTGCTCGACCAGCGACGACGTGGTGAACTCGCCCGATTCGTCCGGAAGGTCACCCTCGGCCACCGGGATCGACCACTGTCCGGTGACGTCCTGGCGGGGCTCCCCGGGGACCTCCTGGCCGGCGGCGGTCTCCGAGAAGTTCCACTGCTGGGTGGCGGCGGGGTGGTACGTGAACCGGTCACCGCCCGCGTCCTGCCCGGCGGCGTTCGGGTCGGGCCACGAGGCACCCTCGGCGGGCGCACCCGCGACCGGCCAGCCGCCGGGGGCCGCGGGGTCGGTTCCCGCGGTCGAGCCCGACGCGACCGTTATCTGCGGCGGCACATAACCGTGGCCCGGCGCGGCGAGCGGACTGTCGGAGGAGGCCAGGAGGGCGTCGACGCCCCCTTCGGGGAGCTTGACGAAGGCGGTGGCGCCGTCGTCGTAGTCGCCCTGGGGCAGCGGGTCCCAGCGGCCCGCGCCCTGGGGTGTGCCCTCTCCGTGCTGGTCGTCGGTCACGACAGCGCCCTCCCCAGTGCTCGTCGGGCCAGCGCGGCGACGGTGCGCCGCAGGTGCAGTACGGCGGGCGGATGCTGGGCCATGGACCCGTCCTCGGCCGGGGCCGGGTCGGGGATGCAGGCCGCGGCGACGTACTCCCCGAAGGCGTGCAGGGCCTCCGGGACGATCGCCCGGTTGTTGTCCCAGTCGATCAGCTGGGCGACCCAGTGCTCGGCCTCCAGGGGCCTCAGCGGCATCGGCGCTATGGCGCCCACGGCGCACCTGACTCCGCGCCGCGCGGGGTCGAGGACGACGGCGACGGACGCCATCGCGCGCCCCGGGCCGGTGCGGCCGGTGGCCTTGAGGAAGACCTGCGGGGCGTGCAGCAGCGGCACGCGCACGTAGCCGATGAGCTCGCCCGCGCGAAGCATCTCCATGCCGGCCAGCAGGTGCGAGACCGGGATCTCCCTGCGGGCTCCGCCCGGGCCCGCGATGATCAGGGTGGCTTCGAGGGCGGCGAGGACCGGCAGCGCGTCACCGGTCGGGGACGCCGAGGCGATGTTGCCGCCCAGGGTGCCCGCGTTGCGGATCTGCGGCGGGCCCGCGGCGCGCGCGGCGGCGGCGAGCGCCGGGATCAGGGCGGCGAAGTCGGGGCGGCCCATGCGCGCGTGCGTGAGGCCGGCGCCGAGCAGGGCGTGGCCGTCCTGGTACTGCCAGCCACGGATCTCGCTGATCCGGCCGAGGCCGACCAGTGCGGCGGGCCTGAGCTGCCCGGAGTTGACGGCGGCCATCAGGTCGGTGCCACCCGCGACGGGTACGGCGGCCGGCATGGCGGCGAGTGCCGCCACCGCCTCGTCCAGCGTCGTGGGCAGCGTGACGGCCTGCGCCGCCTGCGGTGCGCTCGTGGTCAAACCGGCTGCCCCTTCCCGCTGCCCCACCTGGTCCCACCTGTGCTGCCGTACGGTACGTGCTGACAGGGCGGACGTGGCAACTCTGGCACATCTTCGCAGGACCCGAGGACACGGGTCCGCTAGGAGGCATTCGCCCACCTCATCGGGCAGATGGTCCGTTTTCGAACGGCATCACCGATGCGTGCCGATTGACACTCTTCGGTGACCCTTGCCGGTTTTTTTCCATTACTTGTTCGGGGGCGGCCCCTCGATCGGGCGGCCGAGCACCCCCGGGCGCCGCTGCCACGGACGCGGTCCGGACGGCGGCCGGTAGGCGACGCCCAGGGCGTCGAGTCGCCCGTAATGGGTGGCCATCCGCCGCTCGAAGTCCGCGAAGTCCCGCTCCTTCGGGGCGGCCAGGCTGCTCCAGGCGACCTCGGCGAAGGCGGCGAGGCGCGGGAACATCTGGTAGTCCACGCGCCCCTGGTCCTCCATCACCTCGGTCCACACGTTGGCCTGCGCGCCCAGTACGTGCCGGGCCTCGTCCGGCGTCAACTGCGCGGGCACGGGCTCGAACCGGTAGACGTCCTCCAGGGTGCGGACGTAGCCGATGGGGACCGGCTCGTCCGCGCCCGGGTCCTGACGGTGGTCCAGGTACACCTGCTGCTCGGGGCACATGACGACGTCGTGCCCCGCGCGGGCCGCCGCGACCCCGCCCGCGTACCCGCGCCAGGACGACACCGCCGCACCCCTCGCGAGCCCGCCCTCCAGGATCTCGTCCCAGCCGATCAGCCGGCGCCCGCGCGCCGCGAGCCAGGAGTCGAAGTGTCGGACGAACCATGCCTGGAGCTCGTCCTCGTTCCGCAGTCCGAGTCCCCTGATGCGCTCCTGCGCGGCGCGCGACCGCCGCCACTGGTCCTTGGGGCATTCGTCACCCCCGACATGGACGAACTCGCCGGGGAACAGCTCAAGGACCTCCTCGAAGACCCCCTCGTAGAAGCGCAGGGTGTTGTCAGTGGGAGCGAGTACGTTCGGATTGATCCCCCAGGTGTCCCAGACGGAGAGGGCGGTGGTGTCGATGACGTCGGTGTTGCCGAGTTCCGGATACGCGGCGATCGCGGCCTGCGAGTGGCCGGGTACGTCGATTTCGGGGACGACGGTGATATGCCGCTCGGCGGCGTACGCGACGATCTCGCGGATGTCGTCCTGGGTGTAGAAGCCACCGTGCGGCTTGTCCTCCCACAGCGGGGACGCTCGATGGCCGAATTTGGTGCGGGCCCGCCAGGCGCCGATCTCCGTCAGCCGGGGGTACTTCTCGATCTCGATCCGCCAGCCCTGGTCGTCCGTCAGATGGAAGTGGAGGACATTCAGTTTGTGGGCGGCCATCAGATCGAGATGGCGCAGGACTCCGTCCTTGGGCGTGAAGTGCCGGGCGACGTCGAGCATGAGGCCGCGCCAGCGGAATCGGGGAGCGTCCTCGATGACCTGGTGCGCGATGCCGAGGGGGGTGCCGGGCCGGACGGGGGCGCGCCGGAAGGCGTCGGAGCCGAGCAGCTGACGCAGCGTCTGAGCACCCCAGAACACCCCGGCCGGGCTTCCGCCCCGGATCTCGACACCCCGGCCGGCGATGACAGCGAGCCGGTACGCCTCCGGCTCCAGGGCGCCGTCCAGGCGCAGCCGTACGGAGCCGGTGCGGTCCTCGGGGCCGGGCGGCAGCGGCAGGCCGAAGGCGGCGCCGAGAGTGGAGCGCAGCCAGCGTTGCGTCGTCTCCGTGCCGGGGTCGGCGTACAGCGTGGTGTCCCCGTCCAGCGGGACACGGCCGCGCCTCGGGCCCTCGACCGCGCGCGGCGCCGGGATCACGTCCGTCGGTGAAGTCATGTCAGTCCTTCACCGCCCCGCCCAGCCCGGACACCAGTCGCCGCTGCACGAGCACGAAGAAGACCAGCACCGGAATCGTCATCACCGTCGACGCCGCCATCACCCCGCCCCAGTCCGGCTCGTCCGGCTTGTAGAAGACGAGCAGGGCCATCGGCAGGGTGGACTGCGATGTGTCGCTGATGATGAAGGACTTGGCGAACAGGAAGTCGTTCCAGGCCGAGATGAAGGAAAACACGCTCGTGGCCACGAGCCCCGGGAAGACCAGCGGGAAAAGGATCTGCCAGAGAAATCTCGACCGGCTCGCCCCGTCCATGTACGCCGCCTCCTCCAGGGCTTCCGGAACGGCCTTCACAAACCCCCGCAGCATCCAGATCGCGAACGGCAGCGAGAAGGCGATGTGCGGCAGGATCAGCGAGCCCAGGGTGTTCAGCTGACCGAAGTCGCGCATGAGGAAGAACAGGGGGATCGTCAGGGCCTCCACCGGCACCGTCTGGGCCACCAGAAACATGATCAGCAAGGTGGTCCGGAAGCGGAACCGGAATCGTGTCACCGCGGTCGCGGCGAGAAACGCGATCAGCGCCGAGGCGATGACGACCGTGCCCGCCACGACAAGGCTGTTGAGGAAGTAGCGGCCGAATTCGTTCTGCCCGAAGACCCGCCGGAAGGAATCCAGGGAAGGGGCGAGCGTCCAGGGCCGCGGCCGGATCGACTCGATCTCCCCGGCCGGTTTGAAGGCGCTGAGCACCATCCAGTACAGCGGAAAGGCCACGGCCGCGGCGATCAGCAGCGCGGACGTCTCGGCGAGCAGCCGCCACGGCCGCCGTACGGCACGCACAAGCCTCACAGCTCCTTCCCCCGCCCGCGCAGCAGCCGCAGGTGGACCAGCGTCACCGCCAGCAGGAGCAGCAGCATCACCACGCCGATCGCCGATCCCAGGCCGTACTGCGAGGACGCGAACGCCTCCTGGTAGGCGTACACGTTCAGCACGAGGTTCTGGCCCGCGATGCCGCCGCCGTTCGTCATGACGTAGATCTGAGTGAAGACCTTGAAGTCCCAGATCACCGACTGGATGGTGACGACCGCCAGGATCGGCCGGAGCATCGGCGCCAGCACCGACCGCCAGATCCGCCACTGCGAGGCGCCGTCGAGCGCGGCGGCCTCCAGCACCTCGGCCGGGACGGCGCGGATGCCGGCGTAGACCGTCACCATCACGAACGGGAAGGAGCACCAGACCACTTCCAGCAGGACGAGGAGGAACGCGCTGAACCGCCCGTACGTCCAGGAGTGGTCACCGAGCCCCAGCACCCTGTTCACCGGCCCGAAGTCCGGGTCGAAGAGGAACAGCCACACCGTCGACCCGGTGATGGCCGGCGTGGCCCACGCCCCCAGCGCGGCCAGCATCAACGCCAGCCGGGGCACGGCACGGACGCGGGTGAGCAGCACGGCGAGCGCACAGCCCACGGCGAGGGTCGACACGACACAGGCCGCCGCGAACACGACCGTGTCGAGCAGCACCTGCCGGAACTGCGGGTCTCTGAAGAGCTCCGTGTAGTTCCCCAGCCCTCGGAAGGCGGTCGGTTCACCGCCGCTGACCTGGGCCTGGGTGTACTGGAAGAAGGAGATCAGGCCGAGCTGGCAGACGGGGTGGACGAGCAGCCCGCCGAGAACGGCGAGAGCAGGGGCGAGGTACAGCCAAGGTGCACCGGAACCCCGCAGGGGGCGCGGGGAAGTGCGCGACGAGCCACGAACCACCGGCGGTCGCGCACGGTCCGCAGCCCCCGGGCCGTCGGGCGCCGTCACCCGGCGGAGCCGAACGCGGCGTCCATCTTCCTCGCCGCGTCCCCCGAAGCCGCCGCCACGTCCTTCTTGCCGCTGATGATCTCCTGGAACATCGTCGGCAGCACCAGCGAGGAGTCGATCTGCGCCCACGCGGGCGAGGCGGGCACGAACCGGGTCCCCGCGGCGAGAGTCTCCACGAACGGCTTCACATACGGCTCCTTCGCGGCGACCTTCTGCCGCACGTCGGTGAAGGTCGGCAGGAACCCCATCGCCTCGAACATCGACGCCTGCGTCTTCTTCGAGGCGAGCCGCTCCATCAGCTCGACCGCCAGCGTCCGGTGCGACGTGCTCTTCAGGACGCCGATGTTGTTGCCCCCGGCGAACGCCGGCGCGACGGACCCCGTCCTCACCCCCGGCAGCGGTACGACCGCGTACGCGCCCTTCACCTTCCCGGCCTCCACCGCGGCGTGGCTGAAGTCGCCGCCGATCGCCATACCCGCCTTGCCGGCCGCGAACGCGGTCACGGTGTCGTTGCCGCCCATGCCCGCGCACTTGGCGGCGGGACAGTTGTCGTCGCCGAAGAGCGAGGTGTACGCCTCGATGCCCTTGCGGGCGGCCGGGCCGTCGATCGCCGAGGTGTACGAGCCGCCCTCGCCGGTGGCGAGCTCACCGCCGTGGGCCCAGACGAACGGCATCGCGCCGTACGTGTACGCCCCGCCCACCACGAGCCCGTACAGCTCGGGCCTGCCGGCGCGGATCTCGCGGGCGGTGGAGGCCAATTCGGCCAAGTTCGCGGGCACTTCGAGGCCGAGCTCCTCGAAGACGTCCGTGCGGTAGTACAGGGCGCGGACACCGACGTAGAAGGGCGCGCCGTAGACCTTGCCGGCCACGGTGACCGACTGCGCGGCGGTGGGGTCGGTGTCCTTCGCCTCGCTCCAGGCGCCGAACTCCTCGGTGACGTCGAGGAGTCCGCCGTCCTTCACATGGCCGGCGGTGTCGGTGTTGCCGTACTCCATGACGTCGGGCGCCGACCCGGGGTCGTTGAAGGCGGCCTTGACGCGTTGGGCGCGGGTCTCGACCGGGATGTACTCGACGTGGACCTCCGTGCCGTCGTGGGCCTTCTCGAAGGCGGCCACGACGGAGTCGACGACCTTCTCCTTCGGCTGGTTGCCGACCTCCCGGAAGAGCCAGACCCGCAGGGTGCCGGTCCGCTCGTCCTCGCCGGAGGCGGAGTCGGTGGAGGTCCGGGGGGCGCAGGCCGCCGCCAGGAGGGTCGCGAGGAGCAGGGCGGGGAGCCGGGGGGAGAGCTTCATGGAGTGGATCCTCCGAACGTGCGTTGCAACATACGCAATGGATGTTTCGCTCTGCACAACACAACGGAGGCTAGGGACCGCATGAACGCGACCACAAGAGGTCTCAACCACTCTGTGACAGGCGGACGCACCCTGTGCAACGCGCGGGCAGCACAAAGGCCCCCAAGGCGCGCGAAACGCGCCTCGGGGGCCTTGTCCTGCCTACGACCGACCGGCCGGGCGAGTCACTTGTCGCCCTTGCCCTTGCCCTTGTCGTCGCCGCCTGCACCCATGGACTCGTAGATCTCCTTGCACATGGGGCACACGGGGTACTTCTTGGGGTCGCGGCCGGGCACCCACACCTTGCCGCAGAGCGCCACGACGGGCGTGCCGTCCAGCGCGCTCGCCATGATCTTGTCCTTCTGGACGTAATGGGCGAAGCGCTCGTGGTCGCCGTCGCCGTGGGAAGTCTGCGGCGTGGGCTCGACGAGGGTCCCCGTACCAGTCCCGCGCTCGGGCTCAAGAGTGCTCATACCGCCAAGAGTACTGAAGCTCACACGCATCAGTTGAGAGATGGGTCGTCCGGATACGTGGCCACCATCGCGAGCTCGCTGCGCTGGCGGCGCAGCACCTCGCGCCAGAGCCTCTCCGGCGACGGCGAGGAGACGTCCCCCGGCTCGGACTCGACCACGTACCAGGCGCCCTCCACCAGCTCGTCCTCCAGCTGGCCCGGCCCCCAGCCGGCGTACCCGGCGAAGATCCGCAGACTGCCGACGGCCGAGGCGAGCAGCTCCGGGGGCGCCTCCAGGTCCACCAGCCCGATCGCGCCGTGCACCCGGCGCCAGCCCAGCGGGGCGCTCTCGCCGGTCGCCTCACCCGGGATGACGGCGACGCCGAGCGCGGAGTCCAGGGAGACCGGGCCGCCCTGGAAGACCACACCGGGTTCACCGGCGAGGTCCGCCCAGTCCTCCAGGATGTCGCCCACGTCCACGGGGGTGGGACGGTTGAGGACGACACCGAGGGAGCCCTCCTCGTCGTGGTCGAGAAGGAGCACCACCGCGCGGTCGAAGTTCGGGTCCGCCAGGGCGGGCGTGGCCACGAGCAGCCGCCCTGTGAGCGAGGACACCTCGGTCATGCCAGACATGATCCCGCATCTTCCCTTCGTGTGGGGAGGCAATGCCGGTACGGGAGTGAATGCAGCTCAGGGCGGAAAGGAGCGCCGCCCGGCGCACGAAGGGAACGGTAACCGCTTGTGCCCGGCGGCGAACGGTTCGTGTTGTGACAGAGCTATGACCTTCCTGAGCCGTCCGCGGGCTTACTCAAGGGGGGTCGGCGGCGATTACCCTTTCTCTCCGGCCCCTGCCCAACTCATCGGAACGCGAGATACATGACCGTCAACGACGATGTCCTGCTTGTCCACGGCGGAACCCCGCTGGAGGGCGAGATCCGTGTCCGCGGTGCGAAGAACCTCGTACCGAAGGCCATGGTCGCCGCTCTGCTGGGCGGCGAGCCAAGTCGACTGCGCAACGTACCGGACATCCGTGACGTGCGCGTCGTACGCGGTCTGCTCCAGCTGCACGGGGTCACGGTCCGTCCGGGTGAGGAACCGGGTGAGTTGGTGATGGACCCCTCGCACGTGGAGAGCGCGAACGTCGCTGACATCGATGCCCACGCGGGTTCCAGCCGTATCCCGATCCTGTTCTGCGGCCCGCTGCTGCACCGCCTCGGCCACGCCTTCATCCCCGGCCTCGGCGGCTGCGACATCGGCGGCCGGCCCATCGACTTCCACTTCGAGGTGCTGCGGCAGTTCGGGGCGCGGATCGAGAAGCGGGCGGACGGGCAGTACCTGGAGGCTCCGCAGCGGCTGCGCGGCACGAAGATCCGGCTGCCCTACCCGTCCGTGGGCGCCACCGAGCAGGTCCTGCTGACGGCCGTGCTGGCGGAGGGCGTCACGGAGCTCTCCAACGCGGCCGTGGAGCCCGAGATCGAGGACCTGATCTGCGTCCTGCAGAAAATGGGCGCCATCATCGCGATGGACACCGACCGCACGATCCGCATCACCGGTGTGGACAAGCTCGGCGGTTACACCCACCGCGCCCTCCCGGACCGCCTGGAGGCCGCCTCCTGGGCGTCCGCGGCGCTGGCGACCGAGGGCAACATCTACGTCCGTGGCGCCCAGCAGCGCTCGATGATGACGTTCCTCAACACCTACCGGAAGGTGGGCGGTGCCTTCCAGATCGACGACGAGGGCATCCGTTTCTGGCACCCCGGTGGCCAGTTGAAGTCCATCGCACTGGAGACGGACGTGCACCCCGGCTTCCAGACGGACTGGCAGCAGCCGCTGGTGGTGGCGCTGACGCAGGCGACGGGGCTGTCCATCATCCACGAGACGGTCTACGAGTCCCGTCTGGGCTTCACCTCCGCGCTGAACCAGATGGGGGCGCACATCCAGCTCTACCGCGAGTGCCTCGGCGGTTCCGACTGCCGCTTCGGCCAGCGCAACTTCCTGCACTCCGCGGTCGTCTCCGGCCCCACCAAGCTCCAGGGCGCCGATCTGGTCATCCCCGACCTGCGCGGGGGTTTCTCCTACCTCATCGCGGCTCTGGCGGCCCAGGGCACGTCCCGGGTGCACGGCATCGACCTCATCAACCGGGGCTACGAGAACTTCATGGAGAAGCTGGTCGAGCTGGGCGCGAAGGTGGAGTTGCCCGGTAAGGCGCTGGGATAGGTCCGGCCCGGTCGGCGTTCGAGAGCGTCGGCCGGCACACAACGATGGGGCGGCACCCGAAGACCGGGCGCCGCCCCATTGGCGTTTCTACGAGCCGCACACCGTCTCGTGGTGCGCGGACGGCAAGGTCACTTGCCCTTGGCCGCTTCCTTGAGCTTGGAGCCCGCGGAGACCTTCACGCTGTAGCCGGCCGGGATCTGGATCGGGTCGCCGGTCTGCGGGTTGCGCGCGGTGCGAGCGGCACGGTGGGTGCGCTCGAAGGTCAGGAAGCCAGGGATGGTGACCTTCTCGTCGCCCTTGGCGACGACCTCGCCGACGGTCTCGGCGAACGCGGCCAGCACGGCGTCGGCGTCCTTGCGGGTCACCTCGGCGCGGTCGGCCAGCGCGGCCACCAGCTCACTGCGGTTCATGTTGTTACTCCCGTGTTCTTTTTGCCTTTGAGGCGTGCCACGCGGCGGAGCCGCATATCGGGCACAGCGAAGTCGATGCTGCCAGGGTCCTCGGACACTGCCCGGACCCGGGTCCGTCGTCAGACCCTCGCGCCCGAAGACGCATCCTGCCCCTACCTGCGGCGGGAAAGCCAATCCGGCACCCGGAGGAGTCGTGAGAACACCCTTGGGAGTCACACGAAGAGAGGGCCCGAGCTTGGCCGTCACCATAAACGGCTGCCACAGGCCCTTGGTTCCACGACGCGCCGTTACAAGGGCTTGCCGTGGCGATCCTCACAGCCGGCGCTCCGGGGGCTGTCCGCCCCCGGAAGGCGGCCGAAACCCTGGACGGGGGTTCCTCCTCAGACGCCGGACGTGCCGGTCGTCGCCGCCCCGGCCGCCTTGGCGGCTTCCCGCACCGCACCGGCGACCGCGCCGGCGACCTTGTCGTTGAACACGCTCGGGACGATGTAGTTCGGGTTCAGCTCGTCCTCGGTCACCACGTCCGCCAGCGCCTTCGCGGCGGCGAGCATCATCTCGGTGTTGACCGTGCGGGACTGCGCGTCCAGCAGACCGCGGAAGACGCCCGGGAAGACCAGGACGTTGTTGATCTGGTTCGGGAAGTCGGAGCGGCCGGTGGCCACAACTGCGGCCGTCTGACGGGCGATTGCCGGGTCGACCTCGGGGTCCGGGTTCGCGAGCGCGAACACGATGGCACCCTCGGCCATGGCGGCCACGTCGTCGCCGTCGAGTACGTTCGGGGCCGAGACGCCGATGAAGACGTCGGCGCCGCGCACGGCTTCCTTCAGCGTGCCCGTCAGCCCCTCGGGGTTGGTGTTGTCGGCGATCCAGCGCAGCGGCGAGTCGGCCGCGGCGTCCACCAGGTCCTCGCGCCCGGCGTGCACGACGCCGTGGATGTCGGCGACGACGGCGTTCTTCACGCCGGCCGCGAGCAGCAGCTTGAGGATCGCCGTACCGGCCGCGCCGGCGCCGGACATGACGACACGGATGTTCTCGATCGCCTTGCCCGCCACGCGAAGTGCGTTGGTGAGGGCGGCCAGGACGACGATCGCGGTGCCGTGCTGGTCGTCGTGGAAGACGGGGATGTCGAGGGCCTCGCGCAGCCGCGCCTCGATCTCGAAGCAGCGGGGCGCGGAGATGTCCTCCAGGTTGATGCCGGCGAACCCGGGGGCGATCGCCTTGACGATCTCGACGATGGCGTCGGTGTCCTGGGTGTCGAGGCAGATCGGCCAGGCGTCGATGCCGGCGAACCGCTTGAAGAGGGCCGCCTTGCCCTCCATGACGGGCAGCGCGGCCTTGGGGCCGATGTTGCCGAGGCCGAGCACCGCGGAGCCGTCCGTCACAACCGCAACGCTGTTGCGCTTGATGGTCAGGCGGCGGGCGTCCTCGGGGTTCTCGGCGATCGCCATGCAGACCCTGGCCACACCGGGCGTGTAGACCATGGACAGGTCGTCACGGTTGCGGATGGGGTGCTTCGACGCCATCTCGATCTTGCCGCCGAGGTGCATCAGGAACGTACGGTCGGAGACCTTGCCGAGCGTGACGCCCTCGATCTGACGCAGCTGCTCGACGATCTCGTCGGCGTGCGAGGTGGAGGTGGCGGCGATGGTGACGTCGATGCGGAGCTTCTCGTGGCCGGACGCGGTCACGTCGAGGCCGGTCACCGAGCCTCCGTGGGACTCGACGGCCGTGGTGAGCTGGGAGACCGCGGTTCCGCTCGCGGGCACCTCCAGCCGGACCGTCATCGAGTAGGAGACGCTGGGCGCCGTTGCCATGGCCGACTTCCTCTGCTTTCACCGTGGAGCTGGGATGTGCCGTCCGATCGTCGCACCTACCGTCGAGTAGGAGTTAGCCGGTCATGGATTGCGAACGTATTGTTCGCCACGTCCCCCACGGAAAGAGACCCACGTCACTTGGTGACGTGGGCCTCTTCGACGTTCATGACACCGACCCGCCATGCTCGCCTCGCGGCAAGTGGTCGCTCGTAGCGACGAAGGTTGGGCCCGGGGGCTTGGATCGAGCCGGTGCCACACCCAGGCTAACAAACAGATCCCGTAAGGCCATTCCCACACCGCGGGTTACTCCGTCCGCCTCGCGGTCCGCGCACCGGATCAGTCTCTGAGCAGGTCCGGCACCCCGGAGGCGTCCGGCTCGTCCCGCTCCCCCGACACCACGGTCAGCTGCTGGGTGGCCCGGGTCAGCGCGACGTACAGCACGCGCAGTCCGGCCGGCGACTCGTCCGCGATCTCCGCCGGGGAGACGACGACCGTGGCGTCGTACTCCAGTCCCTTCGCCTCCAGACTGCCGAGCGCCACGACCCGGTCGCCGAGCCCGGCGAGCCACTTGGCCGCCTCCTCGCGCCGCTGCATGGCGACCACCACGCCGACCGTCCCGTCGACCTGGTCCAGCAGCCGGGCGGCCTCGTCGCGGACCGTCTGCGCGAGGGAGTCCCGTACGACGCTGAAACGGGGCCGCACTCCGGTGGAGCGGACCGCCGACGGGGCCGTGGAGCCGGGCATGGCGAGGGCGAGCACCTTCGCGGCCAGCTCGGCGATCTCGGCCGGGTTGCGGTAGTTCACGGTGAGCTGGAAGCGGCGGCGCGGACGGGTGCCGAGGGCCTCGTCGCGGGCTTCGGCCGCCTCGTCGACGTCGGACCAGGAGGACTGCGCCGGGTCGCCGACGACCGTCCAGGTGGCGTGCCGGCCGCGGCGGCCGACCATGCGCCACTGCATCGGCGTGAGGTCCTGCGCCTCGTCGACGATGACGTGGGCGTACTCGGTGCGCTCGGCGGCCAGCCGCTCGGCGCGCTCGCGCTGCGACTCCTCGCGCACCGGCATCAGCTCCTCCAGGCCGGTGAGCTGGTCGAGCGGGTCGAGCTCGCGCTTCTTCTTCGGGCGGGCCGGGGTGCCGAGGATCGCCTGGAGCTCGTCGAGCATGGCGATGTCGTGCACGGACAGGCCGTCCCGCTTGAGGGAGCGGGCCACCTTGCGGACCTCGCCGGGGTTGAGGATCCGGCGCGCCCAGCGGCCGAGGCGCCGCTCGTCGGCCATCGCCGCGAGGACGGCCCTCGGGGTGAGCTCCGGCCACCAGGCGTCCAGGAAGGCGAGGAAGCTGTCCTCCGAGGTCACGTCCTCGTCGAAGGAGGAGCGCAGCTCGGCTGCGAGCTCGGGGTCGCTGTGGCGGTTCGCGCCGCCGGACGTCTCCCACAGGGCGTCGAGCAGCAGCTTGCGGGCGCGCGGACGCAGCAGGTTGACCGGTGCCGTGCCCCCGAGGGTATTGCGGCGGATACGTTCCAGCGCGTCCGCCTCCAGCTCCAGGCGGCGCCCGAAGGCGACCACGCGCAACCGGGTGGGCGGTCCGGCCGGTGCCTGCGCGGGCGCGCCGGTGCCGTCGTCGCCCGGTTCGTCGCCGAAGGCGAGTTGCCCCACCCGGTTCGCCGTGTGGCCCGAGGCGGGCCGGCGGCCCTGGGCGGTGCCGCCTTGCGGCCCCAGTTCCAGCGCGCCCCGCGCCGCCTTCCGCAGGACCTTGAGCATGCGGTACGAGCCCTTGGCGCGGGCCGTGGCCGGGGAGTCGTAGAGCGTGGCCTCGGCGCCGTCGACCAGCGAGCCGATGGCGCGGATGGCGACCTGGCCCTCCTCGCCCAGCGACGGGAGCACGCCCTCGGTGTAGGCCACCAGCAGCGGGGTCGGCGAGACGATCAGGATGCCCCCCGCGTAGCGGCGCCGGTCCTGGTAGAGCAGGTAGGCGGCGCGGTGCAGGGCCACGGCGGTCTTGCCGGTGCCGGGACCGCCCTCGACATAGGTCACCGAGGCGGCGGGGGCGCGGATGACCAGGTCCTGCTCGGCCTGGATGGACGCCACGATGTCCCGCATGGTGTGGCCGCGGGCCTGGCCGAGGGCGGCCATCAGGGCGCCGTCACCGATGGCGGGCAGTTCGTCGCCGTCGAGGAACGCCTTGAGCTCGGGGCGCATCAGGTCGTCCTCGACGCCGAGCACGCGGCGCCCCTTGGAGCGGATGACCCGGCGTCGCACGACCCGGCCGGGGTCGACCGGCGTGGAGCGGTAGAAGGGCGCCGCGGCCGGGGCCCGCCAGTCGATGACCAGCGGGGCGTAGTCCTGGTCGAGCACGCCGATGCGGCCGATGTGCAGGGTCTCGGCGATGTCGGCGGTGTTGTCCTCGCGGACCGCGCCCTCGGCGGGTTCGACGGCGGTGTACGCGCCGTCGGGTCCCTTCTTGCCGTCCTTGCCGAGCAGCAGGTCGATACGGCCGAAGAGGAAGTCCTCGAACTCGTTGTTGAGCCGGTTGAGGTGGACACCGGCCCGGAAGACCTGCGCGTCCCGCTCGGCGAGCGCGCCGGGCGTGCCGACCTGGCCTCGCTTGGCCGCGTCGTTCATCAGGAACTCCGCCTCGTGGATCTTCTCCTCAAGGCGCCGGTACACCCGGTCCAGGTGTTCCTGTTCGACGCCGATCTCGCGGTCTCTCAAAGAGTCTTCGAGCGCGGTTTCCTGTTGAGCCTGAGCGGCCACCGGGCCCCCTTCTGACGTGCTGGGCAGCCGTCAACCGTACGCGAAGGGGACCCGGAAAAGCTACGGCACGACTACACGTCGACCTCGACGAGCTTGTTCCCGTCGAAGTCCATCACCTCGACATGATCGACGTCGTCCGGGGACATGGACACACCGCCGCTGACGTAGAGCGGGTTCCTGGCCTGCTCGGTCTTGGCGTCCGGGATGCCGTAGCCCCACTTGGGGACGGACCAGGACGCGGCCGTCTCGCGCTCGCCGTCCTTGCTGACGAAGATCAGGGAGCACTTGAGCGGACCCTTGACCCCCTTGAGCTCCATGGCCGTCTCGGTGCCCCACAGCTTCTCCGACATGGCGACGGTCGCGCTGACGCCGGTCGAGGAGTCGGTTCCCGAGACCTTGTCCTGGATGCCGGTGAACAGGTCCTTGGCGGGGTTGGCCGCCTGCACGGTCCGGTTCCCCTCGGTGCCACCGCCGCCGCCGTCGCCGCCGTTCGTCGCCACGGCCACGAACGGGCCGCCGACGATCAGGGCGGCCGCCGCCGCGACCATGTAGAAGCTGCGCCGGCGCTTCTGGGCGCGACGCTCGGCGACCTCGTCGACGAGCTTGTTCACCAGCCGCGGGCTGGGCTTCGCCGACAGCGAGTCCCCGATGGCGGGCGTGCCGGCACCGGGCAGGTCCGCGAGCGCGGCCAGCATCGGTTCCATCCCGGCGAGCTCGTCCAGTTGCTGGGCACACCATTCGCAGGTCGCGAGGTGGGCTTCGAATGCGGTCGCCTCGGCGTCGTCGAGAATCCCGAGGGCGTAGGCGCCGACGGTCTCGTGCTCGCTCGGAACCGGATGTCCCTGCATGGGTCCAGACATACCCGAGCCACCCGTCCCGAATCCCTGGTTACCCCCGTAAACACTCATCACGCCGTCACCCCCCGCTCCTCCAGAGCCAGCTTCATCGACCGCAGGGCGTAGAACACCCTGGAGCGGACGGTGCCGCTGGGTATGCCCAGGGTCTCGGCCGCCTCATTGACGGTACGCCCCTTGAAGTACGTCTCGACCAGTACCTCCCGGTGTGCTGGGGTCAGGTCGTCGAGCGCGTCCGACAGCGTCATCAGCCACAGCGCCTTGTCGATCTCGTCCTCCGCGGGGATGACCTCCAGCGGCGACGGGTCGACCTCCTGCGGCCGGGCCTGCCGGCTGCGGTGGCCGTCGATGACGATGCGCCGGGCGACCGTCACCAGCCAGGGGCGTACCGATCCGGTCGCTCGATTGAGCTGTCCGGCGTTCTTCCAGGCACGGATGAGCGTCTCCTGCACGACGTCCTCTGCTCGTTGCCGATCACCGGCGACCAGTCGAAGGACATACGCGAGGAGGGGTCCGGCGTGCTCTCTGTACAGCGCACGCATCAGCTCCTCATCAGGTTCCGAGGGCTGGGACATGCGATGTCGGGCCCTCGTTCCACGTTCATTGGCCACGACGGAATCCTTGCGCACGCCCACCTCCGATGTCCGGGGGTTCCCCCAGTCGGTCGCTCGTCCACCCTTACGGAAGGGGTGTGTTGAGTGTTCAAAGCGGGACGACACTTTTCTGCGAAGTGACGTGACGAGCGGGACATGGCGGCACATTCCCACCGCGCGATCTTTACAAATCCGTCACATCGGCAAGATCGTTTCTGCGCTTCCCTACGGGTGCGTAGGTAAACAACATGTAATCGAAATCACTTCGACGGCCGTTTCACAGAAGCGACATAACGGGCCGTCAGGCGCGGGCGAGAGCCGCTCGACGGCGATGCCGGGCCACTCTTTCACGGTTCCCGCAGACCTCGCTGGAACACCAGCGCCTCCTGCGCCCCCGGGACGAATCGAGATAGACGATCGGGCAGTTGTCCCCCTCGCACTCCCTCAGTCCGGCCCGCGCAACGGGATCGGTGAGCAGTTCCAGGGCGTCCCGCGCGATGGCGCCGAGCAGCGCCGCGCACTGAGGCGGACGGTCCAACTCCCTTACGAGAGTGCCGTCCTCGCCCCGTCTGGCCCGGGGGGCGGGGGGTGCGGCGCGGGCGACGTCGTTCACATGGCCGAGCGCGAGGTCGTACGACGGCCAGGGCTCGGGGACGATCCCTGCGCGCACCAACTGACCGATCCGTCCCCGCAGTTCGCGGAAGGCGACCAGCCAGGAGGCGTCGGCGTGGGCGAGCGGGGTGCCGGGTGGGACGAGTGCGGAGCGGGCGATCCAGCCGCGCAGGGCCTCCACCGAGTCGAGCCGTTCGTCGGGGTGCGTGGTCGCGAGGAGATCCAGACAGATCCGCCCGGCGTCGAACCGGGGCTCGTACGTACCGGTGGCCGTACCCAGTGCCATGTGCCTGTCACCGCCTAGGGGTCACCCCGGTCAACAGGGGTCGGTGAGATGCCGTGAGGAGAGCCGGGCGAACCGTTCCCTCCCACAGTGCCTGCCCACCGGCACAGCCGGAACCCCCCGTACCGCCGGTCGGCGACGGAACACGTGCGCACGCGGCCGGGCGGGAGCGCCGGCCCTACGACGCCCCCGCCCGGCCGCGGCCCACGGTCACCTGCTCAAACGTCCGCGTACTTCGCGTCGGCCGCCGGATCCAGCGCCAGCCGATAGCCCCGCTTCACCACCGTCTGGATCAACTTCGGTGCTCCCAGGGCCGTACGCAGCCTGGCCATCGCCGTCTCCACCGCGTGCTCGTCCCGGCCCGCCCCCGGCAGGGCCCGCAGCAGATCCGCGCGGGCGACCACCCACCCCGGGCGACGGGACAGCGCCCGCAGCAGCGACATGCCCGCGGGCGGGACCGGTCGCAGCACGTTGTCGACGAGGACCGCGTGCCCGCGGATCTCCACCCGGTGCCCGGCGATCGGCAGCGACCGGGCCCGGCCCGGGAGTTCCTGGCACAGCAGCTGCACCAGCGGGCCGAGGCGGAAGCGCTCGGGCTGGACCGTGTCGACGCCGTGCGCCTGCAGGGGCACCGCGGTGACCGGTCCGACGCAGGCCGGGAGGACGTCGTGGCTGAGCGCGGCGAGCAGTTCGGGCAGCAGCCCGCGCTCCTCGGCCCGGTCCAGCAGGGACACCGCGGCCGGGGCGCTGGTGAAGGTGAGGGCGTCCACGCCCCGGGCGACGGTGGCGTCCAGCAGGCGGTCGACCGGACCGAGGTCCTCCGGCGGCAGCCACCGGTACACCGGCACTCCGAGCACCTCCGCTCCCCCGGCCCGCAACGCCTCCACGAACCCGGGCAGCGGCTCGCCGTGCAGCTGCACGGCGACCCGGCGTCCCTCGACGCCCTCTTCCAGCAGCCGGTCCAGTACCTCGGCCATGGACTCGCTGGACGGCGACCACTCCTCGGTCAGCCCGGCGGCCCGGACCGCCCCCTTCACCTTGGGCCCGCGGGCGAGCAGTTCGACCTGGCGCAGCCGGGCCAACAGGTCCTCGCCCAGACCCCAGCCGTCGGCGGCCTCGATCCAGCCCCGGAAGCCGATCGCGGTCGTGGCGACCACGACGTCCGGTGTCCGCTGGATGATCTCCTTGGTGGCGGCGAGCAGCTCGCTGTCGTCGGCGAGCGGCACGATGCGCAGGGCGGGGGCGTGCAGGACGACCGCGCCGCGGCGCTGGAGCAGCGCCCCGAGCTCGTCGGCCCTGCGCGCGGCGGTCACGCCCACCGTGAACCCCGCGAGGGGCCCGTGTTCGGGTTGCTGCTGTTCGTCGTACATAACTCTCGTCCCGCACTCGAGTCGTGGTGCCTGCCCCAGGTTGCCGCACCGAGGGGGCCCTGAACGCACCCTGGTGGTCACACCTGCATGCCGAGCGAGCCTGTCAACGCTGCGTGACAGGCTCGGTTCGGCTTGATGTCGGCGGTGTTACGTCACACCTCGGCGTAGCTGAGCTGCGGTTTCGCGTCGGCGGCCGGTGTGGTGTCGGTCTCGGAGGCGGCCGGGCGGCGAAGGTATACGGCCCAGGTGACCGCGAAGCAGACGCCGTAGAAGGCGAGGAAGGCGATGAAGGCGCCGGTGCCGGAGCCCACGGTGAGGAAGGACTGGCGGAAGGCGAGGTTGATGCCGAGTCCGCCGAGCGCGCCCACCGCGCCGATCAGGCCCATGGAGGCGCCCGAGAGCCGGCGGCCGTAGGCGGCGGCCTCGTCACCGGTGAGCCCCTTGGCCAGGGCCTTGTTGTGGAAGATGCCCGGGATCATCTTGAAGGTCGAGCCGTTGCCGATGCCGGTCAGGACGAACAGGGCGATGAAGGCGACGGTGAACAGCGGCAGCGACTTCTGCATCGAGGCCACGACGATGACCGCGGTCGCGGCGGCCATGGCGACGTAGTTCCACAGCGTGATCTTCGCGCCGCCGAACCGGTCGGCGAGCGCGCCGCCCAGGGGCCGGATCAGGGAGCCCAGCAGCGGGCCGATGAAGGTGACGTAGGCGGCCTGGAGCGGCGTACGGCCGAACTGGGTCTGCAGGACCAGCCCGAAGGCGAAGCTGTACCCGATGAACGAACCGAAGGTGCCGATGTAGAGGAAGGACATGATCCAGGTGTGGGCCTCCTTCACGGCGTCCTTGGCGGCACCGGTGTCGTTCTTCACGGACGAGATGCTGTTCATCTTCAGCCAGGCGAGGACGGCGGCGACCACGATGAACGGGATGTAGATGCCGAGCAGCAGGCGCGGGCCGCCGCTGGCGCCGATCACCGCGAGACCCACGAGCTGGACCACGGGCACGCCGATGTTGCCGCCGCCGGCGTTCAGACCGAGCGCCCACCCCTTCTTGCGCAGAGGGAAGAAGGCGTTGATGTTGGTCATGCTGGAGGCGAAGTTCCCACCGCCGACACCGGCCAGCATCGCGCAGAGCAGGAACGTGGTGAACGACGTCCCGGGCTCCATCACGAGGAACGCGGCGACCGTGGGCAGGAGCAGCAGGCTCGCCGAGATGACCGTCCACATCCGGCCACCGAAGACGGCTACGGCGAAGGTGTAGGGCACGCGGACGATGGCGCCGACGAGCGTGGCCATCGAGACGATCGTGAACTTGTCCGCGGGGGTGAGCCCGTACTCCGGTCCCATGAAGAGCACCATCACCGACCACAGGGTCCAGATCGAGAACCCGATGTGCTCGGAGAGGACCGAGAAGAACAGGTTGCGCTTGGCGACCTTCTCCCCGGTCTCGTTCCAGAACGTCTCGTCCTCGGGGTCCCAGTGATCGATCCAATGGCCTCCCCTGCTCGCAGCGGGGGCTGTGCTAGGGGCTGTCATGACGCCTCCACGGTCTTCGGGCTCAGGCTCTACGAGTGGCTGATCCCGAAGGTAGGCAGGGCGCGTTTCCTCCCTGTGGCACCGGGTGACCGGAAGGGAACTTTGCTCTCACCCGCCGGGGCGGGCGGATGAGAGGTTGTCTTCATCGTCCCGGTATGGCTCAGCTCTGCGCGGCCCGGGCCCTGCGGCGCGTCTGCTTCCTCGTCCCGTTCGGCCACAGCCTGGGCCGCCGCTTCGCCGCGAGGTCCTCGACCCAGCCCACGGCCATGACCATCAGGCCGATCAACGGCCAGACCAGGAAGAACATCCAGATCATGTACGTCGAGTCGAGCGCCGCCGTGGCCCGTTCGCTCTGCATGAAGGGCAGCTCGTACAGCTGGTCGAGGATCGGAACCGTGGCCATGATCAGGAGGTTGTGCCAGAGGTAGATCGTGACCGCCCGGTTGTTGGACAACGTGACCAGCTTGTCCCACTTCGCCAGTCTGCCCGGCAGTTCCTGCCAGGACGGCGAGTACTGGAGCAGGATGACCACGAAACCGAAGGACCACGTGGCCTGGGCCAGCGGGATGTCGTTCAGGTCCCAGCCGTCCGGGCCCAGGTGGCCCGAGGCCCACCACAGGCCGAAGGCCATGAGGAGAGTCGAGCAGGAGACGGCCACATAGCGCGGGATCTTCGCCAGGAAGCCCTCGTGGTGGGCGAAGCCCAGGACCCAACAGCTGCCGTAGACCGCGAAGTCCGTGACCGCGTTGCCGGTCTCACCGGGGATCGTCACCAGGCCCGTGCCCACGACCGCCGTGAGGCCCAGCGGGGCGAGCAGCGTCGGCCAGGGGGCCCGGCGGAACGCCCACAGCAGGAGGGGGGAGGCCACCACGAACCACAGGTACGCGCGCAGGTACCACAGCGGCCCCGCAGCCTGCACCGCCCAGGTGTCCTCCAGCAGGCCGGACTGCGAGCCGATGTGCCACGGGAACGGCGGTGCGCCGATCGGGATGACGTAGTTGACCAGGTCGAGCAGGGCCCAACTGCCGCCGTGGTCCGGGTCCTTCGTCGGGTTCCAGCCACCCGCGAACATCAGCGCCAGCACCAGCGCGCTGAACGCCCACAGCGGTGGCAGGAGCCGGCGGACACGTCCCCGGATCACGCCCCACGCCGGGCGGTTCAGCGAGCGGGCCATCAGCGAGCCCGCGAGCGCGAACATCACGCCCATGGACGGGAACAGCACCGTCAGCCACGCCCAGCCGAAGAGGTGGTAGACGACGACCCGGACCAGGGCTATGGAGCGCAGCAGGTCGAGATAGCGGTCCCGGCCCGGCTTCTTCGGCGCCGGGTCCGCGGCGGGCACCGGGGCGGTCGGCTCCGGCTCGGCGTTGCGCTGCTGCGGGACGCCGTACGCGGCCGTCGACCGCGCGGGCTCCCGGAGGGCCTCCGCGCCCGCCTCCGCCGGCTGATATCCGTGCGTCATCCCACCGGCCTCCGATCACCGTCGCGGGTACCTGCCGTTCGCTGCCGCGGCACCGGGCCGCCGGGCGCCTCCACGACGCCCGTGCGCCGCAGCTTCTGCCAGCGCAGGCGACCGCCGGTGAGGGCCGTGATCCAGGACTGGAGCAGCACGACGTACATGAGCTGGCGGTAGAGGATCTGCTGCAGGGGGAGCGAGATCAGGTGGGTCATGCGTTCCTTGTCCAGACGGAAGGCGTACGCCGCGCAGACCAGCTGGATGGCCAGGACGCCGAGCCACGCGCCGATCGTCTTCTGCGTCGGGCCGAAGATCAGGCCGTACAGCAGGAACACGTCGATCAGCGGGGCCAGCAGGGGCGCGAGCACCATGAACAGCGACACGAGCGGCAGGCCCACCCGGCCGAAGCGGCCGGACGGGCCGCTCTCCACGAGCGCCCGGCGGTGCTTCCAGATCGCCTGCATGGTGCCGTACGACCAGCGGTAGCGCTGCGACCACAGCTGCTGAACCGTCTCCGGGGCCTCGGTCCAGGCCCGGGCCTTCTCGGCGTACACGACCCGCCAGCCGTCGCGGTGCATCGCCATCGTGATGTCGGTGTCCTCGGCGAGCGTGTCGTCGCTCATGCCGCCGACCCGTTCCAGAGCCGACCTGCGGAACGCGCCGACCGCGCCCGGGATGGTGGGCATGCAGCGCAGGATGTCGTACATCCGGCGGTCGAGGTTGAAGCCCATCACGTACTCGATGTGCTGCCAGGCGCCGATCAGCGAGTCCCGGTTTCCCACCTTCGCGTTGCCGGCCACCGCGCCCACGTTCGGGTCACCGAAGGGCTGGACCAGCTCACGGACCGTGGACGGTTCGAAGACGGTGTCGCCGTCCATCATCACGATCAGGTCGTACCGGGCGTTCGCCAGACCCCGGTTGAGCGCCGCGGGCTTGCCCGCGTTGAGCTGGCGGACGACCCGCACGTTGGGCAGGCCCATCGCCTCGACGATCCGTGCCGTGCCGTCGCTCGATCCGTCATCGACGACGAGCACCTCGATCGGGTGCTCGCTGGCCATCAGCGAACGGACCGTGTTCTCGATGCACTTGGCCTCGTTGTACGCCGGGACCAGCACCGACACCGGTTCGGTGACCGGCGGGCCCCAGCGGAAGCGGCGGCGGCGCACCCGGCGGGCATGGATGCCCGACAGCAGCAGCATCAGCAGGAAGCGGCTGATGACCAGGAAGCCGATCACCGCCAGGCCGACCACCAGCACGGAGGTGATGTTGTCCGAGGCCTGCACCAGGAAGATCCAGGCCTTGCCCTTCCACTTCTCGATGCCGGTGACCGGGGTGTGGGCGCTGGGCGCGTCGAGGGCCTCGGTGAGGTTGGCGAATCGGTACCCCTCGGCCTTCATGTCCGGCAGGAACCGGTCCAGTGCCTCGACGGTCTGGTGGCGGTCGCCGCCGGAGTCGTGCATCAGGACGATGGCGCCCTTGCCGCCCTTGGGGGTGGCGCGGCGGATGATCTCGTCGACGCCCGGCTTCTGCCAGTCCTCGCTGTCGGTGTTGTTGACGACGGTGATGTAACCGCGTCTGCCGATGTACTCCGTCACCGGCCAGGACTTGTTGTCCATGGCGTCGGCGAAGGAGGAGTACGGCGGGCGGAAGAGGGAGGTGCGGATGCCGGCCGCGCCGCTGATCGCCAGCTGGTTCTGGGACAGTTCCCAGTCGATGCGCTTCTGCGTCTGGTACGACAGGTCGGGGTGGTTGAAAGTGTGCAGGCCGACCTCGTGGCCCTCCTCGACCATGCGCTGGACGAGATCCGGGTGGCGCGAGGTCATGGTGCCCGTGACGAAGAAGACGGCGTGCGCGTCGTGCTTCTTGAGCACGTCCAGGACCTTGGGCGTCCAGGTCGGGTCCGGGCCGTCGTCGAAGGTGAGGACCAGGCGGTGGTCCTGCAGCCTCAGACTCTCGGTGCGGCCGCTGCGGGTGTCGATGACCGGGCCGCCCTTGAGGATCTTCTCCGGGACCTTGTCGGAGGCGGCGGAGGGCTGGACGCGGTGGTCGGCCAGGATCTCGTTGTGGACGTAACCGCGCAGCATCAGCATCGCCATCAGGGCGACGAGGACGAGCGAGGGGAGCAGCAGGCGCATGGGCACGCGGCGGCGCCGGGAGCCGTCAGGGGCTCCCTTGGCGGGCCCGTGACGGCGGGTGCGTGATGCCATCAGAGGGTGTACTCCGGGGACGGGGCGGCGGGCGCGGGGGATTCGTCGCCCGGCTCCTGCGCGATGGGCGTGGGGTCGCTCGGGCCGCCCGCGACCGTCCCGCCGGCGGGCTCGTCGATGGTGGGGGGGTCGGTCGGGCCCTCGGTGGGGCCGCCGCCGTCCGTCGGAGTCGGGTCGGGGTCGGGCGTGGCGGGCTCGGTGGGCGGGTCGGGGTCCAGGGTGGGGTCCGTGCCCGGGTTCTGGGTGTTCCTGGTCGTGCTCGGCTCCGGGGCGACGGACGCGCCCGGCTGGTCGGCGCCGGCCGACGCCTCGGGTGCGAGGCCGTCGGCGCCCGCGGACGGGGCGGTGCCGGCGGTGGCCGTGGGGGCGACGCCCGGGGAGACGTCACCGGTGCCGGAGGGCTGCGGGGCCGACTCGGCGGGCAGCGGCGAGGTGTCGACCTGCCCGGCGGGCTGCTCCTTGGGACGCTCCACGGGCAGCCAGGGCGCGTCGGAGTTGCCGGACAGCACCGTGGCGACGATGACCACGGCGTAGACCGCGCAGGCCAGGGCCACGGCCATGCCTATCCGGCGGAAGCGGCGGCTGCGGCGGCCCGACTCGTCGACGAAGACGGGCCCGTCGGAGCTCTCGCCGCCGCCCGGGCCGTCCTTGGCGGCGCGGAGCATGTTGTCGAGCTGCAGACCGACACCGTCGAGCTGGATGGTGACCTCGTGCGGATCGTGGGTGGCGCCGGGTGCGGCCGACCGCACGGGCTCCTCGGCCTCGGCCGCCTCGGCCCACGGGTCGCGGACGGAGGCGACGGGCATCGTCACGCCGGGCTCCGGGAACGCGTCACTCCTGCGCGCCGAGGGCCGGTCGAAAGCCGACCACCCGTCCTGCGCCGGAGTCGGCGGGTACTCGCCCGGACCGCTCCCGCCGACGCGGAGCACTTCCGTCTCACCCGTCGCTGAACGGGGCCGGTGGCCCTGACCGAAAACCTCTGTCTCCCCGGTCACCGGGAACGCCTGGGTCTCACCCCTCGAACCGGCCGGGGAGGAACCGCCCCCGAACCCCGGAACGGCTTCCGGCCACTCCGGTTGGGCGTCTTCTCGCCACTTCTTCATGCGCACGCACATCCCCCCACGGGACCGTTCTGGGTGCGCACACGACACTGAGCACCCGTCGCCGAACCGAGCCCCCACCCGGCCGAGCGCCCCCCTTTACCACAATGTGCTCAGGCGAAGAATGTAGCGCACGCGGAGGTTTCATGGTTGCCGCGTGTCAATCACGGACACGCATAACGGTCGAATCGATGGCCGGAATCCAACCTCCGACGGGTGGCGTCAACCACTCCTCCGAGGCCGCCACCTGGGCAGCTGCCCGCCGAAGGGCGTCCAGGGCAGGATGCGCCAGTCCCTTTCGCCACACCAGTGAGACGGGCGACACAGGCACGGGATCGACCAGGGGACGCAGTACGGCCCCGGGCATGGCCGGAAATTCGATGACGGCGAGGACGGGGGTGCGCGTCTTGGCCATGATCCGCTGGAACTCCTCGCGGCCGACGGCGAGCGGCGCGGGCGGCGCGAGGGCTATCCCCCGTCCCTCGAACAGCCGGCGGGCGAGATCGGTCCACTCCGGCGTACGGGGGTTGCCCGCTCCGGCGTACACGGTCTCGCCGGCCAGCGCGGCCAGCGGTACCCGCTCCTTCTCGGCCAGCGGATGGCCCTCGGGCAGCAGGACCGCCATCGGCTCGTAGCGGACCGGCTGGTGGTCGAGGCCCGCGCGCAGGGCCGGGTCCAGTCCCGCGAACCGCCCGAACGAGGCGTCGAGCCGCCCGGCGGCGATCTCGCCGGCCGCGCCCGTCAGACCGCTCTCGTAGCGGGCCATGAGTTCGTGCTCGGGGGCGAGTTCGCGGGCCCGCCGCAGGACCCTGTGGCCGGTGACCAACCCCGGCGAGTTCACGTCCACCAGCAGGGGGCGGGCCTGGCCGAAGGCGGCGAGCAGGGCGTCCTGGGCCTGCAGGGCGCCGCGGGCGTACGGCACCAGCCGCTCCCCGTCGGGCGTCAGTGTGACCTGCCGGGTGGTGCGCACGAACAGCTCGGTGCCCAGCTCCCGCTCCAGCCGCCGTACGTCCCGGCTGAGCGCCTGCTGGGCGACGTACAGCCGTGCCGCGGCCCGCGTGAAGTGCAGTTCCTCCGCGACGGCGAGGAAGGCGCGCAGGAGGCGGGGGTCGAGGTGAGCGGGTGCGGGCATGCGGGGAACCTACAACGCCGGGCGCGTTCACAACACAGGTGGGTGAATGCCCGCCGAGCAGGTGTTGGACCCTGTGATCCACTCGGGGCGAGGGTGGAGCCATGCCGCAACCGCCCGCCATGAACACGCCGAGAGACGGCAGCGCCCCCCTGGTCACCGTCACCGCCGACACCCTCGTCGCCGTCGACTTCGGCTCCCGTGCGCGTACCCGGCCACCGGGCCCGTACCGCCGGCTCTTCGCCCGCCCCGGCACCCGCGCCTTCACCATCGGGAACCTGATCGCCAGGCTGCCGATGGGCATGTTCAGCGTGAGCGCGGTGGTCATGATCGCCGGCTCCCGGGGTTCGTACGCCCTCGCCGGCGCGGTCACCGCGACCGGCCTCGCGGCGACCGCCGTGGTCGCCCCCTGGATCGCGCGGCTCGTGGACCGGTACGGGCAGGCCAGGGTCGCCGTTCCGGCCACGCTCCTCGCGGCGCTGGGCAGCGTCGCGCTGCTGCTGTGCGTGCGCTTCGACGCGCCGGCCTGGACTCTGTTCGCCGCGTACGCCGCCACCGCGACCACGCCCAACACCGGCGGCATGTCCCGCGCCCGCTGGGCCCATCTGCTCAAGGGCGACGCCGACGCCGTGCACACCGCGAACTCCTTCGAGCAGGCCGCCGACGAGCTGTGCTTCATGCTCGGCCCGGTGCTCGCGGCCTTCCTGTGCGGGACGTTCTTCCCGGAGGCCGGGACGCTGGTCGGGGCGGTGCTCCTCGTGACCGGCGTGCTGGTCTTCGCCGCCCAGCGATCGACCGAGCCGCCGCTCGGGGGCCGCACTGCCGCCACGGACGCGCCGCCGCCCCTGCGCTCCCCCGGCATGCCCGCGCTGCTGGCCGTCTGCCTCGCCATGGGGGCGGTGTTCGGCGCGACGGAGGTCGTGACGATCGCGTTCGCGGACGCGTCGGGCCACCGTACGGCGGCGGGCGCGGTGCTCGCCCTGCAGGCGGCCGGGTCCTGCGCCGCGGGCCTTTGGTACGGCCGGCTGAGGCTCTCCGGGTCCGCCGAGCACCGCTACCCGTGGTGCATAGCGGCGATGGCGGCGCTGCTGACCCTGCCCCTGCTCGCCGCGTCCCTCACCGGATCGCTGCTGCTGCTGTCCGCCGCCCTGCTGGTCTCCGGCATGGCCACGGCACCGACGATGATCACCAACATGTCCCTGGTGCAGCGGCGCTCCCCGGAGGGCCGCCTGAACGAGGGCATGACGCTCGCGGTGACCGCGCTGCTCGGCGGTATCGCGTGCGGCAGCGCGATCGGCGGCTGGCTGGTGGAGCGCCTGTCCCCGGCGGCCGGGTACGGCGTGCCGATCGCGGCGGCGGCCGTGGCGCTGCTGGTCTCCCTGGCGGCGCGGCGCGGCCGGAACGCGGCCCGTGCCGCGTGCGCCAATTCGCACCCGATCCATTGACTCCTCACGGGGCCGCACATAGCTTCGCGTCGAAGCGCTTCGACGGACGGCATCGAAACGATTCGACGATCGTGGGGTGCCCGCGAGGTTAGGACCTCACCCATGAAGTTCACCGACGGCTACTGGCTGCTGCGCGAGGGCGTGACCGCCGCCCACCCGGCCGAGGTTCTCGACGTCACGGATGCGGACGGCTCGCTGGAGATCCACGCACCGACCCGGCCCATCCGCTCACGCGGCGACCTGATGGCAGGACCGGTCATGACGATCAAGGCCCACACCCCGATGCCGGACGTCATCGGCCTCACCCTCACCCACTTCGCGGGCGGGCAACCTCGCGGGCCGCGGTTCGAGATCGACCGGTCGGACGGGACCACCCCCCAGATCTCGTACGACGACGAATACGCGACCCTCACCTCCGGCGCGCTGTCGCTGCGGGTCGCGCGCACCGGACGCTGGCACGTCGAGTTCCTGGCCGGCGGCCGCACCCTCACCTCCAGCGGCCACAGGAGCATGGGCATCATGCGGGACGCGAGCGGCGCGCACCACCTGCGCGAGCAGCTGAACCTCGGGGTCGGCACCTCCGTGTACGGCCTCGGCGAGCGCTTCGGCCCGCTGGTGAAGAACGGGCAGGTCGTCGACGTCTGGCAGGCCGACGGCGGCACGTGCAGCGAGCAGGCCTACAAGAACGTGCCGTTCTACCTCACCGACGCGGGCTACGGCGTCTTCGTCGACCACCCGGGCATGGTCTCCTTCGAGGTGGCCTCGGAGGTCGTCTCCCGGGTGCAGTTCAGCGCGGAGACCCAGGAGCTGACGTACTACGTCATCCACGGCCCGACTCCCAAGGACATCCTGCGCACGTACACGGCGCTCACCGGCCGCCCCGCCCTCCCGCCCGCGTGGTCCTTCGGTCTGTGGCTGTCGACGTCCTTCACGACGTCGTACGACGAGAAGACCGTCACGTCCTTCGTGGACGGCATGCGCGAGCGCGAACTGCCGCTGTCCGTCTTCCACTTCGACTGCTTCTGGATGCGCGAGTTCAACTGGTGCGACTTCCGCTGGGACCCGCGGGTCTTCCCGGATCCGGAGGGCATGCTGTCCCGGCTCAAGGCCAGGGGACTGCGGATCTGTGTCTGGATCAACCCCTACATCGCCCAGCGCTCCCCGCTCTTCGCGGAGGGCAGGGCTCTGGGGCACCTGCTGAAACGGCCGGACGGCAGCATCTGGCAGTGGGACCTGTGGCAGCCCGGCATGGCGCTGGTGGACTTCACCTCCCCCGCCGCCCGCGACTGGTACGCCGCCAAGCTGGAAGCGCTGCTCACGCAGGGCGTCGACTGCTTCAAGACCGACTTCGGCGAGCGGGTACCGCTCGACGTGGCGTGGTCGGACGGCGCCGATCCGGAGCGGATGCACAACTACTACACCTACCTGTACAACCGCACCGTCTTCGACGTGCTGCGCAAGCACCGGGGCGAGCAGGAGGCGGTGGTCTTCGCCCGCTCGGCGACGGCGGGGAGCCAGAAGTTCCCCGTGCACTGGGGCGGCGACTGCGAGGCGACGTACGAGTCGATGGCGGAGTCCCTGCGCGGCGGCCTCTCCCTCGGCCTGTCCGGCTTCGGGTACTGGAGCCATGACATCGGCGGCTTCGAGGGCACACCGTCACCGGCCCTGTTCAAGCGGTGGCTGGCGTTCGGCCTGCTGTCCTCCCACAGCCGGCTGCACGGGTCGTCGTCGTACCGCGTCCCCTGGCTGTTCGACGAGGAAGCCGTGGACGTGGCCCGGAGGTTCATCCGCCTGAAGCTGCGGCTCATGCCCTATCTGTACGAGGCCGCCCGCACCGCCCACGCCGAGGGCGTGCCGATGATGCGGGCGATGGTGCTGGAGTTCCCGGACGACCCCGGGTGCGCGCATCTGGAACGGCAGTACATGCTCGGCCCGGACCTGCTGGTGGCGCCCGTCTTCAGCGACGAGGGGGACGTCCGGTACTACGTCCCCGAAGGCACCTGGACCCATTTCCTCGACGGGCGGACGGTGACGGGTCCGCGCTGGGTGCGCGAGAAGCACGGCTTCTCCAGCATGCCGCTGCTGGTGCGGCCGGGCGCGGTGATCCCGGTCGGCGCGGTGGACGACCGCCCCGACTACGCCCACGCCGACGGAGTCACACTGCGGGCGTACGGGATGGAGCGCGGCGGCAGCCGGACGGTGCGGGTCGGGGACGTCGTCTTCACGGTCGTCCGGGAGGGCGGCACCCTGCGGGCCTCGTGCGGTGACCCGTCCGCGCCCTGGGGACTGGCGGCCGGCGAGCGCGAGGTGCGGGCGCAGGCGGGGACCGGGTTCCTCTCCGTGGAGCTGGGCTGATGGTGAAGATCACGGACGTGGCCCGGGATGCCGGGGTCTCCCCCAGCACGGTGTCCTACGCGCTCAGCGGCAAACGACCGATCTCCGAGGAGACCCGGCGCCGCGTCGAGGAGTCCGTCCGCCGGCTGGGCTACCGCCCGCACGCCGGCGCCCGGGCACTGGCCGGCGGCAGGTCGAACGTGCTGGCGCTGGTGCTGCCGTTGCGGGCGGGCATCAACGTGCCCGTCGTCATGCGGTTCGCGGTGTCGGTGGTGACGACGGCCCGTCGGTACGACCATGACGTGCTGCTGCTGACTCGGGAGGAGGGCGAGGAAGGGCTGCGGCGGGCCGTGGACACGGCGCGGGTGGACGCGCTGATCGTGATGGACGTGCAGTTGGACGACCCGCGGGTGCCGCTGCTGCGGGGCCTGGACCGCCCGTCGGTGTTGATCGGCTTCCCGGCCGACTCCGCCGGCCTGACCTGCATCGACCTCGACTTCCAGGCGGCGGGTGAGGCCTGCGTCGAGCACCTGGCGCGGCTCGGGCACCGGGCGGTGGCGCTGGTGGGGTCCCCGCCCGAGGTGTACGTACGTCGGACGGCGTTCGCCCACCGGGTGGTACGGGGCTTCACGGCGGCCGCGGACCGCGGCCGGCTGTCGTCGACGGTGCGTCCGTGCGAGGCGTCGCCGGCGGCTGCCCGCGCGGTCGCGGAACAACTCCTGCGCGAGCAGCCGGCGCTGACGGGCGTCGTGGTCCACAACGAGGAGATCCTGGAGCCGCTGATCGAGGCCTTCGAGCAGCTGGGCCTGCGCGTCCCGGCCGACATCTCCCTCACCGCGATCTGCCCCGACGAGGTGGCCGAGTCCCTGCCGGTACCGGTCACCTCGATCGCGCTGCCGACCGCCGAGGTGGGGGCGCGGGCGGTGGAGCTGCTGATGGGCAAGCTGGACGGGAAAGCGGTTCCGGAGTCGACGTCGCTGCCGCCGCGGATGACGGAACGCGGCAGTACGGCCCGGCGGACGCGGGCATGACGGGCCGTCGCCGCCCGCGGCGGCGGTCCGTCATGCCCGGACCGTGACCCGGGGCCGCGCTCAGCCCAGCCCCCAAGCCCGCCCCATCCGGTACGCCGCGCACACATCCACGTCGAGTAGATACGCTCCAACACTCCCGCACTGCTCGCTCCCGGCCCCCGGATCGACGGGCTGGCCGTGTCCCGTCCCGGTGAGGCTGTAGGTCTCCACGACCGCGCGTCCGGACGCGTCCCGGAAGACCTGGTGGGGGTGCCCGGCGACCGTGTCGCTCAGGTCGGCCGTCCGGTCGGTGCCGTGCACGTCGGTCCACTGGCCCGTCAGGTCGGTCATGTTGACCGGCCTGACGGTGTGGTCGGCCGTGCCCTGGAAGGCGATCAGCGTGGGCCAGGGACCGGTGTGGCCGGGTCGGGCGGCGCGCACCCGGTCGCCCCACTGCCGCGGGCTCTGCGTGGCCCCGACGTACATGCACACGTACGGCGATCCGGCCGCCTGGGCACACCCGTACGGCAGCCCGGCGACGATCCCGCCCGCCGCGAACTTCTCCGGATACGCGGCCATCATCACGGCCGTCATCCCGCCCCCGGCGGACAGCCCGGTGACATACACCCGCGACGCGTCACCGGACACGTCGGCGAGCTGCCGGTCCACCATCTGCGCGATGGAGGCGGCCTCGCCCCGGCCGCGGGCGATGTCGCCGCTCTGGAACCAGTTGAAGCAGGACGAGGGGTTGTTGGCGCCCTGCTGCTGCGGCAGGACGACCGAGAAGCCCCACCGGTCGGCGAGCTGCGTCCATCCGCTGCCGGTGCCGTAGCCGGAGGCGTTCTGCGTGCAGCCGTGCAGCGCGACGACCACGGGCCGTCCGGCGGGAAGCCCGTCGGGAACGTACCGGAACATGCGCAGTGCGCCCGGATCGGACCCGAAGTAGGTGACCTCCTGCAGCGAGGCGGCCGCGGCTCTGCCCGGTGTGAGAAGGGCGGTGATCAGGGCGAGGAGAAGAGTCACCCCGACGGCGGTTCGACGACGTGCGGCTGGGGTCTGTGTCATGCGGAAGAACCGTAGAAGCGTGAACGGCCCCTCGATATGGAGCGGGACACCACAACGGACATGCGCGCCATGGTGGTTCACTCGGTGAGCGAACCGCCCCCGCGGAACTGCCGGACGAACGTCCTCGGGTCCCGCACGACCTCCCACAGGCCCAGCCCCAGCAGCAGCACACTGCTGACGAAGCACACCCAGAACACGAACTGGGCGCCCGTCGCGAGGTCGTGGGTGCCGCCGGACTCGTACAGGCAGTAGGCCTGCGGGGGAAACGCCTTGGAGACGCCGACGCCGCCGTAGTACATGGAGCAGGGGTCCTCGCCGGGATCCTTGATCGTGTCGTCGGCCGTGACAACAAGCAGCCAGGCCAGCGCCGCCACCGGAACGGTGAGGAACACGCTCGTCTTCGCCCACAGCGGCAGGCGAGGATGCCCCAGGAGCCCGATGAGAGCGACCAGCACGACACCGAACACCGCGGCGACGCCGACGGCCGCGGACGTGTCGTCGAACACCGCCTCCAGCAACCAGACCAGCCCGGCCACCGGAGGCGCGGTCAGGACGACGACCCTGACACCGGGCGGGATGCGCGGGTGGGCGAGGAGGAACACCGCGACCGCGCACACGAGGAGGATCAAAAGGCCGGTCATCGGCCACCGCGGTTCACGGAGCCGGGAAGGCCGAGGGGACGGCGGACGCGGGCGGCGGCGTCGGCCGCCCGGTGGCGGTGCCGGCGCCCTGGTACGTCTCGTCCTTCTTCCACGGCCCGACGCCGAGCCTGCCCGTCGTCCCGAGGTCGAACTCCGGCACCACCGTCACGGCAGGAGCGCCAGGCTTCGCCCGGACGCGGACGTACGGCGCGTTCACCGGTTCACCTGCCCCGGTGGTGTTGCGCCACGCCAGCCCCGCCAGCGCGGCCTCACCCGGTCGCAGGACCACGGGGCGCGGGCCGCCCTCGCCGCCGGCGGCCGGGCTGATCCGCTCGGTTCCGTGGAGGATCCGCACGCTGTCGACGAAGTCGTGCTCCTCGTCGAGGAGTTCCAGCTCCGGGTAGCCGTCGAGCCGGTACGGCCGGGTGCCGCAGTTGACGAGGTGCAGCCCGACGACGCGCAGGCCCAGGGCGGCGTCCCCCCGGTCCGCGTAGACGTGCACCCCGGACGCCGGACACGGCCCCGAGGCCGTCGACGCCTCGTCGGCGGGCACGCTGCGCACCTTCAGCACCTGCGCGCCCGACACGTCGAAGGCCTTCCCGGGCGACTGGCTCATGGCGACGGATCCGGTGACCGTCCGCCCCGGGGCCACCGACTCGACGGTCTGCTCGACGTTGTCGACCGCGCCTGAGGTTGCGCTGCGGAAGCTGATGGTGACGGTGTAAGTGAGCGGCTCCCGCTGCCGGTTGGTGACCTCGAAGTCGGCGGAGTACCCGGCCGCGCAGCCGCTGTCCGGCCCCCAGGCGTACAGACCGGTGACCTCGACGCCGTGTTCGCCGGGACCGGTGAGCGAGGGGAGCGGAAGCGGCGTGGGCGTACCGGAGGGGCTGGGGCGGGACGCCGGCTCACCGGTCGGCGGGGCACCGCCGTACCGCGTGAACTCCGAGGGGCACAGCGCCTCGGCCCGCACCGGAGCGTCCCCGCCGCCGCGCGCCTGCCCCGCATCGCCCTGCGCCGAGGGGCGCTGCGAACCGCACGCGGCGAGTAACAGGACGCCGGCGAGGACGGCCGGGACGGTGCGGGGGGTGGTGGTCATCGGCCCACCCCACCAGGGCGGTGGCGCACAGGCTGTGGCGGAACCCACACCTCCGGTCACAGGGGTGTCACAGATCACTCGGCGATGCGGGCAGCCGGAGACGGAACAAGACGAAGGCCCCGCTGCCCGGAAGCAGCGGGGCCTTCGCCCACATGGGTGAGGAGATTCGCGAGAACCTCCCGATCGTGGAGATGGCGGGAATCGAACCCGCGTCCAACGGTGCAGAATCAGGGCTTCTCCGTGTGCAGTTCGCTGTGATTTTCTCGGCCCCGGCGATCACGCGAACAAGTCGCCGACGGGCCCAGTCACTGTTTGGTTTCCCTTTTCACCCCGTGACCGGGATCAAGGTTTAGTTCCCTAGCTGATGCCAGGATCCGGGTCGGGAACAGCCCCGGGCTGACACTTCGCAAGTCGCTACTTAGGCAGCGAGGGCGAAGGAATCGCGCTTGGTGTTGGCGATTATTTTTTGCGACATATGGTTTACGAGATCATTGCCGCTTCCTCGACACGCTTCCCCTGCTTCAACAGCCGCTGTCGAAACCGATCATCCCCATGTTGTTTTATCAATCCTCTCCGGAGACCGGAGGAGGGCGCGCACCCTCTGTGAGGTGCGGTGCCATCGTACGTGACCAACGCGCGACGATGCCAGCGTATTCCCGGCGGCCGCCCGCGGGCCCGTACTCGCTCGACGCTCCGCTGCCCGCTAGACGCCCCGCTGCCGGCGCCGCGCCGCGGCGATCGCGCGGTCCGACTCCCGCCGGTCCTGCTTCTCCCGCAGGGTCTGGCGCTTGTCGTACTCCTTCTTGCCTCGCGCCAGGGCGATCTCGGCCTTCGCGCGGCCGTCCTTGAAGTAGATGGCGAGGGGCACGATCGTGTGACCCGTCTCCTGGGACTTGGCCTCCAGCTTGTCGATCTCCTCACGGTGCAGGAGGAGCTTGCGCTTGCGGCGCGCGGAGTGGTTGGTCCAGCTGCCCTGGTGGTACTCGGGGATGTGGGCGTTGTGCAGCCACGCCTCACCCCGGTCGATCTGGACGAAGCCGTCGGTCAGCGACGTGCGTCCCTCGCGCAGCGACTTGACCTCGGTACCCATGAGCACCAGTCCGGCCTCATAGGTGTCGATGATCGCGTAGTCGTGCCGGGCCTTCTTGTTCTGGGCGACGATCTTGCGCTTGCCGCCCTTCTCGCCGTCCCTGACCTTCGCGGCCGACCCGCCCTGCTTGGGCTGGGACTCCTTCGGTACGTACATTCCCTTGCTCATAGTGCCGTCCATTTTCGCACCACGGAGGGGGTGGACGGGAAGCCGATTTACGAGTCGCCGAGGCCGCTGAGGACCGTCTCCGCCCGCTCCAGGACCTGCCGGTCGGCCTCCAGGTCCGGCATGATCCCGCGGCCGTCGACGGCCCGCCCCGAGGGAGTGCGGTAGTGGCCGACGGTCAGTTCGGCGACGGAGCCGTCGGGCAGGCGGCTCGGCATCTGGACCGAGCCCTTGCCGAAGGTGCGGCTGCCGACGACGACCGCTCGGCCGCGGTCCTGCAGGGCGCCGGTGAGCAGCTCGGCCGCGCTCATCGTGCCCCCGTCGACGAGCGTGACCAGGGGCCTGGTGGTGTCACCGCCGGGTTCGCCGTGCAGGGCGCGCTGTTCGCCGTCCACGTCGTAGGTGGCGACGAGGCCCCCGTCGAGGAAGGCGGAGGCGGCGGTGACGGCCTCCGTGACCAGGCCGCCGGGGTTGCCCCGCAGGTCGAGGACGACCCCGCTGTCGGCGGGGGCCTGGCGCAGCGCGGTGCGGACCTCCTCGCCGGATCCCTTGGTGAAGGAGGAGATCCGGATGACGGTGACGCCGTCGCCGAGGGTGCGAACCGTGACCGGGTCGGTGGACAGGCGTGCCCGGCGCAACGTCAGGTCCCACGCGCGCGTGCCGCGCTCCAGGCCCACCTTCACCGCCGTACCGGCGGTCGCGTCCTTCGCGTCGCCCCTCAGTAAGGCGACGACCTCGGTGACCGGGCGCCCGTCGACCTTCTCGCCGTCGACGCTGCGCAGCCGGTCGCCGGCGCGGATCCCGGCCGACGCCGCGGGGGACCCGGCCCGCACCCGGGTCACCTCGATACGGCCGTCCCGCTCCCGCCGGGCCCAGAGGCCGACGCCGGTGTACTGGCCGTCGAGGGCCTCCTCGAACTCCTTGTACTCACCCTGGGAGTAGACGGCGCCCCAGCGGTCCCCGCTGCGGCTCACCGCGCGTTCGGCGGCCTCCACGGGGGACTGGCCCGCCGCCATGGCCTCCGCGGCCGCCCGGGCCACCACCTCGTGCCGGCCCTCGGAGACGGCAGAACCGGCCGCCGGGTCGGCGGACTTCCGGTCGGGGCCGGGCAGGGCGCCGGTCGCGGCACCGGCGACGAGCACGCTCGCGAACACCAATGTCAGGGCGGCCCCGCGGCCGAGACGGCGGGGCTGACAGAACAGGTCACGACCTGACATGCCGGTGAGTCTAGGACAACGCGAAGGGGCCGCACGGTCCCTTGCCCGTACGGCCCCGTTGGCGTTGGTCACACCTTCAGGTACTTGCGCAGCGCGAAGAATGCCGCCAAGGCCGGCATCAGCAGGCTCGTCGCGAGGATGAGCGGGAGCTTGGTCAACACGGCGTCCCAGCCGATGAAGTTGACCAGGGTCAGCTGGTCGGCCAGGGCCAGCCCGTGGTCGATGAGGAAGTACCGCGCGATCACCAGGAACCCGCAGGCGACCGTTCCGCCGATGAGCCCGGCGACCGCCGCCTCCATGATGAACGGCGCCTGGATGTAGAAACCGGAGGCCCCGACGAGGCGCATGATCCCGGTCTCCCGCCGGCGGCTGAACGCCGAGACCCGCACCGTGTTGACGATCAGCATCAGCGCGACGACGAGCATCAGCGCCATCACCGCGCGGGCCGCCCAGTTCATGCCGTTGAGCAGCTTGAAGAGGTTGTCCAGGATACCCTTTTGATCCTGCACCGACTGCACGCCGTCCCGCCCGTTGAAGGCGGTCGCGATGACCTGGTACTTCTCGGGGTTTTTCAGCTTGATCCGGTACGACTCCTGCATCTGGTCCGGCGTGAGCGAGGCGGCCAGCGGGGAGTCGCCGAACTGCTCCTTGTAGTGCTTGTACGCCTGGTCCTGGGACTCGTACGTCACCTTCTCGACGATCGCCATCTTGTCGAGGTCGGCGAGGATCTCCTTCTTCTGGTCGTCGGTGACCGCGCCCTTGGCGCAGTTGGGGTCGGACTCGGCGTCGGACTTGTTGCAGAGGAAGACCGAGACGTTGACCTTGTCGTACCAGTAGCCCTTCATGGTGTTGACCTGGTCGCTCATCAGGAGCGACCCGCCGAACAGGGCGAGCGACAGGGCGACGGAGACGACGACGGCGAACGTCATCGTCAGATTGCGGCGGAGACCGACACCGATCTCGGACAGTACGAACTGGGCGCGCATGGCGACGGGTTGGGCCTTTCCGTGGACGGGGCGGTCAGTGCTGGTAGCCGTAGACGCCGCGCGCCTGGTCGCGGACGAGGCGGCCCTTCTCCAGCTCGATGACGCGCTTGCGCATCTGGTCCACGATGTTCTGGTCGTGCGTGGCCATCACGACGGTCGTACCGGTCCGGTTGATCCGGTCGAGCAGCTTCATGATGCCCACGGAGGTCTGCGGGTCGAGGTTGCCGGTGGGCTCGTCGGCGATCAGCAGCTTGGGCCGGTTGACGAAGGCCCGGGCGATCGCCACGCGCTGCTGCTCACCGCCGGAGAGCTCGCCCGGCATGCGGTCCTCCTTGCCGCCGAGCCCGACGAGGTCGAGCACCTGCGGCACGGACTTGCGGATCTCGCCGCGGGACTTGCCGATGACCTCCTGGGCGAAGGCCACGTTCTCCGCGACCGTCTTGTTGGGCAGGAGCCGGAAGTCCTGGAACACGGTCCCCAGCTGGCGCCGCATCTGCGGCACCTTCCAGTTGGACAGGCGTGCGAGATCCTTGCCCAGGACGTGCACCTGCCCGTGGCTGCACCGCTCCTCGCGGAGGATGAGCCGCAGGAAGGTGGACTTTCCGGAGCCGGAGGACCCCACGAGGAAGACGAACTCGCCCTTCTCCACTTCCAGGGACACATCCCTGAGTGCGGGGCGGGTCTGCTTGGGGTAGACCTTGGAGACGTTGTCGAATCGGATCACGGATGCACCACGGGTCGCCGGGGGTAGATGAGCGTGACCATACGCGAACCGGGTGCACGAGCGCAGGCACCGGTGGGGGTTGTGCAAGGGTTGTGCCCTTTTGTGCCGGGCAGGGGTGCCCCCTAGGGGGCGCGCGGTGACGAAACGGCCCCGGCCACCCCTGTGCAAGCGACCCGGCGCGGGTTCCGCGGGAACCTGGCACAGTGGAGGGGGGAACGTTCGGTTGCCCGCGAGCGTTGTCCAGGTGGAACGAGTGGCTAGGAGGGTGGCGCATGACGTACGACCGGCTGGTGTGCGCGAACTGTGCCGCGCCCGTGAGTGAGGGCCGCTGCCCCGTCTGCCGGGCGAACCGTGAGCGGATGCAGCAGGAGAACCCGTTCGCGGGTCTGAACCCCATGACGCTGATCGCCCTGCTCGCGGTGCTGATCGCCGCGGTGGCACTGCTGGCTCACCAGACCGCGTAGAAGACCGCCCACCCGTACGCGAACATGGCGAGGGGCCCGGAGCGAGCGTGCTCCGGGCCCCTCGGCCGTACGGCGTGAGTCACACCGCGTGACGTGGCGACTGCCGTCAGGCAGCCGCACCGCCGCGGCCGCCCGCGAGACGCGGCAGGACGCGGAAGGCGATGCCACCGGCGATCATCGTGGCGGCGCCGACCAGCAGGAACGTGGTCTGAGCGGCACCGGTCTCGGCGAGCTCGTCGCCGCCGCCCTGGGCGGAGGTGCTGGTGCCCGTGGCGGTGGTGTCGTCCGAACCGGTGTCGGCCAGGCCGGAGGAGCCCTCCTGCTGGGTCGAGGTGCCACCGTCGGGGTCGGCGTTGTTGCCGCCGCCGTTGTTGCCGTTCCCGTTGCCGTTGCCGTTGCCGTTCCCGTTGCCGTTCCCGTTACCGGGGTCGGTCGGGTCGGTGGTCGGGTCGTCGGTGGGCTCCGTCGGCTCGGTCGGCTCGAGCGTCGGCTCCGTCGGGTCGACCGTGGGCTCGTCGGTCGGGATGTCGGTCGGGATGTCCGTCGGGACGTCCGTCGGCGGGTCGGTGGGAACCGGCGGCTCGGTCGGGTCCTCGTCGGCGCACAGGAGACCGAGCAGGCAGCTGTCGTCCGCCTCGGCGGCAGATGCGGCACCCGCGGCGGTCAGCGAGGCACCGGCCGCGATCACGGCGCCGGCAGCGAGCCGCGCGATACGGATCCGCGTCTTCTTCGTCATGTGGTTGCTACCCCCAGTAGCTGAATCGTCAGTGAGGCGGCGCTCGGGGCCGTGATCGACGGAGGTAGCTGAAAGTGAGCCCCCCGGTTCACATGCGCCCCAGAGATACGCATGCCACGCTTTACCCTTCCCATTTTTCAAACACACGTCAAGGCCGTTTGCGGGCGCCATGTCCAAATACGGGAACTATGCCGGGAGTTGCGGGCTGTGAGTGTGATGTAAAACCCAGACATGCGGACACAGAAAAGACAACTGCCGCCGGAGCGGCGGCAGTTGTCATGTCGACAAAGTTACTTCTCTTGCTGCTTGCGCCAGCGAATTCCGGCTTCGAGGAACCCGTCGAGTTCACCGTTGAACACGGCCTCGGGGTTGCCGACTTCGAACTCGGTGCGCAGGTCCTTGACCATCTGGTACGGGTGCAGCACGTAGGACCGCATCTGGTTGCCCCAGGAGTTGCCGCCGTCGCCCTTGAGGGCGTCCATCTTGGCCTGCTCCTCCTGCCGGCGCCGCTCCAGCAGCTTGGCCTGGAGGACGTTCATGGCGGTCGCCTTGTTCTGGATCTGCGACCGCTCGTTCTGGCAGGAGACGACGATGCCCGTCGGGAGGTGGGTGATCCGGACGGCGGAGTCGGTGGTGTTGACGCCCTGACCACCGGGCCCGGAGGACCGGTAGACGTCGATCCGCAGCTCGCTCTCGTCGATCTCGACGTGGTCGGACTGCTCGACGACGGGCAGGACCTCCACACCCGCGAAGGAGGTCTGACGCCGGCCCTGGTTGTCGAAGGGCGAGATACGGACGAGCCGGTGCGTGCCCTGCTCGACGGAGAGCGTCCCGTAGGCGTACGGCGCCTGCACGGCGAAGGTGGTCGACTTGATGCCGGCCTCTTCGGCGTACGAGGTCTCGTAGATCTCGGTCTTGTAGCCGCGCTGCTCGGCCCAGCGCAGGTACATGCGCTGCAGCCGCTCGGCGAAGTCGGCGGCGTCGACGCCGCCGGCCTCGGCGCGGATGTTGACGAGCGCCTCACGGGCGTCGTACTCCCCGCTGAGGAGCGTGCGCACCTCCATCTCGTCCAGTGCCTTGCGGACGGCGGCGAGCTCGGACTCGGCCTCGGCACGGGTGTCCGGGTCGTCCTCCTCCTCGGCCATCTCGAAGAGCACGGCGAGATCGTCGATCCGCCCGCGCAGCGCCTCGGCCTTCCTCACCTCCGCCTGGAGGTGGGACAGCTTGCTGGTGATCTTCTGCGCCTCGTCCGGGTTGTCCCACAGGGACGGCGCGGCCGCCTGCTCCTCGAGCACGGCGATGTCTGCCCTCAGTTTGTCGAGGTCCAGAACGGCCTCGATCGACTCCATGGTCGAGGAGAGGGACTTGAGCTCTTCGGAAACATCGACGACTGCCACGCCTCCAGCGTAACGGCTCCGCCAAGCGGCGGGACGCGGGCGCCCTCGGCCGACGGGGCACCCCGGCGCCACCGGCGGCCCGGCAGGGGCTGCGCCCTCCGTGCGGGAACGGGCGGCGCGGCAGCCGGGCCGGGTCCGCACCAGTCCCCTCGTCGGCCGGGAGGGCGGGCCCGGCTGCCGCGGGCAGGCGGGACTCCGCGGACCCGGCCCAGGTGCGCGTTCCGCCCCACGGCAGGCCCTAAGGGGTCGCCGGGGCCGAGTTGTTCGTGTCCTGGGGCGGTACGTCGGCGTCGTCGTCGGAGGTCGCCAGCCACGTGCCCACTCCGGCCGCGGCCACCAGCGCCACCGCCGCCGCCCCCAGCGCCACGCGTCGGCGCCGGGCCACCGCCCGGTGGCGGGCCGAGCCGGGCCGGGGCGCCCCGGCCGCCCTCGGCACTCGGGCCGTGCCCCGCGCGCCGCCCGCCAGTTCGTCCGGCGCCGGCACCCTCATCGAGGTGTGCGTGTCGCGGTTGGAGTCGGCCGGCCTGGCCCCCGGCACCAACGGCACCGCGCCCCGCCGTCGGGCCCGCTCCCCGCCGTCCCGCGGCACCGCCGCCTCCTCCGCGGCCGGAGCCTCCTCCTCCGCGGGCTCCGAGCCCGGCTCGTCCACGTCCAGCGGCGGCATCCCGGCCACCAGCGGCAGCAGCTCCCGCAGCCGCGCCCCCAGCTCCGACGCCCGCAGCCGCGAGGCCGGCGCCTTCGCCAGGCACTGCACGACCAGCTGCCACAGCTCGTCGGGGATGCCCGGCAGCGGCGCCACCGACTCCGTGACGTGGCGGCGCAGGACCGCCCCCGGGTGGCCGCCGCCGAACGGTGTGAAGCCCGCCAGCAGCTCGTACAGCACCGTGGCCAGGGCGTAGATGTCGACCGCCGCCCGGGGCGGCAGCCCTTCGACGATCTCCGGCGCCAGGTAGTCCGGCGTCCCGATGATCTTCGTGGCGCGGGTACGGCGCGGCGAATCGATGAGCTTCGCCACACCGAAGTCCGTCAGCAGGGCGGGATGCGAGCCTCCCGGCCCGAGGGGGCCCTGCATGTCCAGGAGCACGTTCTCCGGCTTCACGTCCCGGTGCACGACCCCGGCGGCATGCGCCGCCGCCAGCCCGTCCGCCACGTCGGCCACGATCGCCACCGCCGCCTCCGGCGCGAGGCGCCGGTCCCGGTCGAGGCGGGTGCGCAGGTCGGTGCCGCGGACGAGGTCCATGACCAGCGCGAGGTCGTTGCCGTCGACGACCAGGTCGCGCACGGAGACGACGTTCGGGTGCTCCAGACCGAGCAGTGCCGTCCGCTCCTGCACGAACCGCCCGACGAGCTCCTGGTCGGAGGCCAGATCCTCACGCAGCAGCTTGATGGCGACGGGCCCCTCGGGCCCCTCACCCAGCCACACCGTGCCGGCGCTGCCCCGCCCCAGAATCTGGTTGGCGGTGTACCGGCTACCGATCTTCCGTGCCAAGACTGCTCCTACCGACGCGTGTTGTCGCGCTGCGTCGTTCCGAAGGCCGACCCCCCGGACCCCCAGCGGACACAACCGGGACCCCCGGTCGACAAAACTACGCGTTCGAGAAGCCAACCTTCACCGCGGAGGCGGAAATCACCCGCCTGGTGTCGACAAATCCCCAAACCCGTCGAGGCCGTGCCTCCCCCCGCCGGGAGTCGGCACGGCCTCCGGTCAGTTGGTGCCCGAGCCCCCGCCCGAACCGCCGCCCAGCTCCCCGATCCAGTCGGTGACGGTGCCGAACCAGTCGGTCAGCTGCTCCCAGTAGCCCTTGCCCGTGCCGATCCACCCCTGCAACGGGCTCAGCTCCCAGATCAGCCAGCCCGCGACGAACAGGATGACGATGGTGAACAGGCAGCCCTTCAGGCAGCCGAGCCCGGGGATCCGCATCGGGTTCGCGCTGCGCTGCCGCGGCGGACGCGGCTCGCGCTGCGGTCGCCTCGGCTCCGGCGCGGGCGGCGGGGCGTACCGCTGCGGCTGCTGCTGGGGCTGGTGCGGCGGGGCGTAGGGCTGCGGCTGGTGCTGCTGCGGCTGGCCGTACCCCTGCTGGCGGCCCTGCTGGCGGCCCTGCGGGGGCCGCTGCTGCTGGGGCCTCGGCTGCTGCTGCGGGCGGGCGACCTGCCGCTGAGGGCGGCGGCGCAGCGGGTCCTCGTTGGGGTCGAGGTACTGGACCTGCGTCTGCTCGTTGCGGTCCCGGGCGGCACGCAGCTGGTTCTGCCAGGGGTGCGGCTCCTCGGGTCCGGGCTGCCCGGGCTGCCGACCGGGCGGTCCCGGCGGCATCGGGGGCATGACGGCCGTCGGGTCGGCATCGCCGCCGGCCGGACCACCGGGACCGCCCGTGTTCGGCAGTACGGCCGTGGGGTCGGCGGCGCCCGCCGGGCCGGGGGCGCCGGTGTGCGGCAGGACGCTGGTCGCGGCGTTCGGGTCGAAGGCGCCGCCAGCGCCGTGCGGCAGCACCTGCGTGGGGTCAGCCGAGCCGGGCACGGTGGCCGGCGAGGGATCGGGGGCGAGCAGCGCGGCGACGCCCTCGGCCGCCGCGATCTGCGCGGAGTTGGCGTGCACGCCGACGCCCTCGGCGACGACGCGCAGGGCGCGGGCGAGGTTCTCGGCGCTGGGCCGTTCGTCGGGGTTCTTGCGCAGGCAGCGTTCTATGACCGTCCAGAGCGGGTCGGGGACCGTGGACGGGCGGCGCGGCTCGGCGCTCAGGTGCTGGTGCAGGACCTCCAGGGCGGAGCCGCCGCCGAACGGCGGGCGTCCGGTGACCAGCTCGTACAGGAGGATGCCGGCGCCGTAGATGTCGACGGCGGACGTCTGCGGACGACCCTCGGCGGACTCGGGCGCGACGTACGCGGGCGTGCCGACGAACTCGTGGGTGCGGGTCAGGCCCGGGGAGTCGGCGAGGCGGGCGATGCCGAAGTCGGTCAGCATCGGGTGCATCCGGCCGTCGGTCTGCTTCAGCAGGACGTTGGCGGGCTTGAGGTCGCGGTGGACGACCCCGTCGGCGTGGCTGGCGGCGAGGGCGTCGGCGATCTGCGCGGTGAGCAGGGCGGCGGCCACCGGGCTGAAGGGGCCGTTCTCGCGGAGGTAGCGGTGCAGGTCGGGACCTTCGACGAGGTCCATGACCAGGGCGAGGAGATCGCCCTCGACGACCAGGTCGCGGACCCGGACGATGTTGGGGTGGGTCAGGCGCAGCAGGACGGACCGCTCCCGCAGGAACCGCATGACGATGTCCGGATCGCCCGCCAGCTCCTCCTTGAGGACCTTGATCGCGACGGTCTCACCGGGCTGGCCCGGCACGGCCGCCTCGGCGCCCGCGGTCTCCCGCTGGCGGGCCCGCCAGACGGTCCCCGTGGCGCCGCGCCCGAGCGGCTCCTCGAGGAAGTACTTGCTGCCTACCGGCCGCACGTCGCGCTCCCTGCTGCTTGCCTACGTTCCGACCCACTGTAGTGCCGTCCCCCGGGGCACCGGCCTGTCGTCATTCTGTGCGTCTTACGTACGGCTCCCCGTACATGTTCGAAGGAAAGACGCTCGCCTTTGTCTCCCGGTTGCCCGAAGCGGACGTGACCGATCTCAAGCGATCGCCCGAAGGTCAACTGTCAGGCACTTTTGCGGGCAGAGCCGACCAATCAAGATCACTTGCCTTCGGGCGGGGGGCGCGCTGTCAGTGGCAGGTGCGAGGATGCGTGCAGTACTGGCCGATGTGCTCGTGAGGGGTGGGAGGGCCCGTCCATCAGACGGGCACTGGTCCGCGCCCGCGCAGAAGGGACCGCTGACGCCGATGCAGATCCGGCTGACCGTCGTAGATCCGCTGGCCCCACCTGCCCCGGCGCGGGGCCGTGCCGCGAGCTGCGACGTGCTGGTCACGGCGCCCGCGGGCACGGCGCTGGCCGCGGTGGCGTCGGCGCTCGCCTCGGCGGTGTCCGTGGACGGGGCCGGCTCCCGCGCGGGCGAGACCGAGCGCGGCTCGGGCCCGGCCGTGCTGTACGCCGGGGCGGAGCGGCTGGACGAGCGCCGCAGCACGCTCGGCGAGCCCCCGCTGACGGACGGCGCGGTGCTGTCCCTGGGCGCCCCGCTCGCGCCCGAGCCCCATCCCGAGCTGGACGACGCCCCGACCCAGCTCCATGTCGTGGCCGGGCCGGACGCGGGCGGCGTCCATCTGCTGCACGGCGGCGAGATCCGCATCGGCCGTTCGGCCGACGCCGACGTCCCGCTGGACGACCCGGACGTCTCCCGCCTCCACTGCGCCGTCACGGTCGCCGCCGACGGCCGCGTCACGGTCGCCGACCTCGGTTCCACGAACGGCACCACGCTGGACGGTTCCGGCGTGACCACGCGTCCGGTGCGGTTCGCGCCGGGAGCGCTGCTGCGGATCGGCGAGTCGGCGCTGCGGCTGGCTCCGGCCGGTGGGCCCGGGGCGAGGGTGCGCACGGAGCCGGACGGGGAGGGGCACGTGCGCGTGCCCGCCGGGCACGAGCGGGGCGTGGAGGGGCCGGCCGGCCCGCGCGGCGAGAGCCCGGCGGTGGCTCACGCGCGCGTGGCGGACGGCGGCGACCCGACCGCCCGACCGTCCGCCCAGGAACACGCTCCCGTCGAGCCGCCGGTCGTGCCGGTGCAGGGCGGCGCACCCCGGATCGAGAGGGACACCCGGGCGGGCGGCCCGCTGCCGACACCGCGCGGGGGCGACACGCACGGCGCGGGCTTCGGACCGGGCCACGGGCGTCACGACGCCCCCGGCGCCGCGGACACCGCCCTCCCGTCCGGCGCGGCCCACGCCGCCGGCACGTCCGCCGAGGCCGGCCTCACCGCCGACCGGGCGGGCGGCGGCCGCAGGAAGGGAACCCCGCTTCGGGGCACCGACGTACCGCCCGGCGAGCGCAGGCGCGGCGGGCTCACCGCGTGGGCCCGGCGGCTGACCGGCGGACGCGGCGAGCAGGAGGCGGTCCCGCCGGGGGCGTACGACGACGAGCCGGCCACGGCGACGCGCCTCCCCGCGGCGGCGGACGGCCCCCGGCTGCCGGAGACCTGGCCGGACCCGGCCTCCCTGCTGCTGACGGCCCTGGGGCCCGGCCCCCGGCTGTGGGAGCGCGCCCCTGGTCACCCGGAGGCGCTCACGGTGCGGCTCGGCACGGCCGACCGGGCGGCCCCCGACGGTTCGGGCCTGCTGCCCGCGGTACCGGTGACCGCCGATCTGCGGGAGGTCGGGGCACTGGGGCTGGCAGGGCCGCGCGAGCGGCTCGCCGGGCTGGCCCGCTCGGTGATCGCCCAGCTCGCCGCGCTGCACTCGCCCGACGTCCTGGAGCTGGTCCTGATCAGCGCCGACCGGTCACGCACCGTGCGGGAGCGCACCGCCGAGTGGGCCTGGCTGGGCTGGCTCCCTCATCTGCGCCCCGGACACGGCCAGGACTGCCGTCTGCTGCTGGCCTACGACCGTGAGCAGGCCGCGGCCCGCACGCAGGAGCTGCTGCGGCGGCTGGAGGACCTCGCGGCGGACGCACGAGGCGGTGCCGTCGGCGCAGCGAGCGACCCCACGCGCGGTGCGGGCGGCCGGGTGCCGGCCCAGGGTGCCGTCCGGCGGCCCTCCTGGGCGCGGGACGACGACCCGGCCGACTCGGCGGGCACCTTCGCGGGGCCGTACACCGTGGTCGTCGTGGACGGCGACCCCGGAGGCGCCGACGTGCGCGAGGCGGTGGCGCGGCTCGCCCTGGAGGGGCCGGCCTGCGGGATCCACGTCGTGTGTCTCGCCGAGACGGCTGCCGCGTCGCCCGCGTCACCGGTGACCGAGACCTACGAGGCGGCGTGCACGGTGTCGCCGACGTTCCGGGAGTGCGGGGCGGTCGCCCTGCTGAGCGGCGACGTGGCGACGGCACTGCGGCTGATGCGGGTGGCGCGAACCGGCGGGGCCGACACGGCCCCGGGCGGGACCGGGGCGGCCCGGTCCGGCGGGGCCGACACGACCTCGGGCGGGACCGGAGCGGCCCGGTCCGGCGCCGCCGACCGGGGCGCCGACGGCCTCGCCCCGGCGGGACATGACGGGGGTGGCCACGGGACCGTCACCCACCGCCCGGCGAGCGGTGACATCCCCGCGGGCCACGGCGCCGACGGCCGCAGCCCTCACCTCTCCCCCGCCCCCGACCACGGCCCCGTGGGCCCCGGCACCGTGGCCGCCCTGGACGCCGTCTCGCTCGCCTGGGCGGAGCGGTTCGCGCGGGCTCTGGCGCCGTTGCGGACCGAGGGGGCCGGCGGGGAGCGGCACGCGCGGGTGTCCGTGCCGCTGCCCCAGGCGGCGCGGCTGCTGGACGAGCTGGGGCTGGCCCGAGCCACCCCGGCGTCGCTGATGGCGCGCTGGGCCGACGCGGCCGACGACACCGAGGCGCTCGGCGGCCGGGCGTGCGCCGTGCTCGGGGCCGGGCCGCGCGGACCGGTCAGCGCGGACCTCGGTGCCGACGGCCCGCACCTGCTGATCGAGGGACCGCCCGGCAGCGGACGGACGGAACTGCTGCGGGCCGTCGTCGCGTCGCTCGCCGCGGCCGAGCGGCCGGACCGGCTGGGCATCGTGCTGATCGACGGCCGGGACGGCGTGGGCGGCGGTCACGGCGAGGGGCTGCGGGTCTGCACGGACGTCCCGCATGTCACCACCCATCTCACCGCCAACGACCCGGTCCGCATGCGGGAGTTCGCCCAGTCGCTCAGCGCCGAGCTGAAGCGGCGCGCGGAGCTGCTCGGGCGGTCCGACTTCGCCGAGTGGCACACGGGACGTGCGCTGTCGGGCCGGATGATCGCCCAGCGGGCGGCGGGCAAGGGCGGCGGCGCGCAGGGCGCCGGAGCCGCCGCGGGGGACGGCGCGGGCGATCTCGATTCACCGCCCAGCGCGACGATCCGCCTGCGCCCGGCGGCGGCCCGGCGGCAGGCCGAGGCCGAGGCCGTGCCGCCGCTGCCCCGGCTCGTCGTGGTCGTGGACGACCTGGACGCGCTGGTCTCCCCGGCGCTCGGGTCGACGGGCCGGCCCGCGGCGGGTTCGGTGATACGCGCACTGGAGGCCGTGGCACGGGAGGGCGAGCGGCTCGGGGTGCACCTGGTGGCCGCCACCGGCGTCGGGGGCCGTACGGCTGAGTCCGAACCGGCGCGACGGGCGACACTGCGGGTGACCCTGGACGCGGTGGCGGCGGGGCCGGACGAACCGGCGCCCGGCCGGGGACGGCTGACCTGGGCGGACGGCAGAGCGGTGCCGTTCCAGGGCGGGCGGGTCACGGGCCGTATCCCACGGACGGCCACGCTGCGGCCCACGGTCGTGCCGCTGGAGTGGCACCGCATGGGCGACCCGCCGGCCCGGCGTCCGGTGCGCGAGCTGGGCAACGGGCCTACGGACCTGGCGTTGCTGGCCAGCGCGCTGGAGCGGGCGGCGCGGCAGGTTTCGGCCTCGGAGGTCCCCTCACTGCTGTGAGTGCGCGGGGCCCGGCCCTCGTACCGCTTCGATCCCGCCGGAGATCTCCGGGGAGCTTGAGAACCACCCCGTACGGACCGATACCAGGAGTCCGGGGGTCACGTCCCCCACCGACGGCGTCGTCCCTGCGGGGTGCCTGGTCACGACGGGGTCACGATCCCCGGGTTGACACATGACGCGGTCTTGCCGCCCTCAGCACCAAGGCGTAGACCAGACCGCACGGGACAGCGCTCGAACGTTCGACGAGGCACGAAGAACGGGGCAGTGATGCGCAGCACGAGCAAGAACCGGACCAGGAGGGCCGCCCGGACCGCGGCAGCCGTGGCCGCGGGCGCCCTCGCACTCTCGCTGACCGCCTGCGGAGGCGATGACAAGGACAGCGGCAATGAACCAGGCGGTAGCGGTCAGCAGACCGGCAACACCGTCACCCTTCCCAAGCTGAACGGCGAATCCCTTGAGGTCGCGGCCGTCTGGACGGGCGCCGAGCAGGAGAACTTCAAGAAGGTCCTCGCGGAGTTCGAGAAGCGCACGGGCGCCAAGGTGACCTTCGTGCCCGCCCAGGACCCGATCATCAACTTCCTCGGGTCGAAGGTGGCGGGCGGTCAGCCGCCGGACATCGCGATGCTTCCGCAGCCCGGCGCCATCAAGCAGGCCGTCGACAAGAAGTGGGCCAAGCCCCTCGGCGCCGATGTGATCAAGGAGTTGCAGGAGAACTACTCGCAGGGCTGGCAGGACATCGGAAAGGTCGGCGACAAGCAGTACGGCGTCTACTACAAGGCCGCCAACAAGTCCCTGATCTGGTACAACAACCAGGTCTTCGAGAACGCGGGGGCCACCGAGCCCAAGACGTGGGACGAGTTGCTCACCACCGCTCAGACCGTCTACGACTCCGGCGTCACCCCGTTCTCCGTCGGCGGCGCGGAGGGCTGGACCCTCACGGACTGGTTCGAGAACGTCTACCTCTCCCAGGCCGGTCCCGAGAAGTACGACCAGCTGGCGAAGCACGAGATCAAGTGGACCGACCCGTCCGTGAAGGACGCGCTCACCACGCTCGCCCAGGTGTGGGGCAAGAAGGACTACGTGGCGGGCGGCGCGACCGGGGCGCTCCAGACGGACTTCCCCGCGTCGGTCACGCAGGTCTTCACGGGTGGCGACCAGCCGAAGGCCGCGATGGTGTACGAGGGCGACTTCGCGCAGGTCAACATCACCCAGGCCAAGGCGGAGGTCGGGACCGACGCGAAGGTGTTCCCGTTCCCGTCGGTCGGCGGCACCGCGCCGGTCGTCTCCGGCGGCGACGCGGCCGTCATCCTCCAGGACTCCAAGGCCGCGCAGGCCCTGGCGACCTGGCTCGCCTCCCCGGACGCGGCGACGATCCAGGCGAAGCTCGGCGGTTACCTCTCGCCGAACAAGAACGTGGACAACTCGGCGTATCCGAACGAGGTGCAGCGCAGGATCGCCAAGGCGCTCATCGACTCCGGTGACGACTTCCGCTTCGACATGTCCGACCAGGCGCCGCAGGCGTTCGGCGGCACGCCCGGCAAGGGCGAGTGGAAGGCGCTGCAGGACTTCCTGAAGAACCCGTCGGACATCGCGGGCACGCAAGCGAAGCTGGAAGCCGACGCGGCCGCGGCGTACGGAAACTGACGCCATGGCGTCGACGGAAGCGGCAGGGGTCTCTCCGACCCCTGCCGCACCCAAGTCGCGCAGGAGCGTGACCGGCACGCGCAGGACGATGGCGGCGCTCTTCCTGCTGCCCGCGCTGGTGCTGCTGGGCGCGCTCGTGGTCTACCCGATCGGGTACTCGGTCGTTCGCAGCTTCTACGACCAGTCCGGTGACGGCTTCGCCGGATTCGACAACTACGAGGCGCTGTTCACGGACGAGGGCATCCGTACCGCCCTGAAGAACAACGTGATCTGGGTGGTGTTCGCCCCGACGATCGCCACCGCGCTCGGGCTGATCTTCGCGGTGCTCACCGAGCGGGTGCGCTGGGGAACGGCGTTCAAGCTGGTCGTCTTCATGCCGATGGCGATCTCGATGCTGGCGGCGGGCATCATCTTCCGGCTCGTGTACGACCAGGACCCGGACAAGGGCGTGGCGAACGCGGTGTGGGTGGGCGTCCACGACACCTTCGCGCAGGCGTCCGCGTTCCCGAAGGCCCATCCGGGCCGTGAGTCGCCGCTCGAAGCGGCTCCGGGCGGCGGGTTCATCACCAAGGCGACCGTCAGCGCCGGCACCCCGGTCAGCCTGCCCCTGGTCGGTGTCGCCCCCGGCCAGATGCCGGACGACGCCGCGCGGGCCGTGGCGGCGAAGCCGGAGTCGGGCAAGGTCACCGGCACCACCTGGCAGGACTTCACGCGCGGCAAGGGCGTCGGCACGCTCGGCGAGGTCGACGCCTCCGAGCTGGGCTACGCCGGGATGAAGATCGAGGCGGTCAAGGACGGCGAGGTGGTGGCCTCCACGAAGGCCGCCGACGACGGCACGTTCACGCTGCCGGCCGCCGCCGACGGGGCACAGCTGCGGCTGCCGCCGGACAACTTCAAGGAGGCGTACAACGGCCTGGACTGGCTCGGCCCGTCCCTGGTCACGCCGGCCATCATCGGGTCGTACATCTGGATGTGGGCCGGTTTCGCGATGGTGCTGATCGCGGCGGGCCTCGCGGGCATCCCCCGCGACCTGCTGGAGGCGGCCCGCGTCGACGGCGCCAACGAGTGGCAGGTGTTCCGCAGGATCACGGTGCCGCTGCTGGCGCCCGTCCTCGCGGTCGTCACGGTCACCCTGATGATCAACGTCCTGAAGATCTTCGACCTGGTCTTCATCATCGCCCCGGGCTCCTCCCAGGACGACGCGAACGTCCTGGCGCTGGAGCTGTACCGCAAGGGCTTCTCCGAGGACCAACCGGGCATCGCGAGCGCCATCGCGGTGTTCCTGCTGCTGCTGGTGATCCCGGTGATGTGGTTCAACATCCGCAGGCTCAGGCGGGAGGTGCGGCGATGAGCGCGGACGCCGGCAAGCTCACCAAGGGGGCGCCCCAGCCGCTCAGCACCGGCAAGGCCGAGCAGTCGCTCGGCGCCCGGCTCGTCTCCTTCGTCAGCGGCGGGCTGGTACGCGTGTTCCTGATCGTCGTCGGCCTGTTCTGGCTGGTCCCGACGATCGGTCTGCTGCTGTCCTCCCTGCGCCCGCCCGAGGAGATGACCGCGAGCGGCTGGTGGGAGGTGTTCAGCAAGCCCTCCCAGCTCACCTTCGAAAGCTACGACAAGCTGCTGAGCAACCCCGACATCACCGACTCGATCCTCAACACCGTGCTGATCACGGTCCCGGCGACGGTCCTCGTCGTCGTCATCGGCTCGCTCGCCGGATACGCGTTCGCGTGGATGGAGTTCCCGGGCCGCGACTGGTGGTTCCTCGGCGTGGTCGGCCTGCTGGTCGTGCCGGTGCAGGTGGCGCTGATCCCGATCGCCGAACTGTTCGGCAACATCGGCCTTTTCGGCTCCCTGATGGGCGTGATCCTCTTCCACGTCGGTTTCGGGCTGCCGTTCGCGGTGTTCCTGCTGCGGAACTTCTTCGCGGAGATTCCACGGGAACTGCTGGAGGCGGCCCGGCTGGACGGCGCCGGTGAACTGCGGCTGTTCCTGCGTGTCGTGATGCCGCTCGGCGGTCCGGCGATCGCCGCGCTCGGCATCTTCCAGTTCCTGTGGGTGTGGAACGACATGCTGGTCGCGTTGATCTTCACGGACGCGGGGAGCCAGCCGATCACGGTCGCCCTGCAGACCCAGGTACGGCAGTTCGGCAACAACATCGACGTCCTGGCACCCGGCGCGTTCATCTCCATGGTGATCCCGCTGGTCGTGTTCTTCGCCTTCCAGCGGCAGTTCGTGTCCGGCGTGATGGCGGGCGCCGTCAAGTAGCCGCGGGACAGGCTTCGTTGAGGGGGCGGACCGGTACACCGGTTCGCCCCTTCCCTCTCGTTGCGGCACCGTCCCCCGTATGCCGTACGCGCCGTAACCAAGTCACTCCATTGGCCGTTCCCGGCAGGGCGACAACCCCCACCGCCCAGGTCGACCCAGTGGATGTCCCGTGCCCAGGTTCAGTGTCATCGTCCCCGCGTACAAGGTTCAGGCGTACCTGCAGGAGTGCCTGGAATCGGTGCTCTCGCAGTCGTACTCCGATCTGGAGCTGATCGCCGTCGACGACTGCTCGCCGGACGCGTGCGGAGCGATCATCGACGAGTTCGCGGCCCGTGACACGCGGGTACGCCCCGTGCACCTCACGGAGAACCAGGGCCTGGGGCCCGCCCGCAACGCGGGCATGGCCGAGGCCACCGGCGACTACCTGATCTTCCTCGACAGCGACGACACGCTCACCCCCGACGCCCTGCGCGCGATCGCCGGCCGGCTGAAGGAGACCGGCGATCCGGAGGTCCTGGTCTACGACTACGCGCGCACCTTCTTCACCGGTGAGACGATCCGCAACCAGGCGTCCCCCCAGCTCTGCGAGCAGGGCCCGGCGCCCTTCCGGCTGACGGACCGCCCCGGTCTGCTGCGCCTGCTGATGGTCGCCTGGAACAAGGCGTACCGGCGGGACTTCGTCGAGAAAGAGGGCTTCACCTTCCCCTCCGGCTACTACGAGGACACGCCCTGGACGTACCCGGTCCTGATGACGGCGCGGTCCATCGCGACGCTCGACCGGGTGTGCGTGCACTACCGCCAGCGCCGCAGGGGAGGCATCCTCGGCACGGTCAGCCCGCGGCACTTCGACATCTTCGAGCAGTACGACCGGGTCTTCGCATACGTCGACCGGAACCCCGAACTCGACCGGTGGCGTCCGCTGCTGTTCCGGCGGATGGTCGACCACTTCGTCGTGGTGTTCGCCCGCCCCGACCGCCTCCCGCGCCGCAGCCGCGCCGAGTTCCTGCGCATGGCCCGCACCCGTTACCGCCGGCACCGCGCCCCCGGTGTCCCCGTCGCGCTGCGCAGCCGCCTCCACCACACCCTGGTCCGTCTGGGCCTGCACCGCACGTACCGCGTCCTGCGGCTGACGGCGGCCCTGATCCGCCGCACCGCCAAGGTCGCCAACCGCCTGCTGAAGGGTCTGCGTGCCCTCGTCCTGCGTCTGCACTACCGCGTCCAGCGCTGCCTGCCGGTGCGCGCCGACCGCGCCGTCTTCGCCGCCCACGGCGTCCGCGGCCACGGCTGCCACCCGGGCGCCCTGGAGCAGGCGTTCCGCGCGCACGCCCCGCGCATCCGCACGGCCTGGGTCGCCGACGCCGGCCAGGACGGTCCGGTCCCCGCCGGCACCGCCAGGCTGCGCCCGGAGACGGCCGCGTACTGGACGGCCCTCGCCCGCTCCAAGTACCTGGTCCACAACGCCGAGTTCGACCGCCGTCTGGTCAAGCGCCGCGGCCAGGTGCTGGTGCAGACCCAGCGGGGCACCCCGCTCAAGCACATGGGCCTCGACCTGCGCGAACGCCCGGCAGCGGGGGCGGACACGGACTTCGACCGCCTCCTCGACGACGTCGACAAATGGGACTACGTCCTGTCGGGCAACCGCCACTCCACGCTGGTCTGGGAGCGCGTGTACCCCGGGGACTACACGACGCTGGAGTACGGCTCACCGCGCAACGACGTCTTCCAGCAGGCCACTTCGGCGGACGTGACCCGCATCCGCGAGGCGCTCGGGGTCCCCGAGGGGGTGGTCGTGATCCTCTACGCCCCCACCCACCGCGACTACCGCCGCACCCAGCGCACCGCCCTCGACCTGCACCGCGTCCTGCGCCGCCTGGGGCCCGGCTACGTCGTCCTCGCCCGCGCCCACCACCGCCACGGCGGCCCGCTCGCGCCCACCGCCGGCCAGGTGATCGACGTCACCGGCCATCCCAGCGTGGAGTCGCTGTGCCTGGCCTCGGACGCCCTGGTCACCGACTACTCGTCCCTCATGTTCGACTACGCCAACCTGGACCGGCCGATCGTGCTGCACGCCGACGACCGGGAGGCGTACGAGGCGGCCCGCGGCACCTACTTCGACCTGCGCTCCTTCCCGCCGGGTGCGGTGGCGCGCAGCGAGGACGAGCTGATCGACATCTTCGCCACCGGCCACTGGCGCGGCTCGCGCTCCGCCCAGTTGCGCTCGGCGTTCCGCGAGCGCTTCTGCCCGTACGACGACGGACGCGCCGCCGAGCGGGTCGTACGCCATGTGGTGCTGGGCGAGAGGGGTGTGCCGCCCGTCGTGCCGCAGGACATGCGGCATCCGGTGCCGTCGCCGGCCGCGTCGCTCCCGCAGTCCCCGCGCGCGACGGCGTCCCCGTCCGCGGCCGTGTCGCCACCGGCGGGTTCCCTGACCGTCACCGAGAGCCTCTGAGCACCGTTCACACGGAAGAGGAGTTCGTATGCCCTCCAGCCCGTCACGGCCCACGCCGAGCCGGCCGCCCACCTGCCGTCCGGCCGGGCGGCCCGGTCGCCGGCACCGGCTGAGGCCGGCCCCGGCCTCCTGAACGACCACGACAGAAAGAGCAGTATGCCCCGCTTCAGCATCATCGTTCCGTCCCATGGGGTCGCGGGCCGGCTGTCCCAGGCGCTGGACTCGGTCCTCGCCCAGTCCTTCGGCGACTTCGAGCTGATCCCGGTCTGCGACGCCGCCGAGTCCCCCGCAGCGGCCGTCGCCGCGGGTTACGCCGAGCGGGACTGCCGGGTGGCGCCGGTGCACTCGCCGCCGTCGGACGGGCTGGCCGGGGCGCGCAACGCCGGGCTGGGGGCGGCGCTCGGCGACTGGCTGCTGTTCCTGGACGGCGACGACGAGCTGGTGCCGGGCGCGCTGGCGGCGCTGGACGCCCGGCTGGGCGAGACCGGTGACGTGGACGTCCTGTACTTCGAGCACGAGCGGACGCCGTGGTGGGTGGGCGAGCCGACCAATCCGGCGGCCCCGGCGCTGGCACGGGCGCCGCAGGGGGTCTTCCCGCCCGCGAAGGCCCCCGCGCTGACGGGCGTCGAGTTCCCCGCGTGGAGCGCGGCCTACCGCCGGGCCTTCCTCACCGAACAGCAGCTCGCCTTCCCCGGCGGGCACTTCACCGACATCGGGTTCGGTGGCCTGGTCGCGCTGCGTGCCGAGCGCATGGCGGTGCTGCGGCGGGTCGTCGTACGGCATCTGCTGCGGCGGCAGGGGAACCGGCTCAACCTCCCCGGGGAGCACCACGTCGAACTGCTCGACCAGGTCGAGGCGGTCCTGACACACGCCGCGGAACAGGGGCTGGCCGAGGACCGGCTGGGGCCGTTGTTCGAGCAGCTCTTCGCCGCCGTGCTGAAGACGGCGGCCCATCCGCGGCGGCTGCGGCGCGGGCGGCGTGCCTTCTTCCGCCGGGCGAGCGGGCTGTACCGGCGGCACCGCCCGGCCGGTTTCAGGGCGCCGGGCGGCAGTCTCGGGGTGCAGCACCGGCTGCTCGCGCGGGGCGCGTACACGGCGTTCCGGGCGCTGCGCGGGGCCAACCGGGTCGCGGCGCGGGCCGCTTCGGGTGTGCCGCGCCCACGGGGACTGCGCACGCGGCTGCGGTACCGGTGGCAGCTGCGGCTCCCCCTGGATGAGAACCTCGCCGTGTACTGCGCGTACTGGGGCCGCGGCTACCTCTGCAACCCCGCGGCCGTCCACGCCAAGGCGCGGGAGCTGGCCCCGCATCTGCGCTCGGTGTTCCTGGTCGAGCCGGACGCGGTGGACCGCGTGCCGAAGGACGTGGAGTACGCGGTGATCGGGAGCCGCGCGTACTGGGACGTGCTGGCGCGCGCGAAGTACCTGATCAACAACGCCAACTTCGCGGACGCCGTCGTCAAGCGCAGGGGCAGCGTGCACCTGTCGACCCAGCACGGCACCCCGCTGAAGAAGATGGGCGCCGACCAGGCGACGTATCCGGTGGTGGCGGCGGCGACCGGCAGCTTCGCCAAGCTGCTGGCCCGCGTCGACCGCTGGGACTACAACCTCACCTCCAACCGGCACTCCACCGAGATGTGGGAGAGCGCGTTCCCCTCGGCGCACGAGCCCCTGGAGTACGGCTATCCGCGCAACGACGTCTACTACACGGCGTCCGCCGCCGACGTCGCCCGCATCCGACGTGAACTCGGCGTCCCCGAGGGCAAGAAGGCCCTGCTGTACGCGCCCACGCACCGCGACTACGCCACCGGCTTCGAGACCGGTCTCGACCTTCGGGCGCTGTGCGAGGAGCTCGGCGACGAGTACGTCGTGCTGCTGCGCGCCCACTACTTCTACGACCAGGGCACCGCGCGCGGCACCGGACGCATCATCGACGTCACCGGCCATCTCTCCTCCGAGGACGTGTGCCTGGCCGCGGACGCGCTGATCACCGACTACTCGTCCATCATGTTCGACTACGCCAACCTGGACCGGCCGATCGTCGTGTACGCGGACGACTGGGACGTCTACCGGGAGCTGCGGGGCGTCTACTTCGACCTGATGGAGGCCCCGCCGGGCCGGGTGGCGCGGACGCCCGGGGAGCTGGCGGCCGTCTTCCGCGACGGCTCGTGGGCGGACGAGGAGGCCGGGGCCCTGCGCGCCGCGTTCCGGGAGCGGTTCTGCCAGTTCGACGACGGGCGCGCAGCGGAGCGTGTCGTACGCCGGGTGCTGCTGGGCGAGCCGCCCGAGGCGATCCCGCCGGTGATCCCGCTCGCCGAGCGCATCCCCGCCCCCGCCGCGACGACCCTCGTGAGGAACTGACGTGCCCCGCTTCAGCATCATCGTCCCCGTCTTCAAGGTGCAGGGCTTCCTGCGGGAGTGCCTGGACTCGGTGCTCGGGCAGTCCTACGGCGACTTCGAGGTGATCGCCGTCGACGACCGCTCCCCGGACGGATGTCCCGCCATCCTGGACGACTACGCCGCCCGCGACGCCCGGGTGCGGGTGCTGCACCTGCCGCAGAACGTCGGCCTCGGCCGGGCCCGCAACGCCGGTCTGGAGCAGGCGAGCGGCGACTACGTGCTGTTCCTCGACAGCGACGACTCCTACACGCCGGGCCTGCTCGCCGCGGTGGCGGCCCGTCTGGAGGGCAACGGCGACCCGGACATCCTGGTCTTCGACCACGTCCGCACGCACTGGTGGGGCCGCGGTGGCCGCAGTTCGGCGGCGGACCTGCTGGCCGCGGCCGGCACGGACACCTTCGACGTGCGCTCGAACCCCGAGTACCTGCATCTGTTCCTGGTCGCCTGGAACAAGGCGTACCGGCGTGAGTTCTTCCTCCAGCACGAGCTGCGCTACGCCCCCGGCCTGTACGAGGACGCGCCCGTCACCTACCGCTCGATGGTCCTCGCCGACCGCATCGCCTGCCTGGAGCGGATCGGTGTCGAGTACCGGCAGCGCCGGCGGGGCGCGATCACCAAGACACCCGGCCGGCGGCACTTCGACATCTTTCCCCAGTACGAGGGCCTGTTCGCGTTTCTCGAAGCACGCCCGGACCTGGACTGGGCACGTCCGCTGCTGTTCGAACGGGCCTTGGACCACATGCTGTTCGTGCTCGCCCGTGAGGACCGGGTGCGGCCGGCGGACCGAGCGGACTTCTACCGCGAGATCCGTTCCTTCCACGCCCGTCACCTCCCCGAGGGCTTCGTCCCGCCGGAGGGCCGGCGCGGCAGCGAGATGCGGCTGCTGGCGACGGCTCCCTACGCGTCGTACGCCGCGGCGCGCGGTCTGCGCGAGCTGCGCGAGGTGGCCGGGAAGGGGCGGCGGCGGGTGGCGGGGGCCGTGTCGCAGCGGGCCCAACGGGCTTGGTACGCGGCTCGGTCGAGGCTTCCGCTCGATCCGCGGCTCGCCGTCTACTCGGCGTTCTCGCACCGGGGCGTCCTGGGCGATCCGGCGGCCGTGCACGCCAAGGCCCAGGAGATCGCCCCGCACATCAGGGGCGTGTGGGTGGTCAGGGAGGACGCGGTGGACGGCTTGCCGCCCGGTACCGACTTCGTGACGCCGGGCTCGCGGCGCTACCACGAGGTGATGGCGCGGGCCACGTACTGGGTGAACAACGTGAACTGGCCGGGCACGCTGGCCAAGCGCCCCGGGACCGTCCATGTCCAGACCCACCAGGGCACCCCGCTGAAGTACATGGCGGCCGACCTTCTGACCAAGCCCGGCGCCCGGCACGGCTTCGACGTGCCGAAGATGCTGTGGCGGGCGGACCGCTGGGACTACAGCCTGGTGGCCAACCGGCACTCGGAGCTGGTGTGGGAGCGGGCGTACCCGTGCCACTTCACGTCCCTGAGGACGGGCAGCCCGCGCAACGACGTCCTGGTCAGCGCGGGCCCCGAGGCCGGTGAGGCGGCCCGCGAGCGGCTCGGTGTCCCCGCCGGGCACACCGTGGTCCTGTACGCGCCGACCCGCCGCGACTACCGCCGCGGCGGCCATGTCGACCGGATCGACCTGGCCCGGTTCGCCGCCGACCTGGGCGAGGGGTACACCCTCGTCGTACGGCTGCATCCGTCGCTGGCGAAGGGCACGGCACGCGGGACGGGCCTGGCCGATCTGCACCGGCGGGGCGTGCTGATCGACGCGACCGACGAGCCGCACGTCGAGGACGTGATGCTCGCCGCCGACGTCCTGGTCACCGACTACTCGGCCCTGATGTTCGACTACGCCAACCTGGACCGGCCGATCGTGATCCATGCCGACGACTGGGCGGCGTACGCGGCGAGTCGGGGCGCCTACTTCGACATCACGGCCGACGCACCGGGTCATGTATCGCGTTCCTACCGGGAGTTGGCGTGGCTGTTCGCGTCCGGGACGTGGCGGGACGGGGAGTCGGAGCGGCTGCGGGCCGGGTTCCGGGAGAGGTTCTGCGAGTTCGACGACGGGTTGGCCGCGGAACGGGTCGTACGGACGCTGCTGCTGGGTGAGCGGATGCCGGAGCATCCGGTCGGGGCGCGGCGGGTGCCGGCTCCGGCCACCGTGCGGGCTCACTCGATGAGGTGACGTGAGGCGAAGCCGTTGACCCGACCGACCCGGCCGGGAACATACGGCAAATGCCTCAAACCCACACAACCTCCACGACCAGAGCCGCGGGTACCGCTGTCGGTGTCCTCGTCCGGAGGACCGTGCGCGGAGCGAGTGCGCTGCGCGGCGGCGGCAGTTGGCGTCCGACGCCGTACCAGGCCTTCGGGTTGCTGTTCTACCTGGTGACGGTGCTGGCGTACTGGGCCGTGCCGCTGTGCTGCGACGCCGGTCAGCACGCGGCGGTGGTCGAACGCCTCAAGGACTCCCTGCTCCGTCCGCGTCACCCGATGGCGGATCTGCCGGGCGCGGGCAGCCCCTACTACTCGCCGTACTCGGTGACGCAGGGCGTGCTCGCCCGGCTGACCGGGCTGGGCGGCTGGGAGGTGGTGCGGCTGGCCGGCCCGCTGAACCTGCTCGTGCTGCTGACCGGCATCGGCCGTCTCGTGCGGGTACTGACGCCGAGACCGTGGGCGCCGGTGCTGGCCGTGGGGGCGATGACGCTGCTGTGGGGGACCGAGCGGGCCTGGTGGAGCGGATACCTGAACCTGATGTCGATGACCGGCAACCTCGGCTACCCCTCGGCGTTCGCCATCGGGCTCACCTTCTGGGCCTGGGCGCTGACGGGGGCGCGGGCCCGGGGGCGGGGGCGGGTCCGGTTCGTCGGACCGAGCGGACTGCCCGGTCTCGCCGGGTACGCGGGGCTCGGCGCGCTGTACGGGCTGATCCTGCTGATCCACCCGATCACCGCGGTGGCGGCGGTGCTGGGTGCGGTGGCGTTCGTCGCCGGGTGGCAGCACGGATGGCGGGGCGCCGTGGTCGCGCGGTGGGGGGTGGCGGCGGGTGCGACGGTGCTGCTCGCCTGGTCGTGGCCGTACTTCGACGTGTTCGCGCTGGCCGGGGACGACAGCGTGGACGGGATTCACCGGCAGTTGTACGAGCGGCTGCCCGGGCAGTTCTGGCTGGCGCTGCTGGGGCTGCCGGCGCTGTGGGCCCGATGGCGGCGGGACTCCCGGCGGGATCCGCTGGTACTGCTGTTCGCCCTGGACTGCCTGGTCGTGGCGTACGGCTGGATCAGCGGGCACTACACCTACGGCAGGATCCTCGGACTCACCCTGGTGCCGCTGCAGTTCGCGCTCGCGGTGGAGCTGGCGGCGCCCCGGCCGTGGGGCAGGGTGCGCAGGGCGCTGGGCGGGGCGGCCGCCGCCGGGGCGTGCGTCGGGTTCCTCACCGTGCAGGGCGGGGCGGTGGTGCCGCGCGCGCTGGATCCGGTGGGGCTCGAACAGCCGTCGCGGTGGCCGTCGTACTCGTGGGTGGCCCGGCATGTCGGCAGGGGCGAGGTGGTCATCTCCGACGGGCACTTCGCGCCCCGCTCCCTGCCCGGGTACGGTCCGAACCTCGCGGCGCCGATCTGGCCCGACCCCGCTCTCGACGACCGGGAACGGCAGCGGCGGCTCGCCGACGTCCGCGCCTACCTCGCCCCGACGTCCAGCCGCGCCGAGCGCACCGCCATCGCCCGGCGCCACCACGCGCGCTGGCTGCTGCTGACGCGGTGGAAACGGGTGCCGGAGGAGGCGGTGGTGGTGGCGTGGAGCGGGGAGACGGGGGAGGTGCTGGCGCGGATCGGGTGACGGTCCGGGCGCCGGGCGACCTTGTGGCGGGGCGGTCGTCCGGCGGGCTGGGGCGGTCGCCCGGGGCGGTCGTCCGGCGGGCTGGGGCGGTCGCTTGGGACGTCGCCCGGCGGACGGACCCTGACGGCCCTACTCGATGACGAGGTCGACCGGGATGTTGCCGCGGGTGGCGTTGGAGTAGGGGCAGACCTGGTGGGCCTGCTCGACCAGCTTGCGGCCGGTCGCCTCGTCCAGGGTGTCGGGGAGCTCGACGCGCAGGGTGACCGCGAGGCCGAAGCCCTCGCCCTGCTTGCCTATGCCGACCTCGGCGGTCACGGCGGCGTCGGAGACGTCGACCTTGGCCTGGCGGCCGACGAGACCGAGGGCGCTGCCGAAGCAGGCGGCGTACCCGGCGGCGAACAGCTGCTCCGGGTTGGTGCCCTGCCCGTTGCCGCCCAGCTCCACCGGCGTGCTCAGCGCAAGGTCGATCTTGCCGTCGTTGGAGACGGCGCGGCCCTCGCGGCCGTGGGTGGCGGTGGCGACAGCGGTGTAGAGCGCGTCCATGGAAACCATCCCTCTCGGAAGTTCGTGACGAGGCGACTCGATGCGTGACAGTGCGGCCGGCCCCTGTCTGGCTCGGGCCGCCGCACGACCACAAGTAGAGCACACAATTCAATTGCGCACAACTGAATCGTGGAGCAAGGGCTACCCTGGAGACATGACGACCACGCCCGCGGCCGACTGGCTCCGCCTCGACCAGCAGATCTGCTTCTCCCTGAACGCCGCCTCGCGCGCCTTCGGCGGCGTCTACCGCGTGGTACTGAAGGACCTCGGGCTCACCTACCCGCAGTACCTGGCGATGCTGGTGCTGTGGGAGCACGGCGACCTGCCCGTCAAGAAGCTCGGCGAACACCTCCGCCTCGACTCCGGCACGCTGTCGCCACTGCTCAAGCGACTGGAGGCGGCAGGGCTGGTACGCCGGGAGCGCAGCGCCCGCGACGAGCGCTCCGTGGAGGTGCGGCTGACGGAGGAGGGCGTCGCGTTGCGCGAACGGGCCCTGCAGGTGCCGCGCCGAATCGCCGCCGCGACCGGCTTCGACGTGGACGAGATCCGCGCACTGCGGGCACGGCTGGACCAGCTCACCGAGGCGCTGGACACGGCGGCGGTCGAGGAGGCGGCGCTGGAGGGGCCCGCCGGGCTGGAGGGGGCCGCCGGGCTGGAGGAGGCCGGGCCGAGGGGGGCGGGGGGACGCGGGGCCTAGGTGTGCTGTCCCAGGACGTTGGTGACAGGCGACACGCCTTGAGCGGTCCTTGAACGAGGCGAGGGCCTCTGGGTTCGGTGTGGATTGCGAC
>NZ_JBIAEQ010000003.1:0-897282 GCF_042868655.1 Streptomyces sp. NPDC007808
GCGATCACCGGGATCTGGGACTTGCGGGCGATGGTCGACAGGGCGTCGGCGTCGTCCTGCGTGGGGCAGGCGACGCGGACGATCTGGCAGCCGGAAGCCGTGAGCTCGGCGATCTGCTGGAGGGTGGCACCGATGTCCGACGTACGGGTCGTCGTCATCGACTGGACCGAGACCGGGGCGTCACCGCCCACCGCCACCGTGCCGACCTGGATCTGCCGGCTCTTCCGGCGCTCGGCGAGCTTGGTCGGAACGGACGGCATGCCGAGAGAAATCGCAGTCATCTGCTGTGCAACCCCAAGTCGTGGATCAAGGTCCGGTCCCGTCAGCAGCGGGCTCCAGGCTTCGAGATTACGGCACAGGGCCTGTCCTCAGCACATCCCGGGCCCCTAAACCCACTCGTTGGAAGGGGCCCGGGCCAGAAGGTCCCGGGCCGCCTCCCACTCCGTGCGACTAGGAGATTCTGACCGGGTTGACGACGTCCGCGACGAGGACGAGGAGCGTGAAGCAGATGAAGATCCCGGCCACCACGTAGGCCACCGGCATCAGCTTCGCCACGTCGAAGGGACCGGGGTCGGGGCGGCGCAGCACCTTCGCCGTGTTGCGGCGCAGCGACTCCCACAGGGCGCCCGCGATGTGGCCGCCGTCGAGCGGCAGCAGCGGGAGCATGTTGAACAGGAACAGGGAGAGGTTGAAGCCGGCCAGGAGGAAGACGAAGGTGGCCAGCTGTTGCGAGGCGGGGATGTCGAGGGTGGCGATCTCGCCGCTGACCCTCGCCGCGCCGACGATGCCCATCGGGGAGTCCGGCTCGCGCGGGCCGTCGCCGAAGGCCGCGTCCCACAGGGCGGGGATCTTGGAGGGCAGGGCGACGAGGGAGTCGACGGCCTCGCCGACCCGGTCGCCCATCCAGGTCACCGAGTCGCCGAAGTCCTGTTTGACGACGCCGGTGGCCGAGCTGAAGCCGAGGAATCCGGCCTTGACGTACTCGCCCTCGACGTAGGCTCCGCTCGCGTCCTTCTTCACGACCCGGTTGGTGGCGATCTTCGCCTCCAGGGTCACTTCCTGTCCCTTGCGGTCGACGACGATCGGCACCTGCTTGCCGGCGCTGTCGCGGATGAGGTCGGAGAGGGTGTTCCAGTCCTCGGTGCGCACACCGTCGAAGGCGACGATCTTGTCGCCGGCCTTCATGCCCGCCGCCTCGGCGGGGGACTTCGGGTCGGACGCCTTGCACTCGTCGCGGTTCTCGGTCTGGGCGATCACGCACGGGGAGACCGAGCTGACGGTGGTGGTCTGCTGCTGGATGCCGAAGCCCATCAGCACGGTGAGGAACAGGGCCACCGCGAGGACGAGGTTCATGAAGGGGCCCGCGAACATCACGATGACCCGCTTCCACGGCTTGCGCGTGTAGAAGAGGCGGGTCTCGTCGCCCGGCTTGAGCTCTTCGAAGGCGGCCGAGCGGGCGTCCTCGATCATGCCGCGCCACGGCGAGGTCGAGCGGGCCTCCAGCTTGCCGTCGGGGCCGGGCGGGAACATGCCGATCATGCGGATGTAACCGCCGAACGGGATCGCCTTGATGCCGTACTCGGTCTCGCCCTTGTTCCGCGACCAGATGGTCGGGCCGAAGCCGACCATGTACTGCGGCACGCGGATGCCGAACAGCTTGGCCGTGGACAGGTGACCCAGCTCGTGCCAGGCGATCGAGAAGAGCAGCCCGATCGCGAACAGCACTATGCCGAGGATGAACATCAGGGTCGTCATGCACGGGCCTCCGCCGTGTGTGCCGCCAGTTCCCGGGCCCGTCGGCGGGCCCAGGTCTCCGCTTCGAGGACGTCCGCGACGGTCAGCGAAGTTCCCGCACTCGGGGTGCCGTGCTCCTCCACCACCCGCGTCACGGTCTCCATGATCCCGTTGAACGGCAGCGCGCCGGCCAGGAAGGCCTCGACGCACTCCTCGTTGGCCGCATTGAACACCGCGGGTGCCGTGCCCGCGAGCTCTCCGACGTGGCGCGCCAGGTTGACCGACGGGAACGCGTCGTTGTCGAGCGGGAAGAACTCCCAGGTCGACGCCTTGCTCCAGTCGAAGGTGGGGCTTGCGTCGGGGACGCGCTCCGGCCAGCCGAGGCCGATGGCGATCGGCCCTCGCATGTCGGGGGGCGTCGCCTGGGCGATCGTGGATCCGTCCGTGAACTCAACCATCGAGTGGACATACGACTGGGGATGCACGACCACCTCAATGCGGTCGAAGGAAATGTCGTAGAGCAGGTGCGCCTCGATGACCTCCAGGCCCTTGTTGACCAGGGTCGCGGAGTTGATGGTGATGACCGGGCCCATGGCCCAGGTGGGGTGGGCGAGAGCGTCCTCGACCGTGACGTCGGCCAGCTCCTCCTTGGTGCGGCCGCGGAAGGGGCCGCCGGACGCCGTGACGACGAGCTTGCGCACGTCCGCGCGGTTGCCGGCGGCCAGGGCCTGGAACAGTGCGGCGTGCTCGGAGTCGACCGGGATGATCTGCCCGGGCTTGGCCAGGGCCTTGACCAGGGGGCCGCCGACGATGAGCGACTCCTTGTTGGCGAGCGCGAGGGTGCGGCCCGCCTCCAGGGCGGCGAGGGTGGGGGCGAGTCCGATGGAGCCGGTGATGCCGTTCAGGACGGTGTGGCAGTCGGAGGCCGCGACCTGGGTGGCCGCGTCGGGGCCGGCCAGGATCTCGGGGAGCGGCTCCCCCGTGCCGTACTGGGCCGTCAGGGCTTCCCGCAGTGCCGGCACGACGTCCTCGCGAGCGACCGCGACGGTCCGCGCCTTGAGCCGGTACGCCTGCTCTGCGAGGAGGGCGACCCGGCCGCCGTTGGCGGAGAGTGCGGTGACCCGGAAGCGGTCGGGGTTGCGCAGCACGAGATCGATGGCCTGGGTGCCGATCGAGCCGGTGGAGCCGAGGATCACCACGTCCTTGGGGCCGTCGCCCGCCACGGGGTCGTAGACGAGGTGCGGATCGGCGAGGGCGCGGAGGGCTGGACTGTCGCTCATCCCCCCATTGTGGCCGTAACGGCTGCCGGGGAGGACAGGGTGTCCCCTTCGGTGGGTTACCGGAGGGTGAGAGGTCACTGCGGGCAGTGACCTCTCCGCCGTCCTCTCACCGCTTCGTCACCGGACGGGGCGGTGCACGTTCTCCTTCTGCGAAGGCCCGGGCGTCGCGTCCGCGATCCATACGCCGCCGTCGTCCGAGGGGTCGACGATGCCCTGCTCCAGCCACTCGTAGGTGCCCGACATCACGCCCTTGACGACCGTGCGGTCGAGGTCGTCGGTGTTGGACCACAGGCGGCCGAAGAGTTCCTCGACGCGCAGCCGGGCCTGGCGGCAGAAGATGTCGGCGAGCTGGTAGGCCTCTCGTCCGTGCTCGCCCCGGCCGCGCAGGTGCTCGGCGCGGACGCAGGCCGCGCTCATCGCGAACAGCTCGGCGCCGATGTCGACGACGCGGCCCAGGAAGCCCTGCTTGGTCTCCATGCGGCCCTGCCAGCGGGACATGCCGTAGAAGGTGGAGCGGGCGAGCTTGCGGGAGGTGCGCTCGACGTAGCGCAGGTGCGCGGAAAGGTCCACCTCGCGCTTGAACTCGCCGTACGTGTAGGGCAGCTGCCCCTGTCCCGCGACCAGTTTCGGCAGCCATTTGGCGTAGAAGACGCCGGCGTTGGCGCCCGCCTTCGCCTTGTCCTGGAGGGACTTGTCGGGGTCGATGAGGTCGCCGGCGACGGACAGGTGGGCGTCGACGGCCTCGCGGGCGATAAGGAGGTGCATGATCTCCGTCGAGCCCTCGAAGATGCGGTTGATGCGCAGGTCGCGCAGGACCTGCTCGGCGGGGACGCCCCGCTCGCCGCGCGCCCGGAGCGAGTCGGCCGTCTCGAAGCCGCGGCCGCCGCGGATCTGGACGAGTTCGTCGGCGATCTTCCAGGCCATCTCGGAGGCGTAGAGCTTGGCCAGGGCGCCTTCGATGCGGATGTCGTTGCGGTCCTCGTCGGCCATCTGGGAGGCCAGGTCGGTGACGGCCTCCAGGGCGAAGGTGGTGGCGGCGATGAAGGAGATCTTCGAGCCGACGGCCTCGTGGTGGGCGATCGGCTTGCCCCACTGCTCGCGCGCCGCCGACCACTCGCGGGCGATCTTCAGGCACCACTTGCCGGCCGCGACACAGGACGCGGGCAGGGACAGCCGCCCGGTGTTGAGGGTGGTCAGGGCGATCTTCAGGCCGGCGCCCTCGGGGCCGATGCGGTTGGCGGCGGGGACGCGGACCTGGTGGAAGCGGGTGACGCCGTTCTCGATGCCGCGCAGCCCCATGAAGGCGTTGCGGTTCTCGACCGTGATGCCGGGCGAGTTGGTCTCCACGACGAAGGCGGTGATGCCGCCCTTGTGTCCCTCGGACTTCGGCACGCGCGCCATGACGACGAGGAGGTCGGCGACCACGCCGTTGGTCGTCCACAGTTTGACGCCGTCGAGGACGTAGTCGTCGCCGTCCGGTACGGCGGTGGTGGCCAGGCGGGCCGGGTCGGAGCCCACGTCGGGCTCGGTGAGCAGGAAGGCGCTGATGTCGGTGCGGGCGCAGCGCGGCAGGAACCGCTCCTTCTGCTCGGGGGTGCCGAACAACTTGAGCGGCTGCGGTACGCCGATCGACTGATGGGCGGAGAGCAGTACGCCGATCGCGGGGGACGCCGAGCCGGCCAGGGCGAGGGCCTTGTTGTAGTAGACCTGGCCGAGGCCGAGTCCGCCGTACTTGGTGTCGATCTTCATGCCGAAGGCGCCGAGCTCCTTCAGCCCGTCGATCACCTCGTCGGGGATCCTGGCCTCGCGTTCGATCAGGGCGCCGTCGACCTTCGTCTCGACGAAGTCGCGCAGTTTGGCGAGGAACTCCTCGCCGCGCTGGGCGGCCTCGTCGGTGGGCATCGGGTGGGGGTGGATGAGGTCGAGGCGGAAGCGGCCGAGGAACAGTTCCTTGGCGAAGCTGGGCTTGCGCCACTCCTGTAGTCGGGCCTCTTCCGCCACCTGGCGTGCCTCACGTTCGGTGACGGTCGGGCGTCCGGAAGAGGATGTGGGTGCTGCGGACATGAGGCTCACCTCGCCGCGAATCGGGATCTTGGGCCGTTTGGTTACCGACGGGTGCTACCCGATCGTATGTACCCGATTACGGGCGCGCCCACCACCCCGGGCGCGGCCGTTCAGCCGGAAGGTTGCCACGGGGTGGGCCGCAGCGGTAGGCATGAGCCCGGTCGGGCGGCCCTCGGGCGCGCCCGGCTTCGACACGACGGAGAAGTCGGAGTCGAAGCGCTTCGACAGCCTATGGACACCCACTCCCTGTGGAGCTACTGTCGAACCACCCCACAACCACCCTGACACACAGCGCACACTGTCGAAGCGCTTCACAAAGCTTGGAGAGCTGGATGGTCACCCTCGCCGAGGTCGCCCAGCACGCCGGAGTCTCGGCGAGCACGGTGAGCTATGTCCTCAGCGGCAAGCGGTCCATCTCCGCGACCACCCGGCACCGGGTCGAGCAGAGTATCCGCGAACTCGGCTACCACCCGAACGCGGGTGCCCGTGCCCTGGCCAGCAGCAGGTCGAACATCATCGCCCTGATGGTCCCCCTGCGCACCGACATGTACGTGCCGGTGATGATGGAGATCGCCATCGCGGTGGCCACCACCGCACGCACCCACGGGTACGACGTCCTGCTGCTGACCGGCGAGGAAGGTCCCGACGCCGTGCGCCGTGTCACCGGCAGCGGGCTCGCCGACGCGATGATCCTGATGGACGTCCAGCTGGACGACGAGCGGCTGCCGCTGCTGCGCGGCACCGACCAGCCGTCCGTGCTGATCGGTCTGCCCGCCGACACCTCCGGGCTGACCTGCGTGGACCTCGACTTCAAGGCGACGGGCACGCTGTGCGTGGAGCATCTGGCGATGCTCGGGCATCGCGACATCGCTGTCATAGGTGAGGCCCCGGCCGTCTACGAGCGGCACACCGGTTTCGCCGAGCGCACGCTGGACGGACTCCGGCGGCGCGCCCAGGAGTTGGGCATGCGGCTGCTGCACCGGCCCTGCGAGGGCGGGTACGACGCGATGGCCGTCACCCTGGCCCGGATCTTCGACGAGCGCCCGAGCACCACCGGGTTCGTCGTGCAGAACGAGTCGGCCGTCGAGCCGTTGCTCGCCCTGCTGCGCCAGCAGGGCCGCGCGGTGCCCGAGGACGTGTCGGTGGTCGCCATCTGCCCCGACCAGGTCGCCACGCAGGCCTCGGTGCGGCTGACGTCGGTGTCCATCCCCGCGCAGGAGATGGGCCGGCATGCCGTGGAGCTGCTGGTGGCCAAGCTCCACGGGCGTGGGAGCGACGAAGTCATGCTGATCGCACCCGAGTTGACGGTCCGGGCGAGCACGGGCCCGGCGCCGTCCGCCACCCGCTGACCTTGCCGCGGCTTCGCGTCACCCCCACGCGTTGACCGGTGTGACGCACCAGGGCGGTACGACCGCGACGGTCGACGCCCCACTCGACCGCGTCCCGCGCTTCCTGCGGAACGGGGCGCGGCTGCCTGTAGCCGAGCGGCCGCGTCGCGGGGGGGGGGGCGGACGGTGGAGGTCTTCCGGCCACCCCTCGCGCGGTTCGGCCAACTTGCGTACTGCGGACGTCAGTTCGGCGGGGTAGGTTCCCGTCGTGACCTCGTCCCGGTTCGCCCTCGCCCTCGCCGACCTGCTGCTGCGTCCGGGGTTCAGCTCCCGCCGCGACCCGGACCGGGTGTTCGACCGGATCGCCGTGGCGGCCGGGCAGGCGCCCGGTGACCGGCAGTTCGTCGAGGACTTCCGTGCCCTGCTGGGCTGGTGGGCCAGGGCCGACCGGCTCACCCCGGTCGGCTGGCGGTCGGCGCAGGTGCATGTGCGCCGGCATCTGGGCAACCGGGCCCGCGTCCGGCGGCTGATCGCCGAGCATCCGGAGATCGAGCGGGAGCCGATCGAGAAGCCGGTGTTCGTCGTGGGGCTGCCACGCACCGCGACCACCGTCACCCACGCCGTCCTGTCGCTGTCGGCCGAGCACCGCTGCCCGCTGCTGTGGGAACTGCTCACGCCGGACCTGGTACTGCCGCCCCGGCAACGGCGCAGGGCGGTCACGGCCGGGCGCCGGCTGGTCCAGGGCACCAACCTCTTCACGCCGCGCTTCCGCGACATCCACGCGCTGGTGGCCGAGGGCCCGGAGGAGTGCACGTTCGCGCTCCCGCACGCCCTGATGCCGTTCTCCCAGGCCCATCTTCCCGAGTACCGGGAATGGCACTGCCGGCGCGACTTCGTCGCCGACTACCGGTATCTGAAGCAGGTCTACCAGGTCCTCCAGTACGGCCGTCCGCGCCGCCGCTGGATGCTGAAGTCCCCGATGCACCTGGAGAACCTGGACGCCCTGCGCACGGTCTTTCCCGACGCCACGATCGTGTGGTGCCACCGCGATCCGGTCACCGCCGTGGCGTCCTTCTGCTCACTGATCGAGCACGGCATGGCCGTCAGCACCCGCCCGCTGGACCTGGCCGGCATCGGCACCACGTGGTTGGGCCTGCTGAGCCGTGCCATGACACGGGGACTCGCGGCACGGGCCGCCATCCCGCCGGAGCACCTGGTGGACGCCCCGTACTCCTGGCTCGGCTCCGATCCCGTCGCCGGAGCCCCCAAGCTCTACGCGGCCGTCGGCGCCCGCTGGACGGAGGCGGACGCGGCCCGGCTCCCCGCTGCCGTGGCCCGACCCCGGGGGACCCGCAAGCACACCTACGATCTGTCCCGCTACGGCCTCAGCCGCGCCGAGGTCGAGGCCGCCTTCGCGGACTACAACGCGCTGCGGGCCGAGGTCGACCGCCCTTGAGGAGGAGCGGAGCGACCTCGGCCCTGATGGGTGATCAGCCGCCGCTGATGGTCAGATTGTTGGTGTTGAAGTTGAGTCCGCCGGACGACGAGGTGATCTCGTAGCCGAACTGGACGTCACCGATGATCTCGTTGCCGGGCATCCAGCGCTTGGTGTAGGCGATCCACTGGAGGACCGGCTTGATGTCCACGGTGCCGGAGTTGGAGTCGGAGGTCCGCAGGAACGAGAACACCTGGTTGACCCCGTTGGTGCCCTTGTACACGTTCCAGTTGTGGCCGCCGAGGCTGACGTTGCCCTCGTAGTTGCCGAGCGGGCCGACGGCTCCGTTGTAGTTGACCCAGAGCATGATCTCGTACTGGTGGTCGTTGTCCCAGATGTCGTACGCCGTGTTGTACGCGCCGGACGACGGGACGCTGACGTTGTAGGTGCTGGTGAGCCAGCCGAGGGAGTCGATGGTCTTGTTGATCGTCTTCGTGGAGTTGGGGTAGGACTTGATGCCGCCGGTGTTGGGGTGGTTGGCCCACACGCCCCAGTTGGTCCCGGAGTTGGCCCAGGTGCACTGGCTGCCCGCGCCGGAGCCCCAGATGTTGTTGTAGAGCTTGTAGCCGTTCAGACTGGTGTTGCCCCACTGGTCGCAGGAGTTCCAGACGGCTGCCGAAGCGGGGGCGGAGGCGAGTCCGACGGTGGCACCGAGAGCCATCGCCGGCGCGAGCACCGCCATGGTGATCTTGCGCATCTTGCTTTTAACCATGGTGTCCCTTCCACGGGTGGGGGGAGTTGTGGGGGTTGCTACCACGCCCCCTTGCTGAGGACGTGGTCCTCTCCGGCGACGAGGTCGAGCGGCTCCGCGTCTCCGGAAGAAGTTCTGACTTCGATACGGACGGTGCGCGTCGGCTTGAGGACCGCGCGCGCCCCGTCGGGCGCCCAGGTCAGATCGATCTCGGCGCCGAACCGTGTGCGGACGCCCGTGAGCCGGCCCGCCGGGAGGGCGGGCGGCGGCGCGGGCAGCAGGACCAGTCGATGCGGGGTCGACTGGACGAGCGTCTCGATCAGCACGGCGGGCAGCGTGTGCGCGGCGTCGGCGTTGTAGACGGCGCGGTTGGGGTAGTGGGCGCTCATCAGGGAGGCGTGGAAGAAGTCGCCGTCCAGGACCTGGCCGAGGGCGTGGGCGACGCGGTCGCCGTCCCCTAGCCGGGCCGCGATCAGCGCATGGTGGAGGTGCCCGTGCGCGGAGTCGTTCTCGGCGCCGCGCAGTTGCAGCGCACGGTGGGCGGCCGTCGCGAGATCCGGGGTGTCGTACGGGGTGATCTCGTCGAGCGGCCAGACGCCGTAGAGGTGGCTGAGGTGACGGTGGTCGTAGGAGTCCGTCAGACCCGGCCAGGCCCATTCGGCCAGCGCACCGTCGTCGTTGATCCGGTGCGGCGGGATCCGGTCGGCGAGGGCGCGCCAGCGCTCGGCGTCCTGGCCCGGGTGGTAGTCGGCGGCGGTCAGCAGGGCGTGGCGGGCCGCGGAGAGGTCCATGGCCGCGTTGAGGGTGCCCCAGCTCGCGTTCGCCGGGCGGTTCTCGGGCGAGTAGGAGGGGACGACGACGAGGTGGCCGGCGTCGTCGGTGCGGCTGAGGAAGTCCTCATAGAACAGGGCGACTTCGGCGAGTGCGGCCGCGGTGCGCGGATCGCGGGTGCCGTGGGTCTCGTCGTGGTCGACGAGCGGCTTGAGCAGCCAGTCGGCGCCCGCCGTCCACAGGTGCAGGGGGTACTCGCGGCTGAAGTGGTACGCGTGCCCGGACTCACCGTCGGAGTGCGCGGGCGCGACCACGCCCCGGGTGCCGAAGAGAGCGCGGGCGTTCTCGCGCCAGTCGGGCAGTTGACGGTGGATCAGTGCGGCGTGGGCCTCGGTGACCTCGGGGAGCGCGGCGGCCGCGGCGCAGGCGGTCTGGAGGTTGAGGTTGGCGTCGTTGGTGAACGCCCCCGACCAGGCGGTGTCCCAGTCGCCGGTCCACAGGCCGGTCAGGCGGGGCGGGAACATGCCCGAGGCGGACAGCAGGTGGTAGCGGCCGGCGGCGAACAGGCGCTCCAGCAGAGCGGTGGAACCGGGCCGCTTCAGCAGCTCCGAGCCGGGCAGGGCGCGTTCGGCCGGGGCGGCGGCGAGGTCGAGGGTGACGCGCCGGTAGGCGGTGCGGTGCAGGGCGGTATGGCGTTCGAGGAGCTCTTCGTACCGCGTGGGCAGGTCGCGCAGGGCGCGGCCCTCGGCGATGACGTCGAGTTCGCCGGTGTGCCGCCGGACCCGGGTCAGGAGCAGCACGGACCGGGCTCCCTCGACGTGCGCGCGCGGCGGGGCGAGGGTGGTCGTGCCCGCGGTGACGGCGACCAGGGTGACTCCGGTGAAGGCGCGGTCGCTGTCGGGGTAGCGGGCCCGCAGACTCAGCAGGGCGCCCTCGGCGGTGACCACGGCTCCGTGGCCGACGGCCAGTGCCTCGGGGGCGCCGGGGAGACGGTGGTCCAGGCAGACGTCGAGGGTGAGGCCGGGGCCCATGAGGTGCTGGACGATCACGTCGTCGGCGCGCGACACGAAGACCCTGCTGGTCCAGCCGGCGCAGGTCGTGCGTACGACGCCCGTCGTGAAGTCGACGTCGCGGCGGTAGTCGCCGCGGTCGTCGTCCGGGGGCCGTACGAGGCTGACCTGGAACGCGGGGTGGAAGGGCTGGACCCGCTGGTGCGGACGGCCGTTGGTGAAGTGCTCCGCGGCACTCACGTCGCCCGCCAGGAGGCGGTCCTGCAGTGCCGGGAGCCGGGCGGCGAGCCACGGCGGCCGGCGGTGCTCGCCGTCGCCGCTCGGCCGTACCAGGGTGTGGTGCGTGACGATGACCCGCTCGGCGTTCGGATCACCGAACACCAGGGCGCCGTGGTGGCCGTTGCCGCTCAGGAAGCCGTCCTCCCAGCGGACGGCCGGGTGCGGCTCCCACGTGCCGTGGACGGGTCCGGTGAGCGCCGTCATGGCCGGAGGACCGCGGCGCCATGCCGTACGAGGGTGACCCGGTCGGTGACGACCGTCCCGGTCAGCAGGTCGCGGTGGGTGCCGGGCACCTCGACGGTCACCGGCTCGCGGCCGTGGTTGAGCACGAACAGCACCTCGCCCCGGCGTACCACCTCGACCTGCTGCGGGAGCCCGTCGAGCACCGGACGGACGCCCGCGCCGGCCGCGACTCGGGCCAGCAGGTCGCGCAGCGCGTCCGGCTCCGGGAGCGTGGAGACGTACCAGGCCCGGCCCTTGCGCAGGACGGCGGGCAGTCCGTCGAGTTCACCGCCCTCGTACGGGACGGTCTCGTCGGCGGTGCCGTCGGCTTCCAGTTCCTCGGACCACAGGGAGCCGCCGAAGCCCTCGCAGGCGACGGTCTCCCCCGCGTCCAGCGGCCACCACTCGTGCAGGGTGCGGATGCCGAACAGCTCGCGCAGCCGGGTGTCCATGCCGCCGGGGCGGACCCGGTCGTCCTCGTCGGCGACCGCGGTCTGGAACCCGCAGACGAGGGTGCCGCCCTGGCGGACGTAGCCGAGGAGGTTCTCGACGGCCGCGTCCCTGAGCAGGTAGAGCTGCGGGACGACCACGAGCCGGTACCCGGACAGGTCGTGTTCGGGGTGGGCGAAGTCGGTCGTGAGGTGGGCCTGCCACAGGGCGCGGTGCCAGGCCTTGAGGACGTCGGCGTGGTCGACCTCGTGGGAGAGGCGGCCGTCCTGGGCGCCAGCCCACCAGGCGTGCCAGTCGTGCAGGACGGCGATCTCGGCGGTGCTGTGCGTGCCGGCCACGGCCGGGGCGATCCGGGCGAGGTCCGCGCCGAGTTGCTTGACCTCCTGGTACGTACGGCCCTCCTCCCCCGCGTGACTGACCATGCCGGAGTGGAACTTCTCCGCGCCCTGCCGGGACTGCCGCCACTGGAAGTAGCAGACGGCGTCGGCGCCCCGGGCGACGGCCTGGAGGGACCAGAGCCGGTTGAGGCCGCGCGGCTTGGGGTGGTTGACGCCCCGCCAGTTCACCGGCCCGGCCGCCTGCTCCATGAGCAGCCACGGTCCGCGTGCCTGGGAGCGGGTCATGTCCTGGACGAGGGCACCGCTCTGGGCGCCGAAGGGGTCGCGCGGGTCCGGATAGATGTCGACGGAGACGACGTCCTCCTCCTCGGCCCAGCGCCATGCGTCCTGCCCGAACCACAGCGGCATGAAGTTGCTGGTGACGGGGATGTGCGGGGTGTGGCGGCGGACGATGTCGCGCTCGGCGACGTAGCACTCCAGGAGCATGTCGGAGGTGAAGCGCCTGAAGTCCAGGACCTGCGTGGGGTTGCGCATGTAGTGCGGCAGACGGGGCGGCAGGATGCCGTCCCAGGTGTCGTAGCCCTGGCTCCAGAAGGCGGTGCCCCAGGCGGTGTTGAGGGCGTCGAGGGTGCCGTACTTCTCGCGCAGCCAGCGTCGGAAGGCCGCCGCGGCCTCGTCGCCGTGGTCGACGGTGCAGTACTCGTTGTTGATGTGCCACATCGTCAGGGCCGGGTGGCCGCCGTAGCGGGCGGCCAGGTCCTCGGTGACGGCGGCGGCGTAGCGCCGGTAGGTGGCGCTGGAGTGCGAGAAGTGCTGACGGCCGCCCCACCATTCGGTGCGGCCGTCCTCGGTGACGGGCAGGGTGTCGGGGTGCAGCCGGCCCATCCAGGGCGGCGGCGAGGAGGTGGGGGTGGCGAGGACGACACCGATGCCGTTGTCGTGCATCAGGTCCATCAGCGTGTCCAGCCACCCGAACTCCCGCGCCCCGGGCTCCGGTTCGATCGTCGACCAGGAGAAGACGCCGAGCGTGACCGAGTTGACGCCGGCCTGCTTCATCAGCCGGACGTCCTCGTGCCAGGTCTCCTCCGGCCACTGCTCGGGGTTGTAGTCGCCGCCGAAGAGGAGGCGGCCTCGGGTGGCGTCGCTCAGGTCGGGCATCAGGCGGGGTCCCCGTACTGCACGCCGCGTCCGTTGGTGCCGAGGTAGACCCGGCCGTACACGCGTGGGTCGCCGGCGATGGCGGCGCCGGTCCAGCCCCACTGGTGCCGGTCGTCGTTGATCCGCGTCCAGGTCTCCGCCTCGTCGTCGGAGCGGAGGACGGCGTTGAAGGTCTCGGTGGCGCCGACCATGTAGATCGCCGGGTAGGAAGCGCCCTCGGCGGCCTTGCCGAAGCCCAGGGTGTGGGAGGCCTGGCAGCTGCTGACCTTGGTGAAGGTCGCGCCGCCGTCGGTCGAGCGGAACAGCCCGTTCCCCTTGAGGCTGAGCCAGAGGTCGCCGGTACGGTCCGGGGCGGCCCGCAGCTGGAACTCGGCGTCGCCCGTGGCCAGGCCGGTGGCCCCCGCGGTGAAGGTCAGGCCGCCGTCGGTGCTGGCGAACACCGTGCCGGTCGTGGTGTCGAAGGCGTAGAAGCGGGCCGGGTCGACGGGGTCCGCGACCGGGGCGGCGCCCTTGGGGAAGGAGGCGACCTCGGACCAGGTGGCCCCGTTGTCGGTCGAGCGGTATCCCGGGTTCGCCGTGCCGAAGGACCACAACAGCACGCTGCCGTCGGCGCTGGTGGCGATCGGCCCGGGCGCGTCCTTGGCGACGGCGGGCTGTGCTGCGAAGGGGGTCCAGGTCTTGCCGCCGTCGTTCGAGTAGGCGCCGTTCGCGTCGTTGCTCCAGCCCGCCCGGACCACGTACGACGGCTTGGCCTGGGCCAGCGAGATGCCCGTCGACGTGCCGAACACCGGGTTCGACGCCATGCCGCGCGACGGCGACGCGGTGAGCCGTTCGTGGTACATCACGCCGATGTCCCCGTTGCCGCTGATCAGGTGCGCCTCGCCGGTCGGCGGCGAGATCAGCTGGCGTACGGATGCCTCCTCCACGCCGCGGATCTGCGGGGCCCAGCGCCTGAGGTCGCGGGTGCCGTAGAGGGTTGCTCCGGTGCCGTAGACGACGTGCTCCGAGTCGAACGGGTCGAGGGCCAGGGCCTGGATCCACCAGCCGAACTTGGGCTTGTCGCCGCCCCACTTGAGGTAAGGGGTCTCCGAGACGTCGAGGACGGCCGTGTCCTTCAGGGAGGTCCAGGTCCGGCCGCCGTTCGTGGAGCGGAAGACGGTGTCGATCTCGGCCCACCGGTTGTTCGTGGAGACGACGAGCGTGCCGGGGCGGCGGGCGTCGACGGCGACACCGCCGTAGCCGAAGGTGTCGGCCGACCCGTCCGTCGCGGTCCCACCCGGCTTCACGGGCGTGACCTCGGTCCACCTGCCGGTGGCGGTGCGCAGCTTGTGCACACTGCCGTCGGACTGGCCGTTGGGGCCGGGGGCGTTGGCGTACGTCACGTACAGCTCGCGCGTGTGGCGGTCGTACGCGGCGCGGATCGGCACCTTGGCGGCGGTGCCGGTGGGCTGTCCGGGGACGGGCTTCCAGGTCTTGCCGTCGGAGGTGCGGTACAGGTTCGGCCGGTCGGCCGTGCCGTCGGAGTCGCCCCAGCCGGCGTAGACCGTGCGTCCCACGGCGACCAGGAGGGTGATGCCCTGGCCGGTGGCGCTCGGGGTGGCCGGGAAGTCGACGGACTGCCATGTGGCGCCGCGGTCGGTGGACTTGAGCAGCCCGTCGTGCCGGGTGCCGAGCCACAGGGTGTCGCTGTCGCGCGGGTCGACGAGCAGGCGCTCCCCCGCACCCCGCCCGTCCTCGTTGGCGCCCAGCTTGACGGTGAGGTCGGTGCGCTTCCAGGTGGCCCCGCGGTCGTCGGACCGCAGCACGGCCCCGTTGCCGGCCCAGGACTGGGTGTACGCGCCGAGGGCCAGGTACAGCCGGTTCGGGTGGGCCGGGTCGACGGCCATGGCCTCGACGCCGAGCAGGTTCCAGTCGTCCCAGCCGAGGTGGTCGGTCAGCGGGATCCAGCGGTCGGTCCGGTCGTCCCAGCGGTAGGCGCCGCCGATGTCGGTACGGAGGTAGGCGAGGCCGCGGCAGGAAGGGTGGAAGAGGACGCCGCTGATGAATCCTGTACCGCCCTGCATGACGTTGCGCCAGCGGTAGGCGGGGGCGGCGGTCGCGGTGCCGATGTGGGCTGCCTGCGCCTGCCCCTGGAGGACCGGCAGGGTGGCGACCGCGGCGGTGGCGGCGGTCCCGGCGAGCACAGCTCTTCTGCTGAGGTAATGCTTGTGCATGACGAACCTCTTCACGTGCAGGAACAGGGGAAAGGTGACGCTCTCAGGGGTGCGGGGCGCTGACGCTGTGCGGCTTTGCGGCGTGGGCGCGCGGCGTACAGCGGAGGTGCGGTCCCGGACGGCGGCTGTCTGGCGCGGGGTGGGTCGGGGCGTCAGCCCTTGATCGCGCCGGTGAGCATGCCCTTCTTGAAGTGGCGCTGGACGAAGGGGGAGGCGACCGCGACCGGGATCAGGGCGAGGACCATGACGGCCATCTGCAGCCCCAGCGCGGAGAGTTCGCCGGTGCGGACCGCCTGCTGGAGCCCGGTCGGTGCCTCGGTGTTCTTCTGGACCAGCTGGATGAGCACGTTCTGCAGCGGCATCATCTGCTGGTCGCTGAGGTAGATGGAGGCGTTGAACCAGGCGCTCCAGTAGCCGACCGCGTAGAACAGGGAGATGACGGCCAGCACGGCCCGCGACAGCGGCATGATGATGGTCAGCAGGATGCGCAGGTCACTGGCCCCGTCGATACGGGCGGACTCGGTGAGTTCGGGGGAGATCCCCATGAAGAAGGCCCGTAGGACAAGGATGTTGAAGACGCTGACCGCGCTCGGCAGGACCAGCGACAGATAGGTGTCGGTGAGACCAAGCGACTGCACCAGCAGGTACGTCGGGATGAGGCCGGCCCCGAAGAACATGGTCGCCATCATGACCATCAGGAAGAACCGGTGCCCCAGACTGCCCGGCCGGGACAGGCCGTAGGCCGCGAGTACCGACACCGTCATCGAGAACAGCGTGCCGAAGAGCGTCACACCGACGGAGACCATGATCGCGCGGCTGACCTGTCCGCCGCTGAGCAGTTCGGTGTAGTTGATGAAGGTGATGCCCTCGGGGATCACGACGAGACCGCCGACTCGGTCGATCACGGGCTTCGGGGAGAGGCTGGTGACGATCACGATCCACAGCGGACCGAGCACCCCCAGACAGCACAGCGCCAGGAACGCACTCTTGGCGGTGAGCCCGGCCTTGCTCGGCGGCTCCTCCCACACGGGGCGGGGGGGAGCCTTCAGGCTGCGGATGAGCTGCGTGTTGAGGCTCACTTCTTGTACACCCCCTGCTCGCCGAGCAGATGCGCGACCTTGTTCGCGCCCAGGACGAGACACACTCCGATGACTCCCTTGACGAGGCCGACCGCGGCCGCGTAGCTGAAGTCGCCGTTCTGGATGCCCATGTTCCACACGTAGGTGTCGAGGACCTCACTGGCCCCCGCGCCGACGGCGTACCGCTGCAGCAGGAACTGCTCGAATCCGACGCTCAGCGCGTCACCGACCCTGAGGACCAGCAGCAGCGCGATCACCGGGCGCAGCGCGGGCAGCGTGACGTGCCACATGCGCCGCCAGCGCCCCGCGCCGTCCATGGCGGCGGCCTCGTACAGGTCGGTGCTGACCGCGGACAGCGCCGCGAGGAAGACGATGATGCCCCAGCCGGCGTCCTTCCACACGGCCTGCGCGATCACCAGATACTTGAACAGGCCCGCGTCGGTCATCAGGTCGAAGCCGCTCCACCCGTGCTGCTCCAGGGTCTGGGCGATGATGCCCGCGCCGCCCAGGATCTGCTGGAACACGGTGACGACCAGGACCCACGAGAAGAAGTGCGGCAGGTACATGATCGCCTGCGCCACCGCCCGAACCCTCGGCCGGATCACGCTGTTGATGACCAGCGCCAGGGCGACCGGGACCGGGAAGAACAGCACCAGCTGGAGCAGGAACAGCACGATGGTGTTCTCCGTGGCGTCCCAGAACAGCGGGTCGTCGAGCAACCGGGAGAACTGCTCCACGCCGACCCAGGGACTGTGGAAGATCGCCGTGATGCCGTTGCCGGCGGCGTACGGGTCGTAGTCCTGGAAGGCGACGACGTTGCCGAGCAGGGGGACGTAGTTGAAGATCAGGAGCAGGACGATGACGGGCAGCGTCATCAGGATGAGCGCGCGGTCGCGGCGCAGCCGGACCCGGAAGGGGACCTTGCCCGCCTTGCCCGCCTTGCCGGCCCTGTTCCTCCCGCGCGATGCCCGGTCCTTCACCGCCACCGCGGCGACCGCTGCCGTCGGCTCCTCCACGGCCGCGGGGGGACGTGTCCCGTCCGGCCTGCTCCCGGCCGTCAGAGACATCAGTTGGCACTGCCGTTCTTGTCGAGGAGCTCCTTGTACCAGTCACGCAGCTTGTCGCCGCCGGAGGACTTCCAGGTGGAGATGGCCTGCTGGATGTCGGACAGCTTCTTGTTGCCCCGTACGAAGTCGATCTCCAGCTGCTCGAACTGGCTGGAGAGGGTGGCGTAGCGGCTCGGCTCGATGATCTTCATGCCGTACGTGGACGTCTTCTTCACGAAGGCACCCTGCCGCTGCTGCCACTCGACCTGCTTGCGGGCGACCTCGGGGAGGTCGGGGTGGGCCAGGTAGGGAGCCGGGGCCGCGAGCAGCACCCAGGCGTTGTTGACCTCCTGGTTGCCCCGGTCGTTCTTGACCGGGACGCCGTTCTCGACCGTGTAGTGGGTGCCCTCGACGCCGTAGTCGACGAGCATCCGCTCCTTGGTGCCGTAGGGCGCGGCCGCGAAGTTGGCGGCGGCCAGCGCGTTCTCGACCGTCTCCTTCGAGGCGCCCTTGCGGATCATCGACCAGATGGTGGCGGGCTGGCCGGCGTACAGCGTCGGGTCGCCGCCGTCGGCACCGAAGTAGTCCATGCCCTCGATCTGGAACTCGGGGTTGGACCGGGCCTGTTCGGTGGTCTTGCCGTACCAGTCGGACATGTTCTGGTTGTAGACCAGGGTCTGCCCGGCGGTGAACCGCTGGCCCGGGTCGCCCGTGTTTGCTTTGTCGTCGGGGTGTACCACACCGGCGGCGAACAGCTTGCGGACCCACTCCAGATGTTCGAGGTACTCAGGATGCTCGATGCGGTACGTCAGCTTGCCGTCGTCCCCGATGTTCCAGCCGAGCGGCCCGGCGGGGCGGACACCGAAGATGGCCGCCGCCGACCACCTCATGTCGGCGCAGGCCCACACCTTGGCCTTGGCGCTGGTGGCCTCCTTGGCCCAACTGAGGAACTCGTCGGCCGACTTGGGGACGGTGTAGCCCTTCTCGTCGAAGATGTCCTTGCGGTAGAAGGGCACGATGTTGGGCACGGATGCGGCGGGCATCGGGATGCCGCGCAGCGCGCCGCCGAAGATGCTCATGCGCCAGGCGTCGGACGGGATCGCGGCCAGGTTCGGGTACTTCTTGACCTTGTCGCCCGCCAGGTAGGGGCCGAGGTCCATGAACTTGGCGGTGACCGCGTTCGGGATCTTGCCGACCAGTTCCCAGTCGGGCACGACCACCATGTCGGGTATGGAGCTGGAGGCGAGGACGGCGCCGAGCTTCTCGCCGTAGGTGTTGCCGTCCTGGTTCTGCCAGGTGATCTTGGTGCCCGCGGCCGCGTCGCCCGCCTTGTAGTAGGGGTTTCCGGGCTTCGGCGGGCTGCCCCAGAGCGGGGCCATGATCTTCAAGGGGGCGCCGGTGCCGAGCTTCTCCGGGACGGAGGCCTTCAGCGCCGCGAGGTCGACCTTGCCGGTGTACCCGGCCGCCGAACCGTTCTTCGACGGCAGGTCCGGATCGGCGAACGTGCTGGCGACGTACGTCGGGAGCAGTTTGTCGGCGGCCTTGCCCGACGTGGCCCCCTCGCGCGAGCCTCCCTCAGAACCGCCACAGGCGGCGAGCAGCGGCATCCCCCCGGCCACCGCTGCTGTGGCGACCGCCGTGGAGGCGAGGAAGCTTCTCCTGCTGGGTCCGGAGGGGGCGGAGGAGGCGTTCGGCGTCATTGCGTCAACCCTTCGTGGCGCACCTGGACACCCGGCGGTAGGCCGTCGGCTGCGGTGTCGTAAGTGGAACTGGCCGAGCTGAAGCGGCCCTTCGACCACTGGCGAGAACGCTCACCCTGAAGCGGACCGGTTCTCATAGTCGAAGCGCTTCGATGTTGCTGCGAGGTTAAGTGAAGGCATGAGGGCGCACAAGAGTCGATTCCAAGATTCCTCGGAGCCGCACAGGATCCGTTGCACGCTTACACCGCTTGCCATACCGGTGAGGAGTCGGACTTGTTGCGGCTGGGTGTCTTGACACCCCACCCCGAGTCGACTGAGCATCGAAGCGCTTCGAAAGCGCCTCGTCGCTCCATCGCAAGGGGAACTCCAAGTGACCGCACACACGCCGCACACGCCGCCGTTCCGCGACCGGCGCCTGCCGTTCGCGAAGCGCATCGACGACCTTCTGTCGCGGCTCACCCTCGACGAGAAGATCGGCTTCCTGCACCAGTTCACGCCGGCGGTCGAACGGCTCGGCGTCGACGCGTTCCGCACCGGTCAGGAGGCCCTGCACGGCGTGGCGTGGATGGGCCCGGCCACCGTCTTCCCGCAGGCGGTGGGCCTCGGCGCGACCTGGAACACCGATCTCGTACGACGCGTCGGCGAGGCCGTCTCCAAGGAGACCCGCGCGATGCGCGCCCGTGACGAGCGCGTCGGACTGAACGTCTGGTCCCCCACCGTGAACCTCCTGCGCCATCCCCTGTGGGGCCGCAACGAGGAGGGCTACTCCGAGGACCCGGGGCTCACCTCGGCCATCGCCGTCGCCTACACCCGCGGCCTGCGCGGCGACCACCCGACGTACTGGCGCACCGCACCCGTCCTCAAACACTGGCTGGCCCACAACAACGAGACGGGCCGCGACGTCACGTCCTCCTCCGTCCGCCCGCGCGTGCTGCACGAGTACGACCTGCGTGCCTTCCGCGAGACGGTCGAGGCGGGCGCGACGGCCGGGGTGATGCCGGCGTACAACCTGGTCAACGGCCGGCCGAACCATGTCTCGCCGTATCTGCGTGAGCATCTGCGCGCCTGGACCGACCAGGACCTGATGGTCTGCTCGGACGCGGGCGCGCCGTCCAACCTGGTCGACTCCGAGCACTACTTCGACACCCACGAGGAGGCGACGGCGGCCGCGCTGCTGGCCGGTGTGGACAGCTTCACCGACCACGGCACCGACAGCTCGCAGATCACGGCACGTGTGCGGGGCGCCCTGGACCGCGGCCTGTTGACCGAGTCGGACGTCGACGCGGCGGTGCGCCGCCAGCTGTCGGTCCGCTTCCGGCTCGGCGAGTTCGACCCGGAGTACGACCCGCACGCACTCACCAAGGACTTCGACACCCCCGCCCACCGCGCCCTCGCCCAGGAGGCCGCCGAGCAGGCGGTCGTCCTGCTCAAGAACAGCGGCGATGTGCTGCCGCTCGCCCCGGACACCCGGATGGCGGTGGTGGGCCTGCTCGCCGACGAGTGCAAGCGCGACTGGTACAGCGGCACGCTCATCCACCGCTCCACCCCGCTGGCGGGTCTGTACGAGCGGTTCGGCGCGGAGCGCGTGGAGTTCGCCGAGGGCGTGGACCGCGTCCTGCTGAAGACCTCGGCCGGAACCTTCCTGCACGTCCCCGAGGCGGATGCCGACGACGAGGTGCGCGGCGCGGAGGGCGCCCTCGACCCGGCCCTGCTCGCCGGGCGGACGGACCTGCCCCCGCTCACCTCCGGCCCGGACGGCACCGAACTCGCCCTCGTCGACTGGGGCGAGGGCGTGCTGACGCTGCGCGCCCCCGGCGGACGCTATCTCTCCGTCGCCGAGGACGGATGGATCCGCGCCTCCGCCGACCAGCCCGGAGGCTGGGTCGTCCAGGAGACGTTCCGCCTGGAACCGCACGGGAACGGACACCTCCTTCGGCACATCGGTACGGGTCGCCACGTCTGTGTCGCCGCGGACGGCGTCAGGGTTGCCGAAGGCCCGGGGGAGGTCTTCGAGATCGTCGTGGTCGAGACCGGCGAGGACGCCGTGGCCAGGGTCGCCGGGCGGGCGGACGTGGTGCTGGTGGTGGCCGGCAACGACCCGCACATCAACGGACGCGAGACCGAGGACCGTACGACCCTCGCCCTTCCCGCGCACCAGGAGCGCCTGCTGCGGGCCGCCCGCGCGGCCAACCCGAAGACCGTGCTGGCGCTGGTGTCGGCGTATCCGTACGCGGTCGACCACACCGAGGTCCCGGCGATGCTGTGGACGGCCCACGGCGGCCAGGCGGCCGGCACCGCGCTGGCCCGGATCCTGGCCGGCGACGTCTCCCCCGCGGGCCGCCTGCCGCAGACCTGGTACGCCGACGACGCCGACCTGCCCGACCTCCTCGACTACGACGTGATCGGCGGCCGTCAGACGTATCTGTACTTCGAGGGGACTCCGCTGTTCCCGTTCGGGCACGGCCTGTCGTACACGACGTTCGCCTACGGCGACCTTCAGACCCGGGTGGCGGACGACGCGCTGCACGTCTCCTTCACGGTCACCAACACCGGTGAGGTGACGGCCGACGAGGTCGCCCAGCTCTACACCCGCGCGGTGGAGCCGTCCGTGCCGCGTCCGCGCCGCGAGCTGGTGGCGCACGACAGGGTGCGGCTGGAGCCCGGCGAGCGGACCGTACTCACCTTCGAACTCCCGCTGTCCGCCTTCGACTTCTGGGACGTCGCGCGGGGCGGATGGCGCCGCGAGCCCGGCCCGTACGAGCTGCTGGCCGGCGCGTCCAGCGAGGACGTCCGGCTGCGGACGACGCTGGTCCTGGACGGCGAGGCGGGCGCACCGCGTCCGGTGACGCACCGGGGCCTGGACGCGGCCGACTTCGACACACAGCGCGGCGTCGCGATCGTCGACCGGACGAAGGCCGCGGGCGACGCGGTGACGCCGGTCCGGGGCGCGACGGCCGAACTGGTCTACCGGGACTGCGACTTCGGGGACGGCGTCACGGAGGTGACCGCGGCCGTGTCCGGCGAGGGCGTGATCGAGGTGTCGCTGGACGGCGGCCCGGTGCTCGCCGTCCTGACGTCCGACGCGTCGGATACGAAAGGCCCGTACGACTACACGACCCTGAGCGCCGGGATCGTCGCCGAGGGCGTCCACGACGTCCACCTCGGACTGCGCGGCTCGTTGCGGCTCGCGCACGTCGGCTTCTCCGGTTGAGGGTCCGGAGCAGGCCGGCGCGAAGAAGGGGCCCGGCACCGGAAGGCATCGGTGCCGGGCCCCTTCGGGACGGCGAAACTCGCGTCACATCCGACTGTACCTGAAAATGGTTCCCATTAGCCAGGGTTTTCGCGGAGCCCTGCCGACCGGGTCGCCGACCGGGCGGGTGACGCCGACGGCCGGAGCCCCCGCACAGCGGGCTCCGGCCGTCCGTTCAGGAGGCGCTCACAGGGCGAGCCCGGTGAGGACCAGCACCCGCTCGTAGGTGTAGTCGTCCATCGCGAACCTCACGCCCTCGCGCCCCACGCCGGACTGCTTGGCCCCGCCGTACGGCATCTGGTCGGCACGGTAGGAGGGGACGTCGCCGACGACCACGCCGCCGACCTCCAGCGCCCGGTGGGCCCGGAAGGCGGTCTGCAGGTCGTGGGTGAACACGCCTGCCTGGAGGCCGTACTTGGAGTCGTTGACGGCGGCGAACGCGGCGTCCTCCCCGTCGACCTTCTGCACGGTGAGGACAGGTCCGAAGACCTCCTCGCAGGCGAGGGTGGCGTCGGCCGGCACGTCGGTGAGGACGGTCGGCGCGTAGGAGGCGCCGTCGCGCTTGCCACCGGTGAGCAGCTTCGCCCCGGCGGCGACGGCCTCGTCCACCCACGCCTCGACGCGCTTGGCGGCGTCCTCGCTGACGAGCGGCCCGACGTCCGTCGTGTCGTCGCTCGGGTCACCGGTGACCTGGGCCTCGACGGCGGCGACGACACGCGGCAGCAGACGGTCGTACACCGAGGCGTCCGCGATCACCCGCTGCACGGAGATGCAGGACTGGCCGCCCTGGTAGTTGGAGAAGGTGGCGATGCGGCCGGCGGCCCAGTCGAGGTCCGCGTCGGAGGCGTAGTCGGCGAGCACGACCGCCGCGCCGTTGCCGCCCAGCTCCAGGGTGCAGTGCTTGCGGGGCACCGAGTCCATGATCGCGTAGCCGACCTTCTCGGAGCCGGTGAAGGAGATCACGGGCAGGCGCGGGTCCTGGACGAGCGCGGGCATCCGGTCGTTGGGGACCGGCAGGATGCTCCAGGCGCCGGCCGGCAGGTCGGTCTCGGCCAGCAGCTCGCCGATGACCAGCCCGGACAGCGGGGTGGCCGGGGCCGGCTTGAGGATGATCGGCGCGCCGGCGGCGATGGCCGGGGCGACCTTGTGGGCGCAGAGGTTGAGCGGGAAGTTGAAGGGCGCGATACCGAGGACGACGCCCTTGGGGAAGCGCCGGGTCAGCGCGAGCCGGCCCTGGCCGCCGAGGTCGGTGTCGAGGCGCTGGGCCTCGCCGCCGTTGAAGCGCCGGGCCTCCTCGGCGGCGAACCGGAACACGGACACGGCACGGCCGACCTCGCCGCGGGCCCACTTCATGGGCTTGCCGTTCTCGGCGGAGATGAGCTGCGCGATCTCCTCGGTGCGCTCGGCGAGCCGCTTGCTGACGTGGTCGAGCGCGGCGGCACGCACATGGGCCGGGGTCGCGGCGAACTCGTCCCGCACGGCGTACGCGGCGGCCACGGCCTCCTCGATCTGCGCGTCCGTCGGCACGCTCACCTTGCCGACGGTCCGCCCGTCCCAAGGGGAGGTCACGTCGAAGCTGTCCTCGCCGCCGACCTGGCGGCCGGCGAGCCAGAAGGCGTAAGTGGAAGTCATGTCGATTTCCCGGCCCTTCCGCGTTGGGTGTCCTGTGTGTCGGGGTCCACCGTAGGGGGGAGGGGGTGCGGGAGCGCTTGGCCGCGGTGTAGTGGTGCGGGACGGGGCATGCGCCGATTTGGCGTACGCGGCCCTCCGGCACTCCGGCCCGCGGGGTGCGCCTCGGCTTGAGGACCGCCCGCGCCCCGTCGGGCGCTCACTCGGCCGATGTGGCCTTCAGCGCCAGCCAGAGCTCCATCCGCACGTCCGCGTCGTCCAGCGAGCGCCCGAGGATCTCCTCCACGCGCCGCATCCGGTACCGCAGCGTGTGCCGGTGCACTCCGAGGTCGGCGGCCGCCGCGTCCCACTGCCCGTGCCGCGACAGCCAGGCCCGCAGTGAGGCGACCAGGTCCCCGCGGCCCGTGGCGTCGTGCTCGTGCAGCGCCCGCAGCAACCCGTCCGCGAACGCCTTCACGGCGTCGTCGGCGAGCAGCGGCAACACCGACCCCGCGGCCAGTTGCTCGTGCTCCACGCACACCCGCCCCCGGCGCCGAGCCACCGACACGGCCTGTTCGGCCTGCTTGTAGGCGGCCGCCGCGGCGATGGGCCCCGACGGCGCCGAGAGCCCCACGACCAGCTCGTCCTCGTCGGCCCCCGCGGGCCCCTCCGGTACGGTCCCGGCGCGCGCCGCCTCCAGGGCCGCCGCGTACTGCGCGCACGCCTCCACCGCGGCGCCCCCGTCCGCGGCGAGCACCACCACCCTCGCGGTATCGCCCTCCCCTTCCGGCACCACCAGCACCGACTCCCCGGCCCGGGCCGCCGCCGACTCCACGACCTCGGTGAGCGCCCCCAGCGGATCACCGTTCGCCCCGCCGGAGACCACGGCCAGAGCCGCGGCCGACGGCTTGGTGAGCGTCACCCGCGCCCCGGAGTCCACCACGCGTGCCGCCGACACCGATCCGGACTCGGCGACGATCACGCGGAAGGGCGCGTCCAGGAGGCCGCCGTACAGATCCCCCGCGACCGCCCGGGCGTGATCCGGCTCCCCGGCGAGCAGCATGCGCAGCACCGCGGCCCCGACCCGCTGTTCGGCCGCGTGCAGCGACCGGGACCGTTCGGTCGTCAGGGTCAGCAGCGCGATCGCCGAGTGGACGGCGTAGCGCTCCGCCGTGCCCGGTGCCGCCGCCGTTCCCACCGCGAGCGCCGCGCGTGGCCGGCGCCCCGTGCCGAGGGTGTGCAGCTCGACCCGGTCCTCGTGCTCGGGCCCGCCGACCACGGACGACGCGGGCGCGGGCCGCTCGCGCAGCCGCTCCACGTCCGCGGTGAGCCGCGCCGCCCGCCGCCCCGCCCAGTCGGGTGCCGTCGCGACCACGGCACCGGAGGCGTCGTACAGCGCCGCCCAGCCGTTCACCTGCGACGCGAGCACGGCCAGCAGCCCTTCGGGGCCGGCGTTCAGTGCCTGCTTCGTCAGTTCCCGCTGCGCCGCGAACCCTGCCGTCACCGCCCGGTACTGGTCGGCCGCGATCGCCGCCGACACCGCCTTGCTGATGGCGAGGAAGGGCGTACGGCGAGGCACTTCCAGCAGCGGGAGGCCCTCCTGCTTCGCCGCCTCGACCAGCGCCTCGGGGACCTCCTCGTAGTTGACGCCGACCGCGAAACCGAGGCCGACCACGCCCGCGCCGACCAGCCGCCGTACGTAGCGCCGCATCGCCTCGGGGTTCTCCGCGTCCAGCTTGAGCGCGGTGACCAGCAGCAGTTCCCCGCCCTCCATGTAGGGGACGGGGTCGGCGAGCTCGCTGACGTGCGCCCAGCGCACGGGCACGTCCAGGCGGTCCTCGCCCGCCCGCACGGTCAGCTTGAGCGCGGAGTGGTGGACGAGCGAGGCGAGCGTCGGGGGCATGAGGCCTTCACATCCGTGTGATCCGGGTGATCACGGTGATCACCCACGTGATCTCTGTGATCTTTTGGCCGCAATGTATGAACGGCCTGTGCCGATTCTGCCTCACCGTACGGTCGCGTGTGACCCGACGCCCGGATACCGGGTCACCCCCGCAGGTCCACCAGCAACGGTGGCGCGTGCTCCCCCTGGACGCTGGTCAGCGACAGCACCGCGTGCCCCGGAGGGACCGCGTGTGCCAGTTCGGAGGCGGACCAGCGCTCCCGCTCGACCTGCCGGACGGTCACCGCCCGCGCGGTCGGCGCCTTGCCGGTGATCACCCGCCGCAAGGCGTGCACCGCCTTCCCGGCCGGCGTCTCGGCGATGATCTGCCGGTCGGTGACGTCCCGCGCCTCGGTCCACTCCTTGCCCCAGACCTCGGCGAAGTCCTGCCCGTCCCACGGCGTGACCCCGGCCAGCGCCATCCGGCACCCGGTGGCACCGAGCAGCGGCCCGCGCAGCGGCCTCGGTACGTCGTCCAGGGAGCGCAGCGTGAGCACGGCGCCCGCGTTGCCCGACCGCAGCCGCTGGATGCCGCGGACCGCTTCGGGCGTGACCACCCCGGTCGCGTCGTCGAGGATCAGGCAGGCGAACAGCGACCGGTCCTCCCGCACCGCGACACTCGCCGTGAACTGGGCGAGGACCAGCCGTGCCAGCATCCGCGAGGCCTCGGCGTGCCCGCGCGCGGGCAGGTCGATGCGGACCCGGACGGGGTGGTCGAGCGCCTTCAGCGAGAACGGCCGCGACTGCCCCGAGGTGTCGAAGAACCCCGCGAACGCCGGCCGGTCGAGCAACGCCACCCGGTCCGCGAGCACCGCCGCCACATCGCCGGGGTGCGCCAGCTGCCGCTCCCGTGCGTCCAGCTCGCGCATGAGCGACTCCTGCCCGGAGCCCTCCAGCGCCGTGCGCAGCGCGCCGAGCGCACCGGGCGAGCCGTCCAGCAGCTGCCGCAGCTCCGGCACGGACGGGAAGCGGTCGTGGACGGCCCGGAACGGCCCGAGGAGCTGGGCCAGCACGGTCGTGGAGCGCCGGCTGTCGCTGCCGGGGTGCGGATCGGCGAGATCCCCGACGAGTGCCTCGGCGAGCACGGCCGCGGCCTCGTCGGGGTCGCTGGTGCCGCCGTACAGGTCCAGGTCGTACACCGAGTCCGGATCGCCGATCCGTACGACGACGTCGTACGCGTCCGCCGGTCCGAGCCCCGCGCCCGCCGCGCCGACCACGACGACCGCGGCCCGCCCGGCCAGCGCGTGCAGGCACAGCGACTCGGCGAGCGGCCGCACCACGGTCCCGGTCTTGCCGGACCCGGCCGGCCCGACCGCGAGCAGGGAGGTGCCGAGCAGGTCGGGGCCGAGGCCGAGGCCGGTTCCCCGGTAGGCGTAGGGGTTGCGCGGGTCGTCGGCGGTCGTGCCGAGCCGGACCTGGCCGCTGACGAGGTCGTGCCGGGCGGCCCGGGAGGGCAGGTCGCGCTCGCCCGAGGGGTGCAGACAGGCCGCGGCGCCGTCCTTGAGCACGGCGCCCGTGAACGTGGCGAGGTCATGGCGTCCGCTGCTCACGCCCTGCCAGGCACGGGCGATCCGGGCGTAGTCGACGTCGCGCATCAGCCCCGCCCGTGCGTCGGCGGCGAGCCGCTCGGCGGCGGCGTCGGCCCCCGCGGCCCGCAGGGCCGGCCAGGACGCGAGGTCCTGCCCGGGGGCGGGCGGACGCTCGGCCGCGGGTGCTCCCGGGCGCCAGGCGGGCGGGCCGAAGCGGCGCCAGACCTCGCCCCAGCGGCCCAGACGACCGACGGCCAGCATGATGGCGAGGGCGATGAGCGTGTAGTAGCTGTACCAGAGGACGGCGTTGCCGACGCGGTCGTTGTTCTCGCGCCAGGAGTCCGGGGTGAACAGCTCCAGGGGCAGCACCCACCAGCCGCCGAGATAGCCGTTCCACAGCAGCGACCAGATCAGCCAGCCGACCAGGAAGGCGATCAGCGCACCGCTCAGCAGCTGGCGCGTGGGAATCCGCTCGGGTTCCTCGTCCGGCCGGGGCACGTGCCCGAACCGCCACACACCCGGCGGGGTCTCCGGTCGTGGCGCCCGCAGCCAGGCCAGGAACGGCCCGTCCGGCCCCGGCACCCCGGGTGCCCGCGTCGGCCGCGGCGGCACCGCGGGGGCCTCCGGCGGTACGGCCGGACGCGGCACAGGCGTCGCATGCGTGCCCCGCGCGTCCTGCGTCCCGTCGCTGTCCATCGCCCTTGCCCCCTGACCAGCCGCTCCGTCCACCATCAGCGAGCCAATCTAACGCCCTCGCATGGGGACTTCACCGCTTACGCGGCCGGGCGTCGCCACGAGCGCCATGTCCACCGCGGACAACACGCCGTGCCGACAACGCCCACATGGAGCATGCCCACCCCCCACTCCCCGCCCTAGCCTGCGAGAAAAGACAAGACAAGCGTCAGCAAGACCCCCAGGAGCCCCTCATGAGCGCACTTCCGCAGGAGCGCCGCGTCGTCACCGCCATCCCCGGCCCGAAGTCGCAGGAGCTGCAGGCCCGCCGTACCGCCGCGGTCGCGCAGGGCGTGGGCTCCGTGCTGCCCGTGTTCACCGCGCGTGCGGGCGGCGGCATCATCGAGGACGTCGACGGCAACCGCCTGATCGACTTCGGCTCCGGCATCGCCGTGACGTCCGTCGGCGCCTCCGCCGAGGCCGTCGTACGCCGGGCCTCCGCCCAGCTCGCCGACTTCACCCACACCTGTTTCATGGTCACGCCGTACGAGGGCTATGTGGAGGTCGCCGAGGCCCTCGCCGAGCTGACCCCGGGTGACCACGCCAAGAAGTCGGCGCTGTTCAACTCCGGCGCCGAGGCCGTCGAGAACGCCGTCAAGATCGCGCGTGCGTACACCAAGCGTCAGGCTGTCGTCGTCTTCGACCACGGCTACCACGGCCGCACCAACCTCACGATGGCGCTGACCGCGAAGAACATGCCGTACAAGCACGGCTTCGGCCCGTTCGCGCCCGAGGTCTACCGGGTGCCGGTGGCGTACGGCTACCGCTGGCCGACCGGCCCGGAGAACGCGGGCCCCGAGGCCGCCGCGCAGGCCATCGACCAGATCTCCAAGCAGGTGGGCCCGGAGAACGTCGCCGCGATCATCATCGAGCCGGTCCTCGGCGAGGGCGGCTTCATCGAGCCGGCGAAGGGCTTCCTGCCCGCGATCCGCCAGTTCGCCGCCGACAACGGCATCGTCTTCGTGGCGGACGAGATCCAGTCCGGCTTCTGCCGCACCGGCCAGTGGTTCGCGTGTGAGGACGAGGGCATCGTCCCCGACCTGATCACCACCGCGAAGGGCATCGCGGGCGGTCTGCCGCTCGCCGCCGTGACCGGCCGCGCCGAGATCATGGACGCCGCGCACGCCGGTGGCCTGGGCGGCACCTACGGCGGCAACCCGGTCGCGTGCGCCGGCGCGCTCGGCTCGATCGAGACGATGAAGGAACTCGACCTCAACGCCAAGGCGAAGAGCATCGAGGCGATCATGAAGGCCCGCCTCGGCGCCATGGCCGAGAAGTTCGACATCATCGGCGACATCCGCGGCCGCGGCGCGATGATCGCCATCGAGCTGGTCAAGGACCGGGCCACCAAGGAGCCGAACCCGGAGGCGACCGGCGCCCTCGCCAAGGCCTGCCACGCCGAGGGCCTGCTGGTCCTGACCTGTGGCACCTACGGCAACGTGCTGCGCTTCCTGCCTCCGCTGGTCATCGGCGAGGACCTGCTGAACGAGGGCCTCGACATCATCGAACAGGCCTTCGCCCGTATCTGAGATCCCGGCGAAACCACTGGTGAGCGCCAGGGTCGCGGCCCGGTGGTCTCCTGCGCCCCAGCCCTGACACCGCCCGCGGTTCCGGGGCTGGGGCGGCCGTCGTCAGAGCGTGTGAAGAAGGTGTGCGAGGTGGATGTCAGGACGCGATTCCACCTGTCGAACCCCCTTCCCCTGTCGTAGGTTCTAAGCAGATGAGAGATACACCCCGCCCAGAGGGGACTCTGGGCGACATCGGGCCGAGGCCTCCCCAGCTTCGACCTGGTCGTGCCCTCGCGCACACAACCGGAGCCTCCGGCTCTGGATCTCCTCACCGATCGGACAGTCGCCCGCCCCAAACCCCCCGGGGCGCGCGACCACCCGGTCCGGACGGCCGCCTCGGAACCACCCCCCCTGTTCCGGGGCGGCCGACCTCCCTCTTCCTCCTTCTCGGGCTTCCCGCCCTCCTCTTCGCGCTCATCACCTGGCAGGTGATGGCCGACGGCCCCCTGCTGAACGCCGACGCGGCGGTCAGCCGGGCCCTGGTCCACCCGGACGGCCTCTCCGAGTTCCTCGCCGATCTGGGCAACGTGCAGGTCGCGGTGCCGGTGCTCGCCGCCGCCCTGGCGTACGCGACCTGGCGCCACCGGCGCACCGGTGGACACCACTGGTGGGCGCCCGCCGCCTGCGCCGCCCTGCTCATGGCCCTGGTCCCGGCGCTGGTGGTACCGCTGAAGGTGCTGACCGACCGCCCGGGCACCCCGGTCGTACCACCCGCGACCGGCTACTACCCGTCCGGCCACACGGCCACGGCCGCCGTCGCCTACGGGGCCGCGACCCTGCTGCTCCTTCCCTGGCTGAGATCCGCCTCCGCCCGCCGGGCCCTGCTCGCGCTGTGCGCCGCCCTCAACCTCGGCGTCGCCTTCGGTCTGGTCCGGCGCGGCTACCACTGGCCACTGGACGTCGTGGCCAGTTGGTGCCTGGGCGCGGTGCTGCTCTCGCTGCTGTGGCTGTTCCTCAGCCGAAGTAGCCGTCGAACGTCCGCTGGAACTCCCAGCCGCCGTACCGGTCCCAGTTGATCGACCAGGTCATCAGGCCGCGCAGCGCCGGCCAGGTGCCGTGCGGGGCGTACGAGCCGCAGTTCGTCCGCTTCGTCAGGCAGTCGAGGGTCTTGGTGACCTCGGCGGGCGGGACATGGCCGTTGCCCGCGTGGGCCGACGCCGGCATGCCGATCGCCACCTGGTCGGGGCGCAGGGGCGGGAAGACGCTGTTCGCGTCGCCCGCCACCGGGAAGCCGGTGAGCAGCATGTCGGTCATGGCGATGTGGAAGTCGGCGCCGCCCATCGAGTGGTACTGGTTGTCCAGGCCCATGACCGGCCCCGAGTTGTAGTCCTGGACGTGCAGCAGCGTCAGGTGGTCGCGCAGGGCGTGGATGACCGGGAGGTAGGCCCCTGCCCTCGGGTCCTGGCCGCCCCATCTGCCGGGGCCGTAGTACTGGTGGCCGAGCTGGACGAAGAAGGTCTCCGGGGCCATGGTCAGCACGAAGTCGTCGCCGTATTTCGCCTTCAGGGTCTTCAGTGCCGAGATGAGATGGACGATGACCGGCGTCTTCGGGTTCCTGAAGTCGGTGTCGTCGGCGTTCAGGGAGAGCGAGTGGCCCTCGAAGTCGATGTCGAGGCCGTCGAGGCCGTACTCGTCGATGATCTTCGAGACGGAGGACACGAAGGTGTCCCGCGCCGCGGTGGTCGTCAGCCGCACCTGGCCGTTCTGGCCGCCGATGGAGATGAGTACCTTCTTGCCGGCCGCCTGCTTGGCACGGATCGCCGCCTTGAACTCGGCGTCGCTCTCGACGTTCGGGCACTCGGTGGCGGGGCAGCGCTCGAAGCGGATGTCGCCCGAGGTTACCGAGGTCGGCTCACCGAAGGCGAGATCGATGACGTCCCAGCTGTCGGGGACGTCGGCCAGGCGCGTGTAGCCGGAGCCGTTGGCGAAGCTCGCGTGGAGGTAGCCGACCAGGGCATGGGCCGGCAGGTCCGGACCCTCGCCGCCCGGGCGGGCGGTGGTCGTGGCGGTCACCGTGGCCGACCGCGGGGACTCGCCCGCCTCGTTCACCGCCGTGACCTGGAAGCCGTACGCGGTCGAGGGCGAGAGCCCTCCGATCGTCGCCGAAGTGCCCGTCACCGTCTGGACCTTGGCGCCGTCGCGGTGGACGGCGTAGCTCGTCGCGCCCGGCACCGGCGTCCAGGACAGGGCGACGCTGGAGGAGGTGACCGCGTCGGTCTTCAGGCCGGTCGGGGCCGCGGGCGGCTGCCCGGTCTCCCCTCCCGGTCCCACGAGCGAGATGTCGTCGGCGTGGTAGGTGCCCGTGCCGTACCAGCCGTGGGTGTAGAGGGTGACGCGGGTGGTGGCGGGGCCGGTCCGGAAGGAGGTCGTGAGCTGCTGCCAGGCGGGGGCCGACTGGGTCCAGGTGGAGACGTCGGTGGTGCCTGTACCGCTCGCGCCGAGGTGGACGTAGGAGCCGCGGACGTGTCCGGACAGCGTGTACCAGGAGTCCGGCTTCACGGTCACCGTCTGGGCGCACCGGGCGTTGTCGGCGCCGGCCGGGGTCGCCTGGAGCGCGGAACTGCCACTGTGCACCGGTGAGTTCACGGCCGTACCGGCCGGGCAGGTCCAGCCGTCGAGGCCGGACTCGAAACCCCCGTTGCGTACGAGGTCCGCGTCGGCCGCACGGGCGGCCGACGAGAGCGCGGTGACACCGGGCAGGGTCAGTACCACGGCGGCGAGCAGGGCGAGAGGTCTGAAGCGATCCACAAGTACCTCCGAGCATGGGGGAATTGGAGGGTGGAGCGCCCACAACTTGGTCCAGACCAATCGGCCTTGTCAAGGCTTTCCGCGCGTCACCCCTCCCCTTCCGCCGCCAGACCCGCCGCCGCCTCGTGCATGGCCAGTTCGAGCAGTGCCGGGTCGATGAGGGTGCCGGTGCCGTCCGGCGGGACCAGCCAGCGCACCCCGCCACTGGCCCGCCCCGGGTACGGGACGACGATCCAGGTGCCGGATCCGGCCGTGCGGATGCCGGTGCCGAGCCAGCGCGCGGCCGTGCCGGGCGGCACGAAGAAGCCCATGCGCGCGTCACCGAAGTCGACCAGGACCGGGCCGAGCTGGTCGAGGATGCGGGTGAGGACGTCGAGCGTGGGATAGCCGAGTTCGGCGGGCAGGATGAGCACGTCCCAGGCCCTGCCGGCCGGCAGCAGGGCGACCCCCAGGGGGTTGCGCTCCCACTCCCAGCGGCAGGCCTCGGGATTCGGAGCGACGGATGCCAGCCACTCCACCGCCGTCTTCGCCCCTGTCATGACGGTGACCTCCCTTTCTGTCGTGGACGCCGATCGCGTCACGAGGGAGAGGGAGGTCACCCGGCGGGCATTACGCGGGTTCCCGCGAGCAATTCAGAGTGATCTGGATCACATCAACTGTCGAAGCCGAGGCCCAGTCGGTCCATCGTCCTCAGCCACAGGTTCCGGCGGCCGCCGTGCGCGTCGGCGCGCGCCAGCGACCACTTGGTGAGCGCGATACCGGTCCAGGCGAAGGGCTCGGGCGGGAAGGGGAGCGGCTTCCTGCGGACCATTTCCAGCTGCGTGCGCTCCGTGCGCTCCCCCGCCAGCAGGTCCAGCATCACGTCCGCGCCGAACCGGGTCGCACCGACACCGAGACCCGTGAAGCCGGCCGCGTACGCCACCTTGCCCTGATGGGCGGTCCCGAAGAACGCCGAGAAGCGCGAGCAGGTGTCGATGGCGCCGCCCCACGCGTGCGTGAAGCGGATGCCCTCCAGCTGCGGGAAGCAGGTGAAGAAGTGCCCGGCGAGCTTGGCGTACGTCTCCGGGCGGTCGTCGTACTCGGCACGGACCCGGCCGCCGTACGGGTAGATCGCGTCGTAGCCGCCCCACAGGACGCGGTTGTCGGCGGAGAGGCGGAAGTAGTGGAACTGGTTCGCCGAGTCGCCGAGGCCCTGCCTGTTCTGCCAGCCGATCGAGGCGAGCTGGTCGGCGGTGAGCGGCTCGGTCATCAGGGCGTAGTCGTAGACCGGCACGGTGTAGGCGCGCACGCGCTTGACGAGGCTCGGGAAGATGTTCGTGCCGAGGGCGATCTGGCGTGCGCGCACCTGGCCGTAGGGCGTGCGTACGGCCATGCCGGCGCCGTACGGCTTCAGGGTGAGGGCGGGAGTGTGCTCGTACACGCGGACGCCGAGGTCCACGCAGGCCCGCTTCAGGCCCCATACCAGCTTGGCCGGGTTGAGCATGGCGACGCCGCGGCGGTCGTGGAGGCCGGCCTGGAAGGTCGGTGAGTCGACCTGCGCCCGCACCGCCTCTCGGTCCAGAAACTCGATGCCGTCGGCCAGGCCCTTGTCCCGCAGTTCCTCGTACCAGTCGCGCAGTTCCCACGCCTGGTACGTCTCGGTGGCGACGTCGATCTCGCCGGTGCGTTCGAAGTCGCAGTCCAGGGAGTAACGGGCGACCGCCTTCTCGATCTCGTCGAGGTTGCGCGCGCCCAGCTCCTCCAGGGTGTGGATCTCGTCGGGCCAGCGGGCCAGCCCGTTGGGCAGACCGTGGGTGAGAGAGGCGGCGCAGAAGCCGCCGTTGCGGCCGGAGGCGGCCCAGCCCACCTCACGGCCTTCGAGGAGGACCACGTCCCGCCGCGGGTCGCGCTCCTTGGCGAGGAGCGCGGTCCACAGTCCGCTGTAGCCTCCGCCGACGACCAGCAGGTCGCAGGTCTCGGCGGTGGTGAGGGCGGGTTCGGGGTGGGGCCTGCCGGGGTCGTCCAGCCAGTACGGGACCGGCTGGGCGTCGGAGAGCGACTTCGTCCAGTGATTCATGGCGCTTGGGGCCATGATTTCAACTCCCTACAGCGATGCCTTTTGCCTGTTGCGGCGATTACCGATGACCATGGAAGTCAGCACGAACAGTACGGCGACGACGAACATGGCCGTACCGATGACATTGATCTGAACGGGCGTTCCACGCTGGGCCGAGCCCCAGACGAACATCGGGAAGGTGACGGTGGAACCCGCGTTGAAATTGGTGATGATGAAATCGTCGAAGGAGAGCGCGAAGGCGAGCAGCGCGCCCGCCGCGATGCCGGGGGCGGCGATCGGCAGGGTGACGCGGAGGAACGTCTGGACGGGTCCGGCGTACAGGTCCTGCGCGGCCTGCTCCAGACGCGGGTCCATCGACATCACGCGCGCCTTCACCGCCGTCACGACGAAGCTCAGGCAGAACATGATGTGGGCGATGAGGATCGTCCAGAACCCCAGCTGGGCGCCCATGTTGAGGAACAGGGTGAGCAGCGAGGCCGCCATGACGACCTCGGGCATCGCCATCGGCAGGAAGATCAGCGAGTTCACGGCGCCCCGCGCCCGGAAGCGGTAGCGGACCAGCGCGAAGGCGATCATCGTGCCGAGCAGCGTGGCGCCGAGCGTCGCCCAGAACGCGATCTGGAGGCTGACCGACAGTGAGCCGCACAGGTCGGAGACTCCGCACGGGTCCTGCCAGGCGGCGGTGGAGAATTCCTGCCACTCGTAATTGAAGCGGCCCTTCGGCTGGTTGAAGGAGAACACCGTCACGACGATGTTCGGCAGCAGCAGATATGCGAGCGTCAGCAGTCCCGCGATGACGACGAGATTGCGCTTGAGCCATTTGACGAAGGTCATTTAAACCAGATCCTCCGTGCCGGACCTGCGGATGTAGACGGTCACCATGACGAGGATGGCGGCCATCAGGATGAAGGAGAGGGCCGCGGCCGTCGGGTAGTCCAGGATGCGCAGGAACTGCGTCTGGATGACGTTTCCGACCATGCGGGTGTCGGTGGAGCCGAGGAGATCCGCGTTGACGTAGTCGCCGGCCGCCGGGATGAAGGTCAGCAGCGTGCCGGAGACGACGCCCGGCATCGACAGCGGGAAGGTGACCTTGCGGAAGACGGTGCTGGGCTTGGCGTACAGGTCGCCCGCCGCCTCGTGCAGCCGTGGGTCGATGCGCTCCAGCGAGGTGTACAGCGGGAGGATCATGAACGGCAGGAAGTTGTAGGTCAGACCGCACACCACCGCCAGCGGCGTGGCCAGGACGCGGTCGCCCTCGGTCATCCCGAGCCAGCTGGTGACGTCCAGGACGTGCAGCGCGTTGAGGGCTTCGACGACCGGGCCGCCGTCCGCGAGGATCGTCTTCCAGGCCAGGGTGCGGATCAGGAAGCTGGTGAAGAACGGCGCGATCACCAGGATCATGATCAGGTTCCGCCAGCGGCCCGCCCGGAAGGCGATGAGGTACGCGAGGGGGTAGCCGAGGACCAGGCACAGGACCGTCGCCGAGCCCGCGTAGAGCACCGAGCGCAGGAACTGCGGGTAGTACTCGGACAGGGCGTCCCAGTAGGTCGCGAAGTGCCAGGTGACCTTGTAGCCCTCCTCCAGGGAGCCCGTCTGCACGGACGTGGAGGCCTGGTAGATCATCGGCAGCGCGAAGAAGACGACCAGCCACAGGATGCCGGGCAGCAGCAGCCAGTACGGCACCAGGCGGCCGCGTCTGCGGGGCGGCCTCTTCTTCGGGGCGGTCGGGGTGAGAGGCGGGGGCGCCTCGGTGAGCGTCGACATCAGGCGGCCGCCCCCTCGTCGACGCCCGCGTCGATGTCCTGGGCGGCGTCGAGACCGAAGGTGTGGGCGGGGCTCCAGTGCAGGACGACCTCGGCGCCCGGGACCAGGCGGGTGTCGCGGTCGACGTTCTGGACGTAGACCTCGAAGTCCGGGCAGACGGCGCTGTCGACGACGTACTGCGTGGAGACGCCGATGAAGGACGTGGCGGCGATCCTGCCGGTGATGCGGTTGCGGCCCTCCGGTATCCCGCCCGCGTCGTCGGCGTGGCTGAGGGAGATCTTCTCCGGGCGTACGCCGACCAGCACCTTGCCGCCGGTCGTCGTGGGCGCGCTGCACCGCGCCTCGGGGAGGACCAGCTTGCCGCCGCCCGCCTTCAGCACGATGTCGTCGCCGCTCCTGGAGTCGACCTCGGCCTCGATGAAGTTCGAGGTGCCGAGGAAGTTGGCGACGAACGTCGTCCGCGGGTTCTCGTACAGATCGCTCGGTGAGCCGAGCTGCTCGACGCGGCCCGCGTTCATCACGGCGACCGTGTCGGCCATCGTCATGGCCTCCTCCTGGTCGTGCGTGACGTGGACGAAGGTGATGCCGACCTCGGTCTGGATGCGCTTGAGCTCCAGCTGCATCTGACGGCGCAGCTTGAGGTCGAGGGCGCCGAGCGGCTCGTCGAGGAGCAGCACCTTGGGGTGGTTGATCAGCGCGCGGGCCACGGCGACGCGCTGCTGCTGGCCACCGGAGAGCTGGTGCGGCTTCTTGCGGGCCTGCTCGCCGAGCTGGACGAGGTCGAGCATCTCCTCGACCTGCTTCTTCACCGACTTGATGCCGCGCCGGCGCAGACCGAAGGCGACGTTCTCGAAGATGTCGAGGTGCGGGAAGAGGGCGTAGGACTGGAAGACCGTGTTCACCGGCCGCTTGTACGGCGGGAGCGCCGTCACGTCCTGCTCGCCGAGGTGCACCGTGCCGGAGGTGGGCTCCTCCAGACCCGCGATCATGCGCAGGGTGGTGGTCTTGCCGCAGCCGGAGGCGCCGAGCAGGGCGAAGAAGGAGCCCTGCGGCACGGTCAGGTCGAGCGGGTGTACGGCGGTGAAGGAGCCGTAGGTCTTGGCTATGCCGGAGAGGCGGACGTCGCCGCTGGTGTCGTTCGTCATGGTGGTCACGCCCCTGTGAGCTTCGCGAACTTCTCTTCGTAGACCGTCTCTTCCTTCGAGCTCAGGGAGCGGAAGGCGACGGACTTGGCCTGCATGGCCTTGTCGGGGAGGATCAGCGGGTTGTTCGCCGCGTCCTCGTCGATCTTCGCAAGCTCTTCCTTCACGCCGTCCACGGGACAGACGTAGTTGATGTAGGCGGCGAGCTCGGCGGCGGCCTTCGGCTCGTAGTAGAAGTCGATGAGCCGCTCGGCGTTCGTCTTGTGACGGGCCTTGTTCGGGATCAGCATGTTGTCGCTGGACGTCATGTAGCCGCTGTCCGGGATGAGGAAGTCGATGTCCGGGCTGTCGGCCTTGAGCTGGACGACGTCACCGGCCCAGGCGAGGCAGGCGGCGAAGTCTCCGCTGGTGAGGTCGGAGGTGTAGTCGTTGCCGGTGAAACGGCGGATCTGCTTCTTGTCGACGGCCTTCTGGAGGCGGGCGATCGCCGCGTCGTAGTCGTCGTCGCTGAACTTCGCCGGGTCCTTGCCCATGTCGAGCAGGGTCATCCCGATGGTGTCCCGCATCTCGGTGAGGAAGCCGACACGGCCCTTGAGCTTCGGGTTGTCGAGCAGGTCGGAGACCGTCTTCACCTCGACGCCGTCGAGGGCCTTCTTGTTGTAGGCGATGACCGTCGAGATGCCCTGCCAGGGGTAGGAGTACGCCCGTCCCGGATCCCAGTCGGGGTCGCGGAACTGCTGGGAGAGGTTGGCGAAGGCGTGCGGCAGGTTGGAGGCGTCCAGCTTCTGGGCCCAGCCGAGGCGGATCAGCCGCGCCGCGAGCCAGTCGGTCAGGACGACGATGTCGCGGCCGGTGTCCTGGCCCGCCGCCAGTTGCGGTTTGATCTTGCCGAAGAACTCGTTGTTGTCGTTGATGTCCTCGGTGTACTTGACCTTGATCCCGGTCCGCTTCGTGAACTGCTCCAGCGTCGGATGGCGCTTGCCGCTGTCGTCGACGTCCATGTACTCGGTCCAGTTGGAGAAGCTGACGGTCTTCTCCTTCGCCGAGTGGTCCTCGGCGGACGTGCCGCCCTCGGTCTTGCCGGCCGCGGGAATCCCGCAGGCACTGAGCGTGCCCAGGCCGCCCACCGTGAGCGCGCCGCCCGCGGAGGCGCGCAGCAGGGAACGGCGGGTCATCGCGGCCCGGCCGTTGCGGAGGCTGCGCCGCATGGCGGCCACTTGGGCCGGGGACAGGCGGTCGGGCTCGAACTGCTCCATGCGCGTGGTGCCCTTTCGGGAGAGATCGGAAAGGTCGGGGGAGGCCGGTCGCGGGTCGGGCGGCCGGCTGCTCCCGCCTGATCTGGCTATCGGTCCCCGAAGACGGTGCGGTGCCAGTCCTTCCTGGCCACCGCGGTGTTGTCGAACATGACGTGCTTGATCTGGGTGTACTCGTCGAAGGAGTACGTGGACATGTCCTTGCCGAAGCCGGACGCCTTGTAGCCGCCGTGCGGCATCTCGCTGATGATCGGGATGTGGTCGTTGATCCAGACGCAGCCCGCCTTGATCTCACGGGTGGCCCGGTTCGCCCGGTAGACGTCCCGGCTCCAGGCGGAGGCGGCGAGACCGTAGGGGGTGTCGTTGGCGAGCGCGATCCCCTCGTCGTCACTGTCGAACGGCAGGACGACCAGAACCGGCCCGAAGATCTCGCACTGGACGATCTCGCTGTCCTGGGGCGCGTCGGCCACGAGGGTGGGCCGATAGTACGCGCCGTTCCCGAGCTCGCCCTGGGGCGCCTCACCGCCGGTGACCACGCGCGCGTAGGCACGCGCCCGGTCGACGAACCCGGCGACGCGGTCCCGCTGGACGTGTGAGATCAGCGGCCCGAGGTCGGTACCCGGCGCGAACGGGTCGCCGAGCCGGACGCCGCGCATGAGGTCGGCCGTCCGCTCGACGAACTCCTCGTACAGCGGTCGCTGCACGTACGCGCGCGTGGCGGCCGTGCAGTCCTGCCCGCTGTTGATGAGCGAGCCGGCGACGGCGCCCTGGGCGGCGGCCTCGACGTCGGCGTCGTCGAAGACGACGAAGGGAGCCTTTCCGCCCAGCTCCAGGTGGATCCGCTTCACGGTGGCGGTCGCGATCTCGGCGACGCGCTTGCCGACGGCGGTCGAGCCGGTGAAGGAGGTCATGGCCACCCCGGGGTGCCCGACCAGGTGCTCACCGGCCTCTTTCCCGGTCCCGGTGACGATGTTGACGACACCGTCCGGGATCCCGGCGTCGGTGGCGGCCTGGGCGAAGAGCAGCGAGGTGAGCGGGGTGAGCTCGGCGGGCTTGAGCACGATGGTGTTGCCCGCGGCGATCGCCGGGAGGATCTTCCAGGCGGCCATCTGGAGGGGGTAGTTCCAGGGCGCGATGGAGCCGACGACGCCGATGGGCTCGCGGCGGACGTAGGAGGTGTGGTCGCCGGAGTACTCGCCCGCGGACTGCCCCTGAAGGTGCCGGGCGGCTCCCGCGAAGAACGCGGTGTTGTCGATGGTGCCCGGCACGTCGAACTCACGGGTCAGCTTCAGCGGCTTCCCGCACTGCAGGGACTCGGCGCGGGCGAAGTCCTCGGCGCGCTCGGCCAGGACGGCGGCGAAGCGGTGCAGCGCGTCGGAGCGTTCCCCCGGAGTGGCTCCGGCCCAGCCGGGGAAGGCCTCGCGCGCGGCGGCGACGGCGGCGTCCACGTCATCCGCGCCGGCCAGGTCGTACCGGTACACCTCCTCGCCCGTGGCAGGGTCGACGACGGCGTGGGTACGTCCCGAGGTCCCCTTCGCCGGGCGGCCCGCGATGTACTGCGCGCCGTCCGCGAAGCGGTCCTGGGCCGGGAATCGTTCCGGGGTGGCGGTGCCCGGGTTCTGCATGTCGCTCTCCTCCGTGTCCCCGAGGTGGGGCCGGCGTGGCTCAGGCTCGATTTGAGTGCCGATCCTGACAGAGAGGGGCGGCACCAACAAGTGATTCCGTTGTTGCCTTTTGGTTACGCGACGGAATCTGTCGACCAGGTGTCGAGTGGGTCGCGAAAACGCAGGACGGAATGTCGGTGGTGCGTGCCATGCTCGGAGGCATGGCGAAGATCGATTCTTGGGACGTCCTGATCCGGGAGGTCCGCGCGGGGGCGAGGGTCAGGTATCTGCACTTCTGGGGGCACCGGCCGCTGCCCGACAGCCGGGTGGGCGCGAGCTGCCTGAGCCAGTGGTGGCCCTCGCCGTTCACGGTGGACGGGCTCACGTACGCGACGGCCGAGCACTGGATGATGGCCGAGAAGGCCCGGCTGTTCGGGGACACGGAGGCGGAGCGCCGGGTGCTGGACGCCGACCATCCGTCGGTGGCGAAGAAGGCCGGGCGGCTGGTGCGCGGGTTCGACGACGCGGTGTGGGAGCGCGAGCGGTTCCGGATCGTCGTCGAGGGGTCGGTCCACAAGTTCGCCGCGCACCCGGATCTGCGGGAGTTCCTGCTGCGCACGGGGGACCGGGTGCTGGTGGAGGCGTCGCCGGTGGACCGGGTGTGGGGGATCGGGCTGGCGGCTCGGGACGACGGGGCGGAAAATCCCGAGCGGTGGCGGGGTCCGAACCTGCTCGGGTTCGCGTTGATGGAGGCGCGGGAGCGGTTGCGGGCGTAGGGGCCGGGTACGGGGTGAGGCCCCGGGGACTCGGTGGGAAGTGAGGGGTCAGGGGCTCGGCGGCAGGCGGGACGTCAACGGCTCGGTGGCCAGTGGGGCCTCGGGCACCCGGCGGCGGGCGTGGCCTTACGGGCTCGGCGGCAGGCGCGGCCTCAGACACCCGGCGGCACGCGCGGCCCCAGACACCCGGTGGGACGCGGGGTCCTCAGACACCCGGCGGCACGCGCGGCCTCAAGAAACCGGTGGGACGCGGGGCCCCAGACACCGGGCGGCACGCGCGGCCTCAGGCACACCCGGTGCCGGTATGGCTACAACGCCGTCGAGAACACCAGCGCCAGCATCCCCAGTCCGAGGACCACACCGGCCGCGCCGCAGATGATGCCGGCCAGGGCCTGGCCGGGGTTGGTCGCCTCGCCCCGGCTCGCCTTGACCCGTCCGATCGTCCCGAAGATCAGGGCGAGGATGCCCACGACGATCGCCACCGGCCACAGACAGAAGATCACCGCCGAGATGATCCCGAGCACGAGCCCGGCCGTGCCCATCCCGTTGTTCGGCGGGGGCTGCAGACCGGGCCAGCCGTAGTAGCCTCCGGCGTTCGCCGGCCCCGGCGGGTAGCCGTGCCCGCCGGGATAGCCGTGCCCGCCGGGATAGCCGTACGGCACCTGGCCGGGACCGTCCGGTCCGATCGGCGGCGGAGGGACGGGCTCCCCATGAACCACGTAGGGGCCCGGCGCCAACGGGGGCGCGAAGGGGTTGGCCGGTGAGCCGTGGGCGGTCGCCGACGAGGGCCCCGGAGGCGCGAACGGGTTGCTCGGTGAGCCGTGCGGAGTCACCGACACCGACCCCGGAGGCGCGAACGGGTTCGACGCCGAGCCGTCCGCCGTCGCCGACGTCGGCCCCGGAGGCGCGAACGGGTTGCTCGGTGAGCCGTGCGGAGCCGCCGACACCGACCCCGGAGGCGCGAACGGGTTCGACGCCGAGCCGTGCGGCGGTGCGGTCATGTCCGCTCCCGCCGACGGATGCGTCCAGGGCGAGGCCGGCGGTACGGCGTCCCGCGGTGTGGGCGGCACGTCGGTGGACGGCATGGACGTGACCGTCGGCTGGTCGTGCACGGAAGGCGCGGACCAGGACGGTGGCTGCTGCGAGGCCATCGTGTGCCCGGCGTCGGAGGGGGCGGCGGGTTCGGGGGCCGTGCCGGAAGGTGCCGGCCCGCTCGTCGGTGGGAGCGACCGAGGATCCGCCTGCGGACGCGGCTCCGGTTCACCCGGCACCGCTGCGCCCCGCGAGCCCGCTGGCTTCTTGTCCAACGACGTCTTCGGCCCCTCCCCCGCACCACCCCGCGGTGAAGCCGGCCCCGCCGCGGCCGTCTCCTCCGACGACCCCGAATCCCCCGTCACCCCAGAACCCCCCGATCCCCCGGTACATCCGGCGCTTTCGGCGTCCGTTCGTCGTCGGACATGCGCAGGACCCCCTCAGTCGTACGTGCCGTCATGCTAAGGCCCCGGCTCGGGCGTCACCGTCCCGGCCTACGATGATCCCGAGTCACCGATCAGCCGATCACCCGCGTCCCGCCGCCGGTACACCCGGCCCAGGACGCCGTTCCCGGGGAGGAACCTTGACCGACCGTCTCGTCGACCCGCACACCCCGCGCGATCTGAAGGCGTTCATCGCCGGACTGCCCAAGGCCGAACTGCACGTCCACCACGTCGGCTCCGCCTCCCCCCGCATCGTCGCGGAACTGGCCGCCCGCCACCCCGACTCCAAGGTTCCCACCGACCCCGAGGCCCTGGTCGACTACTTCACGTTCACGGACTTCGCCCACTTCATCGACGTGTACCTGTCCGTCGTGGACCTGATCCGCACCCCGGAGGACGTACGGCTGCTGACCTACGAGGTGGCCCGCGACCTCGCCCGCCAGCAGGTGCGCTACGCCGAGCTGACCATCACACCGTTCTCCTCCACGCGCCGCGGCATCGAGGCGGGTGCCTTCATGGCGGCCATCGAGGACGCCCGCAAGGCGGCCGAGGCCGATTTCGGAACCGTCCTGCGGTGGTGCTTCGACATTCCCGGCGAGGCCGGCCTGGAGGCCGCCGAGGAGACCGCGCGGCTCGCCACCGACGACCGGCTGCGCCCGGAGGGCCTGGTCTCCTTCGGGCTCGGCGGGCCCGAGATCGGCGTGCCGAGGCCCCAGTTCAAGCCGTACTTCGACCGCGCGATCGCCGCCGGCCTGCACTCCGTGCCGCACGCCGGTGAGACCACCGGCCCGGAGACGGTCTGGGACGCCCTCACCCATCTGCGGGCCGAGCGCATCGGGCACGGCACCAGCTCGGCGCAGGACCCGAAGCTGCTCGCGCACCTGGCCGAGCACCGGATCCCGCTGGAGGTGTGCCCCACCTCCAACATCGCCACGCGCGCGGTCAGCACGATCGACGAGCACCCGGTGAAGGAGTTCGTCGAGGCAGGAGTCGTCGTCACCATCAACTCCGACGACCCGCCCATGTTCGGCACCGACCTCGACAACGAGTACGCGGTCGCCGCCCGCCTCCTCGACCTGGACGAGCGTGGCCTGGCCGACCTCGCCAGGAACGCCGTGGACGCGTCCTTCCTCGACGAGCCGGGAAAGGCCCGGATCGCGGCCGAGATCGAGGCCTACACCACCGACTGGCTCGCCGGCTGAGGCCACCGGGTCACCCGGGCCACCACAATGTCCCCATGCAGAACGTGACCGCCGTCGCCCACCGAGGCGACCCCTACCGCGTCCGCGAGAACACGCTGGACTCACTGCGCTCCGCGCTCGAACTCGGCGCGGACGCGGTGGAGATCGACGTACGGCTCACCCGGGACGGCGTGCCGGTGCTGTTGCACGACCAGACGCTGAAGCGGCTGTGGGAGCTGGACCGGCCGCTGCCGGCGCTGTCGGCGGCCGAGGTGCGGGGGCTGACGGCGGGCGGGGTGCCGACGCTGCGGGAGGCGCTGGCGGCGTGCGGCGGGAGCCGGGTGATGCTCGACCTGCCGGGTACGCCCGATGTGCGGGCCGCCCGGCGGGTGGTGGACGTCGTGCGCGAGTGCGGTGCACAGGACCGCGTGTACTACTGTGCGGGCGCTCCCGCCATGCTCGCGGTGCGGGCCGCCGACCCGGCCGCCGAGATCGCCCTGACCTGGACGACCTCGGCCCCGCCGCGCCCGGTGCTGCTGGACGCGGTACGCCCGCGCTGGCTCAACTACCGCTTCGGGCTGGTCGGCAGGGCGCTCGCCGAGCGCGTCCACCGCAGCGGCCACCTGCTGTCCGTCTGGACCCCGGACACCCGCCGCTCCATGCGCCGGCTGCTGGCCCTCGGGGTCGACTCGATCACGACGAACCGTGTCGACGTCCTGCTCGGCCTGCGCACCGCCTGGTCGGGGCCGCGGGACCGCTACACGCGCGAGCGCTGAGGCACCGTGGCCGGGTCGGCCGGTGTCCCCCGGGTCACGTACTGCGGGACCGGGGCGGTGTCCTCGCCGTCGTCGCGGACCAGGCCGTAGCGGACGGCGCCCTGCGCGGGGCCGTACCGCACGTCCTCGTTCGCCTCGGCCCAGGTCGAGGGGAAGACGGTCAGGCCGTAGTCGCAGCCGCGCTCGTTCTGGGTGAGGACGACCGTGCCGTCCAGATAGAAGTACTCGTTCTGCCACATCTGCTGGGTGCCGTCCGGCAGGACCGCGTAGCCGATGCCGGGGCCGCCCATGCCGGTGACGTAGCCGCGGTCGGAGCCGTCCCCGACGACGTCGTCCATGCGGCGGCCGCCGCCGGAGGCGACATGGAAGAGCTTGCCCCGCAGACCGGTCCACGTCGGCATGACCAGCGCGCCGGGGCGGGAATGCGGCGAGATCTGCCAGCGCACCAGGACGTAGCCCTCTCCGCTGAGCGTCACGCTGTCGCCGCGGTGCTGCATCACGGCCTGTCGGCCGCCGGTGCTGGTGATGCCGGACTCGGGACGGCGTGGGAGGGCCCTGGGCGGGGTGCCGGGTGCGGGGGCGCGGTCGGCGGTGTCGACGACCGTGCCGTACGGCTCGACCTTCCGGGTCACCGACGGCGACGGTGAGGGCAGGGCCGGCGGCGACAGACGGGGTGTCGGCGACGGCGAGGGAGCCGCGCCCGGTGTCGTGGGGGCGGTCGCACGCGGTGGGGTGTGCGGGGTCTGCGTGACGACGTACGCGCCGCCCGCGACCATCGTCGCGCCGGCCGTCACCGCCACGGCGGGCTGGGTGAGCGCGGCCATCACCTTGGCCGACCAGCCCACGGACTTCGCCGTGGCGACGGCCGCGGCGGCCGTCTTGCCGCCGAGGGCGAGCGACAGGGTGAAGCCGACCGGGACGGGGACGAGCGCGATGCCGACGAGGAGCCGTTCCGCCGGTACGACCAACTCGCGGGTGCCGCCGCAGTAGCCGCAGCCCCGGATGTGCCGGGCCAGTCGCTTGCGCCAGACCGAGTCGGGGCGCCCGGTCCAGCGGGCGGTCAGCTCGCGCAGGTCGGGGCAGGCGCCGTCCAGCGCGCGGACGATTCCGCGGGCGGTCTCCAGCCGTTCCTTCACGCGCTGGACGCGCACCGCCGCGTGCTGCCTGCTGATCCCGGCCGCCGCGGCCAGTTCGCGCCGGGTCAGCTCGCCCGCCACCTCCAGCCACCACAGCGACAACAGCTGGCGGTCCTCGTCGTCCAGCCAGCGCACGGCCTGCGCGACCTCGCGCCGCTGCCCCTCCAACTGGAGTCGCAGCACGGTGAGTTCGGCGGAGTCGGTGGCCTCCTGCGCGGCCGACTCGTCGAGGCGGGCGGGCTGTCTGCGCCGCGCCCGGTCCCGTATCTGCCGCATCGCGATGGCGACGAGCCAGGAGCGGAAGCTGTCCGGGTCGCGCAACGAGCCGAGGTTGTCGACGGCGCGCAGCATGGTCTCCTGGACGACGTCGTCGACGTCGGCGTGGCCGTTCAGGGCGCGTCCGACGACGTTGTAGACCAGCGGCAGCCAGCCCTCGACCAGTTCGTCCAGCGCCTGCCGGTCACCGGCCTGCGCCGCCGCGATGGTGGAGCGCCACTGCCGGACGGCCCCCTCGTCCACGTACGTCCTCTCCCCGGTCATCCGCTACCCGTACGCACCTTCTCAGCCCGACCGGCACCACCGGCCATATCGGAGATCACATTCCGTTTCCGGAGTGGAGACGCGGTGGAGAAGGCGGCGATAACACTTTTCTGCGACGGCCCCGCTCCACCGCCGGCCCCTGGGGCGGCGTCCCTCCGCGGCGCGGGCCGTGTCCCTCCGTGGCCCGTACGGGCGATCCCTGACAACACCCTTGCCCGGTGGAGCACTTGCTCCGGGACACCCCAGGGGCGCGGCCCCTCCCTACCGACGATTCGGCCGGCCCGGGGACGACGCGACGATGATCACGCACCGTCCACCGGACGCTCGCACCGCGCATCCCGTCGATTTCAGGAGCAGTTGATGCCCGTACGCCCCCTGCCCGCCCTCCTCACCTCCGCGCTGATCCTGACCCTGACGGCGCTGCCGCTGGCCGGGACGGCCTCCGCGCGGCCCGCGTCCTCGTCGTGCAGCACGCAGGCGATCGAGGCGGCCCCGAAGGAAGGACCCGACGTCAAGGCCCTGTGTGCCGCGCTCGCCGGACTGCCCGACAAGGACGCGACGGCCGCGCTGGTCCGCGTCGGCGGCAAGGGGAGCTGGCACGGGGTGGCCGGGGTGCGGGATGTGAGAACCGGGGCCCCGGCGCTGGAGAACGCCCGGTTCCGTGCCGGTTCGACGACGAAGGTCGTGACCGCGGCGATCGCGCTGCAGCTCGCCGCCGAGAAGCGGATCTCCCTGGACGGCACGGTGCAGGAGTACCTGCCCGGACTGCTGACCGAGGAGTTCGAGCCGATCACCGTACGGCAGTTGCTGAACTTCACCAGCGGTCTCCAGCCCGGGGCGTCGCTCGGTGACACCACCGAGGACATGTACCCGCACCGCTTCGAGACGCTGACGCCCGAGGAGGTCGTCGCCGCGTCGGTCGCCAAGGGCCCGGACCCCGACCACGGCCCCGGTGAGCACCAGAGCTACGGCAACATCCACTACACGGTGCTCGCCATGCTGATAGAGAAGGTCACCGGCGACTCGTACGCCCATCAGGCGTCCGTACGGATCTTCCGGCCGCTCGGCATGCGGCACACCTCGTTCCCCGACGGCCCCGACCCCCGTGTCCACGGTCCGCACAACCGGGGGTACGACTGGATCGACGGCGAGTTGCGGGACGTGACCGACTGGAACATGTCCGACCGATGGGCCGCGGGGGACATGATCTCGACGACCGCGGACCTCGAAAGGCTGCTGGTGGGGGTGTTCCGCGGGCGGGTGGTGCCCGAACCGCAGTTGAAGGAGATGTTCGCGGTGCCGGACGTACCGGGCGCCACGATGGCCGCTCCCTTCCGGCCGTACGAGGTGAACGGCCGGAAGGTCTGGGCCAAGACGGGATCCCGGCCCGGGTACCACACGGTCGTGGCGGCCACCAGCGACCTGTCCCGCACGGTGGTCTACTCGGTCAACTCCACCGACGCCCGCGGCGACGGCGAGGCCATCGCCATGCGCTTCGCCTTCCCCGCGTTCAACCGCTGACGGCGACGGCGGCCGGGGTCGCGGGCGACCGGGTCAGCGCCTCCAGCCGCTTGATCTTCTTGCGTACGACGTACAGCGGGATCACCCCGAAGACGCCGAACGCCATGTCGATCACCGTCCACCAGAAGGGGATGCCGCGGACGGGGCCGCAGATCAGGGCGAGCGGGACGATGCCCGCGCAGGCGATCATCCCGAACTCGACGACCCAGATGTTGCGGACCGGGTCGCGGTAGGGGCCGTAGAAGGCCACCGCGATCACGAGGTGGGCGAAGGCCAGCCAGTCGGTGCCGTAGAGGAGGAAGGGGTAGTCGGCGTCGGCGGTGTCGAGGCCGCGCCGGACCCGCTCGATCCAGTCCATGAGGCCGGGGAGGTGCTCCGGTGCGGACAGGCCGCGCAACAGGTCCTCGGTCCAGCGCAGTTCGTGGACGAGGGGGAAGGCCGTGGCGCCGCTGAGCACCAGGCAGACGACGAAGAAGACCAGCCAGACGCGGATGCCCTTGAGCAGGGCGGCTCTGTCGCTCATGCGGGGTAGCGTACGCCCACTGTTGAACATGTTCAAAAGCGGTTCCGGGGTCGTCCGGTCGCTCCCCGGCCCTTCCCGCCTCGCCCTTTGCCGCCTCGGCACCTCCCGCCTCCGCCGTCCCGCCCGTTCATGGGCCGGCCCTACGATGTCCGCGGCGGACGGAGGAGTCATGGGCTTGGACCTGAGCGATCGGGCCTACCGCGAACAGCGGTGGGCGGCGCGGACGGCGTTGGCCGCGGCGGCGCTCGCGCTGCTCGTGCCGCTCGCCTACGGCGGGATCGGCGGCGTCCTGCTGCTGGTGGCCGGCGCCGCCGGACTGGGCGTCAGCGCGGTGGCCGCATGGTGGACCCTCACCCTTCGCGGCCCGGTCCGCTGGGTGGCGGCCGCTTGGGCCGTGGCGCTGCCGGCCGCCCTGGTCGCCCTGTTCGCGGCCACCCTGTCCTGGACGCTGCCGACATCGGTGGCGTTGTGGGCGGTGGCCGTCTGGAGCGGCCGGCACGCGCTGCAGGGCACCGGCAGTCCCCGGGTGCGCGTGATGCGGGAGCGGAAGGCCGCACGGGCTCTGCGCCCGTACCTGATCATGAATCCGCGCTCGGGCGGCGGGAAGGTGGGCCGTTTCGCTCTCAAGGAGAAGGCCGAACGACTCGGCGCGCACGTCGTCCTGCTCGACCCGGACCAGCACCAGGACGTCACCGCCCTCGCCCGCAAGGCCGTGGCCGACGGGGCCGACCTGCTGGGCGTCGCGGGCGGTGACGGCACCCAGGCGCTGGTCGCGGCGGTCGCCGCCGAGCACGGCCTACCGTTCCTGGTGATCAGCGCGGGCACCCGCAACCACTTCGCCATGGACCTGGGCCTCGACCGCGACGACCCGTCACGTTGCCTGGACGCGCTGACCGACGGTGTGGAACTCCGCGTCGACCTCGGCTTCGCCGGGGACCAGCCCTTCGTCAACAACGCCTCGTTCGGGGCGTACGCGGCCATCGTGCAGAGCCCCGGCTACCGCGACGACAAGATCGGTACCAGTCTGGAGCTGCTGCCCGACCTGCTCACCCGACAGCAAGGGCCGCTGCTGACCGCCCACGCGGGCGGCAAGACGCTCACCCACCCGCACGCCGTGCTGGTCAGCAACAACCCCTACCGCACCGACGACCCCTTCGGGCTCGGCCGCCGTGACCGTCTCGACGCCGCCGTCCTCGGTGTGCTCGGCATCAGGGTGGACAACGCCGCCGAGGCCGCCGCACTCCTGCTGGACTCCGCGCCGGGCGGCCTCACCATCCTCACCGCGACCGAGGTGGTCATCGAGGCCGACCGGCCGCAGATCGAGGCCGGCGTCGACGGCGAGGCCCTCGTCCTGCCCGCCCCCGTCCGCTGCCGCGTCGTACCCGGCGCCCTGCGCGTCCGCGTCCCCCGCCACCGCCCCGGCGTCCCGGAGCGCGGCCCCCGTCTGGACTGGCGCCGACTGCGCAAACTGGCGGCCACGGTGGGCCGCACGGCCGTGCATCGCCGGTCCTACCTCTGACTCGCCGTTTCCCAACGCTCGGGCAACGGGAAACCCCGGGGAAACCCCTGGTCGCCGTACGTCCCCGACGACAACGTGAGCCGCGTCGAACCATCGGTACTCACGTAAGGGTCTGGGCCAGTGATCAGTAGGAAACGCAAGGGCTTCTCCGCGACGACCGCCGCGGTGCTGCTCGCGGGCGGAATGACGCTTCTCGGGCCGGCGAGCGGCGCGCAGGCCGCCGCGTCCGACTGCGAGGGCGGCAGCAAGGGCTTCATCGACATCTCCGACAACGCCTACGACACCATGGCCCGCCAGGTGACGCTGTACTCCGAGGGCATCAACATCAGCCTGCAGTACGGCAACATCCGCGGTGTCCAGCGCGGCTGGGCCCTCATCGCCGGTGACGTACAGCCGGGCAACCAGGTGTGGATGGACTGGTCCCAGGACGGCGGCCATAACTGGCTCCAGTGCGGCCCGTTCACCTCGCGGAACGGCGAGAACAAGACGAGCGCGGCCCAGCGCACCAGCAACGACCCCAACTGGAAGTTCCGCGCCTGCGGTTCGACCCGCTCCGGCATCCACTGCACGTCGTGGTGGTAGGCCGACACCCGGCCACGCCCGCGTCCGCGCTCTCGTCCACATCCCTGTCCCCGTCCCCGTCCGACGTCCGTGACGCACCCCTGGAGAACCGCGTGAACATGCGCGTGAACATGTCCCGTACCGCTCTCGCCCTCGCGTCGGCCGCCTGTGTGCTGGCCGTGGGCAGCCCCGCGCTCGCGGCCGGCACCGCACCCACCGCCACGACGACCCACTGTGTGCTCGTCCTCGACGAGGTGAAGGCCGGCGAGAGAGTCTCCGACGTCAGCTCGTACAAGTGCTTCAAGGGCGCCGATGCCTCCGCCCGGGCCGCGGCGGCCGCGCCGCGCGCGCAGACGGAGCTGATGACCTGGGCCGAGCACGCCGACTACGGCGGCACGTACACCAAGGTCTACGGCAGCGCCGGGCCCTGCGACTCCGCGGGCTACAGCTTCAGCCCGAACAGTTACTGGTCGACGCATCTGTCGTCGTTCCTCCTCGACGGCGGCTGCAACCGGTCGTTCCTGAGCGGCCCGCGGGGCAACGGCTCCTTCAGCAGCCGTTCCGTGTCCTACGTCGGCGACACGCTCAACGACGCGGTGAGTTACATCAAGATCTGGCGCGGCTGAGCCGACCGGAGCGGGGGAAGGAACAGGGGTTTCCCGGTGATCGCCACAAGAGGCAACAGGAAACCCCTGGTCCTCGCCCGTTCGCCGAGGCCACGGTGAGGCCTGTCCTGCTTGCTTCCCCTGAGCCACACGGGGGTCTGATCGACGCGGTCCGGACTGTCGGCGCCACGAGACCGTGGCCCGGCCGCGAGAGGAGAACCGGATGAGAACACTGCGCCGGGGAGCGGGGCTGGTCACCATATTGGTGACGACCCTCCTCCTGGCCCTCCTCCCGACGACCGCCGCCCAGGCGGCCGGCAGGGGGGAGCAGAACTGGTGCGCCGTGCAGGGCATCGCCTCGCCCGAGGCGCGCCGTGCCATCGACGCGGCCTGCGCGGAATGGCGTGCGCGCACGCTGTACACATGGGGCGGCGGTCACGGACCGGCGCCGGGCCAGAGTTACGGCACGCTGGACTGGAAGACCCTGGAAGGCATCAGGGAGACCCAGCTCGACCCCCAGACCCGTGGCTTCGACTGCTCGGGCCTCGCCCGCTGGGCCTGGTACAAGGCGACCGGGCGCGACATCCTCGGCGGGGGTACGGCCTATGACATGTACGTCGGCGCGGGACGGACGTACCAGCAGGTCAAGGGCGCCGGCGGAGGCAAGCCGGCCGTGTCCGACATGGAGCCCGGCGACCTGGTGTTCACCGCGGTCGGCGGCAGGGTGGAAAAGATCAGCCACGTGATGCTCTACCTCGGGGACGGCTATGTCGTCGAGGCCTACCAGTCGCAGAAGCCGATCCGCGTGATCGACATCGAGTCCCGCATCGACGACAACCGTCTGGTCGGGGTCACGCGGATGCCCCAGGGCAGCCCGTTCACGGAGCCCACGGGCTACGACGGCACGCTCCAGGCGACCTGGGGCACGGACGTCGCCGTGCGCCGGCACCCCAACCTCTCGTCGGCCCTGGTGACCCGGCTGTCCGGACCGGACATCGTGTACGCCAAGTGCCAGCAGCGTGGGGAGCGCGTCACCGCCGAGGGCTACACCAACGACGCCTGGACGTATCTGTCCAACCGCGGCGGCTGGATCAGCAACATCTTCCTCAAGGGACCGGCCTGGCTGCCGGAGGTGCCCACCTGCTCCGGCGCCGACCACGACTCGGAGATCGGCCCCGGCGGAGGAGGCAACGCGACCCAGGGCGGCACGTACGGCACCTGGGGCACGGGCGTGGCGATCCGTTCCCAGCCGTCCACCACCAACGGGACCACGGTGGCCCGGCTGGCCGGTCCGACCTCGGTCGCCGTCAGCTGCCAGATGCGCGCCCAGACCGTGACGTCCGAGGGGTACACCAACGACGCCTGGTCCTATCTTCCGCAGTACGGCGGCTGGATCACCAACATCTACATGCAGGGTGACGCCTGGCTCGCGGGTGTCCCGGCCTGCGACGGCAGGGGCACCGCGACGCCGGTCGGCGCGCACGCCCACAGCACCTGGGGCACCGGGGTGACGATCCGGAGCACTCCCTCCACCAGCGCGGGTGTCGTGACCCGGCTCTCCGGTCCGACCGGGGTGGCGGTCTCCTGCCAGAAGCACGCGGAGTCGGTCACGGCCGAGGGGTACACCAACGACGTCTGGTCGTATCTCCCCGAGTACCAGGGCTGGATCAGCAACATCTACATGCGGGGGGACGCGTGGCTGGACGGAGTCCGCAACTGCGTGCCCCCGGGGGCTTCCTGACCGGCCGCGCCGGCCGACGCCCCAAGCCCGTGTGACACACGTCACTTCACGTCACGCCGAAGAACCGCCGTCCCTGTCCCCTGCGTAACATCCCCCAGACCACGCCCGCCGACCTGACCACTCGGCGGCACAGAACGGCGTTCCACCGCGCCGTCGGCCTCGGGGGCACACCACTCATGGACCACAGGGACGGCGGGTCCGCGCACTCGCCGGCCGCCGTCACCCGACGGCGGCCTCCGCATGCGTCCTTCGGCACGGCGCTGCGCGAACTGCGCGTGGAGCGCGGCCTCTCGCTGACGGACCTGGCCCGGATCACGCACTACAGCAAGGGATATCTGAGCAAGATCGAGACGGGCCGAAAGCCCGTCAACCGCGACGTCGCGCGGTTGTGCGACGAGGCGTTGGAGGCCGACGGCGCGCTGCTCGCCCTGCTGCCACCCGCCCCGGGCGAGGGGGACCGGGGGCAGGCGGGGGGCGACGAAGAGGACAGCCCCTACCCGGGGCTGTCCTCGTTCGGTCCGTCCGACGCGGGCCGGTTCTTCGGCCGGGAGCGGGCCGTCGCGATGCTCGTCGAGCGTCTCGGCCAGCGGTTCGGCAAGGGACCGGTGGCCGTCGTGGCGCTCTCCGGGGCCGGCAAGTCCTCGCTGTTGGGGGCAGGGCTCGTACCCGCTCTCGCCGAACAGCCCGAGGACGTCGGCGGCGCCTTCTCCAGTGTCATGTGCACTCCCACCGCGCACCCGCTGTCCGCACTCCGGCAGGCATTCCGCACCGCCCTGCCCGCCGGCATGCTGGACCATCTGCACGACGAGGGCCCGCCCGACGAGCGGGCGGACCGGCTGGTGACGGCCCTGCGCTCCTGGGCCGCCACGACCGCCACGCCCGCCCGAGCCCGCCACGGCGGCGGCGTCATCATCGTCGACCAGTTCGAGGAGGTCTTCACCCTCTGCGACGACGAGGCGGAACGCCGGTCCTACATCGAGGCGCTCACCACACTGGCGACCACGGGCGGCGGCGAACCGGGAGCGGACGGGGGCACGTTCGCCGTCGTCCTCGGGGTGCGCGCCGATGTCACCGGGCGCTGTCTGGAGTACCCGACCCTCGTTCCGGTCGTCAGCGACGGGCTGTTCGCGCTGGGCGCGATGACCGCGGACGAACTGCGGGAGTGCATCGTACGTCCGGCCAGGGCGACCGGGACGGGCCTGGAACCGGGGCTGGTCGAGCTGCTGTTGCGTGACCTGGGGGCGGTCGACACCCCCGCCGCGTCCGCCGGCAGCGGCCCGGACACGGCCGTACCCGGCGGGCGGCCCGGGGTGCTTCCGCTGCTCGGGCACGCCCTGCGGGAGACCTGGCAGCGGCGCACCGACTCCACCATGACCGTAGCGGGATATTTGGAGACGGGCGGGATCCACGGCTCCGTCGCCACCGCCGCCGAGAACCTGTTCGCCGCGCTGTCACCGGCCAGGCAGGACGCCGCCCGCAGGCTGCTGTTGCGGCTGGTGCGCGTCGGGGAGGACAACGAGGCATCCCGGAGACCGCGCACCACCTCCGACCTGCTCGACGGGCTGCCCGATCCCGCAGCCGCGCGTGCCACCCTCGACACCCTGGTGACGGCCCGGCTGCTGACCGTGGACGCCGACCGCGTCGAGCTGGTGCACGAGGCGCTGCTGCGAGCGTGGCCGAGGCTGCGCACCTGGATCCACACGACGCGCGCCGATCTGCTCGTGCACCAGCAACTGGGCGCCGCCGCCCGGGAATGGGACCGCGAGAACCGCGACCCGGGACTCCTCTACCGCGGGGCGCGGCTGACGGCGGCCCGGGAATGGGCGGCCGGTCCCAGCGGCCGGGACAGCGTGCCGGCTCCCGTGGAGACCGACTTCCTGCGCGCCTCCGAGCGCGAGGAGGACCTGCGCCGGCGTCTGGCGCGGCGCCGGGTCCGTCAGCAGCGGACCGGACTCGTCGTCCTCGCCGTGCTGCTCGCCCTGGCCCTCCTGGCCGGCGGAACGGTTCTCCAGCAGCGCATCTCCGCCGACGAGCAGCGCAGGACGGCCATGTCCCAGGCCATGGCGGCCCGCTCCGCCCAACTGGCGTTCGGGCACCCGGAGGCCTCGATGCTGCTGGCCGAGTCCGCCTACCGCACCGCGCCCACCACGGAGGCGCGCAGCGCGCTGCTCAGCACCCAGGCCAACGCCTTCGCCGGCCGTCTCACCGGTCACCGGGGACCGGTGAACGGCGTGGTCTTCGGCCTGGGCCGACGGCTGCTGGCGTCGGCCAGTTCCGACGGCACCGTACGACTGTGGGACACCCGGACCCGGCGCGTCGCGGGGACGCTGACCGGCCACCGGGCACCCGTGCGCTCCGTGGCGTTCTCGCCGGACGGACGCACCCTCGCCTCGGCCGGTTCGGACGCGACGATCAGGCTCTGGTCGGTGTCCGACCGGCGCCAGACCGCCGTGCTGACAGCCCACCGGGGCCCGGTCCGCGCCGTGGCCTTCGCACCCGACGGACGTTCCCTGGCCTCCGCCGGCAAGGACGGCACGGTACGGCTGTGGGACACCCGGACCCGGCGGCAGACAGCCCTGCTGAAGGGCCACACCGACGACGTTCTCGCGCTGGCGTACGCCCCCGACGGATCCCGGCTTGCCAGCGCGGGCGCCGACCGCACCGTACGGCTGTGGAATCCGCGCACCCACCGCGGAAACGGCGTCCTGCGGGGGCACAGCGGGGACGCCCTCGCCGTGGCGTTCAGCGCCGACGGCCGGGTCCTCGCCTCCGGCGGCGCGGACCGCACCGTACGGCTGTGGGACCCGGCGGCACTCAGCCGGAGCGCCGTCCTGTCGGGCCACGACGACGATGTGAACGGGCTCGCCTTCGGGCCCGGCGGCCACACGGTGGTCTCCGCCGGGGGCGACGGCACGATCGTCCGCTGGGACGTCCACACCCACCGCGCGATCGACACGCTCTCCGGGCACACCGACTACGTGATCGCCGTCGCGGCGGACGGCGACCTGCTGGCGACGGCGGGATTCGACGGCACCGTCGCCCTGTGGGACCTCACCGGCCACACACTCGGCAGCTACCCGGTCGACGAGCTGTGGACGGCCGACTTCAGCCCCGACGGACGCCTGCTCGCCTCGGCGGCGACGGACGGCTCCGTCCAACTCTGGGACGTGGCACGCCGTACCGGCATCCGCACCCTGACCGGCCACAGCGGCGCCGCCTACTCGGTGGCGTTCAGCCCGGACGGCCGGTGGCTCGCCTCGGCCGGCGCGGACCACACCGTACGGCTGTGGCCCGTCGCGGCAAGAGAGGGCGCCGCCCCCGTCGTACTCACCGGGCACACCCGTGCCGTCTTCGACGTGGCGTTCAGCCCGGACGGCCGTTGGCTGGCCTCGGCGAGCGCCGACCGCACGGTGCGGCTGTGGCGGATGTCGGGCACCGGCATCCCGGCGCGGACGCCCGCCGCCCACGTACTCACCGGGCACACCGACTTCGTGAACTGCCTGGCCTTCAGCGCCGACAGCGCCACGCTCGTCAGCGGCGGCGACGACCTCACCCTGCGCCTGTGGACGGTGTCGGGTGCCCGCCCGGCCACCGTCCTGACCGCCCACGGCGGCTCGGTACGCGCCGTCGCCTTCGCCCCCGACGGACGCACCCTCGCCAGCAGCGGCAACGACGGTGTCGTCCGCGTATGGGACGTGGCCCGGGCCCGGGTTACGGCACTGCTCGCCCGGCACACCGGATCGGTACGGGGCCTGGCCTTCAGCCCCGACGGCAACTCCCTCGTCAGCAGCGGCAACGACCGCACGGTACGGCTGTGGGACCCCCGGGGGCACCGGCTCGTCGCCACGCTGACCGGGCACACCCGGGCGGTGTGGAGCGTCGCGTACAGCCCGGACGGCAGGACGGTCGCCAGCGCGGGCAACGACGGCACGGTCAGGCTGTGGGACCCGGACATCGCCGACCGGGTGGCGGACCTGTGCGGCGTGGTGGGGCCGGTGGACCGACAGCGGTGGCGACGGCTGCTGCCGGGGTACGGCTACCGCGGGACGTGCGGGGGGTGAGACATGGCGGCGCCACCTGAGCGCGCCTGCTCGCCCGTCCTGACGAGGAGACACCGGCCTTCCCGGTCACGGCAGCTAGGCGATGCGGCTACAGCCCCGCGATCGCGTTCCACCGGTCGGCGAGGACCGCCCGCTCCCCAGGGGTGATGTCCCGCGCGACGGCGAGGCGCTCACGCATCGCCGCGTCCGGGAAGATCAGCGGGTCCTCGGCGAGGGCGGCCCTCTCCTGGTCCTTGGCGGAGGCCAGTACCTCCCGGGCGGCCGGGACCGGGCAGACGTAGTTGACCCACGCGGCCAGCTCCGCGGCGACCTCGGGCTCGTAGTAGTGGTCGACCAGCCGCTCGGCGTTGGTCTTGTGGCGGGCCAGGTTGGGGATCATCAGGGACTCCGACCACAGCTCGGCGCCCTCCTCGGGGACCACGAAGCGGATGTCGGGGTCGTCCGCCTGGAGCTGGATGACGTCGCCGGAGTACGCCTGGCAGGCCAGCACATCGCCGCTGGACAGGTCCTTGATGTAGTCGTTGCCGGTGAAGCGGCGGATCTGGCCCCTGCGCACCTGCCGCTCGACCTGGTCGCAGACGGTGTGGAAGTCGTCCGTGGCCCACCGGGTGATGTCGACGCCGTTGCCCTGCATGAGCAGCGCGAAGGCTTCGTCCAGGCCGGACAGCAACGTCACCCGGCCCTTGAGGTCGCCCGCCCACAGCTCGGACACGCGGCGTATCTCGCGGCCCAGCCTGCGGCGGTTGTAGGCGATGCCGGTGATGCCGGACTGCCAGGGGACGGTGAATCTGCGGCCCGGGTCGAAGGCCGGTGAACGCAGCAGCGGATCCAGGTACTTCGTCACGTTCGGCTGCCTCGCCCGGTCCATCTCCTGCACCCAGCCCAGCCGTACGAACCGGGCGCACATCCAGTCGCTGACGACGACGAGGTCGCGACCGGTGCGCCGGCGGTTCATCAGGGCGGGGCTGAGCTTGCCGAAGAACTCGTCGTTGTCGTTGATCTCCTCGACGTACTCGACGGAGATACCCGTGCGTCGCCGGAACGCCTCCAGCGTCGGCCGCCGGCTTTCGTCCGCTTCGTCGGTGTCGATGTACAGGGGCCAGTTCGACCAGGTCAGCCGCTTGTCGGTGGCGGAGTGATCGGCGGCGGACCGCTCGGCGGGCGGCACGTAGGCGGCGGGCACCCCGCAGCCCGCGAGCCCGCCCAGCACCGTGCCCGCGCCGAGCGTGCGCAGCACGGTCCGGCGGGACGGCGGCGAGTTCTTCGTGGGAGGGGCCATGGCCGCAGCATGCAGCCGTTCCCGGTCGCCGGGCAATCGACGCCGTGTCGAGCGCCGGGGCCCGCAGCGGACACCTTGTCACCGGGGAACACCGCGGCCCCGGACGGAACTTGACCGTCCGGGGCCGCGACGCCCGAGTGCGACTACACGTCCAAGGACGTCATCACGTGCTTGATCCGGGTGTAGTCGTCGAAGCCGTAGGACGAGAGGTCCTTGCCGTAGCCCGACTTCTTGAACCCGCCGTGCGGCATCTCCGCGACCAGCGGAATGTGCGTGTTGATCCACACGCAGCCGAAGTCCAGCGCCTTGGACATCCGCATCGCGCGCCCGTGGTCCTTGGTCCACACCGACGACGCGAGCGCGTACTCGACACCGTTCGCCCACTCGACGGCCTGCGCCTCGTCGGAGAAGGACTGCACGGTGATGACCGGCCCGAAGACCTCCTTCTGGATGATCTCGTCGTCCTGCTTGACGCCGGAGACGACGGTCGGAGCGAAGAAGTACCCCTTGTCGCCGACCCGCTTGCCGCCGGCCTCCACGCGCGCGTGCGCCGGCAGCCGCTCGATGAAGCCCTCGACCTGCTTGAGCTGGTTGGGGTTGTTGAGCGGGCCGAAGAGGACGTCCTCGTCGTCCGGCTGCCCCGTCTTGGTGTCGGCGGCGGCCTTCGCGAGCGCGGTGACGAACTCGTCGTGGATCGCCTCGTGGACGAGGACACGGCAGGCGGCCGTGCAGTCCTGCCCGGCGTTGAAGAAGCCCGCGACGGAGATGTCCTCGACGGCCTTGGCGATGTCGGTGTCCTCGAAGACGACGACCGGCGCCTTGCCGCCCAGCTCCAGGTGGACCCGCTTGAGGTCCTTCGACGCCGACTCGGCGACCTGCATGCCCGCCCGCACCGAACCGGTGATGGACGCCATGGCCGGGATCTCGTGCTCGACCATCATGCGGCCGGTGTCGCGGTCACCGGTGATGACGTTGAAGACACCCTTGGGCAGGATCGAGCCCATGATGTCGGCCATCAGGACGGTCGACGCCGGAGTCGTGTCCGACGGCTTCAGTACGACCGTGTTGCCCGCCGCGATGGCCGGGGCGAACTTCCACACGGCCATCATCATCGGGTAGTTCCAGGGCGCGACCTGCGCACAGACGCCGACCGGCTCACGGCGGACGATCGAGGTCAGGCCCTCCATGTACTCACCGGCCGAGCGGCCCTCCAGCATCCGCGCCGCACCCGCGAAGAAGCGGATCTGGTCGACCATCGGCGGGATCTCCTCCGACCGGGTGAGCCCGACCGGCTTGCCGGTGTTCTCCACCTCGGCGGCGATCAGCTCCTCGGCGCGCTCCTCGAACGCGTCCGCGATCTTCAGGAGGGCCTTCTGGCGCTCGGCGGGAGTCGTGTCACGCCAGCCGGGGAATGCCCGGGCAGCAGCCTCCATGGCGGCGTCGACGTCCGCCTGCCCGGACAGCGGCGCTGTCGCGTACACCTCGCCCGTCGCGGGGTTGACCACCTCGGTGGTCCGTCCGTCGGCGGCGTCCCGGAACTCACCGTCGATGTAGTTCCGTAGTTTGCGCAGCCGTCCCAGCTCGGTGCTCACTGCCGGCCTCCTGTTTCAGGTCGAGCTGTCCATTCTCTGAGACACCCACCCTAATCGCCGTACCCACGTTTTCAACACCCCCACTTGCCCCGCTCCTGCGAAATCCGCAGGTCTCAGTCGCGTAAACAACGAATTTCATCGCAGCGACCTTGCGGAACTGTCGATACGTCGTGCAGAGTGACGTCGTGGCCAGTCGAAGCGCAGAGCACAGGGACTCCCGCGAGTCCAGGAACGGCGGCGGTCCCCAGTTGGACGCCGTCTCCCTCGCCATCATCGAACAGCTCCAGGAGGACGGCCGCAGGCCGTACGCCGCGATCGGCAAGGCCGTGGGCCTGTCCGAGGCGGCCGTACGCCAGCGCGTCCAGAAGCTGCTCGACCAGGGCGTGATGCAGATCGTCGCCGTCACGGACCCGCTCACGGTGGGCTTCCGCAGGCAGGCGATGGTCGGCGTGAACGTCGAGGGCGACGTGGAGTCCGTGGCCGACGCCCTGACCGCCATGTCCGAGTGCGAGTACGTGGTGATGACCGCCGGGTCCTTCGACCTGATGGTGGAGATCGTCTGCGAGGACGACGACCACCTTCTGGAGGTCATCAACAGGCGCATCCGGGCCGTCCCCGGAGTGCGCTCGACCGAGAGCTTCGTCTACCTCAAGCTCAAGAAGCAGACCTACATGTGGGGAACCCGATAACCGTGAGGACCCGATAACCGTGAGCACCAACAGCCCTCAGGACCTCAGCAGGACCGCGTACGACCACCTGTGGATGCACTTCACCCGCATGTCCTCGTACGAGAACTCCCCCGTCCCCACCATCGTCCGGGGCGAGGGCACCTACATCTACGACGACAAGGGCAAGCGTTACCTCGACGGTCTCGCCGGCCTGTTCGTGGTCCAGGCCGGGCACGGCCGCGTCGAGCTGGCCGAGACCGCCTTCAAGCAGGCGCAGGAGCTGGCGTTCTTCCCGGTCTGGTCCTACGCCCACCCGAAGGCGGTCGAACTCGCGGAGCGTCTGGCCGACCATGCGCCGGGCGACCTCAACAAGGTCTTCTTCACCACCGGCGGCGGTGAGGCGGTGGAGACCGCCTGGAAGCTCGCCAAGCAGTACTTCAAGCTGGTCGGCAAGCCCACCAAGCACAAGGTGATCTCCCGCGCGGTCGCCTACCACGGCACCCCGCAGGGCGCCCTGTCGATCACCGGCCTGCCGGGCCTGAAGGCCCCGTTCGAGCCGCTGGTCCCCGGCGCCCACAAGGTCCCGAACACCAACATCTACCGCGCCCCGATCTTCGGCGACGACCCGGAGGCCTTCGGCCGCTGGGCCGCCGACCAGATCGAGCAGCAGATCCTCTTCGAGGGCCCGGACACGGTCGCCGCGGTCTTCCTGGAGCCGGTGCAGAACGCCGGCGGCTGCTTCCCGCCGCCGCCCGGCTACTTCCGGCGGGTGCGCGAGATCTGCGACCAGTACGACGTGCTGCTCGTCTCGGACGAGGTCATCTGCGCCTTCGGCCGCCTCGGCACGATGTTCGCCTGCGACAAGTTCGGCTACGTCCCGGACATGATCACCTGCGCCAAGGGCATGACCTCGGGTTACTCCCCCATCGGCGCCTGCATCATCTCCGACCGCCTCGCCGAGCCCTTCTACAAGGGCGACAACACCTTCCTGCACGGCTACACCTTCGGCGGCCACCCGGTCTCCGCGGCCGTCGGCCTGGCCAACCTCGACCTGTTCGAACGCGAGGGCCTCAACCAGCACGTCCTCGACAACGAGGGCGCCTTCCGGGCGACGCTGGAGAAGCTGTACGACCTGCCGATCGTCGGCGACGTCCGCGGCAACGGGTTCTTCTACGGCATCGAGCTGGTCAAGGACAAGGCGACGAAGGAGTCCTTCGACGCCGCCGAGACCGAGCGCGTCCTGTACGGCTTCCTCTCCAAGAAGCTGTACGAGAACGGCCTGTACTGCCGTGCCGACGACCGCGGCGACCCGGTCGTCCAGCTCGCCCCGCCGCTGATCTCCAACCAGGAGACCTTCGACGAGATCGAGCAGATCCTGCGCGCGACGCTGTCGGAGGCGTGGACCAAGCTCTGACCGTCCCCGACCGCGATCTTCCTCAGGGATGATCACACCGGCCCCGGTGCCGCCCGTTCGAGTGAGAAACGGCGGCCCGGGGCCGTGTGCTGTCCGGGGTCCGGGGGACGGCTGCCTAGCGTGCATGTGACCGATCGGCCGAGCCTTCGTTCCCCCGCACGGGGGATCAGGTACGGGAAACGGATCAGAAGCGAGGTGTACGTCATGGTGGCCCCGCCGGACAACGACGTGCTCTGGGCGCGCGCCCTGCACTTCACCTACAAGGACGGCTCGCCCGCTCTCAGCGGCGTCTCGCTCGGTGTCCAGGAGGGCGAGGTCCTCGCCGTCATCGGTTCGCGCGGCAGCGGCAAGACCACGCTCCTTCGGTGTCTGTCCGGCCTGATGCCGACGGGCCGCGGTGAGATCTGGTTCAACAGCGTGCCGGTGCACACGATGAACGCGGCGGCCCGCGAACGGCTGCGCCGCGACCGCTTCAGCTGGATCGACCCGGTCCCCACCCTCGTCCCGGAGCTGAAGGTCTGGGAGAACGCCGCCCTCCCGCTGATGCTGCGGGGCACCAGCCGTCGCCGCGCCAAGACGGTCGCGCTGGAGTGGCTGGAGCGCCTCGACGTCGGCGAGGTGGCCCGCAAGCGCCCCCACCAGCTGGTGCAGGCCGAACGCCAGCGCGTCTGCATCGCCCGGGCGCTGGCCCCCTCGCCCACGGTCGTGTTCGCCGACGAGCCGACCGCCCCGCTGCACCGGTCCGACCGCATCCAGGTGTTGCGCACCCTGACCACAGCGGCCCGCTCACACGGCATCACCGTCGTCCTGGCCACCTACGACGCGGACGCGGCACCCCTCGCCGACCGCACGCTCGCCCTCCTCGACGGGCGGCGCGTGAACACGCTGCACCTGCCCCCGGTCGGCGAGTCGGAAGGCCGGGCCGCGTGCTCGCTCTCCGTCTGAGCCGCGGTGGCCGGCCCGCCGTACAGCTGCGCCGCCTGCTGGTCGCGGCCGCCTCGGCGGGCACCGGCTTCCTGCTGCTGTGCGCCCTGGGCTACGCCATGTCCCACGCGGACTCCCCCGCCGCGTCCCTCCTGCGTCTGGCCTGGTGCGTTCCCCCACTGGCCGCGACGGTCCACTTCGCGGTGGCGGTGGCCCGCACCGATCCGGGCACGAAACCCAGGCCGGGGCTCTCGGCGATCGGCCTGGGCCCGGCCCGTCTGATGGCCGTCTCGGCGGCGACCACCGCCCTGTCCTGCACCCTCGGCTCGATGCTGGCCCTGCTGTTCTTCCTCCATCTGCGCGGCGACCTGACGGGCATGCCCTTCGACGGTGCCGCGGCGGAGTTCCTGGCCGCCGACCACCCACTGCCGCTGCCGGCCACGGTGACCCTGCTGGCGCTGGTGCCGGCGATCGCGTCGACGGCGGTGGCGCTGACCCTGCGCCCGAGAACGCCCGGGACGACCGGGGCGCGGGGCCAGGGCGGGTCCTACGGGCGGTTCGGCGCGTACGGCAGGTCGGGGCCGCGGGAGACGTTCGGGGCGTACGGGCGGTTCGGCGCACGTCCGGGGCCCGGCGGCGCGGCGGCGAACGGCACCGCGAAGAACGGCGCGGGTCCGGCGCGGTCGGCCGCGGGCCGGGCCGAGCCGCTGTCGCACGGCCACCCCGCGGGGTCCGCGCACGGCGACGCCGCGGGCGGCGGTCGTTCCGCCGAGGTGGCTGACGACGGCACCTCGCACCCGGGCGCACCCCACCGCCCGGCGCAGGTGTCGGACGCAGTCCGGACCAGAAGCTCGGACCGGACCGCCTTCGACCCTCACCTCATCGGCTCCCCGGCCGTACGCAAACCCCCGGTCGGACTGCCCTGGGGCATCGCCGTCCTCGCCGCGGGCCTCACCGTGGAGTCCTACGCCGGCCGCACCCCGACCGACACCGCGCTCACCGTGCCCCCCGTGCTTCCCACCGGTCCCGCCGGCCTGGTGATCGGCTGGCTGCTCACCGCCCTGGGCCTCGCCCTGGCCGCCCCCGGCCTCACCCACCTGTGCGGCCGGGTCCTGCAGTCCGCGCGCCCCGGGGTGCTGCGTCTCCTGGCCGGCCGCGTCCTGATGGAGGAGGCCACCCGGATCGGCCGTCCCCTCGGCATCGTGTGCGCCGCCGCGTCCGCCGCCTACGCCATGGCTCCCGTGTCCGGCGCGGCGGCCGCGCCGCCCTTCGGTCCCCTCACCGTCGTCGGCGTCGCCCTGGTCACCGGTTGCACCGTGGCCACGCTCCTCACGGCCGCCGTGGAAGCCAAGCAGACCCGCGCCGACACCACGGCCGCCCTGCTGCGCCTCGGCGCTCCCGCGACGCTGCTCCGCGGGGCGGCCGCCCTGCGCGCCGGCGTCCTGCTGACCGTCTTCGGCCCGCTCACCCTGGTCGTGGCCGAGTTGGCGGCAGTGCCCCTGGCGCAGTGAGGGCGGGGGAAAAAATTCTTCGAAGAAATCTCCCGTCCGGCGATGAGTTCGGGACGGCGGCCCGGTCTACCCCTCCGAAAGCAGCCACCCTGATGGGAGAGACTCCGATGACCACGGCCTACCAGCAGATGATCTTCGTGAACCTGCCCGTGAACGACCTCGACGCCTCGAAGAAGTTCTTCACGGAGCTCGGTTACTCGATCAACCCGCAGTTCAGCGACGAGAACGCGGCCTCCGTCGTGATCAGCGACACCATCGTCGCCATGCTGCTCACCAAGCCGTTCTACGCGACCTTCACCAAGAAGGAGATCGCGGACGCCACGCGCACCAATGAGGTGCTGATCTGCCTGAGCGCCGAGAGCCGCGCGAAGGTGGACGAGTTGGTCGACAAGGCCGTCGCCGCCGGTGGCACCGCGTCGGACAAGGTCCAGGACATGGACTTCATGTACGGCCGTGGCTTCGACGACCTCGACGGCCACTCCTGGGAGGTCGTCTGGATGGACCCGGCGGCCATCGAGGGCTGAGCCCCACCGGCTCTCGTGGGGTGCCTAGCATGGGCGGGTGCAGACGATGCCCGCCCATGCGGCCCACCACAACGACCGTGAGATAGAGACGCTCGAGGAGTTCGACGCGACCGTCTCCGCACGCGGCAGCCTCACCGGATTCCGCGTCCAGGCCGTCGACCTGACGGACCGTACGCGCGAACTGCTCACCACGGACACGGCGGGCGCCGTCTTCCTCGGCTGCCCGATGCGCGAGGACGCGGCGGCGAAGATCCGTGCGGACGGTGCGCTGGTCTTCCCGCCGATACCCGGCCTGCCCTTCGACCCGTACCGGGGTCATGTCTACTCCCCCGACGAGCTCTTCGCGTCCCTGGCGGACGGTTACGAGGCCACACCCGACGCGCGCTCCTATGCCTGGTTCCAGCGGACCAAGGCGGATCGCGACATCTACGCGTCCATGCTGCGCGCCGTACACGACGACTCCGTGTCGGACGCGCTCGACGAACTGCTGTCCGGCGCCCGGGTGGTGGGCGTCATGGGTGGCCACGCGATGCGCCGCGGCACGGCGCAGTACGAGGGCGCCGCTCGGCTCGGCAGGGAACTGGCCCGCGCGGGCTTCACGGTCGCCACCGGTGGCGGCCCGGGCGCGATGGAGGCGGCCAACCTCGGCGCGTACGCCGCCCCTCACGACGACGGCATGCTCGCCGACGCCCTCGCGCTGCTGGCGAAGGCGCCCGGGTTCACGCCCTCCGTCACGGAGTGGGCTGCGGTCGCCTTCGAGGTGCGTGCGCGCTGGCCGCAGGGTGGCCGTTCCGTCGGCATCCCGACCTGGTTCTACGGCCACGAGCCGCCGAACCCCTTCGCCTCGCACATCGCCAAGTACTTCGCCAACGCCACCCGCGAGGACGGACTGCTGGCCCGTTCGAACGCGGGCGTCGTCTTCCTGCCGGGCGCCGCCGGGACCGTACAGGAGATCTTCGACAACGCCACGCCGAACTACTACGAGTCGCGGGGCGAGCCCACGCCCATGGTTCTGGTGGACCGCACGCACTGGACCGAGAAGCTCCCGACGTGGCCGCTGCTGAAGTCGCTGGCCCGGGACCGGTCGATGGAGTCGCGCATCGCCCTGGTCGACCGGATCGAAGAGGCTCCGGAGGCGTTGAAACGTCTCGGTGGTTAACAAGAAGGCAAAGCCAACACCTGTGGACGGCATATGCGTTGACACTGCTTATGTCACGCTTATAAACCAGTGAGACTCGTGGGGGACGGCGATGACGCATCGCCGCCTCCGTTCAACCCCCCTCAGTGATGCAACTCGTAAGGACAAACGTGTCCATAAACCGCCGTACTGTCGCGCGTTCCGTGCGCGCCCTGGGTGTTGCCTCCGCGTCGGCCGCGCTGACGCTCGGCCTCGCGGGCAACGCTCTCGCGTGCGACATCAGTGAATTCTCCGCCGAAGCCAAGTGCGACGGCGACAAGGGCGTCATCACCGTCACCGACGTGGACCCCAGCGGCATCCCCGCGACCGTCAGCGTCTTCCTGCAGAACAACGGGGCGGACCTGAAGAAGGTCGGCGAGCAGGTGGTCAAGGGCTCGCGCGAGGGCGTCACCATCACCTTCACGGAGGACTGGAAGCCGGACGCGGAGTACCGCATCCACGTCAAGGCGGTCGGCTATGTCGACGAGGACATCAAGCCGAACCTGACGACGCCGTCGACGGCCTGCAAGAAGGACGAGCCGAAGCCGCCGGCCCCGTCGCAGAAGCCGACCCCGTCCAACTCCGCCTCGACCCCGGCCGAGGAGACCGACAGCCCGGCCCCGACCCCCTCGGAGAGCGAGAGCACCGCCCCCGCGGGCACCGAGAGCAACGCCCCGTCCCCGGCGGCCGGTGACTCCAACCTCGCCGAGACCGGCGCGAACTCCAACACCGGCCTGATCGCCGGCATCGCGGTCGCCCTGGTGGCGGTCGGCGGTGGCGCGATCTTCTTCGGTCTGCGCCGACGCGGGGCGAACGGCGACCGCTGACCCCGCAGCCACACCGAGCGACACCCTTGTGGTCCGTCCCCGTCGCCGGGGGCGGGCCCGTCGCGTTCCCGTCGCCGGGGGCGGGCCCGTCGCGTTCCCGGGCGGCGTCAGCCGAAGGTGGCCCGCTCCAGCCAGAACTCCAGCAACTCCCGCTCGCCGAGCACCTCCACCTCGGGGCTGTCCAGCGGCAGCCGCCGGTAGAAGGCGAGCAGCACGGCCGTGAGGGGGCCGCGCAGGGCGACGGTCGCCTTCTCGTGGCCGCGCCGCCAGGCGACGACCTCGTCGGACAGGTCGATGAACCACTCACCGTGCACCGCGTCGGCGTCGGTGGCGTGCAGATGGATGCTGCTCCCGGGGCGGTGCAGCTCCCGTGCCGGGTCGTCCGGGATCGTCCGCTGGGCACACTCGACGATCTGGAGCCACTCGTCGACCGCGTCGGCGGCCACCTCCGGCGCGACCTCGTAGGGCAGTTTGGCGGCGAGCGTGGCGTCCGCGCGGTGGACGGTGAGTTCGTGCGTCATACGGCGGGCCCAGAACCCGGCGTCGTGGGCCCCCGCCCACCCCCACACCCCGGCGTCCGGCCCGGCCTCCCGCAGCGTGCCGACGAGCATCTCGCCGGTCTCCGCGAGCCAGTCGTCCAGCGCTGCGGCGTCCCCCTCGGCCTCGGGGCCGCCCGCCCCGGGGACCCGCTCCTCGTCGATCTCCTCCTCGGCTCGCGTGCGCACCATCAGTTCCGCCCAGCGCAGGGCCCCGCCGGTGTGCCGTACGAGCTGCTCCAGCGACCAGTCGGGGCAGGTCGGGACAGTGGTCGACAGATCGGCGCCGGAGGTCACCACGCCCCTCAACAGTCCGACCTGGTGGGCTATTTCATCGCAGTAGCGATCATGCGGGAGAGACGTCATGTCCCGACCCTATGCGCGAGCCGATCAACCGAGCACGACAGTTTCCGCCGCGTCGAACTCCACGCCGACCGTGTCCCCGACCGCCGGGGCCTCCCGCAGCGCACAGGCCGCTTCCAGTCGCGGCGCGTCCTCCGGCTGGAGGTGCAGGGCGACATGTGTGCCCTTGAACGTCCGCGCGGTGACCGTGCAGCGCAGTCCCTCGTCGGCGGCCACGAGCCGCACTCCGGCCGGCCGTACGAGCAGCGTCCGCGGCCCCTGGGCGGTGCCCGCGCCGACCGGCAGCTTGCCCCAGGCCGTGTCCGCGGCCTCACCGAGCACCGTGCCCGCGATCACGTTGTCGAAGCCGAGGAAGCGGGCCACGAACTCGTCCACCGGCCGCTGCCACACCTCAAGTGGCGTCCCGCTCTGCGCGATCCGCCCGTCCCGCATCACCACGACCCGGTCGGCGAGCGCGAAGGCCTCCCCCTGGTCGTGGGTCACCGCCAGCACGGTGGTCCCCAACCGGCCGAACAGCTCCCGAAGTTCGACGACCAGCCGCTCCCGCAGCGAGCGGTCGAGCTGGCCCAGCGGCTCGTCCAGCATCAGCAGTCGCGGCCGGGGCGCGAGCGCCCGCGCCAGCGCCACCCGCTGCTGCTCCCCGCCGGAGAGCGAGGCGACGGCTCGGCGAGCGGCGCCCGGCAGCCCGACCAGGTCCAGCAACTCCCCTACCCGCTCGGCCTGTTCCCCCTTGGAAGCGCCGTGCATCCGCGCCCCGAAGGCCACGTTGCCGCCGACGTCCCGCTGCGGGAACAGCTGATGGTCCTGGAACATCAGCCCCACCCCCCGCTTGTGCGCGGGCACCCCGGCCTGGTCCCGCCCGTCGAGCGACACCCGCCCGGCGTCGAGGGGCTGGAGACCCGCCACCGTCCGCAGCAGCGTCGACTTGCCGCTGCCGCTGGGCCCGAGCACGCACACGATCTCGTGCTCGGCGACGTCCAGGTCGACGGCGTCGAGCACCGCCCGCCCACCGAAGCGGACCGTCGCACCTTGCAGGCTCAGCAGCATCTAGAACTCCCCGCTCCGGTCGGTCCGCAGCCGCTCCAGCACCAGCAGGGCCACCGCGCACACCACCATCAGCACCGTCGAAAGGGCCATCGCCTGGCCGTAGTTGAGCTCACCGGCCCGCCCCAGCAGCCGTGCCACGGCGACCGGCAGCGTCGGGTTGTCGGGCCGGGCGATGAAGACGGTCGCGCCGAACTCCCCCAGCGACACCGCGAAGGCGAACCCGGCCGCGATCAGCAACGCCCGCCGTACCATCGGCAGGTCGATCTCCCGCCAGACCCGCCAGGGCGACGCCCCCAGCACCGCCGCCGCCTCCCGCAACCGCTGGTCCACGGCCCGCAGCACGGGCAGCATGGTCCGTACCACGAAGGGCACGCCGACCAGCGCCTGGGCCAGCGGCACCAGGATCCACGTACCGCGCAGATCGAACGGCGGCTCGTCCAGGGCGATCAGGAACCCGAACCCGACCGTCACCGCGGACACCCCGAGCGGCAGCATCAGCAGCGCGTCGAAGCCCCGCACGAACCGGCCCGCGTCCCGCCGGGTCAGCGCGGCGGCGGCCAGAGCGCCGATCAGCACGGCGATGAACGTGGCGACGACCGCGTACCGCAGCGAGTTGCCGATCGCCTCGATCGGCGCGACGAGGAAGACCCCGCCGTCGGCGTCGGTCAGCGCGCGGTAGTAGCCGAAGTCGGGGGCGTCCAGCGACCGCTGGACCAGGACGGCGAGCGGCAGCAGCACCAAGACCGCGACGACGGCCAGGACACCGGCGAGCAGCGCCCACTGCCCCGCACCTCGCGGCCTGCGCGCTGTCACGGACGCGTCCACCAGGCGCAGGGCGCTCTCCCGCCGCCGTACCGTCCAGGCGTGCACGGCGAGGATCGCGCCCACCGCCAGGAACTGGATCATCGTCAGGACGGCGGCCGTGGACAGGTCGAAGATCTCCGAGGTCTGCCGGTAGATCTCCACTTCGAGGGTGGAGAAGGTCGGTCCGCCGAGGATCTGCACCACGCCGAAGGAGGTGAAGGTGAACAGGAAGACCATGAGCGCGGCAGCGGCCACGGCGGGCGCCAGCGCCGGGAGGGTCACGGTCCGCCAGGCGGTCAGGCGGGACGCTCCGAGCATCCGCGCGGCCTCCTCCTGCCGCGGGTCGAGCTGGGACCAGAGCCCGCCGACGGTCCTGACGACGACGGCGTAGTTGAAGAAGACGTGCGCGAGGAGGATCGCCCACACGGTGGTGTCCAGCCGTACGCCCCACAGCTCGTCGAGGAGTCCGCCGCGGCCGACCAGCGCGAGGAACGCCGTGCCGACGACGACCGTCGGCAGCACGAAGGGGACGGTCACCACGGCCCGCAGCACCTGTTTGCCGGGGAAGTCGAAGCGCGCGAAGACATAGGCGCCCGGCAGCGCGATCAGCAGGGTGAGCGCGGTGGAGGCGAGCGCCTGCCAGGTGGTGAACCACAGGACGTGCCGGATGTCGGGCTCCGCGAGCACATCCAGGAGGCGCCCGAACTGCCAGGCCCCGTCGGCCTTCAGACCGCGCGCGACGATGGCGGCGACGGGATAGGCGAAGAAGACCGCGAAGAACGCGACGGGTACGGCGACGAGACCGAGCGGCACCGCCGCGCCCCGCGCGGCCCTCGTGCGGGAGGCCGCTACTTCAGTACGAGCGAGGTCCACGACTTGACCCAGTCGTCACGGTTGTCGGCGATCTTCGCCGGGGCCATCGTCTCGGGGTCCTCCGCCTGCGGGCCGTACTTCGTGAACTCCGGCGGCACCTGGGCGCCCTCGCGCACCGGGTAGACGAACATGTTGAGCGGCATGTCCTCCTGGAACGTCGTGCTCAGCAGGAAGTCGAGGAGCGCCTTGCCGCCCTCGGCGTTGCGGGCGTTGCTCAGCAGGCCCGCGTACTCGACCTGGCGGAAGCAGGTGCCGGTCGCTACGCCTGTGGGCGCGGTGGTCGGCTTGGGATCGGCGTAGATCACCTCGGCGGGCGGTGAGGAGGCGTACGACACGACGAGCGGCCGGTCGGCCTTGGCCTTCTTGCCGCCCGCGGAGCCGGAGAACTCCTCGTTGTAGGCCTGCTCCCAGCCGTCGACGACCTTGACGCCGTTGGCCTTCAGCTTCTTCCAGTAGTCCTGCCAGCCGTCGTCGCCGTACCTGGCGGCGGTGCCGAGCAGGAAGCCCAGGCCCGGCGAGGAGGTGGAGGCGTTCTCGGTGACGAGGAGGTTGCGGTACTCGGGCTTGACCAGGTCGTCGAAGGAGGCGGGCGGGGTCAGCTTGTGCTCGCTGAAGTACGCCTTGTCGTAGTTGACGCAGATGTCGCCGGTGTCGACGGGCGTCACCCGGTGCTTGTCCTGGTCGACCCGGTACTCGGGCAGGACCTGGTCGGAGCCCTTGGCCTCGTACGACTGGAACAGCCCGTTGTCGAGCGCGCGGGAGAGCAGGGTGTTGTCGACGCCGAAGAAGACGTCGCCCTGCGGGTTGTCCTTGGTCAGGATCGCCTTGTTGACGGCCTGCCCGGCGTCGCCGTCCTCCAGGACCTTGACCTTGTAGCCGGACTTCTTCTCGAAGGCGGCGAGGACGTCCTTGGACACGGCCCACGAGTTGTGGCTGACCAGCGTGACGGTCTTGGAACCACCACCGCTGCCCCCTGCGCCGTCGCCGTCGGACGATCCGCACGCGGCCAGCGCGGGCAGCGCGAGGAGACCGAGACCGGCGAGCGAGGCCGTGGCCTTGTACTTGGTGATGCTCACTGATTCCTCCTGGAGTGACCAGGAAGAGACGCGGCCCTGGCCGGAACCCCAGGGGCTCCGGGCAGGGCGCAACAGCTTGAGTGGTGACCGATCTCCCTACCCAGAATGACCTGGGCCAGGTTCGGAGGGTCTGCGGCCGGTGCCGCACTCTCAGCGCTGTGGCGCTCCCCTGTCGGAATATGCAGATGTTCTTACGGCGGTCAGACTACCGCTCGGTCGCGGCGAGCTGCCCACACGCCCCGTCGATCTCCTGACCACGGGTGTCCCGAATCGTCACCGGCACACCATGCGCGGCGATGGCTTCGACGAACGCCTTCTCGTCCTCGGGCCGGGAGGCGGTCCACTTCGAACCGGGAGTCGGGTTCAACGGAATCAGGTTCACATGCACGGGCTTGCCCTTGAGCAGCCGCCCGAGCCGGTCACCGCGCCAGGCCTGGTCGTTGATGTCCCGGATGAGGGCGTACTCGATGGACAGCCGCCGTCCGCTCTTCGCGACGTACTCGAACCCGGCGTCGAGGACCTCCCGCACCTTCCACCGCGTGTTCACGGGGACGAGGGTGTCGCGCAGCTCGTCGTCGGGGGCGTGCAGCGAGATGGCGAGCCGGCACTTGAAGCCCTCGTCGGCGAACCGGTGGATGGCCGGGACGAGCCCGACCGTCGAGACGGTGATCCCGCGCTGGGACAGCCCCAGCCCGTCGGGCTCGGGATCGGTCAGCCGCCGGATGGCCCCCACGACCCGGTTGTAGTTGGCGAGCGGCTCGCCCATCCCCATGAAGACGATGTTCGACAGCCTCGCCGGCCCACCCGGCACCTCTCCGTCCCGCAGCGCCCGCATCCCGTCCACGATCTGGTGGACGATCTCGGCGGTGGACAGATTGCGGTCCAGCCCCGCCTGCCCGGTCGCACAGAACGGGCAGTTCATCCCGCACCCCGCCTGCGAGCTGATGCACATCGTCACCCGGTCCGGGTACCGCATCAGCACCGACTCCACGAGCGTCCCGTCGAACAGCCGCCACAGCGTCTTGCGGGTGTCGCCCTGGTCGGTCGACAGATGCCGTACGACGGTCATCAGCTCAGGGAACAGCTCCTCGCGCAGCTTGTCGCGCGAACCGGCGGGGATGTCGGTCCACTGCTCCGGGTCGTGCGCGTACCGCGCGAAGTAGTGCTGCGAGAGCTGCTTGGCACGAAACGGCTTCTCGCCGATCGCGGCAACGGCGTCCTTGCGCTCTCCGGGCGTGAGATCGGCAAGATGCCGCGGCGGCTTCTTGGCTCCGCGCGGGGCGACGAAAGTGAGTTCTCCGGGCTTAGGCATGGCTGTACCAGTGTCGCAGATCGAATCGGGTGACCTGCGGCTGTCGCCTGCTACGGCTGCCGTAGGTAGTCGTCACCGGTCGCCGCTGAGCGGCCTCGGACGGCCCAGAGAAGGCCCAGAGACGGCCCAGCGGAGATCACTCGTCGGCTGCCGGCCCCTCATCAAGCCGGACCTTGACCTGGCGGTTGTGGGCGGTGCACCCGAGGACCTCCCCGTTGACCAGGCCTTAGTTCACTGATCGGGTTGCCGCCGACAGAGGAAGGGGCGGGTCTCCATCAGGGCGATGCCAGGAAGCATGAATCGCACCATTTGTCCATATCCTGCATCCATGATTATCGACTACGCGGCAGTGTTCAGAGCGCTGCCGGGCGCGGTCGCTCTGCTGACTCCCGAACTGGTCTTCGCCGACGCCAACCTCGCGTGGCTGCGCCAGGCCGGACGCAGCCGCGACCAGGTGGTGGGCCGCTACCTTTTCGACGCCTTCCCCGGCAGCCCGCGGGACCCGGCAGCCTCCGACGCCCGCCACCTGGAGGCATCCCTGCGAGCGGTCCTGGCCAACCGCAAGATCGACATGGACCTGCAGCGCTACGACGTGGAATCCGCGCAGCGCCCCGGCCATTGGGAGGAACGCTACTGGAGCGTGGTCAACGCGCCCGTCTTCGCGCCCGACGGCCAGATCACCCTGGTGATCCACCGCGTCGAGGAAGTCACTGAACTCCTGCGCGCCTCCAGCCGGCCGGACGGCTCACTCCAGCTTGAGGCCGAGCTCTTCAGCCGGATGCGGCAGCTGCACGAAATCAACGAGCGCCTGCGTCGCGCCCACGCCCGCGAGCGCGAGGTCGCCCTCGCCCTGCAGCGCGCCATGCTCCCCGTTCCGCCCCCGATCGGCCATCACCGGTTCGCCGTCCGCTACCGGCCCGCGGTCGGCTCCCTCAATGTCTGTGGCGACTGGTACGACCTGGTCCAACTCCAGGACGGCGACAAGATCGCCGTGGCCGTAGGCGATGTCGTCGGCCACGGCCTGGAGGCCGCAGGCATCATGGGCCAGCTCCGTAGCGCCCTGTCCGCCACCTCCCTGGTCGCCACCGGCCCCGCACAGGCCCTCGAGGTCCTCGGCCGGTACGCGCATTGCGTCACCGGCGCCGAGTCGACCACCGCGGTGACCGCCTTCATCGACTTCAGCCGCCACCTCATCACCTACTCCAGCGCCGGCCACCCCCCTCCGGTCCTTCTTCGTACCGACGGCACTGTGGAGCTGTTGGACCAGGCGACCGATCCGCCGCTGGATGCCGTCTTCGAGTCCAGCCCTCGGCCGGAAGCCACCACCGCCTTCACCGACGGCGGCACCCTCCTGCTCTACACCGACGGACTCATCGAACGCCGCCACCAGGACATCGACACCGGACTCAGCCAACTCACCGACGCCCTGATCCGCCACAAGGAACTCACCACCCCCGAAGCACTCGCCGATGCCGTGATGAACGACCTGATCCCCGCCCAAGGCGTCACAGACGACACCGCCCTGGTCGTCGTCAGCCTGTGAAGCGTCTCAGTGATCGCACTGCAGGTCTCCGCCCGCCGCTGCAGCACAAGACCCGCACGACCCGAAGAGACGACGCGGTCCCTCCCCAGCGGCTGCAACTCCACCTGTCAGGCGGCCCAGAACTTCCCATCGCCTGCTGAGCGACTTTGAAAACGGCTCACCAACGAAAGTCGCTGTTTTGCAGAAACAAGGGGCACGCGTCGCAAGAGTCCCACGCCAGCGGGCGTGGTCCCTGGCGTCCAGGTGGAGCGCGCCACTGTACGAACGACCTGGACGCCAGGGGCCGCGCCTGCTCGGCTCTGCCTGGGTCAATGGTGTGCGGGATGGGAGCCCCCAGCATCGGCCACGACGTGCCCACAGTCGGCGACGGTGCCCCCTCCGTCCCGGTGCCGGCCGATCCCCCGCCGGAGGCACAGTCCTGACGGCTCAGGGACGCCCGGCCCCTAAGGGCAACAACGTCGGACCAGGAAAGCAGTGGACGGCGTCCTATGTCCTAGCCGGGGCGCCGCGCACCCTCACTTCCACCTGACATGCATGCGCCGGGGCAAGGCACGGGAACAATGCTCAACATGGGTGCATGGGGGACATTGTTAGCAACCATTGCTGGTGCCGCGATCGCGCTCGTGGGCCAGCACCTGGTGAAGCGGGCTGAGGAGCGGGCTCGCATCTCGGAGCTTCTACTGGAGCAGTGCGCTGTGGTGGCGGCGTCCTCCACCGAGTTCCGAGACCGCATCTGGGAAGAACGCCACCTGGGCTTGGAGGGGCGAGTAGCTAGTTGGGATCTTTCAGCCCTGCGGCTGGCAACCGCCCGGGTGCACATCCTCTCGAAGGATGAAGCACTGCTCTCGTCACTGGACCAGCTCAGCAGGGCTGGTCGGCGGCTGGGAAGCGGCTGGCGACGTGCGAGCCTGAACGATGCCGACTATTCCGATCTCTGGGACCGCCACGGCGCTGCTGTTAAACAGTTCCTAGCGGCGAGCGGCAAGGCGGTGCGCCGCCGCCTACCTCACTTCTAACCGTCGAGGCACGGCCCAGGGACGGCCCAGGGACGGCACACCAGGTACGAGACGGCCCCTGCTGGCGGCAAAAACCGCTGGTAGGGGCCTTCTTCGTGCCCGGAGCACAGCAGTTCTCCGGGCTTAGGCATGGCCGTACCAGTGTCGCAGGTCGAATCGGGTGACCTGCGACCGTGGCTTTCGACGGCTGTCGTCGCAGATGAGAGCGGCAGCGGCGAGCGCACGGGGCCGTCAGGGAACCGGTGACGGCCGACGCCTGGACCGGGTGCCGACCTGCCCGTCGTCTTCTTCGAGGACGAGGTGGCGGCCCGGGTCGGCGCCCGCCGTGCGTGACCCGGTCCCGCTCGTCTGCCCTCAGCCGCCCGTGCCCTCCAGCCTGTCCTTGAGCAGTCGCTCGTCGCGGGGCAGTTCCTTGCGGACCTGCGGGCGGACGACGAGGGGCACCAGAGCCTTGCCCAGGCCGTGTCCCTCGAAGTCGATGTCTATCGTCAGCCGGGAGCGGCGCCCGCCGTCGAGCGGTTCGATCTCGCCGTGGGTCCGGGGCCGGATGGGACCGTCGACCCCGTGCATGTCCCAGCTGTGCGGTGGGTCGAGCTCGTCGAACTCCATGGTCATCGGAATCTGGCGGCTTCCGATGCGGCGGGTGACCCGGACCTGTGAGCCGGCGTGGACGGGCCCCTCGTCGAGTCGCTCCGCGGAGACCGCGCTCAGCTGCCATTCCGGCAGGTGGGACGGGTCGGTGACATACGCGTAGAGCTCAGCCGGCGTGCAGTCGACGTCGATGACTTCTCGGATGGCGGTCATGACGACCCCCTTCGGGTGCCTTCGATGACGTACACCCGCATCGTCCCACCGCGCGGCCGGGGGCACCACGGCAGAAAGCCCCCGCTCGACAAGAGCGAGGGCTTCCGGTCACGACTTGGTCAGCCCGACCCCACGAAGATCACCATCAGCAGCCACACCACGGGTGCCGTGGGCAGCAGCGAGTCCAGCCGGTCCATGATCCCACCGTGGCCCGGCAGCAAGGTGCCCATGTCCTTGATGCCCAGGTCCCGTTTGATCATGGACTCGCCGAGATCGCCGAGCGTGGCACTGGCCGCGACCGCGAGGCCCAGCAGCAGACCCTGCCACCAGGCTCCGTCGTCGATCAGGAACTCCATGCACAGCGCGCCCGCCACCATCGCGAAGCTCACCGCGCCGAGCAGGCCCTCGCGGGTCTTGCCCGGGCTGATGCGCGGGGCCAGCTTGTGCTTGCCGAAGCGCCAGCCGACGGCGTACGCCCCGGTGTCGCTGACGACCGTCAGCAGCAGGAACGTCAGGACCCGGAACGCCCCGTCCTCAGCGGTGAGCATCATCGCGACGAACGTGGCCAGGAACGGCACGTAGAAGGCGGCGAAGACGCCCGCGGTGACGTCCTTGAGGTAGCCCTCTGGGGGCTCCGTCATGCGCCAGACCAGTACGGCCAGCGCGGTCAGCGCCATCGACACCCAGGCGCCCTCGGCGCCCCGGACGTACCCGGCGACGACCATGGCCGCACCGCCGACCGCGAGCGGCACGAGCGGCGCCTTGATGCCCTTGCGCTCTTCGAGCCGCTTCGTCAGCTCCCACAGGCCCACGACCACGGCGACCGCGACCACGCCGACGAACACGGCCTTGACGACGAACAGCGACGCGACGATCACCACGCCGAGTCCGACACCGACTCCTATGGCCGCACCCAGGTCGCGCCCCGCGCTCTTCTTCTGCGGCGGGGGCGCCGGCTGCGGGGCGTCGGGCATGGGCTCCGGATTCTGCGGCGCCGCCTCGAAGGGCCGCGCCTGCGGCGTGTCGTAAGGCCGCGCCTGCGGCGGCTGGTCGCGGAACAAGGGGCCGCTCAGCCGAGCGGCCCCCCGGTCGTCATCCTGGTCTCCGCCGTACGCGGGTACCTCGGGCACGATGGGCATGGGGCGAGTCTGCTGCGCCTCAGGCGCATCGTACGTGGGACCCGCCGGGGCAGCCCCCTGGACAGGTCCACGGTCGGCGGCCCCCCAGTACCCGGCCTGCCCGGCTTGTGGCGGAGCGCCCCAGGAAGAGTCGTTCATCAGACCTCGAGCAGCTCAGCTTCCTTGTGCTTGAGGAGCTCGTCCACCTGAGCGACGTACTTGTGCGTGGTGTCGTCGAGCTCCTTCTCCGCGCGGCGGCCCTCGTCCTCGCCGATCTCGCCGTCCTTGATCAGCTTGTCGATGGCGTCCTTCGCCTTGCGGCGGACGGAGCGAATGGACACCCGCGCGTCCTCGGCCTTGCCCTTGGCGACCTTGATGTAGTCGCGGCGGCGCTCCTCGGTGAGCTCGGGGAACACCACTCGGATGATGTTGCCGTCGTTGCTCGGGTTGACGCCCAGGTCGGAGTCCCGGATCGCCTGCTCGATGTTGCGCAGCGCGGTCTTGTCGAACGGGGTCACGACCGCCATGCGCGGCTCCGGCACGGAGAACGAAGCCAGCTGGTTGATCGGCGTCGGCGCACCGTAGTAGTCGGCCACGATCTTGTTGAACATCGCCGGGTGCGCACGGCCGGTGCGGATCGCGGCGAAGTCCTCCTTGGCGACCACGACGGCCTTCTCCATCTTCTCCTCGGCCTCGAGGAGGGTCTCTTCGATCACCACTTGCTCCTGCGTCTTGAGTAAAGGCCCGGCTGCGGTTCCTGGATGGAGGGCGGCGGCCGGCTGCGTCGCGTCTTCTTCCTGCACGGTTCCCGACCCGCAGGACATTGTCCATCCCCCGGTCAGGGTCCGTCCCGTCCGTCCCCCGGACGGGGTGGTACTCGGGCGTCAGCCCTGGCTGCCCTGCTCACCCACGAGCGTGCCGATCTTCTCACCCTTGACGGCGCGGGCGATATTGCCCTCCGTCAGAAGCTCGAAGACGAGGATCGGGAGGTTGTTGTCGCGGCACAGGGTGATGGCGGTGGCGTCGGCGACCTTCAGGTCGCGGGTGATGACCTCGCCGTAGCCGAGGGAGTCGAACTTGACCGCGTCGGGATTGGTCTTGGGGTCGGCGTCGTAGACCCCGTCCACGCCGTTCTTGCCCATGAGCAGCGCCTCGGCGTCGATCTCCAGGGCGCGCTGGGCGGCGGTGGTGTCGGTGGAGAAGTACGGCATGCCCATACCGGCGCCGAAGATGACCACACGGCCCTTCTCCAGGTGGCGCACGGCCCGCAGCGGGATGTACGGCTCGGCGACCTGGCCCATGGTGATGGCGGTCTGGACCCGGCTGTCGATGCCCTCCTTCTCCAGGAAGTCCTGGAGGGCGAGACAGTTCATCACGGTGCCGAGCATGCCCATGTAGTCGGAGCGGGCCCGGTCCATGCCGCGCTGCTGGAGTTCGGCACCGCGGAAGAAGTTGCCACCGCCGATGACGACCGCGACCTGCGCGCCGTCACGCACGACGGCGGCGATCTCGCGGGCGATCTTGTGCACCACGTCCGGGTCGACGCCGAGTCCCCCGCCACCGGAGAAGGCCTCTCCGGACAGCTTCAGCAGAAACCGGCCGTGTACTTTGCCGTCGTCGCTCTTCTGGGCCTTGGTGGTCATCGAGATCCCGCCTTTGTTACGTGGTGCACATACGAAGAAGGCCACTGCCGGCCCGGGCGTGTTTCGCATCCCATGCGCGGCAATGGCCTCCTCGTCAGATCTGCTGTCGTCCGTCACGCGCGCGTGCGTGGTGACGGCATCCGTCATGGATGCTGACGACTGCCTTCGACCCTATCGGGGTCGAGCGTCGATCGCGGTACGGACTCAGATGCCGACCTTGATGCGCGTGAAGCGCTTCAGGGTGACACCGGCCTCGTCCAGGACCTTCTGGACCGACTTCTTGTTGTCGAGCGCGTACGGCTGACCGAGCAGCGTGGCGTCCTTGAAGAAGCCGTTCACCCGACCCTCGACGATCTTGGCGATCGCGGCCTCGGGCTTGCCCTCGGCGCGGGTGGTCTCCTCGGCGATACGACGCTCGGACTCGATGACCTCGGCCGGCACGTCCTCCTTGGAGAGGTACTTCGGCGCGAAGGCGGCGATGTGCTGGGCGACGCCCTTGGCGACCTCGGCGTTCGGCTTGTCCAGCTCGACGAGGACACCGATCTGCGGGGGCAGGTCGGGCATCGTGCGGTGCATGTACGCGATCACGAAGCCGTCGGCGAACTGCGCGAAGCGGTCCAGGACGATCTTCTCGCCGAGGTTGGCGTTGGCCTCGTCCACGAACGCCTGGACGGTCTTGCCGGCCTCGATCTCGGAGGCGAGCAGGGCCTCGATGTCGGCCGGGGAGGTCTTGGCGACGTGCTCGGCGATCGCGGTGGCGACGGCCTGGAACTTCTCGCCCTTGGCGACGAAGTCCGTCTCGCACTTCAGCTCGACGAGGACACCGGAGGAGTTGTCGTCAGCGATGATCGAGACCACGGCGCCGTTCTCGGCGGAGCGGCCCTCACGCTTGGCGACGCCCTTCTGGCCCTTGATGCGGAGCGCCTCGACGGCCTTCTCGACGTTGCCCTCGGCCTCGTCCAGCGCCTTCTTGCAGTCCATCATGCCGGCGCCCGTGAGCTCACGGAGCTTCTTGACGTCGGCGGCGGTGTAGTTCGCCATGAGTCTGTGAATCTTTCTCGAAGTCTGGAAGATCGAAGATCTACGGGGTGCGACCTCAACTGTGGACGGAGGTCGCTGCCTACCGCTGACCTACGGGTGAACGGCGGGAGCGGACTTGACTGGTCGCAGGACCGCTCCCGCCGTCAACGCTGACAAGACGGTCAGGCCTGCTCGCCCTCGGCGGCCGGAGCCTCGGCGGCGGGGGCCTCGGCGGCCGGAGCCTCGGCGGCGGGGGCCTCGGCAGCGGGCGCCTCGGCAGCGGCCGGGGCCTCCTCGGCCTTCTTCTCGCCCTCGAGCAGGTCGCGCTCCCACTCGGCGAGCGGCTCGCCCGCGGCCTTCTCGCCCTTGCCCTCCGTCGCCACGCCGGAACGGGCGATGAGGCCCTCGGCGACGGCGTCGGCGATCACACGGGTGAGCAGGGTGACGGAGCGGATCGCGTCGTCGTTGCCCGGGATCTTGTAGTCGACCTCGTCGGGGTCGCAGTTGGTGTCGAGGATGGCGACAACCGGAATGTTCAGCTTCCGGGCCTCACCAACGGCGATGTGCTCCTTCTTGGTGTCCACGATCCAGACGGCGCTGGGCACCTTCTGCATCTCGCGGATACCGCCGAGGGTCTTCTCCAGCTTGGCCTTCTCGCGGGAGAGGACCAGCAGCTCCTTCTTGGTCAGACCGGAGGACGCGACGTCCTCGAAGTCGATCTGCTCAAGCTCCTTCAGGCGCTGCAGACGCTTGTAGACCGTCGAGAAGTTGGTGAGCATGCCGCCCAGCCAGCGCTGGTTGACGTAGGGCATGCCGACGCGGGTGGCCTGCTCGGCGATGGCCTCCTGCGCCTGCTTCTTCGTGCCGACGAACATGACCGTGCCGCCGTGGGCGACGGTCTCCTTGACGAACTCGTAGGCGCGGTCGATGTACGACAGCGACTGGAGCAGGTCGATGATGTAGATGCCGTTGCGCTCCGTGAAGATGAACCGCTTCATCTTCGGGTTCCAACGACGGGTCTGGTGACCGAAGTGGACGCCGCTCTCCAGCAGCTCCCGCATCGTGACGACGGCCATGGCCGTATCTCCTTGAATGTTCTCGGTTGTGCCGCGGATGCCGGACGGCTCCCGCGCCTGACGCCCACATGCGCCGTGCCACGAAGGACCGAGGGGCGCTGACACGGACCGTTTCCGGTGGCCGTGTCGGGGCGTGCGAAGTCGACCCGGTGACCCGGATCGCCAGAAGAAGTGTACGGGACCCGCGAGGCGGCGGGTGACGCCGATGTCCACAACCCGGGAGTTGTCCACAGATCCCGGCCATGATCGACGGACATGCGCGACGGTTCTGCCATGCGAGCGAATCGATGTGCGAGGAAGCCGGGAACGCCCCGGGCGGTCGGCGCGGCGAGGGTCTGCGGGCGGCTGATTCTGCTGCTGCTCCTGACGGCGGCCGTCCTGCTGGCACCGGCCCCGCGGCTGACCCCGACCGCCACGACGGCCCGCGCGGAGCCGGCCCCGGCGCCTGTGGTTCCGCCGATCGGGCGCACCTGGCCCGTGGCCTCACGCCCCTCGATCCTCCGCGGTTGGGAACCCCCGGCCTCCCCGTACGCCCGCGGCCACCGCGGCATCGACCTGGCGGCCGCCGGCGCATCCCCGGTGCGGGCGGTGGCGGCCGGACGGGTGTCCTTCGCGGGCCGGGTCGCGGGAAAGGGGGTGGTCTCGGTGGAGCTGACGGGGACGGGAAGTCCACCCTTGCGGACGACGTACGAGCCGGTGCGGGCGACCGTGAGGAAAGGCGACGAGGTGGACGCGGGCCAGGTCGTGGGCACGGCGGAGGCGACCGGGTCGCACTGCGCGGGGACGTGCGTGCACTGGGGGCTGCGGAGAGGCGAGGCCTATCTGGATCCGCTCGCGCTGCTGCCGCCCTGGCTGCTGCACAGGGGACCATCGCGGTTGCTGCCGGTACTGGGGGTGCCCGTGCCGCGGTGAGCGAGATCGCCGCCGCCTTCGCCCTCCGTCCGCCGTCAGTCGCCCGTCGTCCGTCGCCTGTCGCCCGTGGTCTGCCGTCTGCCGTCGTTCGTACTGCGTCATCCGTCATCCGTCATCCGTCAGGCGCCAGCGCTCCGGGCCTCCGGGCTTCGGGCTTCGGGCTTCGGGCTTCGGGCTTCGGGCTTCTGACCTCCGAGCCTCCGAGCCTCCGGGCCTCCGGCAGCGGCGGTGGCCGTGCTGAGCCGGGGGACGCGGGTTCGCGCGACACGGGTGGGCATCGCCGGGCACGGACCTCACGAGCGGACGCCGCCGGGCACGGACCTCACGAGCAGACACCGCCGGCACGGACCTCACAGGCAGACACCGCCAGGCACGGACCTCACAGGCAGACACCGCCAGGCACAGGGGCCGCACAGGCAGGCACCGCCGCGGACCTCGCAGGCGGGCGCCGCCCGGCGCGGGCCGTGCAGAAGGGCTCGGGCTCAAGGACCGGCCTCGCTGGGCACGGGCCACACCGAAAGAGCCGACGTCACAGGCGGGCACCCGCCGGGCGCCGACGGCACAGGCCGCCACCGGCGAGCGCATGCGCCCCCGTGAGGGCGTGCCGAGCGAGGCGCCCGACCGGCCGGCGCGCCCTCGCAGAGGAGGCACACCCCCTCGACCCGACCCGGGTCAAGCGAACGGCCCACCCGAACGGTCAGCCCCCAACCCCCCGCAGCGCCATGGCCACGGCGGCCTCGGTGATGGCCGAAGGCTCCTCCGCCGCGCCCAGCTCGATCCGCCGCACGGCCGCGTCCACGACGCCCTGCAACAGCATGGCCGCCAGCCGAGGCTCGCGGTGCCCCATCTCCGCCAGCGCCTCGACGATCATCGCGACCAGGCCGCCGTGCGCCGCCCGGATCTTCTCCCGGGCCCCCGCGTCCAGCTCACTCGCGGAGATCGCCACCACAGCCCGGTGCCGCCGGTCCCCGACCAGCGCGAGCTGCTGTCGTACGTACGCCTCGACCTTGCCCTCGGCCGTCGACTCCCGTTCCATCGCCGTGGAGACCTCCGCGGCCCACAGGGGGAAGTCGACCTCGCACAGTTCCTCGACCACGGCTGCCCGCGAACGGAAGTACTCGTACACGGACGAGCGCGCGAGTCCCGTCCGCTCGGCGAGAGCCGGGAAGGTCAGCGCCTCCGTCCCGCCCTCGGACAACAGGGACCGCGCCGCGTCCAGCAGGGCGGCTCGCTGCATCGACCGGTGCTCGGCCACGGAGGCCGCTCGAATCCTTGGCACGTCAACCACTTTACGGAGGTGCCACCACGGACGGGAGTCTCTCCGCGGAACCCCAACGACGCGCCCCGCCCGGTCAACGACCGAAGCCGGCCAGCTTCGCCCGCAGCTGCAGCACCGACTTGGTGTGGATCTGACTCACCCGGCTCTCGGTCACGCCCAGCACATTGCCGATCTCGGCGAGGGTCAGCCCCTCGTAGTAGTACAGCGTGACGACCGTCTTCTCCCGCTCCGGCAGGGTGTTGATCGCCCGTGCCAGGAACCGTCGCAGCTCCCGGTCCTCGGCCACCTCCACCGGATTGTCCGCGGCGGTGTCCTCCAGCGTGTCCATGACGCTCAGACCGTCGCCGCCCTCGCCGCCGACGTGCAGCAACTCCTCCAGTGCCACCACGTTCGCCAGCGACAACTGGCTGAACACGGCGTGGAGTTCGTCCACGGCGATGCCCATCTCGACGGCCACCTCCGCCTCCGTGGGCGTCCGCCGCAGCCGCGCCTCCAGGGTCGCGTAGGCCCGCTCCACGTTCCGCGCCTTCTGCCGCACGGACCGCGGGATCCAGTCCAGGGCCCGCAGCTCGTCGATCATCGCGCCCCTGATGCGCGTGATCGCGTACGTCTCGAACTTGATCTCCCGGTCGATGTCGAACTTCTCGATCGCGTCGATGAGCCCGAAGACCCCGGAGGACACGAAGTCCGCTTGCTCGACGTTGGGCGGCAGACCGACGCTCACCCGGCCTGCCACGTACTTGACGAGCGGCGAGTAATGCAGGATCAGCTGCTCGCGCAACCGCTCGTCCCCCGTCGCCTTGTACGACCGCCACAGCTCGTCGAGTGTCGAGGGAGCGGGTGGTCGCACGCTGCCACCGTCGCGGGCGGCTGGGGGGAGCGCCGCCCGGTCGGGCCCGGAGGTGTGCTGGGGCATTCGTTGCCTTGTGCCGTTCTGCCGTGAACTGGGGCGGCCTGGGGGAGCTGCCGGTCTGACGTCGTTCTGGTGCCGTTCGGGGGTCGTGGTGTCGTTCTGCGCCGGAATCCCCGTGAGCGTAGCGTGACTGCGGAGTCGCGGTGTGCGAAGAGCGGAGCGCAAGCCGTACGCAGATACGTTCCGCTGGACGCCCCACCGGGGCAGGGCGATCGCTCTACGTGATCACCCGAACACCCCAACTGGGGGAATTCACAAGGGCGTCCGTGTTCCCCCGTACGGCCGAACACGCTCGGTCAACAGTGACGTCGAGCGACTCGAACGGACATCACTGCCTGGCGTGTCAACTTCCAGCCGTCGCCGTGTCGTTCGACGTAACCAAGTGAGCGGAGTTCGTACAGTCGCGCGACCGCGTCGTCCTCGCTGGTCTGGGCGCCGCGCGCGACCTCGTCCGCTCTCGCCGCGCCACGAGCGGGCAGTGCGGACAGGACGCGACGCGCGCCCGGTTCCAGCAGGTCGCGCGGCAGGACGGGCCCACGTCGCTCGGGCGCGAGTTCTCCCATGTCACCCACGAGTTCGACGATCTCGGCGGCATCGGTGACCAGTACGGCGTCAGCGCGCAGCAGTTCGTGGGCGCCGGCGGAGAGCCCGCTGGTGGCGGGGCCGGGTACCGCCATCGTGTGCCGGCCCAGCCGCTGGGCGGCCCGAGCCGTGACCAGTGAGCCGCTGCGGTGGGCGGCCTCGACGACGACCGTGCCTCGGGTCAGAGCCGCGATCACCCGGTTGCGCACGATGAACCGGCTGGGCGTCGGGTGATCGCCCGGAGGCAGTTCCCCGATCACCAGCCCCTGGCCCGCGATCCTGTTGATCAACTGGGTGTGCCCGCGTGGGTAGGGACGGTCGACCCCGCAGGCCAGCACGGCGACGGTGGCACCGCCGACGCCGAGGGCGCCACGATGGGCCGCGCCGTCGACGCCGTAGGCCCCGCCGGACACCACCACCCATCCCCGCTCGGCGAGGTCACCGGCGAGGGTGGCCGCCATGTGGGCGCCGTACTCGGTGCAGGCTCGCGCCCCGACGACGGCCACGGAACGCAGGGCCCACATCCGCAGACTGGCCGGCCCTCGCACCCACAACCCGATGGGCCGCGCGTCCCCCAGGTCGTCGAGTTGCCGCGGCCACTCCATGTCCCCGGGGCGCAGGAACCGCACCCCGGCCTCCCGGGCGACGTCGAGGTCCCGGCGGGGGTCGGCCGACAGCGCGCGGGCCCGCAGGCCGTCCCACCGCTTGTCGCTCACGCCCGGCAGGGGCTGTGCCCCCTCCCGAAGCCGCCGCACCACTTCCCCCACCCCGTACTCCCGCACCCAACGTCCGGCGGCCTCGTCCCCGGGCTCGACGACCCGGCTCAGAAAGACCCGCCCGAGCAGTTCGCGGTCAGGCGCCGCGGCCCCGGTCATGTCATCGCCCCGATGGCCATGGGCACGCCCCGCGGCACGCCGGTGCGCAGTTGCAGTGCCAGGGCGACGTCCGCCGCGTCGGGCCGGTCGTGGCCGACGAGGTCCGCGACGGTCCAGGCGACGCGCAGGACGCGGTCGAGTCCGCGGGCGGTCAGCACTCCGCGCTCCAGGTTGCGTTCCGCCTCGTCCATGGCACCGGCCATGGCATGCCAGCGGCTGCGCAGCTCCCGGCCCGGGACCTCGCTGTTGGTGTGCCACGGGGTGCCGGCGAGCCGGGCCGAGGCCCGCTCCCTGGCCGCCCGCACCCGGTCGGCGACGATCGCCGTGGACTCGCCCCGGGCCCCGCGCTCGGCCAGCTGTGCGCGCGTGACGCGGTCCACCTCCACCCGGAGGTCGACCCGGTCGAGCAGCGGCCCGGACAGCCGCGCCTGGTAGCGGCGGATCGCCGAGGGCGGGCACTCGCACATGTCGTCCGTCCGGGAGAAGCGGCCGCAGGGGCAGGGGTTGGCCGCGAGCACCATGAGGAACTTGGCCGGAAAACGTACGACCCCCGCGCTGCGCGCGATCACGACATGCCCGGCCTCCAGCGGCTGTCGCAGGGCGTCGAGGGCCCGGCTGCTGAACTCGGGGGTCTCGTCCAGAAAGAGGACGCCCCGGTGGGACAGTGACACCGCGCCGGGCCGCGCGATGCCGGGACCACCGCCGACGAGGGCCTGCATCGTCGCCGAGTGGTGGGGGGCGCAGTAGGGGGCCACGTCGATCAGGGGCTTTCCCGGAGGCAGCAGTCCGGCCACCGAGTGCACCGCCGTCACCTCCAGGGACTCTCCCCGGCTGAGCCGGGGCAGGATGGCCGGCAGCCGCTCCGCGAGCATCGTCTTGCCCGCGCCGGGCGGTCCTTCGAGGAACAGGTGGTGGCCGCCCGCGGCAGCGACCTCCACGGCCGTGCGCGCCGACATCTGCCCCACCACGTCGGCGAGGTCATGGCCGTGCTCGGGCTGGGTGGCGCCCATGCCGCGCATACCCGTGGCCGTGCCCGTCCCCGGCATGCGCAGACCGGCGAGCAGCGGATCGGGGCGTCCCGGCTCGGCGGGTTCCTCCTCGGGCACCGGCTCGTCCCCGAGGACGGCGATCAGCTGGCGCAGGCTGCGTACGCCCAGTACGGACACCCCCGGCACCAGCGAGGCCTCGGCCGCGGCGCACTCCGGGACGACCACCTGTTCGTAGCCTGCCTCCGCCGCCGCCAGCACGGCGGGCAGGATGCCCCGCACGGGGCGCACCCGTCCGTCCAGGCCGAGCTCTCCGATCATCACGATGTCGGCGAGGACCCGTGGATCGATGCGCTCGCAGGCGCCGAGGACGGCGCAGGCGACGGCCAGGTCGAAGCCGCTGCCGGCCTTGGGCACCGAGGCGGGGCTGAGGCCGACGGTGAGCTTCTTCTGCGGCCATTCACCGCCGGAGTTCACGACGGCCGCCCGCACACGGTCCCGGCTCTCGGTCAGGCTCTTGTCCGGCAGTCCCACCAAGGTGAAGGCCGCCACCCCCGGCTCCAGGTCCGCCTGCACCTCGACCACCACGCCCTCGACGCCCACGAGGGCCACCGAGCAGGTACGCGCGAATCCCATGTCAGGCCACCCCCCGGGCGTGCTCGACCACGGGGGCGCCGCGCTCGGGCAGGACGACGCCGACGAGGTCGATGCGGACTCCGCCGGGTGGTGCGCCTCCGTGCGCGTGGATCCAGCGTTCCGCGAGGCCGCGCAGCCGCTGCGCCTTCTCGGGGGTCACGGCTGCCATCGGGTGCTCGTACCCGATGGCCCTGCGTGTCTTCACCTCGCAGACGACCAGGACGTCACCGTCCCTGGCGACGATGTCGATCTCTCCGGTCCTGCCGCAGCGCCAGTTGCGCTCCAGAACCGTCATCCCGGCCTCGACCAGCCGGCGGGCGGCGAGATTCTCGCCGTACTTGCCGAGTGCACTGCGTGCGTTCATGTCGGCACCACCTCCGGCGCCAACGATGAAGCCGACTCAGCGAGCTGTTGGATCTTGGTGGACAAGTCCGCGACTGTGGAAAACCCGCTCACCCCTGCGGGTGACCATCACCCGCCGGGAAGCTCCAGATCGCTCTTGTTCAGCTCCTCGATGTTCACGTCCTTGAATGTGAGGACCCGTACCTGCTTCACGAAGCGAGCCGGTCGGTACATGTCCCACACCCAGGCGTCTGCCATGGACACCTCGAAGAAAACCTCACCCTGGACCGAGTGCACCTGCATCTCGTAGTCGTTGGTCAGGTAGAAACGCCGCTCGGTCTCGATCACGTACTTGAACAGACCGACGACATCGCGGTACTCCCGATAGAGCTTGAGCTCCATCTCGGTCTCGTACTTCTCGAGGTCCTCGGCGCTCATGGCATGTTCCCCTTCAGCCGTGCGATCCCACCATTGTGCGCCAGTCCCGTCAGCACCTAGACGATTTCAGGGTCAAGGGTCACGGGCCCGGCGGGGGGACCTTCGTCGAGCAGCGTGCGCAGCAGCTCGGCGAGTCTGGTCGGATACACCGTCTCATGTGCTCGGGCAAGTTCCTGACACGTCCACCAGCGCGCTCCGGCCACGCTGCGCCGCTCCAGCTCGGTGAGGCCGACGGCCCGGGTGGCCGTCTGCGTCGTACGGGCCAGGTAGTACCACTCGTCCTGGTCCCAGCGACGACCCGCGAACGGGAAGGAGCACATGCGCCGCCACAGCACGGGGCCGAGTTCGACCTCCGTGATGCCGGTCTCCTCGACGAGTTCCCGCAAGGCGGCCTCTTCACGGCTCTCGTCGCCCTCGACTCCGCCGCCCGGGGTGAACCACCAGTCGTCGGCCGGATCCTCCGGCTCATGGCCGTGCAGCAGCAGGATGCGGTCCCGCGGATCGAGCAGTACCACGCGGGCGACCTTGCGCAGCCCGCCTGCGTACGAGTCGCCGTGCGGGCTCTGCGCACGGTACGGCTCGTCCGCCACGTCCGCGGCCTCAGCGGGCACCGGTGGGCTCCGTCCGGGCGCGGGAAGCGCCTGCGAGCCGCTTGGCGATCGGGCCGTAGGCCCCGCCACCCAGAACCAGCACGGCGCCCGCGACGATCAGGGCGACGATGGTCCGCAGCGGGCCGGGCGAGGACAGCCCACCGAGGCTTTCGAAACCCGTGGGGCGCGGCAGCAAGCCGTCCATGGGCCAGACGACGGCGTCCACCCGGGCCGACACGGCGTCGCGTCCCACGGTGCCGCCGGCGGCGTCCGTGAGATGGGCCGTGGAGTCCAGGGAGCCGCTGCGCTCGTCGCCCAGCAGGAAGAGCCGACCCTTGGGCACCTTCACGGTCGGGAAGTGCTCGATCCCGGCCAGGCTGCCCTCGGCGAGATAGGGCTCGTCGATCCGCTTGCCGTTGACGGTCAGCTTGCCGTCCGTGCAACAGGCGACGACGTCCCCGCCGACGGCGACCACGCGCTTGACCACGGGCGCGTTGCTCACCCAGGACTTGTCGGTGAACACGACCACGTCACCGCGGCGTACCTCACCGCCGTCGACCCGCTGGGCCAGTACCCGCTGACCCGCATCGATCGTCGGCGCCATCGAACCGGTGGGCACGGTGTACGGCCGGTAGACGACCGCTCCCCAGGCGAATCCGCCCAGGAACAGCACAAGGCCCAGCGCCACGGCCAGCCCGGACAACCGCTGTCCGGTCCGGCTGCCCGCCGGGCCACTGCTCGCGCCACCGTGATGCGGCACCGTACGTGTCGTGCTCTCGCCACCCATGGGTCCGCACCCTACCCGGCGGTACCGACCCCCGGCAGCCCCTCCCGAGCGCCCGGGGCCACCACCTCACCAAAGCTTTCCCAAGCCCTTGCGGACCTGGTCCGGCCCGCGTGGTCAGCGGGTCCGGGCCACCGCCCTGCCGTGCCGGCGGCGCCACAGCACCAGCGGCACCGCACCGGCCAGGGCGAGCCCCTGCGGCGCCACGGTGAGCGCGGCGGACCGGGCGTTCAGGTCCCGCTCGAAGGTGTCCGGGACCGGCAGGTTGTCCCAGCGGTTGACCGGCCAGGCGATCACGATGGCGCGGCCGACGACCTTGTCGACGGGGACCATGCCGTGGTTCTTGTCGGCCTGGTTGTAGCGCGAGTCGCGGGAGTTCTGGCGGTGGTCGCCCATGACCCAGATGTAGCCTTCGGGCACCTTCACCTTGAACTGGCCACCCTGGTCGTCCACGCTGCACGGCGTGTTGCCGGGGTAGACGTACGGCTCGTCCAGCGCCTTGCCGTTGACCTTCAGCGGGCCGGTGTTCTTGCACTCGACCGTGTCACCGCCGACGCCGACCACACGCTTGATGAGGTCCTTCTCCTCCGCGGAGGGCATCAGGCCGATCCAGCTGAGGAAGGTCTGCAGGGCGTTGGGATCCGGGGTGGGCTCGCCCGCGAGCCAGTTGTCGGGGTCGTGGAAGACGACGACCTCGCCGCGCTCGGGCTCGGAGCCGAACCAGGGGGTGAGCTTGTCGACCAGGACACGGTCACCCTGTTGGAGGGTGTTCTGCATCGAGTCGGAGGGGATGGAGAACGCCTGCACCAGGAAAGTCTTGATCAGCAGCGCGAGGACGAGCGCGATACCGATCAGGATGGGCAGCTCCTTCCAGAAGGAGCGCTGCTTCTTGGGGCTCGGGGCTGCCCCGCCCGGCCCCTCACCGTCGGCCGGGGGCTGACCGCCCGACCCGCTACCGCCACCAGCCGCTCCGGGGTGGTCATTCCCGGAGGTCACGGCGCCGTCCGTGGCCGGGGCGGCTGCTCCCACGGGGCGTCCGCGGTGCTCCTCGCCGTCGTGTCCGGACCGTGCGCCAACCGCAACATCCCCCACGCCAACTCCTTACTCTGTGCCGCTGCCTGCCCCAAAAACGGCGCAGGCCCACCACTCCCATAACGAGCGGGAGTTCCGCAGGGCTCGGGAGCTGGATCGGTCCGTTCGAATCGTCTGACGCAACCCTATGCGACAGCTGGGGAGCCGCGGTCGACCCGGTCGCCGAGTCGGACACGGTGGCGTAGGTCTTCGGTTCGTCCAGGGAGGTCCAGTGGCCGAGCGGCCAGGCGATCCACATGGCCCGTCCGACGACCTCGTCCTCGGAGACGGTGCCGTTGTAGTCCCGGTCCTGGTGGACGCGGGAGTCCGCGGAGTCGGCGCGGTGGTCGCCCATCACCCACAGCCGCCCCGGTGGGACGGTGATGTCGAACCGCGCCTCCGAGGGGGCGTTGCCGGGGTACAGATAGTCCTCGATCAGGGGAACGCCGTTGACGGTGACCCGGCCCTGGGTGTCGCAGCACTTCACACGGTCGCCTCCGACGCCGACGACACGCTTGATGAGGTCCTTCTCGTCGTCCGACGGCAGCAGGCCGATGAAGGTGAGGGCCTGTTTGACCTGCTTCACGACGACGGGGTCCTCCTTCTTCACCGTCGTCTGTTCGTCCTGGAGCCAGCCGCCGGGGTCCTTGAAGACGACGACGTCCCCGCGCTGCGGCTTGGCGCCGAACCAGGGGGTGAGCTTGTCGACCAGGACGCGGTCGCCGATCTGGATCGTCTGCTCCATGGACCCCGACGGGATCACGAAGGCCTGGACGAGGAAGGTCTTCAGGACGAGCGCTATGAGGACAGCGACGCCGACGAGGAGGGGTATCTCCTTGATCGCGGAGCGCCTGCGGCGTCGTTTGACCTTGCGCTGGAGTTTGCGACGCTCCGCGCGCGTACGACCGCCTGAAGGGCCGGCGGCGCGCCGGGCGCCGGTGGGCAGCAGATTGTCGGCGGGGCTGCTGGGCACGCCGCGGGGCTTGCCACGGTTACCCATGCGCGCCCTCCCGTGCGGGCACGCGCGCGTAGGCGTCCGGACGCTGCAGGCGGGTCCAGTGGGCGGAGGGCCACACGATCCAGTCGGCGCGACCGATGACGTCCTCGACCGGGACCATCCCACCGCCGGGCGAGCCCAGACGGTCGCGGGAGTCGCTGGACTCACTGCGGTGGTCGCCGAGGACGAACAGGGCGCCGTCGGGCACGACGACGTCGAAGCGCACCTGGGACGGCTCGTCGCCGGGGTGGAGGAACGTCGACTCGTCGACCGACCGGCCGTTCACCCGGATCCTCCCCTCCTTGTCGCAGCAGACCACGCGGTCTCCCCCCACACCTACAACGCGCTTGATGTAGTCGGCATCCCCGAAGTACCCAGTTCCGTCGAACACGACAACATCGCCCCGCTGCGGCTCGGCACCGAAACGGTACGCCAACTTATTTACGAGAACGCGGTCGCCGATCCTCAATCCGGACTCCATGGATCCGCTGGGGATCTGGAACGGCTGCAGCACAAACGTGTTGAGCAGCAGCAGAAGAAGGAGGAAGACCAGCAGGGTCAGGCTGATACGGCCGCCCGGGAGCCAGTCGGTGAGCCGCGACAGCAACACGAAACGCGACCGTCCCTCCTGCCCCTGCGTGTCCGAGGTCTCCTCGGAGTCGGAAGGGCGGGAGGAGCGGTCGCGCTCCGTCGGCTGTGCTTCGGTGTCCATCGGGGCCAGATGTTATCCGGCCCCGCTGTGGGCCCCGCGGGGGCGAGCCCCCGAACGCGCTCAGCTCTCGCGCTTCTCCTTGATCTTCGCGGCCTTGCCGCGCAGGTCGCGCAGGTAGTACAGCTTGGCGCGACGCACGTCACCGCGGGTGACGAGCTCGATCTTCTCGACGATCGGGGTGTGCACCGGGAAGGTGCGCTCGACGCCGACGGAGAAAGAGACCTTGCGGACCGTGAAGGTCTCGCGCACGCCGGCACCCTGACGGCGGATCACAACGCCCTTGAACTGCTGCACACGGGAGCGGTTGCCCTCGATGACGCGGACGTGGACGTTGACGGTGTCACCCGGGCGGAAGGCCGGGACGTCGCTGCGCAGCGACGCGGCGTCGACGGAGTCGAGCAGGTGAGACATTTCGTCTGCTTTCTTCGCTGATGCCACAGGTCATCAACGGGAACTAGATGTTCTGGATGAGAGCCGTGCGCGTCGGGGCGGGCGTCGTGTCCCCCTGTGGCAGGGGCGCACACCGGACGGCGCACAACAGCGACCTATTCTTCCACGCCGTCGGTCCTGCGCCAAAATCGGCCGAACCGCTCCCCCTCCGGGTCGGGCATCCAGCCCAGGATCGAGAGCATCTCGCGGTCCTTCTTGTCGAAGGCCTTGGGGTCGCAGCGTTCGATGAGGTCGGGCCGGTTGGCCGTGGTACGCCGCAGTGCCTCGTCGCGGCGCCAGCGGGCGATCTTGCCGTGGTGGCCGCTGAGCAGCACCTCCGGGATGCCCCGGCCGCGCCACTGGGGCGGTTTGGTGTAGACGGGGCCCTCCAGGAGGTTGGCCATGGCGCCGGGCGCGAAGGAGTCGTCCCGGTGCGACTCGGCGTTGCCCAGGACGCCGGGCAGCAGCCGGGCCACGGCCTCGGTGATGACCAGGACGGCCGCCTCGCCGCCGGCGAGGACGTAGTCGCCGATGGACACCTCGTGGACGGGCATCCGCGTCGCGTACTCGTCGACGACCCGGCGGTCGATGCCCTCGTAGCGGGCCGGCGTGAAGATCAGCCAGGGCCGCTCGGAGAGCTCGACGGCGAGTTCCTGGGTGAAGGGGCGGCCGCTGGGCGTGGGAACGATCAGGGTCGGCGTGTGCGCGCCGGTCTCGTAGCCGTCCGCCAGGGCGGAGTCGAGCGCGTCCGCCCAGGGTTCGGTCTTCATGACCATGCCGGGGCCGCCGCCGTACGGGGTGTCGTCGACCGTGTGGTGGCGGTCGTAGGTGAAGTCCCGCAGGTCGTGCACCCGCACGTCGAGCTGGCCGCGTGCGCGTGCCTTGCCCACGAGGGAGACGTTCAGCGGCTCAAGGTACTCGGGGAAGATCGTGACGACGTCGAGCCGCATCAGCTCTCGGCCTCCGCGTCACGGGACGAGGCGATGTCGGCCCGGTCGTCGATCAGGCCCGGCGGCGGTGTGATGACCGCGCGCTGCTCCTTCAGGTCGATCTCGGCGACGATCTCCTCGACGAAGGGGATCATCACCTCGCTACCGTCGGGCCGCTCGACGATGAAGAGGTCCTGGGAGGGCAGATGCGAGATCTCGCTGATCCGGCCGACCTCCACGCCGTCGGCGGTGACCACGTCCAGGTCGATCAGCTGGTGGTCGTAGTACTCGTCCTCCTCCTCGGGCAACTCGTCCGGGTCGACCTCGGCGATCAGGAGGGTGTTGCGCAGGGCCTCGGCCGCCGTGCGGTCGGCGACGCCCTCGAAGCGGAGCAGGAGCCGGCCGCTGTGCACCCGACCGGTCTCGATGGTGAGCGGGCCCACCCCCGCGGGATCCGTGAGCAGGACGGCGCCGGGCCCGAGCCGCAGTTCCGGCTCGTCGGTACGGACCTCGACGGTGACCTCGCCCTTGATGCCGTGGGCGCGGCCGATCCGTGCGACTACGAGCTGCACTTTCGAAGATCTCCTACTCGTCACGACGTCGGGCCGGGGACGGCCCAGTGGCCCTCCCCGGCCCGAGCCGGTGCTGCGTTCGGCGTCAGCGGACGTGGTCCACGTCGACGAGGTCGACGCGGACACCGCGACCGCCGATGGCGCCCACGACGGTGCGCAGAGCGCGTGCGGTGCGGCCGTTGCGACCGATCACCTTGCCGAGGTCGTCGGGGTGGACCCGGACCTCGAGCACGCGACCGCGGCGCAGGTTGCGCGAGGCGACCTGCACATCGTCAGGGTTGTCGACGATGCCCTTCACGAGGTGCTCGAGAGCCTCCTCGAGCATGCTCAGGCCTCGGTCGACTCGGACTCGGCGGCGGCCTCGTCCTTCTTGTCAGCCTTCTTCTTCTGGGTGATCGCCTCACCCTTGCCCTCGTCGTCGCCACCGAGGGCCTCGAACGACGGGCGAGCCTTCTTCGGCTCGGCGACGAGCAGCGGCGCCGGGGCGGGCTCGCCCTTGAACTTCTGCCAGTCGCCGGTCTTCTTCAGGATGGCGAGGACGGGCTCGGTCGGCTGCGCGCCGACACCCAGCCAGTACGCCACGCGCTCGGCGTCCACCTCCATGACCGACGGGTTGTAGGTCGGGTGGTACTTGCCGATCTCCTCGATCGCACGGCCGTCACGACGGGTACGGGAGTCGGCGACGACGATGCGGTAGTGAGGCGAACGGATCTTGCCCAGACGCTTCAGCTTGATCTTGACTGCCACTGGAGTGGGTTCTCCTGGATTTGACGTGGTTGGGCACGGCGAGAGATGCCGCGTGGGGTTGCGGTACCCGAGTGCCCGATGGACGCGTCAGCCGGAGGAGAGAGGGGTCCTGTGCGGCTGTCGAGTACAGCTAGCCATTGTGCCATACCGTGCGGGTCACCTTCGGCCGAGGGGGCGGGGAAAGGCGTCCGGGCACGACTCGGCCGCACCCGGCGCCGCGGTCGACGACTCGGATGCGCGCCCCGGCGCAACGGGGTGCCGCCTTCGGCTCGCGCGCCGCGGCACCCCGGCGAAACGGCGGCCCGGTCCGGTTCCGGCAGCCACGAGATGCCGGATTGCGGGCAGGCCCCGTCACGCCGCGCCGACCACCTCCGGGATCCGGAACGGCTTGCCGCACCCGCCGCACACGATCGGCGCCTGCGCCAGCACCGACGGCACGACCCGGACGTTGCGGCCGCAGTCGCAGACCGCCTTGACGCGGACGCCGCCTCCGGAGGATCCGTGGCGGGCCGCCGGACCCCTGAAGGTCCTGCTGGTGTCGGCGGAGGTCGCCGCCGTGTGGGCCTTCAGCGCGCGCTGGAGGCGTTCGATGGTCGGGCGGTAGCGCCGCTTGGCCTCGGGGTTGAGGGTGACCAGGGAGAAGCCGCTGCTGGGGTGCGGTTCCTCGGGGTGGTCCAGGCCCAGTTCCTCGGCAATGGCGAGGAATCTGCGGTTGTGGTAGCGGCCGGCTCGGGAGGTGTCGCGGACGCCGCGCGCGGCGGCGATGCCATGGACTGCCTCATGAAGCAGTCGCTCGAAGGAGAGCTCGTGACCGCACGCGGACGACGACTCCCCGATCAGGGACTCTGGCGCGGCGAGATCCGGCAGCTCGGGGTGGTACCGCTGAATGTCGGCCCACGCCTGCGCCAGTTCTGCGGCGAGAACAGGTGGTGTCTGTGTCGTGCTCACGTAATGACAACGAGCCGGAGTGCCGCTGTGTTCCGATTCCGGGCCATCCCAAATATTTTGCACGTACCCGTCAGTTGCGAATGATGCGCCCTGACGAGGGCGGGTGCGTCGATCTGCGGAGAAGCCTCGCAGCTCATACCAAGCCGGTGCGTAGTCACACGTACGCCCCGGCGCGTAGGCCGCGTCCACGCGCCGTAGCCCCTGCGGTCCGCCGATGCGCAAGAGGCGTTTCGGCCGCTCTCGTCGCACCGCCGTCACCTCGATCAGCGCACATCCCGACCGCGACGTTACCGGGTGCGTCCTCGGCCCCCGGCACCGCCCCGTCCGTGGCGACCAGACACCGTACGGTCCAGGCCCGCCCGGCCCGGTCCGGCCGGGCATGTTCCTCCGGAATGTGAATTCCGCCCACGCCCACGGGGAAGCCACAAGCAGGGCCCCACGACCCCTGGACGCGGCGTCGGCTGCGGAGTTTCCTGGCATACGGGGGAGCTTGAGCGCATGTCACGGGGGCCACGGAATCGGGCACAGAGACAACTCTCGGCGGATTGGGGCGCTTTCGATGACACCTACGCTCGTGCGTCAGCACCTACCTCATACGGGAGCGGCGCCCCGTGTGGATTTGTGTGCACGCGCGCGTGACTGGTCCGAGATCCAGGAACGGATGCTGGTTCCGCTCTACGAGGCCGTCTACGAGCGACTGGATGTCGGACCCGGCACCCGGTTGCTGGGCCTCGGCTGCGGCAGTGGGCTCGCCCTCCTGATGGCGGCGTCCAGAGGCGCGGCCGTCACCGGCGTGGAGTCCTCCTGCCCCGAACGGCTGGCGCTCGCGCGGCAGCGGCTGCTGCCCGACACCTGGGACACGCGCGCGCGTGCCGACACCCGGCTCGTCGACGGCACGCCTCGGGACGCGGCGGACGCACGGGCGTCCGCGTACACGCTGGTGACCGCGTTCGAGCCCATCGGGTGCCTCGCGGGTGACTCGGAGGGGCTCGGTGAGGCGCTCACGGACGCGACGCCGTTCGTCGAGCGAGGGGCGCCCGTGGTGCTCGCCGGTTGGGGTCCACCGGAGCGCTGTGCCACCTCGTCGGTGCTGCGGGTCGCCACGAAGCTGGCCGATCCCGAGCGCGGTACGGGCAGTTGGCGCCCCGCCCTGCGCGACGACCTGGAGGAGGTGGCCCAGCGTGCGGGCCTGCGGCCGGACGGTTCCGGACGGGTGGCGTGCCCCTTCGGGTACGCCGACGTCGACAGTGCCGTACGCGGGCTGCTGTCGACGGGCCTGTTCGACGGCGCGATCGCGGCGACCGACCGGGCGCAGGTGGACAAGGAGGTGGCGGAGGCGCTGCATCCGCATCAGCGGCGGGACGGGACGGTGTGGATGCCGAACGTGTTCCGGTACCTGATCGCGCGCGTGCCCTGAGCCGACGCTCGCCGGTGGCGGCCCTGCCCTACCGGTTCTCCTTGGTCAGCCGCGTGATGCCGGCGATTCGGTACGCGTCCACCTCCTCCAGCGTCTCGCTCTCCAGCAGGGCCTCGGCCAGGGCGTTCAACTGACCCCGGTGGTCGGTGAGTTTGCGGCAGGCCTCCTCGTAGCACTCGTCGACGATCCGGCGCATCTCGGCGTCGATCACGTCCAGGGTCTGCGGGGCGGCCGAGAGCCCGTACGCCTGCTGCGCGTCGCTCGGCAGGGCGGACAGCCGGCCGACGCGCTCGCTCATGCCCCAGCGGGCCACCATGCCGCGCGCGATGTTGGTGACCTGTTCGAGGTCGTTCTCGGCGCCCGTGGTGACGACGCCGTAGACCACCTGTTCCGCCGCCATGCCACCGAGGGCGCCGATGATGCGGCCGCGCAGATACCCCTCGGAGTGCGCGTACCGCTCCACCTCGGGCGTCGACATCGTCACGCCGAGCGCCCTGCCGCGCGGCACGATGGTGATCTTGCGGACCGGGTCGGCGCCGGGCTGGAGCATGCCGAGCAGGGCGTGACCGCTCTCGTGGTAGGCGGTGCGGCGGCGGTCCTCCTCGGGCATGACCAGGGTGCGTTCCGCGCCCAGTTGCACCTTCTCCAGGGCCTCCGACAGGTCCGCGGCGGTCACGTGGTCCTGCCCCCGCTTGACCGCGAGCAGCGCGCCCTCGTTGGCGAGGTTGGCCAGATCCGCACCGGTCATGCCGGGGGTCGTGCGGGCCAGCTGGGTCAGGTCCACGTCCGGGGCGAGCGGGATGTCGCGGGTGTGGATCCGCAGGATGGCCTCGCGCCCGCCGCGGTCCGGCGGCGCCACGCTGACCACCCGGTCGAAGCGGCCGGGCCGGGTCAGCGCCGGGTCGAGGATGTCGGCGCGGTTGGTCGCGGCGATGACGATCACGCCCTCCGAGCCGGAGAAGCCGTCCATCTCGGTGAGGATCTGGTTGAGGGTCTGCTCGCGCTCGTCGTGGCCGCTGACCGACGCGCCGCCGCCCCGCACCCGTCCGATGGTGTCGATCTCGTCGATGAAGATGATCGACGGCGCCACCTTGCGGGCCTCGGCGAACAGTTCCCGGACGCGCGAGGCGCCGACGCCGACGATCATCTCGATGAACTCGGAGGCGGAGGCGGAGAAGAACGGCACGCCCGCCTCGCCCGCCACGGCACGCGCGAGCAGCGTCTTGCCGGTGCCGGGCGATCCCGCCAGCAGCACGCCGCGCGGCATCTTGGCGCCCATCCTGCGGTAGGCGTCGGGATGCTCCAGGAAGTCGACGACGTCGTCCAGTTCGCCCTTGACCTCGTCGATGCCGGCCACGTCGGCGAACGTGGTGCGTTCCGTGCCCGGCTGGAGTTCGACCGGCTTGGGCGGTGCCTTGCGGCCGAGCATGCCGCCCGCGCCGCCCATGCCCGCTCCCATCCGCCGTGCGAGGAAGACCCAGACGAGGATCAGCAGCGCGATCGGGATCAGGGAGAACAGCACGTTGGACACGACACCGCGCTCGCGCACGACCGGTTCCGCGGTCACCGTCACGTCGTGGCTGCGCAGTTGGGCCCAGAGCTCGTCGTCCGCGAAGGCCGGGCGCTGGGTGCGGAACTTGGTGTAGTCGCCGTCGCCGTCGGGGTTGTCCCGGGCGCTCTTGAGCTCGCCCTCGATCGCGTCGCCCTTGGAGTAGATCTTGGAGACGTTGTCGGCGTCGACCTGCCTGCTGAACTCCGTGTAGGAGATCGTCGGCTCGTTGCCCCGGTCGAGGTACGTCAGTCCCACGTAGGCGAGCAGGAACACGACCACCGCGGTGACGAGCAGGCCCCACCAGCGGCCGCGTATACGTCGACCTCCGGGCCGAGCGGGCGGCTCCTCAGGTGTGCCCTCCGTGCGCCACGGCTGGTCAGGGGCCTTCCGGGGTGGCGCGGCATTACTCATATCTGGACGTTACGGCAGATACCTCGCCGCGGCATGCGCTGAGGGCGCCCTCCCCGCAGGAAGAGCGCCCTCGGCCACGTACACCACGGACTGTCGGCCCGGAACTTCTCGAACCGTCAGCCCATGAACTTCTTGAACTCGTCCGGCAGCTCGAAGTCCTGACCGGCCTGCTGGCCCGGCAGCCCGAAGGCTCCTCCGCCCTGCGCGGCGGCGGCCCTGCGGGCGGCCTCCTCCTGCTCCTGCTGCTTGCGCTTCATCGGGTTGCCGGAGCGCTGCTTGCCCTTGGCCTTCTTCGGCTGCTTCTTGGTGCGGCCGGGGCCACCGCCCATGCCGGGGATCCCCGGCATACCGGGCATCCCACCGCCCTGTGCCATGCGGGACATCATCTTGCGGGCCTCGAAGAACCGCTCGACCAGGTTCTTGACCGCGCTGACCTCGACACCGGAACCGCGGGCGATACGGGCGCGACGCGAGCCGTTGATGATCGTCGGGTCCTGGCGCTCGCCCGGCGTCATCGACTTGATGATCGCCGCGGTGCGGTCGACGTCCCGCTCGTCGAGGTTGTTGATCTGGTCCTTGATCTGGCCCATGCCGGGGAGCATGCCGAGCAGCTTGGAGATGGAGCCCATCTTCCTGACCTGCTCCATCTGGGCCAGGAAGTCGTCGAGGGTGAAGTCCTGGCCCTTCTTGGAGGCCAGCTTCTCGGCCATCTTCTGGGCTTCGGCCTGGTCGAAGGTCTTCTCCGCCTGCTCGATCAGGGTGAGCAGGTCACCCATGTCGAGGATGCGGGAGGCCATCCGGTCCGGGTGGAAGGCGTCGAAGTCGTCGAGCTTCTCGCCGTTCGACGCGAACATGATCGGCTTGCCGGTGATCTGCCGGATCGACAGGGCGGCGCCACCGCGCGCGTCACCGTCGAGCTTGGAGAGCACCACGCCGTCGAAGCCGACGCCGTCGCGGAAGGACTCCGCGGTGTTGACCGCGTCCTGACCGATCATCGCGTCGACGACGAAGAGGATCTCGTCCGGCGAGACCGCGTCCCGGATGTCCGCGGCCTGCTGCATCATCTCCTGGTCGATGCCCAGGCGGCCGGCGGTGTCCACGATCACGATGTCGTGGACCTTGGCCCTGGCGTGCTCGATGGAGTCCTTGGCGACCTTGACCGGGTCCCCCACGCCGTTGCCCGGCTCGGGCGCGTAGACCGCGACGCCGGCGCGCTCGGCGACGACGCTCAGCTGGTTGACGGCGTTCGGGCGCTGGAGGTCACAGGCCACCAGCAGCGGCGAGTGGCCCTGCTCCTTCAGCCAGCGGCCGAGCTTGCCCGCGAGGGTGGTCTTACCGGCACCCTGCAGACCCGCCAGCATGATCACGGTGGGCGGCTGCTTGGCGAAGCGCAGGCGCCGGGTCTCACCGCCGAGGATCGTGACGAGCTCGTCGTTGACGATCTTCAGGACCTGCTGGGCGGGGTTCAGCGCCTTGGAGACCTCGACGCCGAGGGCACGCTCCTTGACGTTCTTGATGAACGTCCGGACGACCGGCAGCGCCACGTCCGCTTCGAGGAGTGCGATGCGGATCTCGCGCGCTGTGGCGTCGATGTCCGCCTCGGAGAGCCGTCCCTTGCCGCGCAGGTTCTTGAAAGTCGCTGAGAGGCGATCGGAAAGAGTATCGAACACGGCGCTCGCGGTCCTCGGGGTCGGTGGCGGCTGGCAATCGCCCTCCAGGGTATCCCGGCGACGCAGGTGGCCGGGATCCCTGTGTCAGGCTCGCAACGTCTCCTCCAGCTTCCTGGCCACCGAAGCCGCCTCCTCGCGGGGCAGCGGCGCACCCTCGGGGCCTGTGACATAGAACGCGTCGACGGCGTTCGCGCCCAGCGTGCTGACGTGCGCGCTGCGCACCCGCACGCTCGCGTCCTCCAGCGCCCGGCCGATCCGGAACAGCAGCCCGGGCGCGTCCTGGGCCCGTACCTCGATCACCGTGGCCAGCCGGGAGGCGGCCGGGTGCACCGACACCCTCGGCGGCGGCGCCTCCACGCCCCGGCGGCGCGGATACGCGGCGTCCCGCTCGGCGAGCCGGCCCGCGATGTCCAGTGAGCCGTCCAGGGCCCGTACCAGGTCGGCGCGCAGCCGGGCGGCCTGCGGCAGCGAGCCGTACTCGGCGGCGACCCGCCAGTTCAGCAGCAGGACGGAGCCGTCGACGCCGGCGGGCAGGTCGAGGGCGCTCAGTTCCGCGGTGCGGACGGTCAGGCGGTGCATCGCCAGCACCCCGGCCACCGCGGGCAGCACGCCGGGCTGGTCCGGTACGGCGATGAGGAGCTCCACGCCGAGCGGCTCCGGGTCGCCCGCGGGCTGCTCCTGGGTCGGTGGCTCGGTCTGCGCGCGCAACGACAGCACGGGGCTGCCCGTCGCGACCGCCTCGATGGCGAGCCGCTCCTGCTCCGCGGTGGGCGCGGCGGCCTCGGGCTCGACGGGATCGTCCCCCGCCAGCACGGCCGCGACCCGCTTCACCAGGTCGGCGACGAGCGAGCCCCGCCAGGACGACCAGGCGGCCGGGCCGGTGGCCAGGGCGTCCGCCTCGGTCAGGGCGTGCAGCAGCTCCAGGGTGCCCTGGGTGCCGACCGCGTCGGCGACCGCGCGCACGGTGGCCGGGTCCTCCAGGTCGCGCCGGGTGGCCGTCTCGACGAGCAGCAGATGGTGGCGTACGAGGGTGGAGAGCACCGTGACGTCGTCGCGGTCGAAGCCGATCCGGGCGGCCACGTCCTTGACGATGATCTCGCCGGCCACGGAGTGGTCGCCGGGCCAGCCCTTGCCGATGTCGTGCAGCAGCGCGGCGACCAGCAGGAGGTCGGGACGGTGGACCCGGCGGGTGAACTCGGAGGCCCGTACGGCGGTCTCGATGAGATGCCGGTCGACGGTCCAGATGTGCACGGCGTTGCGCTGCGGACGGCAGCGCACCCGCTCCCAGTCGGGCAGGAAGTGGGTGATCAGCCCCTCCGCCTCCAGGGCCTCCCAGACGTCGATCGTCGGGCGCCCGGAACCCAGCAGGGTCACGAGCTGCTCGCGCGCCTCGGCGGGCCAGGGCGTGGGCAGGGGGCGCACGGTGGCCGCCAGGCGCCGTACGGCGTGAAGGGAGAGCGGGAGCCCGGCCTGTGCGGCGGCGGCCGCGGCACGCAGCGGGAGCACGGGATCGCGGTCGGGGCGGGCGGCACGGGCGAGCACCACCTCGCCGTCCTGTTCCACCACCCCCTCGGCCAGCGGTGAGCGCTCGGCGGTCGGTTTCCCACCGCCCAGCATGGCGCGCAGCCGCGGCCGCACGGCGCGCGCCCGCAGCACGCGACCCACTTCGCGCCATGTGACATCGCTGGCGTACGAGATGACCCGCGCCGCCTCGTACACCTGCCGCAGCAGCGTGTCGGCGTCGAGCAGCCCCAGTTCGGCGGAGACCTGGTCCTGCTCCTGCAGCGCGAGCCGGTCGGTGGCGCGCCCGGTGGTCAGGTGCAGGGCGTCGCGGACGTCGAGCAGCCGACGCCGGGCATCGGCGAGCCCCTCGCGCGGGGCGTCGGCCAGCCAGGACGCGGCGACCGCGCGCAGGATGGTGGCGTCCCGCAGGCCGCCGCGGGCTTCCTTGAGGTCGGGCTCCAGGAGGTACTGCAGCTCGCCCTGGCGCTCGGCCCGCTCGGCGGACAGCTCCTGGAGTTCGGGCAGCCGTCCCGGCGCCTGGTTGCGCCAGTCGGCGAGGACCGCCGTGCGCAGCCCGGCCGTGAGGCCGAGGTCGCCGGCGATGTGCCGGGCGTCCAGCAGGCCGAGCTGGACCTTGAGGTCCTCGCCGGCCGTCCTGCGGGCCTCGGCGGGCGTGCGCACCGAGTGGTCGAGGGCGAGACCGAGGTCCCACACGGGGTACCAGAGGCGGTCGGCGAGGGCGGCCACCGCCTTGCTGTCGCTCCCGTCGTGCAGCAGGAGCAGGTCCAGGTCGCTGCGCGGGGACAGCTCGCCGCGGCCGTAGCCACCGACCGCGACCAGGGAGACACCGCGCATCCCCTCGGCACCGGCGGCGAACAAGCCGGTCAGCCAGTCGTCGGTGAGCTCCGCGAGGGCGGCACGGCGCGGCGGCCCGGACCGCGCCCCCTCGGTGAGGAGGCGCAGCCGGGCCGCCGCGTAACCGCTGGGTCCCGAGTCCTCTGCTTCGTTGTGTACGTCCGTACCCGACACCCAGCAGCTCCTGTTCTCCTGTGTCAGAGCGCGTCCGGCCCGCGCTCACCGGTCCGCACCCTTACGGCCGTCTCGACCGGGAGGGACCAGACCTTGCCGTCACCGATCTTGCCGGTGCGGGCGGCCTTGACGATGACGTCGATCAGCTGCTCGGCGTCGTCGTCCTCGGCCAGGACCTCGATACGGATCTTCGGGACCAGGTCGACGGTGTACTCGGCACCACGGTAGACCTCGGTGTGGCCGCGCTGACGACCGTAACCGCTCGCCTCGGTGACCGTCAGGCCGTGCACGCCGAAGGCCTGCAGGGCTTCCTTGATCTCGTCGAGCCGGTGGGGCTTGACGACTGCGGTGATGAGCTTCATGCGTCCACCTTCTTGCTCGCGGCGGCGGCTACGGGGGCCGGGGCGGCGGCGGTCCGGGCGGCACCGCCACCGGCGCCGCTGAAGTCGTATGCGGTCTCGGCGTGCTCGGCCTGGTCGATACCGGCGACCTCCTCGTCCTCGGTGACCCGCATGCCCATCGTCTTGTCGAGGACGAAGGCGAGCAGCGCGGAGACGACGAGGGAGTAGGCGAAGACCGCGCCGACACCGGCGAGCTGCTTCCACAGCTGGTCGGCGTTGCCGCCGTAGAAGAGGCCCTTGGCGTCGGACTGGCCGCCACCGGTGGCGAAGAAGCCGATGAGGATCGAGCCGGTGATACCGCCGACCAGGTGAACTCCGACGACGTCCAGGGAGTCGTCGTAGCCGAACTTGTACTTCAGGCCGACCGCCATGGCGCACAGGACACCGGCGATGGCACCGACGGCGATCGCGCCGAGCGGGGAGACCGCGCCACCGGCGGGGGTGATGGCGACCAGACCGGCGACCGCGCCGGAGGCGGCACCGAGGGTGGTGAACGCGCCGTGGCGGATCTTCTCGTAGGCGAGCCAGGCCAGCATGGCGGCGGCGGTGGCGATCTGCGTGTTGACGAACATCAGCGCGCCGACGCCGTCGTCGTTGCCGAGCCACGAACCGGCGTTGAAGCCGAACCAGCCGAACCACAGCAGGCCCGCGCCGAGCATGACCAGCGGAAGGCTGTGCGGACGCATCGGGTCCTTCTTGAAGCCGACGCGCTTGCCGATGACCAGGATCACGCCGAGCGCCGCGGCACCCGCGTTGATGTGGACCGCCGTACCGCCGGCGAAGTCGATCACGCCGAGCTTGAAGGCCCAGCCACCGCTGGGCGCCCAGACCCAGTGGGCGACCGGGAAGTACACGACGATGACCCACAGCGTGATGAACAGCGCCCACGCGGAGAACTTCACGCGGTCCGCGAGCGCACCGCTGATCAGGGCGGGCGTGATGATCGCGAACATCAGCTGGAAGACGGCGAAGACGTAGACCGGGATGTTGTAGATGTCCCACAGCTCGGTCTTGCCGATTCCGCTGAGTCCGACGAAGTCGGAGGACCAGCCGATGAGGCCGCCGTGCGAATCGCCGAATGCGAGCGAGAAGCCGAACAGCACCCACAGGATGGTGACGATCCCCAGGCTGATGAAGCTCATCATCAGCATGTTCAAGGTGCTCTTGACGCGGACCATGCCTCCGTAGAAGAAGGCCAGGCCCGGGGTCATGAGCATCACCAGGGCGGAACAGATGAGCATGAAACCTGTGTTGGCGGGCGACAGCTCTACCTTGTCTGCCGCCATCATGATGGCTGGAGCCATCGGCGTCTCCTCGTCATTGGTACGGCCCCGTGCGGGCGAAGCCTGAGCGGAATGAGGGGCGGGCCGGTTATGCGCCAAGAGATTGGCGCAGCGCGGTTTCCGTCGAAGCCCCTCGTTGTTTCGCCGCCGTGACAAGGGCGCCTGCTGTGTTACACGTCGATGAACTGCCGGATATGCGGCCGCCTGATCGTTATCGTGGCGCAACCTTCACTGAAGGAAAAGGATCCGGCCGCGGTCGGCCTTCCGATGACCTGGCATGGGGGAGCCGAGTCGGGCAGTTCGGGAGGGCCGGCCGCGGCCGGGGTTCTGGGGGTTCCCAGGAATGCCGTCGGCGCTCAGACCGCCTCCGCGGTCTCGGGCAGCTCCACGGCGAGCTTGTCCGTGAGGTCCACGACCTCGGCGAGGTCGCCGAAGTCGCGTGCGGCCGTGTCGATCGTCTTTCGGATACGAGTGTTGACGCGTTCGGAACGCACCTTCTTGGCGATCGCCATGGCCTGTTCGGCGTACACCGCGCCCTGCTCGGGCTCGCGCCGCAGCAGATGCACCGTGGCCATGCCGATCAGGTTGAGCGCGTACGACCGCTGGTGCTCGCCGTCCTTCGCGAACAGGTCCACGGCCTGCTGCATGAGCGGCTCGGCGAGCGAGGCGTACGTCGGACTGCGGCCGGCGACATAGGCGAGGTCCCGGAAGGAGTGGGAGTTCTCCCCGTACAGCTCGGCCTCGGAGAAGAAGCGGATCCAGTCCGGGTCCGGCTCGTCCCAGTCCCCGGCCTCGGCGAAGGTGTCCTCGGCCATCCGGACCGCTCGCTTGCACTTGCCGGGCTGGCCCATGTTCGCGTACGCGCGGGCCTCCATCGCATACAGCATCGACTGGGTGCGGGGGCTCGCGCAGTCCCGGCTGCCGTACTGCGCGAGGTGGATCAGCTCCAGCGCGTCGTCGGGCCGCCCGAGGTGGATCATCTGGCGGCTCATGTTGGACAGGACGTACGAGCCGAACGGCCGGTCACCGGCCTCCTTGGCGGCGTGCAGCGCGAGGACGAAGTACTTCTGCGCGGTGGGCTGGAGTCCGACGTCGTACGACATCCAGCCGGCCAGCTCCGCCAGCTCGGCGGCGACCTTGAACAGCTTCCGGGTGGTCGCCTCGGGGTGGGGCTCCTGGAGCAGGTCGGTCACCTCGTGCAGTTGCCCCACGACCGCCTTGCGGCGCAGGCCGCCACCGCACTGGGCGTCCCACTGCCGGAACATCACGGTGGTGGACTCCAGGAGGTCCAGCTCGGGCTTGGAGAGCCTCCCGCGCGCGCGGGAGGACGGCACGGACGCGGGCTCCTGGTAGGGGGCGGGCGGCACGGGGACGAGCCAGCGCTGCATCGGTTCGATGAGGGCCGGACCCGCCGACAGGGCGAGCGAGCTCCCGAGGAAGCCGCGCCGCGCGAGCATGAGGTCGCTGCGCGAGAACTCGCTGAGCAGGGCCACCGTCTGCGGGCCCGTCCACGGCAGGTCGACGCCGGACACCGAGGGTGACTGACGGGCGGCGCGCAGACCGAGGTCCTCGACCGAGACGACGCAGCCGAACCGCTCGGAGAACAGCTCGGACAGGATCCGCGGGATCGGCTCCCGGGGGTTCTCGCCGTCCAGCCAGCGGCGTACGCGCGAGGTGTCGGTGGAGATGTGGTTGGCACCCAACTGGCGGGCGCGGCGGTTGACTTGGCGGGCCAGCTCGCCCTTCGACCAGCCGCTGCGCACGAACCAGGACGCGAGCAGCTCGTTGGGGCGCTTGTCAGCGTGCGACGCGCCGCCGGCGCTCGTACCGCTTCCGCTGTTGCCGCTCACTGGAACGCCCCCATCCCTTGGACCACTTGTCACCGAGTGCGCCAAGCCCTATCAGAATGCCGGGAAGTACGGTCACCCGTCCGGCAGTTGTCACCCTTCGAACGGAAAGTCGACTTGCCTGCGGCATACCCACGCCTGCATGTGCCCCCGGGGTTCATGCACACACGGTAATCCTACGATCACGCCTCCATCCACGGCGATCCCGGAAACGCCACCATTCGCCACCCCTTCGAATGAACTCACGGCCACCTCCCCGCGATTCACTTGACAGAGGACGGCCGGGAGTAGGCGGAGTGAAGCACTCAAGGGCGCGTGTCGCCGCATTGGCGACCCCGAGCGCTTCCGAGCGACACGTTGGACGAGCGCGTGTCGCGGGTAACCGGCCGCCCAGGAACACACAGGGTCACGAGACGCATCCGCGCCGTAACCACCGGCGCGCTGGACCCGTTGGAGGGGGCATGGGCTTCACGATCGGCGGCATCCGGGAGAACCGGTCCGGCTCGCGTCGACGCGGTCGCTCCTCGGAGTGCACCGCCGTCGCCGAGTTCACCGGGCTGTGGGGCTGGGACGTGGTGCCCGGCGCGCGGGCCGCGGCGAGGGCCTGTTCGTGTGGGCGCCCTGACTGTCGTGCGCCGGGCGCGCATCCCCTGGAGTTCGCGCCGGAGGTTCGGGCCGGGGCCACGCTGGACGAGGCCGCCAAGGCATGGTCGGAGTTCCCGGGCGCGGCGGTGATGCTGCCGGTCGGACGGGCGTTCGACGTGATCGAGGTGGCCGAACCCGCCGGACGCCGTGCGCTGACCCGGCTGGAGCGCATGGGACTGCCCCTCGGGCCGGTCACCGCCACCCCCGCGGGCCGCGCCCACTTCTTCGTCGCCCCCGGCGCCGCCGCCGAGCTCCCCCGGCTGCTCTACCGCATGGGCTGGGACGACCCGACCCACCTCGACCTGCGCGGCCTCGGCCCCGGTACGCACATCACGGCACCGCCGTCCGACCGGGGCGGCCTGGGTCCCGTGCGGTGGCTGCGGCCGCCGCAGCTCGACACGGCGTCGAAGCCACCGGCGGCCCGTCTGCTCCTGGGGACGCTGGCCTACGTGGCCCACCGTTCACGGGCGTAGGCCGCACAGCGAAGCGCCCGCCCCCAACTGCACCTTGGAAGGCGGGCGCTTCTCCGTCCCCTGACATACGGAACTTCGCAGGAGGGTCGGTCACTCTCCGATAAGGGCGTCAACGAACGCCTCCGGCTCGAACGGCGCCAGATCGTCGGCGCCCTCGCCCAGCCCGACCAGCTTCACCGGCACCCCCAGCTCGCGCTGCACCGCGACGACGATGCCGCCCTTGGCCGTACCGTCCAGCTTGGTGAGCACGATGCCGGTGATGTCGACGACCTCGGCGAAGACACGGGCCTGCACGAGGCCGTTCTGCCCGGTGGTCGCGTCCAGCACGAGCAGCACCTCGTCCAGCGGCGCGTGCTTCTCGACGACCCGCTTGACCTTGCCGAGCTCGTCCATGAGGCCGGTCTTGGTGTGCAGGCGCCCGGCGGTGTCGATGAGGACGACGTCGGAGCCCATCTCCTTGCCCTCCTTCACCGCGTCGAAGGCCACGGAGGCGGGGTCGCCGCCCTCCGGACCGCGCACGGTGTAGGCCCCGACCCGCTCGCCCCAGGTCTGCAGCTGGTCGGCGGCGGCGGCGCGGAAGGTGTCGGCGGCACCCAGGACCACACTGCGGCCGTCGGCCACGAGGACGCGGGCGAGCTTGCCGGTGGTGGTGGTCTTGCCGGTGCCGTTGACGCCGACGACCATCACGATGCCGGGCTTGCTGGTCTCCGGCTCGGTCCTGACCGTACGGTCCATGTCGGTGCCGACGAGCTTGAGCAGTTCCTCGCGCAGCAGTCCGCGCAGTTCCTGCGGCGTGCGGGTGCCGAGCACCTTGACGCGCGCACGCAACGCGTCGACCAGCTCCTGGGTGGGCTGCACGCCGACGTCGGCGGTCAGGAGGGTGTCCTCGACCTCCTCCCAGGTGTCCTCGTCGAGGTGCTCGCGCGACAGGAGCGTGAGCAGCCCCTTGCCGAGGGCGTTCTGGGAGCGGGAGAGCCGGGCGCGCAGACGGATCAGGCGGCCGGCGGTCGGCTCCGGGACCTCGATCTCGACGGGCGGGAGCTCTTCGACGACGGGCGGTTCCTCGACGGCGGTCGGCGCGCCGCCGCCCGGGAGGTCCACCTCCTCTATGGTCCGGCGCGGTTCGTCGCGCGGCGTCTCGGCCTCGTCGCCGACATGCGGCTCGGCCGGCGGGGCGGTGATGTCGGGCGCGGCGGGGGGCGGCGGGGGCAGCTGCTTCTTGCGCCGGCTGCCGACGATGAGTCCGCCGAGCGCGCCGAGCACGACCACGGCGATGACTACAGCAAGGATGAGGATGTCCATAACCCGTCCAGTATCGGCCATGGAGTCCTGCGACACCCCTCTGGATGTCTGACACACCGTCAGCTAACGTCCGCTTTCACACCCGCCCGGTGAAGGGGGACCCCCATGCCCGTCACGGTCGTACGCTTCAACCTCGTCGAGCCCGACGCGACCCCCGCCTCCCTGAGCGCCCGCTACCGTGCCGCCCTGGAGATGGCCGCCTACGCCGACGAGCACGGCATCACCACCGTGCAGACCGAGGAGCACCACGGCGCCGACAACAACTGGCTGCCGTCGCCCTTCGCCTTCGCGGCCGCGGTCTTCGGCGCGACCCGGCGGATCGCGGTGACCGTCTCGGCGATCATCGGCCCGTTGCACGACCCGCTCCGGCTCGCCGAGGAGATCGCCGTACTGGACCTGCTCAGCGGTGGCAGGCTGGTGACGGTCGCCGGGATCGGGTACCGGCCCGAGGAGTACGCCCTGTTCGACGTGGACTGGAAGCGGCGCGGCAGCCTCCAGGACGAGCTGCTTCAGACGCTGCTCAGGGCCTGGAGCGGCGAGCCCTTCGAGTACCGGGGCCGTACGGTGCGGATCACTCCGCGCCCGTACACCGATCCGCATCCGCTCCTGCTGGTCGGCGGCTCCTCGAAGGCCGCGGCCCGCCGGGCCGCCCGGCTGGGCCTGCCGTTCTTCCCCAGCGCGCATCTGCCGGAGCTGGAGGCGTACTACAAGGAGCGGCTGGTCGAGTACGGCACCGAGGGCTGGACCATGATGCCGGCGGCCCGGACACCGCTGCTGCACGTGTCCGAGGATCCCGACCGGACCTGGGCGCGTTACGGCGGCCACTTCCTGCACGAGGCGCGCACGTACGCCTCCTGGCAGTCCGGTGACATCCGCTCGGCGGTGAAGTCGGCCGCCACGACGGTCGAGGAGCTGCGCGCCGAGGGCGTGTACCGGATCGTGACGCCGCAGGAGTGTGTGGCGCTCGGCCATGACACCTACGTACTGCACCCCTTGTCCGGCGGGATGCCGGTGGAGGAGGGGTGGCGGAGCCTGCGCCTGTTCGCGGCGGAAGTGCTTCCGGCGTTGGCCGGCTGACCTGCGGCGACAGCGCGTACGGCACCGCCGTCCCCGACCCGGGCAGTGGCCGGGTCGGGGACGGCGGCGGAGTTACGGGGAGAGGGGCAGCGGGGACTTGGCCCTTCTCCCCGAGTTCGGGGGCCGGTCAGCCCATCTCCTCCAGCTTCTTGCCCTTGGTCTCGGGCACGAACTTGAGGATGAACGGGATGGAGAGGAAGGCGAACACCGCGTACATGACGTACGTGAGCGACAGGTTCCAGTCCGACAGGTCCGGGAAGGTGATCGTGATCACCCAGTTGGCGATCCACTGGGCCGAGGCGGCCACGCCCAGGGCGGCGGCGCGGATCTTGTTCGGGAAGACCTCGCCGAGCATGACCCAGACGACCACGCCCCAGGACAGGGCGAAGAAGAGGACGAAGGCGTTGGCGGCGATCAGCGCCACGTAGCCCTGCGCGGTCGGCAGCGGGTCGTTGCCGTTCTGGAAGGAGAAGGACCAGGCGGCGGCCGCGAGCGAGATGCCCATGCCGACGGAGCCGATGAGGGCGAGCGGCTTGCGGCCGATGCGGTCGACGAAGATCATCGCGATCACGGTGCCGAGGATGTTGATGATCGACGTCTCGAACGAGTAGAAGAACGAGCTCGACGGGTCGACGCCGACGGACTGCCACAGCAGGTTCGAGTAGTAGAAGATGACGTTGATGCCGACCAGCTGCTGGAAGACGGAGAGGCCGATGCCGATCCAGACGATCGGCAGCAGGCCGAAGCGGCCGCCGAGCAGGTCCTTGAAGGTGGACCTGTGGTCGCTGCGCATCGCCTCGTCGATCTCGGCGACCCGGGCGTCCAGGTCGATGTCGCCCTCGACGTCGGCGAGCACCTTCTTGGCGTCCTCGGTGCGGCCCACGCTGATCAGGTAGCGCGGCGACTCGGGGATGGCGAAGGACAGCAGCCCGTAGACGATCGCGGGCACGAGCATCACGCCGAGCATCCACTGCCAGGCCTCCAGGCCCGCTACCCGGCCTCGCTCCTCGCCGTCGGCCATGTTCAGGATGGCCCAGTTCACCAACTGGGAGACGGCGATGCCGATGACGATGGCGGCCTGCTGGAACGAGGCGAGACGGCCGCGGTAGGCGGGCGGGGCGACCTCGGCGATGTAGGCCGGGCCGATGACCGAGGCCATGCCGATGGCGATGCCGCCGAGGACTCGCCAGGCCGCCAGGTCCCAGGCGGCGAACGGCAGACCGGAGCCGACGGCGCTCACGGCGAACAGCACGGCCGCGATCTGCATGACGCGGATACGGCCGATGCGGTCGGCTATCCGGCCCGCGACGGCGGCGCCCACGGCACTGCCGAGCAGGGCGCATGCGGCGACGGTCCCGGTGGCACCGGAGCTGAGGTCGAACCTGCCCTGGATACCGCCGTTGGCTCCGTTGATCACCGAGCTGTCGTAGCCGAACAGGAAGCCGCCCATGGCGGCCGCCGCGGTGATGAAGACGACGTGCCCGAGATGTTCGGGGTGGGCCGTCCTGGCTCCTGGCGTGGGGGACGCCTGCGCTGTGCTGGTCACGTGTACTCCTCGGGCGCCGGCAACGCTGCCGGGTGGGGGTCAGCCCCTCCAAGTGGCGATACCTGAAGGTAAAGGCAACGTTGCAGAGACTATGCCTTCAAGTTTCGAAGTCAATAGTCGAAGGAGTGTGAGTTTTGAGACGTGAAGAGAGCGTGAAGGGGTGAGTGTGTTCACTTCTTGAAGTGAACGATGACTGAATGAAGTGACCGGCGAGAACGGTCCGTCCGGACCGGGGTCAGCGCAGCCGCTGGCTGATGACCTTGGACACACCGTCGCCCTGCATGGAGACGCCGTACAGCGCGTCGGCGACCTCCATCGTGCGCTTCTGGTGCGTGATCACGATCAGCTGCGAGGCTTCCTGCAGCTCCTGCATGATGCGGATCAGGCGCTGCAGGTTGGTGTCGTCGAGGGCGGCCTCGACCTCGTCCATGACATAGAACGGGCTCGGCCGGGCCTTGAAGATCGACACCAGCAGCGCCACGGCCGTCAGCGACCGCTCGCCGCCGGAGAGCAGGCTGAGCCGCTTGACCTTCTTGCCGGGCGGCCGGGCCTCGACGTCCACACCGGTGGTGAGCATGTTGTCGGGGTCGGTCAGGATCAGCCGTCCCTCGCCGCCGGGGAACAGCCGGCTGAAGACGCCCTCGAACTCCCGGGCCGTGTCCCGGTACGCCTCGGTGAAGACCTGCTCGACCCGCTCGTCGACCTCCTTGACGACCTGGAGCAGGTCGGCACGGGTCTTCTTCAGGTCCTCAAGCTGCTCGCTGAGGAACTTGTGCCGTTCCTCCAGCGCGGCGAACTCCTCCAGCGCGAGCGGGTTGACCTTGCCCAGCTGCTGGTAGGCGCGTTCGGCTGCCTTGAGCCGCTTCTCCTGCTCGGCCCGTACGAAGGGCCTGGGCTGGTTGCGCGGGTGCTCGGGGTCCTCGGGAAGCTGCTCGCCCTCGGCCGCCAGGGACGGGGGTACGAGCTGATGGGGGCCGTACTCGGAGACGAGCCCGGCGGGTTCCACGCCCAGCTCCTCCAGCGCCTTGGTCTCCAACTGCTCGATGCGCAGCCGCTTCTCGGCGCCGAGAACCTCACCGCGGTGGACGGAGTCCGTCAGCTTGTCGAGCTCGGCCTTCAGGTCACGGCCCCTGGTGCGGGCCTGGGCCAGCTCCTGCTCGCGGCGGGCCTTGGCGGCGTCGGCGGCGGTGCGCTCCTCGTCGGCGCGGGCGAGGGAGACCTCGACGTGCGCGAGGAGCTGGCGGGCCCCGGAGGCGACGGCCTCCGCGACGGCCGCCTCATGACGCAGCCGGGCGCGCCGCTGCTCGGCACGCGCGCGTGCCTCGCGTTCGGCGCGGGCGGCCCGGTCCAGGGAGTCGGCACGCCCGGCCAGCCCCTTGACCCGCTCCTCGTGCGTACGGACCTGGAGGCGGGCCTCCATCTCGGTCTGGCGCGCGTTGGCGCCGTCGGCGGCGAGACGGTCCCGCGCCGAGGTGTCGGGTTCCTCCTCGACCGGCATCTCCTCGGCGACGGCGAGCCGCTCGGCCAGCTCCTCGACGTCCTGGAGGGCCTTGTCGAGCGCTTCCTGCGCCCGTGCGGCGGCGGCCACGGACCGCTCCGCCTCACCGGCGGCACCACGCGCCTGGCCCGCGAGGCGGCCGAGTTGCTGGGCGACGGCCGACTTCTCCCGGTCGGCGGCCCTGCGCCGCTCCCCCAGCTCCTCGACGAGCGCCGCACACTCCTTGCGCCGCTTGGCGGCGGCGTGCTGCGCCTCGGTCAGCCCCTCGCACCGTACGGCCAGCTCCTCCAGTTCCGCGGCGGCCTCGTCCACGGAGGCCTGCACTTCGAGGAGGCTGGGCGCCCCGGCGGAGCCGCCGTGCGCGAAGTGCGCGCCGAGCAGGTCGCCTTCGGCGGTCACGGCGGTGAGGTCGGGGTGGGCGTAGACGAAATCCTCGGCGTCTTCGAGGGTGCCGACCACGACGACGCCGTGGAGCAGGCGGCGGACTGCCGGCATGAGCTCCTCGGGGCCACTGACCAGGTCAGCGGCGTACGGCGGCCCGTCCGGCCTCGGTTCCCGGCGGCGTACGTCGTCCACGGCGCCGCTCAACAGCAGTGCCGCCCGCCCCCCGTCCTGCTTGCGCAGGAGCCGGATCGCGTCCGCCGCGGCCGACGGCGAGGTGACCGCGAGCGCGTCCGCCGCCGCCCCGAACGCCGCGGCCAGGGCGACCTCGTACCCGGGGGTCACCGAGAGCATCTCCGCCGCCGGGCCCAGCAGGCCGGTGAGGCGGTCGCGGGCACCGAGCAGTATGCCGGTGCCGTCCTTGCGGCGCAGGCCCAGTGCCAGCGCCTCGTGGCGGGCCTGGGTCGCGGCGCGCCTGCGCTCGGCCGCCGTCGCCGCCTCGCGGGCCGCGGTGAGGGCTGCCTCCGCCTCCGTGAGCTGCCGCTTCGCCGCCTCGTGCTGCTCGGCGAGTTCCATGTCGCCGGCGTCGAGGCCGTCGACCTCGGCCTTCAGGGTCTCGTACTCCTCCTGCGCGGCGAAGGCCCGCTCCTGGGCCTCGTCGCGGGCGGCGGCCAGGCGGTCGATCTCGGACTGGGCGGCTGCGGCACGTGAGCGGGCCGCGTTGACCTGCCCGTTCAGCCGGGCCAGGCCCTCACGGCGGTCGGCGATGGCTCGGGCGACATCCTTCAGACGGCGCTCTTCCTGCACGAGCTCGCGTTCCAGCTCGGCCCGGTGGGCGACGGTGTCCTCCAGGGCCCGCTCCGCCGCCTCCAGAGCGGCCTCCAGCTCGGCCTCCTGCTCACGGATCCGTGCGGCCTCGCGCTCCATGTCCTCGGGGTCGCGGCCCCGGCGCTCCTCCGGTGGCGCCGACGTCGCGCTCTTCACACGCGCGTCGGCCAGCGAGATCGTGCCGCGCACCCGCTCGGCGAGCTGCGACAGCTCGTACCAGGTCTGCTGGGCGCGCTGGAGGCGCGGGGTGAGCTGCCGTACCTCGTCCTCCAGGAGCGCCTCGCGCTGGAGCGCCTTCCTCAGCTCCCGCTCGGCGGCTTCCTTGCGTTCCTTCAGCGCGGCCTCGTCGGCGACCTCGGCCTGGAGCGCCTCCCGCAGCCGTACGAGGTCGTCGGCGAGGAGGCGGAGCCGGGCGTCGCGCAGGTCGGCCTGGATGACCGCGGCCCGGCGCGCGACGGCGGCCTGACGGCCGAGGGGCTTGAGCTGCCTTCTGAGCTCGTCCGTCAGGTCCTGCACGCGCGCGAGGTTGGCCTGCATCGCGTCCAGCTTCCTGAGCGCCTTCTCCTTGCGCTTGCGGTGCTTGAGGACGCCCGCGGCCTCCTCGATGAAGGCACGACGGCCCATGGGATCGGCGTGCAGGACGGAGTCGAGCTGGCCCTGCCCGACGATGACGTGCATCTCCCGGCCGATGCCGGAGTCGGACAGGAGCTCCTGGATGTCGAGGAGGCGGCAGGTGTCGCCGTTGATCTGGTACTCGCTGCCTCCGTTGCGGAACATGATCCGCGTGATGGTGACCTCGGAGTACTCGATGGGCAGCGCCCCGTCGGAGTTGTCGATGGTCAGCGACACCTCGGCACGGCCCAGCGGCGGGCGGCCGGTGGTGCCGGCGAAGATGACGTCCTCCATCTTGCCGCCGCGCAGCGACTTCGCGCCCTGCTCGCCCATGACCCAGCTGAGCGCGTCCACGACATTGGACTTGCCCGAACCGTTCGGTCCGACGACGCACGTGATGCCCGGCTCGAACCGGAGCGTGGTCGCCGAGGCGAACGACTTGAACCCTCGGAGGGTCAGGGCCTTGAGGTGCACGCCGCCGGACTCTACCCGCCGGGGGTGTCTCGCTCCATGAACGCACGGTTTCGCCGGTGAACGCGCAGGGCAGACCAAACGTTAAAGAGGGTGAAAGGATGCGCGGGGCAGTAAGCCGGGGGCAAGAAAGAAGGGACGCCGAAGCGTCCCTTGCAACTTCTGACGGCTGATACGCGACCGTCTGACAACTTAGTGGTTGAACTTAACGGGTTGAGACGGGCAGCCCAACCACTGCTGGTGCTGTCGTGGAGCGGATGCAGTGATCAGGTGAGCGCAGGCTCCGCCTGGTGTGCGTCGATGCTCTCCATGATCCTGTCGTGAGAAGCGGCAGCCTGCAGAGCGTCGTTCTCAGCCTGGATGCGTCCGAGCTCGGACTCCAGGTCCTGGACACGCTGCTGGAGCCGTCGCATCTCGGCGAGGAGTCGAGGGTCGGAGCCGCCGACGTAACCGAGAAGCGCCTTTGCCATGATGGATGGTCCTCCACACTGAGTGACCGACCGAAGCGGTGTGGGTCGTGAGGGATTCGCACCCGCGGTTGCTTGGCAGGCCTGGAGTTGTGCTGCCGTTCAGCCACGCCAAACAGCGAAGGTGCGCGGGGCTTTCAGCGTCTCACCAAAAAGTTTGACGGTCAACACGATCACGCCCCGTATCGGCGGGAAACCCGGGGGCACACGGCCGGGAAGCGGCGGTGCGGCGACTCCTGCGGGCCCCTCGGGGCGTGGCGATCATCCTTACGTGCGGAGCCTGCCACTGCAAGCGGTTCTTGGCAACCACCTGCTCATTTCTGCTCGGGGCAGTTGCCGGTGGCAGGTCCCGGCACCGACACCGGGGCGGATTCACAGAACCGGCTCAGCGGATGGCGAAGCCGTCGTAACCCCCGCGAGGTGTGTCCCAGATCTCGGTGACACCGTCCACATGCCCGGGCGTGTCGTCACCCTGGAGCCACTCCAGGAGTCCTTCACAGCCCTTTCGCGGGCCCTCTGCGACGACCTGGACCCGGCCGTCGGCCAAATTGAGAGCAAAACCACTCAGGCCGCCGATCTCCAATGCCTTGGCCCGCGTGAACCAGCGAAAACCCACTCCTTGGACGCGTCCACGCACCCAGGCGACCAACCGAACATCCTCGCTCATGAGTGCAACCTAACGGTCCAATGTCTCTCCGGGCACTTCCTCCCCGCGCGCCATGGGGTACCGTCCCCACCCAATGAATCTCATATGAAACTCACTCGATCGTGTGAGTTCTGTGAGGACGTTGAGACCGCACGGACGAGGAAGGCCAGAACATGGGACGCCACCGACGCTCCGCCGCCGGCCGCGCCGCCACGGGCCGCGCCACGGGGGTCACACATACGGACGGCTTTGCCACACAGAGCCACGACCCTTTGGACTCGTACCAGAACGCCCGCCCCCCGAGGGGCATCGCGCCCTACCTCAACCCGGAGGCGTACGCGGCGGCCTACGCGGAGAGTGACGCCTACCTCTTCGCCACGGACGAGGACTACGACCGGATCACCGACCCCACGACGTTCCCGAGCGACGACACCGCGGTCACCACGGCCTTCCGCAGCGACGGCTTCAGCCCCGACGGCGGGTCCCGGCACCCCGGGGGCCGCTCGCACCGCCGCCGCAAGAAGAAGGCCGTGGCGCCGGTGAAGACCGGGCTGCTCGGCGTCTCCGCGGCGGTCGCGATCGGTACCGTCGCGGTGGCCGCGGGTGTGGTGCCCGGCATCGACAACTACCAGCTCGGCGGGGGAAGCAGCCCCGACAACGTCAGGGCCGCCGACTCCCCCACCAACTCGCCCAGCGAGCTGGGCGGCGCGTCCGACAGCGCCGAGAGCCAGGAGGGCGGGGCCCCGACGAGCCGCGACGCCGAGCGGCCCGCGGCGCCGGCCCCGTCGACCTCCCCGGCGGCGCCCACGAAGGCCCCGTCGAAGAAGCCGTCGGCCACTCCCAGCGAGAAGCCGAAGGAGAAGGCCCCTTCGCGTACGGCCACGAAGGCGCCGGAGAAGCCGGAGAAGAAGGAGCGGACCGACGCCCCCGTGACGGTGTCCGCCGAGGCGGCCGCCGCGGCGGAGGTGCTCAGGCTGGTCAACGAGGAGCGCGCCCAGGTGGGCTGCAGCGCGGTCGCCGCCAACAGCTCCCTGGCCGACCTGGCTCAGGAGTTCAGCGAGGACATGGCCGAGCGGGGCTTCTTCGACCACACCGACCCCGACGGGGCCTCCCCGTGGGACCGGGCCGCGAAGGCCGGCGTCACCGACCTCGGCGGCGAGAACATAGCCCGCGGCCAGGCCGACGCCGCGGCGGTCATGGAGGCCTGGATGAACAGCCCGGGCCACAAGGCCAACATCCTGAACTGCGATTTCAAGACCCTGGGCGTCGGCGTGCACTTCGGTGCCGGCGGGCCCTGGTGGACGCAGAACTTCGGCTACTGAGCAGCTGACGCGAGAACCGGGCCCGGCGCACACCAGCGCGCCGGGCCCCGGTCGTCAGTCCTCGGCGGGGCCCAGGGGGCGCAGTGCCGAGGTGTAGGCACCGGTGGTGACGAGGTCGTCGATGACGCGGACCATGGCGGGGATGCCCGGGTCGCGCACGATGAGGTCGTCCCAGCCGTAGAAGTACCGGCCGCCGAGGCACTCGCCGGTGTCCTGCCAGCGATCCATCAGGCGGCGTGCCTCGTCCAGGGTGAAGACGGTCCCGGACCACCGCTGCCCGTCGGCGAACGTCACCCATACGTCGACGTCGCCGACCTCGTCGAGCTCCTCCCCCTCACCGGGAAGGAAGCAGATCTCGTATCCGTCCCGGCTCACCCGGTAGAACGGGCCGTCCCACACCGCTACCCCCCGAGGCGCCGCCCCCTGCGGCCGACCCGCTGGGCAGGCTACTGGGGGGTCAGCGCCTCGCGCACGTGCGTTTCCGGCGTCGCTCAGGCGGCCGCTCGGCCCAGGGCGAAGACCTTCGCCGTCTCGGCCACCCGGCGCCCCAGGTGCTCGGCCGTGGCCACGTCGGCCTTGTGGACGGCCTCCGGGCCCTGGTCGGCGTTGGTCTGTGCGGCGGCGCCGGTGAAGACGCCGAGGCGGTTGAGGTCGTTCTCGGAGCCGGCGCTGTGGTTCCAGCCGGGCAGCAGGCCGAGGTTGATCCAGTGCATGCCGAGCTGGGCGGCCAGGATCTGGAAGAACTGCAGCGTGTGCAGCTTGTCGCCGCTCTTGGAGGCGGAGTTGGTGAAGCCGGCGGCCAGCTTGTCCGTCCAGGCCTGCTCGGCCCAGCGCTTCGAGGTCGCCTCGGCGAAGACGTGGAAGGCGCCGGACGCGGTGCCCATGTAGGTGGGCGAGCCGAAGACGATGGCGTCCGAGCCGTCGAGGATCGCCCACTGCTCCTCGGTGATCTCGTCGACCTTGATCAGGTGCACGTCGGCACCGGCCTCGACGGCGCCGGAGCGGACGGCCTCGGCGATGACGGCGGTGTGGCCGTAACCGGAGTGGTAGGCGATGGAGACAACAGGGGTGGTCACGTAGGTACTCCTGAATGGGCAGCTCACTGACAGTGCGAAAAGGAAAGCACTAACTTCTGGTTAGTGCAACCTGTCGGTTAGCGCTGCCTTCGAGTAGCCTTCAACCATGGACACCACGCAGGAGCGCACGGAGGCGCGGGACCTCCCGTACAACGTGTTCGCCAAGGCCTGCCCGTCACGCGGCACGCTGGAGCACGTCACGGGACGCTGGGGCGGACTCACGCTCGGCGCCCTGTACGAGGGCTCGCTGCGCTTCAACGAGCTGCGCCGCCGCGTCGACGGCGTCAGCGAGAAGATGCTGTCCCAGACCCTGCACGCCCTGGAGCGCGACGGTCTGGTGCACCGTGACGCACAGCCGACCAATCCACCCCGGGTGGACTACGAGCTGACACCCCTGGGACGCGGGGTCGCCGAGCGGCTGCTGAACCTCATCCACTTCGTGGAAGGGCAGATGGACGACGTGCTCGCGGCACGTGAGCATTACGACGAGACGCGCGGCGCCCGCTGACACCTGGGGCAGAAGTAGCTGGACCGGTTCATCCAGGGCCGCCGACGCATCGGCGTGCCGCACCGCTTGCACGGCAGCCCTTCACGGCCGTACGCGTCGAGCGACCGGTCGAAGTACCCCGACTCCCCGTTGACGTTGACGTACAGGCTGTCGAAGCTGGTGCCGCCGACCGCGAGGGCGGCGTTCATCACGTCCCGCACGTGGCCGAGGAGTTCGAGGGTGCGCGGGCGGGTGAAGGTCGCGGTCGGGCGGTCGTAGTGGAGGCGGGCGCGCCAAAGGGCCTCGTCCGCGTAGATGTTGCCGACACCGCTGATCAACGACTGGTCGAGCAGGGCCCGTTTGATGGTGCTGCGCTTGCGTCGCAGGGCCTGGTGGAAGGCCTCGTCGTCGAAGAGCGGGTCGAGGGGGTCGCGGGCGATGTGCGCGATGACGTCGGGCAGCCCGTCGGGGGTGTTGTCGTGCAACGACAGGCCGCCGAAGGTGCGTTGGTCGACGAAGCGCAGTTCGGTGGCGAGGGCGTCCGCGAAGCGCACCCGGATCCTGAGGTGCTTCTCCTCGGGCGCGGAGTGCGGCTGCACCAGCAGCTGGCCGCTCATGCCGAGGTGCGCCAGGACCGACTGGTTCGTGTCCTCCAGGGGGAGCCACAGGTACTTGCCGCGGCGGCTCGGGGTGCCGACGCGGTGCCCCTTGAGGCGGTGCGCGAAGTCGTCCGGGCCCGCGAGGTGCCGGCGCACGGCGCGCGGGTGCAGCACCTCGGTGTCGGCGACCGTGCGATGGGCGACCCACCGCTCAAGGCCGCGCCGGACGACCTCGACCTCGGGCAACTCGGGCATGGGATCCCCCGTACACCTGCGTGGGCCCGTAGGGCCTGTCGTACACCTGCGGCCCCGGTGGGGCCACCCGATGGACCGAGCGCCCGCCCCACGGCGGGGTACGGGCGCTCGGATCGCGCTGTCGGTCAGGCGGAGGCCGACGAGGTGTCGGCTTCGGGCGCGACGGCATCCGCTGCCGCCTCGGCCTCGGCCTTCTTGGCTCGCTCGTCCGCCGCGGCCCGGATGGACCGCCATGCGGACTCGGCGGCCTGCTGCTCCGCCTCCTTCTTGCTGCGGCCGGTGCCGGTGCCGTACGAGACGCCTCCGACGCGGGCGGCAGCAGTGAAGGTCTTCTCGTGGTCGGGGCCGGTCTCCGTGACCAGGTACTCGGGGACTCCGAGGCCCTCGGTCGCGGTGAGCTCCTGGAGGGACGTCTTCCAGTCCAGTCCGGCTCCGAGGTTCGAGGACTTCTCGATCAGGGGGTCGAACAGGCGGTGCACCAGCTCCGCCGCCGAGTCCAGGCCCTGGTCGAGATAGACCGCGCCGATCACCGCTTCCAGGGTGTCGGCGAGGATGGATGCCTTGTCCCGGCCGCCCGTGCCCTCTTCACCCCGGCCGAGCCGGATGAAGGCGCCCAGGTCGAGCCCACGGCCGACCTCCGCCAGCGCACGCGAGTTGACCACCGCGGCCCGCAACTTGGCCAGCTGGCCTTCGGGCAGGTCGGGGTGGGTGCGGTACAGCGTGTCCGTGACCACCAGGCCGAGCACGGAGTCCCCGAGGAACTCCAGGCGCTCATTGGTGGGCAGACCGCCGTTCTCGTATGCGTAGGAACGGTGGGTCAGCGCACGCACCAGAAGGGCGGACTCGAGCTTGTACCCGAGCCGCCCTTCCAACAACGTGTGGGACGAGGCCTGGTTGTCCGTTGCGTTCTTCTTCGGCGTGGACACAGTGCCTCTCACCAGCCGCTCAGACCTCGAGGACCTGGCGCTTGTTGTAGGTGCCGCACGACGGGCACGCGATGTGCTGCTGCTTGGGCTCGTGGCAGCGCTCGCACGCAACCAGGGTGGGGACCGCAGCCTTCCACTGCGACCGGCGGTGGCGCGTGTTGCTGCGCGACATCTTCCGCTTCGGAACAGCCACGGCTACTTCTCCTGCTTCTCGTCGACGCCCGGTTCGGCGCCGCTCTTGTCGTCCTTATCGCCGGGTTCGAGTGAATCGGCGAGTCCCTGCAGTGCCGCCCAACGGATGTCGACGGCGTCGTGGTGGTGGTCCGGGTCGTCCGCGAGACGTGCTCCGCACTCGGCGCACAGTCCTGGGCAGTCTTCCTGGCACACCGGCTGCATCGGCAGTGCGAGCACCACCGCATCACGCAGCACGGGTTCGAGGTCGAACAGGCCGTCCTCGAGAAAGAGCCTGTCCTCGTCGTCCTCGGCGTCGTCGCCGGGCTCCGCGTGGTGCACGCGGCCCCGATCGTCGGCGTCAGGGTACGAGAACATCTCCTGGAAGTCCGCTTCCACGTCGAGCTGAAGCGGCTCCAGACACCTTACGCACTCCCCCTCGGCCTGTGCACGGGCGGTGCCTGTGACAAGCACCCCTTCCATGACCGACTCGAGTCGGAGTTCGAGCTCCACCGGGGCGCCTTCCGGCACTCCGACGACTCCCTGGATCCCGAGATCCTTGGGGGCGTCGACCTCGCGGGTCAGGCGCTGCAGCGCACCGGGCCGCCGACCCAGCTCGTGCGTGTCGAACACGAGGGGGTTGCGGTGGTCGAGGCGGGCTGTCACGCCATTCCTGCTTTCGATCTGCTGAGCTCAGGGTCACTGCCCTTCGGTGCTCGCGGGCAGCGTTGATCGCGGACGTACGCGCGACCGAAGAGCCAGGATACTGGACCTTTCGCTCACGGCCCAATCCGGTGGCTGTCTACTGGCCGCGGCCCTGCTCGTACGCCCTCAGCTGCTCGGCACTGATCATGCTGGTGTCGAAGAGGCTGGTCTCGTCGAGGGCGTAGCCCTGGTCGCCCTGCCCGGCCTGCTGGGCCTGGGTGTGGTGGGCCCGCTGGGCCTGATGGGGGTCGTAGGCGGCCTGCTGGGCGTCGTAGCCCTGGTAGGCGTAGGGATCGGCCTGCTGGTAGCCGTACGGGTCCTGCTGGCCCGCGTACTGCTGCTGGTAGCCGCCGTACGGATCCGCGCCCTGCTGCTGGTAGCCGTACGCCGGCTGCGCCGCCTGCTGGTCGTACTGCTGCCGCTCCGGTGCGGCACGCTCGGCGGAGGCCGCCGAGGTGTCCCGCTCCGCGAGGGCGGCGAGGTCGGCGAGGTAGTCGGCGTCGCTGGAGTGCTGGACGGTGCCGGCGTCGTCGGCGAGCGCGCCGAGGTCGTCGGAGGCGATCCGGCCGTGCAGCTTCTGGCGGCCGCGGCCGACGGCCTCCAGCGTCTTGGCCAGGACCGCCTCGAAGGCGCCGAGCTTGGCGTCGACGTACTCGTCGGCGGTGCGGCGCAGGGTGTCGGGGTCGTGGCTGCGCTCGGGGGCGTCCTCGTCCTCGTAGCCCTGTTCGTCGGTGCCGGGGCCGGTGCCGAGGAGCTTCTCGCGTCCGCGGCCGACGGATCCCAGGGTCTTGGTGAGGACGACCTCGAAGTTGGCGAGCTTGGAGTCGACGTAGTCGTCGGCCTCCGCGCGGATGTCCTCGGCCTCCTTGCGGGCCTCGGCGAGGATGCGGTCGGCCTCGGCCTGGGAGCGGCGGGCCACCTCGGTGTCGGAGATCAGCGAGCCGCGTTCGGCATGCGCGCCCTGGATGATCCGCTCGGCCTCCTGGCGGGCCTGCTCGACCATCTGCTCGCGGCCGCCGATCAGCTCCTGGGCCTGGGCGAGGGAACCGGGCAGGGCCGCGCGGACCTCTTCCAGCATCGAGAGCAGCTCGGCGCGGTTGACCACGCACGAGGCCGACATGGGCATCGACCGGGCACCTGAGACCGACGCGACGATCTCGTCGAGCTTCTTCTGCACGTCCACCGTGTGCTCGCCACTCTCTACAGCCGTGATGGAGACGGACGGGACGACTGTAGCCCCATCAGTCCTTGCGCAAGCGCTTGTTGAGGGCCTCCAGGACGACCGGGGGCACCAGGTGGGAGACGTCGCCGCCCCAGGTCGCGACTTCCTTCACCAGGGAGGAGGACAGGAAGCTGTAGGTGGGGTTGGTCGGGACGAAGAGCGTCTCCACACCCGACAGGCCGTTGTTCATCTGGGCCATCTGCAGTTCGTAGTCGAAGTCGCTGACCGCGCGCAGGCCCTTCACGATGGCCGGGATGTCGCGCTGCTTGCAGAAGTCGACGAGGAGACCGTGGAAGGCCTCGACCCGGACGTTGCCGTACTCGGCCGTGACCTGGCGGATCAGGTCGAGCCGCTCGTCGACCTCGAACAGGCCCTTCTTCGCCTTGTTGATCATCACGGCGACGTAGACCTCGTCGTACAGCCTGGAGGCTCGGGAAATGATGTCGAGGTGTCCGTTGGTGATCGGGTCGAACGACCCGGGACATACGGCGCGGCGCACTTGTGATCCCTCGCTCTCCGGTCCGGTCATCGTGCGTCTTCGCACGTAGAGGCGGCGCGACCGTACCAAAACGTTCCCTCGCCGTAACGACGGGCCCGGATCGCCTCGAAGCCGTCCGGCCATCGGAACTCCCCGCCTCTGGTGCTGCGCTCCACGGTGACGAGCGCGTCCGGCGCGAGCCAGCCTCCCGAGCGGAGTGTGAGCAGAATCTCGCGAAGATCGTCGTCCGAGACGGCGTACGGAGGGTCGAGGAAGGCGATGTCGTACGGCTCGCCCGGCGCCGGTGTCCGGATGATCTGCTCGGCTTTGCCCGATCTCACCTCGGCGCCCGGCAGGCCGAGATTCCTCACGTTCTCGCGGACGACGCGGGCGGCTCGGGCGTCCGCCTCCACGAGCAGGGTGTGGCCGGCACCGCGGGAGAGCGCCTCCAGGCCGACCGCGCCGGAACCGGCGTACAGGTCGAGGACCCGCTCTCCCTGCAAAGGGCTGCCCAGGAGGGACTGCCAGGTGGAGAAGAGACCTTCGCGTGCGCGGTCGGAGGTGGGGCGGGTGCCGGTGCCCGGCGGCACCGCCAGGCGACGTCCGCCGGCTGCGCCGGCGATCACGCGGGTCATCTCGGGTCCTCGGTTGTGGGCGGCATCAGGTATCAGTGTGGCTGGTCGCGCGGTTCCCCGCGCCCCTGGGTGAGTCTCCCTCACCCCTTTCGTCACCCCTTTTCCAAGTACTGCTCCCGCTCCTCGTCCAAGAGGGCGTCCAGGGCCGTGCGCAGGCCGGGGAGAGCCGTCAGCTCCGGGTCCGCCGCCACCACCGCCGCCGCCTCCTCCCTGGCCTCCGCGATGATCTCCTCGTCCTCGATGACGGCCAGCATCCGCAGGCTGGTGCGGGCGCCCGACTGGGCCTGCCCCAGGACATCGCCCTCCCGGCGCTGTTCCAGGTCGATGCGGGAGAGCTCGAAGCCGTCGAGGGTGGCGGCGACCGCGTTCAGGCGCTGGCGGGCCGCACTGGCCTCCGGCATCTCGGTGACCAGGAGGCAGAGACCGGGGGCCGAGCCGCGGCCTACTCGGCCGCGCAGCTGGTGGAGCTGGGAGACGCCGAAGCGGTCGGCGTCCATGATCACCATGGCGGTGGCGTTCGGGACGTTCACGCCGACCTCGATGACCGTCGTGGCGACCAGGACGTCCGTCTCGCCGGCGGCGAAGCGGCGCATGACGGCGTCCTTGTCGTCGGGGGGCATACGACCGTGCAGGACCTCGACCCCGAGGCCTTGGAGCGGCCCCTTGGCGAGTTGCTCCGCCACGTCGAGCACCGCGAGCGGCGGGCGCTTCTCCGCCTCGTCCTCGGGGGACTTCTTCCTGCCGGCCTTCTTCGGGTCGTCCTCCTCGTCGCCGATGCGGGGGCAGACGACGTAGGCCTGGTGGCCCTTTCCGACCTCCTCCCGCACCCGCTCCCAGGTCCGGGCGAGGAAGTGCGGCTTGTCGGCGGCCGGGACGACGTGGGAGGCGATGGGTGAACGGCCGGCCGGAAGCTGGTCGAGGACCGAGGTCTCCAGGTCGCCGAAGACGGTCATGGCGACCGTGCGCGGGATCGGGGTCGCGGTCATGACCAGCAGGTGCGGGGGCTGCTTGCCCTTGCCGCGCAGGGCGTCGCGCTGTTCGACACCGAACCGGTGCTGTTCGTCGACGACGACCAGGCCGAGGTCGTGGAACTGCACCTTGTCCTCGATCAGGGCGTGGGTGCCGATCACCAGCCCGGCCTCGCCCGTGACCAGGTCGAGCAGCGCCTGCCGACGGGCGGCCGCTCCCATGGAGCCGGTCAGCAGCACGACCTTGGTGGCCTGCTCGGCACCGCCGAGCATCCCGCCCTCGGCCAGCTCGCCCATCATCTCGACGATCGACCGGTGGTGCTGCTGGGCCAGCACCTCGGTGGGCGCGAGCATGGCGGCCTGGCCGCCCGCGTCGACGACGGCGAGCATGGCGCGCAACGCGACCAGCGTCTTTCCGGAACCCACTTCTCCCTGCAGCAGCCGATGCATCGGATGCTCCGTCGCCAGGTCGTCGAAGATCTCCCGGGAGACCTTTTGCTGGCCCTCGGTGAGCGTGAAGGGAAGGCGGTCGTCGAAGGACGTCAGCAGGCCGTCCGGCTTGGGCTTGCGGGCCACGGCCGGGAGTTGGGCGTCCGCGTGGCGGCGGCGGGCCAGCGCGACCTGGAGCACGAAGGCCTCGTCCCACTTGAGGCGGTCGCGGGCACCGGCGATGTCGGCCTTGGTGTGGGGGCGGTGGATCTTCAGGAGGGCCTCGGGGAGGGAGACCAGGCCGCGGCCCGCGCGGAGGGTGTCCGGGAGGGGGTCGATCGCCTCCTGGGCGCTGGGCAGGACCGTCTGGACGGCCTTGCCGATCTTCCAGGACTCCAGCTTGGCGGTGGCGGGATAGATCGGGATCAGGGCGCCGGCCCAGGTCTCGACGGTCTCCGCGCCCTCGTCGTCGGCGCCGCGCAGCAACTCGTAGGCCGGGTGCGCCAGTTGCAGACGGCGGTTGAAGACGGAGACCTTGCCCGCGAACATCGCGCGGGTGCCCGGCAGGAGCTCCTTGTGGGGCTTGTGAACGCCGTTGCCGAAGAAGACCAGTTGGAGGCGGCCGCTGCCGTCCGTGATCGTCACTTCGAGGCGCTGGCCCTTGCCACGTGGGGCCTTGCTGGAGGCGAAGCTGTGCAGGCGGGCGTCGGCGACCATGGCGACCACCGTGACGTGCTCGTCCATGGGGAGGTCGGCGAGGTGGGTGAGCTGGCCGCGCTCCTCGTATCTGCGGGGGTAGTGGTGCAGCAGATCGCCGACGGTGTGCAGGCCGAGGTGCTCGGCCATCACCTTCGCGGTGGCAGGGCCGAGCACTTTCTTCAGTGGTTCTTCCAGTGCGGGCACGAGATCCATTCCACACCACGGCACTGACAATGCCGTAGCCCTCGCGGCGGCCGGAAAGGTAAACGTCCCGGAAACCCCTGGTCAGGCGGGTCGGTCCGGCCCTAGGATGACGCGCTCCGGCCATCCTTTCCGCGGTCACCGCCTCACCGGGACCGCCCGACCCCGCGCCGCGCGAAGTCCTCCCACCGGCGCAGCGACGATGGACTCCCAGACCTCACCGTCATCCCCGGTTCCTCAGCGGCCCCATTCACCCCGACCCTCCCGGACACCGCACACGTTCCAGGTCGACCTGCGTGGTCTGGTGGACCTGCTCTCCCACCACCTCTACTCCAGCCCGAAGGTCTACCTGCGCGAGCTGCTGCAGAACGCGGTGGACGCCATCACCGCCAGACGCGTCGAGGAGCCGGACGCCCCGGCGGTGGTCCGGCTGTACGCCGAGGCCGGCGCCCTGCGGGTGGAGGACTCCGGCGTCGGGCTCACCGAGGCGGACGTGCACGACCTCCTCGCGACCATCGGGCGCAGCTCCAAGCGCGCCGAGGGGCTGCAGGAGGCCCGGTCCGGCTTCCTGGGGCAGTTCGGCATCGGTCTGCTGGCGTGTTTCGTGGTCGCCGAGCGGATCCGGGTGGTCAGCCGCAGCGCCCGTACGCCGGACGCCGCGCCCGTGGAGTGGACGGCGGGGGACGACGGCTCGTACACCGTGCGGACGCTGCCGGACGAGGCGCGCACCGAACCGGGCACGACCGTGCACCTGGTGGCGCGGCCCGGGGCCGCTCAGTGGCTGGCCCAGGAGCGGGTCCTGGCGCTGGCGCGGGACTTCGGCTCACTGCTGCCGTACGACGTCCGGGTCGGCGGCGAGGCGGTCACCGACCTGCCCGCGCCCTGGGACCGGCCGTACCCCTCCCCCGCGAACCGGCGGGTGGCCCTGGCCCGGCACTGTCACGACCTGTTCGGCTTCACCCCGCTGGACTCGATCGCGCTGGACGTGCCGCTCGCCGGTGTCCGCGGGGTGGCCTACGTGCTGCCGTCGGCGGTCAGCCCGGCCCGGCGGGCGGGGCATCGCGTCCACCTCAAGGGCATGCTGCTGACCGAGCGGGCCGAACAGCTGCTGCCGGACTGGGCGTTCTTCGTGCGGTGCGTGCTCGACACCGACAGCCTGCGGCCGACGGCCTCGCGTGAGGCGCTGTACGAGGACGAGACGCTGGCGGCCGTACGGGAGGCGCTGGGCGAAAGGATTCGGTCCTGGCTGACGGGACTGGCGGCCGGTGATCCGGAACGGCTGGAGGCCTTCCTGGCCGTGCATCACCTGGGGGTGAAGTCCCTGGCGCGGCACGACAGGGAGATGCTGCGCACGATGCTGCCGTGGCTGCCCTTCGAGACCACGGACGGGCGGCTGTCCCTGGAGGAGTTCGCGCAGCGGCACCGGGTGGTGCACTTCACGCGGACCGTCGAGGAGTACCGGCAGGTCGCCCCGATCGCGTCCGCGCAGGGCGTCGGGGTGGTCAACGGCGGTTACACCTACGACAGCGAGCTGGTCGAGGCGCTCCCGTCGGTGCGGCCGGGGACGGTCGTCGCCGAGCTGGACGCCGACACCGTGACCGCGCATCTGGACGCGGTGGACCCGGCCGAGGAGCTGGCCCTGTCGGGCTTCCTGGCGGCCGCGCGGGCGAAACTCGACCCGCTCGGCTGTGACGTGGTCCTGCGCGCCTTCCACCCGTTGTCGGTGCCGGCGCTGCACCTGGACGACCGGGCGGCCCGGCACGAGCAGGCCCGCGCGGCGGCGCAGGAGCAGGCCGACGACCTGTGGGCGGGCATCCTCGGGTCGCTGCGCGGCAGCGCGCCACGCGCGCGCCTGGTGCTCAACCACCTCAACCCGTTGATCCGGCGGATCGCTTCGCTGGGTGACCCGGAGCTGATCGGCACCGCCACCGAGTCCCTGTACGGGCAGGCGCTGCTGATGGCGCAGCGCCCGCTCAGGCCCGCCGACTCGGCGCTGCTGAACCGGGCCTTCATCGGTCTGCTGGAGTGGGCCACGAACGGCGAGGAGGGCCGCCGATGAGCGGGACCGGCGAGATCACGGACTTCGACTCGCTGCGCCGGGCGATGGCGGAGAACGGAGAGGAGCCGGAGGGCCCCGCCCGCAACGCGCGCGCGGAGCAGCTGCTCGCCGAGGCGGAGAAGCTGAACGTCCCGCTCGCCGTGATCGAGGCGCTGGGCCACCAGCTGAAGGTCTACAACTACAGCTCCGAGAAGGCGAAGATGTTCGTCCCGTTCGCGCGTCTGCTGCGCATGTGGGACGAGCGGCCCGAGGACTTCGACGCGTACGAGACGCACTCGCTGCACTGGGTCTTCAAGTGGATGTCGGCCGGGATGCTCGACCAGCCGCACATCCCGCTGGCCTCGATCGAGAAGTGGCTCGGCGAGATGGAGCACCGCTACCGGCTCGCCGGGCACTCCGAACGGGCCGTGCGCAGCGCCGAGTTCAGCGTGGCCGCGCACGTCGGGGACGAGGCGCGCGCCGAGCGGGCGTACCGCGCCTGGCTGGCCGCGGACCGGGACGCCATGGCCGACTGCCACGCCTGCGAGCTGCACGGGCAGGGGTGGTGGCAGGCGGAGCTGGGCCGGGACGCCGAGGCGCTGGAGCTGTGGCGGCCGGTCCTGGAGGGCGAGTTCACCTGCGCCCACGAGCCGCACACGGTCCTCGCCTCCTCCCTGGCGCCCCTGCTGCGCCTGGGCCGCCTGGACGAGGCCCGCGCCCACCACCTGCGGGGCTTCCGGCTGGTCCGGGCCATGGAGAGCATGCGCGGGGCGTACGCGGACCACGTGGAGTTCTGCGCCCTGACCGGGAACGAGGCGCGTGGGCTGGAGCTGCTCGCGCAGCGGCCGGCGTACTTCACGGACGACGGGCATCCGCGCAGCAGGCTGGAGTTCATGACGGTGGTGGCCCTGCTGATGGACCGCCTGACCGCGCTGGGCCTGGGCGACCAGCGGGTGCCCGGCCCGGCGGACCGCCCCTGGACCGCTCGGGAACTGGCCGCCCACGCGCGCGGGCAGGCCCTCGCACTGGCCGCGCGCTTCGACGAGCGCAACGGCACGGGGCATGTCGGTGCGCGGGCACGCGCGCGGATGGCGCAGGAGCCGCTGGTGGAGAGGCTGCCACTGGGGGTACGTACGGCGGCCCGGCCGGCGTCGGTCGCGATGCCCGCCCCGGTCGCCGCGCACCCGCGGGAGGACGCGGGCCCGCCCCCGGACCTGCCCGCGCTGCTCGCGGAGGCACGGCGGCTCTCGGACACCCTGCGACCGAACGCGACCGACGCGTGGGCGGCCGTCTCGCGGGCCGCGGAGGGCGTCGAGCTCACCCCCCTCGTCCGGGCGGAGATCGCCGATCACCGGGCGATGGACCTGGGTCCCGAGGGCATCGCCCTGTTCGAGCGGGCCGCCGAGCTGTACGGGCAGGCGGGTGACCCCGGGGAGGCGCTGGCCGCACGCGCGCGTGGAGCGTACGTACGCGCCCTCGCGGGCGAGGTGCGGCCGGCCGTGGCAGCCGTCGCCGAGCTGTACGAGCGGATCCTCGCGCTGTACGCCGAGGACGGCACCGGCGTACGGCAGACGGCCGCCGTGCTGATGAGCCGGGCGCGGATCCTGATGCGGCGCGCGCACGAGGCGCAGGACGCGGTGCGCGGCGCTGCCCTGGCCGACGCCGAAGCCGCCGCGCGGGAGGTGCTCGCGCTCGTCGACGGCCGGACCGGGAACGACGTACGGCTTGTCGCGCGGGTCGCGGAGGGGCAGGCGATGCTCGCGGAGCTGGCGGCGCTCGCCGGGGACGCGGAGGGCGCCGCGGAGTTGTTCGCGCGGGCCTCGGAGACGTTCGTCGGGGCGGGGCTGCCCTGGTTCGCGGTGGAGTACGAGGCCCGGCTGGCAGGGCTCGCGCACCAGCTCGGGGACATCGCGGGGGCCGAGCGGGCGCTGCGGGCGGCCCTGGAGCACGGAGGGCCGTACCTGGAGGCGCCGGGACGGGCCCAGTTGCATCTGCAGCTGGCGGAGGTGGTGGGCGGCCGGGGGCTCGCCGAGGAGGCCGCCGAGCACGCCCTGGAGGCGGCGCACTGGGCCGACGAGGCGGGTGACGGTCGGACACTGGGCGCGTGGGCGCGGCACCAGCTCGGCGGGTTCCTGCTGCGGCAGGGGCGGTTCGCCGAGGCCGCCGAGGTGCTGGAGTCCGCGCTGCCCGACCTGAGTGCCGAGACGCACGGTGACGGGATGGTCGTGCAGACCCAGTGGTGGCTCGGCGACTGCCTGAGCGAGCTCGGCGAGCACCGCGCGGCGGCCGAACGCCGGTTGCAGGCCGCCGAGACCGCCCGGCACTGGCCCGATCAGCACGACCACGCCACGCTCGCCCACCTCGCCGCCGAGTCCCTCGGTCACGCGGACCTGCTCACCGAGGCGGACCAGGCGTACGCGCGCGCGGGTGCCCTGTGGGGCGAACTCGGCAACGTCCACGGCCTCGTCCGCTCCCTGCGGGCCCGCGCGTGGCTGGCGCTGCGCACGGAGGGCGGGACGGACACGGCACGGGAGTTGATGGCGGACGCGGTGCGGGAGTGCGCGGCCGCGCTCGACGGCCCGGCCGGAGCCGACGAGGAGGCCCGCCGACGGCTCACCGCGGAACTCGGTCACACCCACCGGCAGTTCGGTGACCTGCTGGCCCGTTCGGCCGCCGAGGACGCCGAGGACGACTCGATCAGGGCCGTGCTGGAGGACGCGCTGTCGCACGTGACGGACGCCGTCACGGTGTTCGCCGCGCTCGGGGACGCCGCTACGGACAGCCGTACCGGGGCGGAGCTGGCGGCGGGCTGGCTGGAGGCGGACCTGGGCCGCACCGCGCAGGCGGCGGCACGCGCGCGTGCCGTGCTGGCGGTGTACGGCGGTCCCGAGGCGGCCTGCGGTGACGACCCGGCGGCACAGGAGCGGCGGGCGGAGGCCGGGCAGCTGCTTCAGGTGGCGACGGAGCAGGAGCCCGGGTGAAGCACGCCGAGCCGTCCGCTCCCGGCCCGGCGGGCCGTCACTCCACGCCGATGAGCAGCAGCGCCCCCTGCCGTCCGCCCCGGTACACCACCGTGTCGACGGCGAGGTAGGACTCACGCACGCGTGCTTCGAGGTGCTCGGCGATCGCCTCGGGGGCCTCGTCGCCGAGGACGAGGGTGACGAGTTCCCCGCCGGCCGCGAGCATACGGTCGAGGACGGCCTCTGCGGTGGCCGTGACGTCCGAGCCGATCACGGCCACGTCCCCGTCGATGAGGCCGAGGACGTCACCGGCCTGGCAGATGCCGGCCATGGTCCAGGACTGCCGCTCGGCGACCGCGACCTCGGCGTACCGGGTCGCGCCGGCCGCCGAGGTCATCGACACCACGTCCTCGTCGAAGCGGCGCTCCGGCTCGTGCACGGCGAGCGCCGCGATGCCCTGGACCGCGGAGCGGGTCGGGATCAGCGCCACGCGGATGCCCTCCGCGCGGGCCTGTTCGGCCGCCGCCGCCGCGGTGTGGCGCAGCTCCGCGTCGTTGGGCAGCAGGACGACCTCGCGGGCGTGGGCGCGCCGTACCGCCTGCACGAGTTCCCCGCTGGCCGGCGGCTCCCCCGGGCGGGCGAGCACGGTGGTGGCTCCGGCCTCGGTGTACAGCCCGGCCAGGCCCTCACCCGGGACGACGGCGACGACGGCCCGCTGGGCCCGCTCCCGGGGCGGCCGCTCACCGCCGGTGGTGTGGACGTCGCCGGCCCCGAAGTGCGTGATCCGGATCCGGTACGGCCGCCCGGCCTCGACCCCGGCCTCCACGGCGGCCCCGGCGTCGTCGACGTGCACATGGACGTTCCAGAGTCCATCGCCGCCGACGACGACCAGTGAGTCACCGAGGGCGTCGAGCCGCCGCCGCAGCCGCGCCACGGCCGCGTCCTCGGCTTCCAGCAGATAGATCACCTCGAAGGCGGGCCCGCCCGCGTCCAGCACGTCGGCGCAGTCCTCGACGTCGGCGTCCGACGGGCTCCCGCCGGCGGTGGGGACGGCCCGGGAACCGCCCTCCACGCCCGCGTGCGCACCGCAGAAGGCAGGCACCGGGGCCGGGGCGGCCTGCCCCGTGAACGTCTCCACGAGCGCACCGAGCACCGCGAGCAGCCCCCGCCCGCCGGCGTCGACGACCCCGGCGCGCTCCAGGACCGCCAGCTGCCGGGGGGTGGCGGCCAGCGCCGCACGGGCCCCTTCGTACGCGGCCCGTGCGACCGCCCCGCAGTCGGCGCCCTCGGCTGTGCCGGCCGCGTCGGCGGCGGCCGAGGCGACCGTGAGGACGGTGCCCTCGACGGGGTGGGCCACGGCCTGGCGGGCGGAGTCGGCGGCCTGCCGCAGCGCGCGGCGCAGTCCGGAGCCGTCGGTGTGAGCCGTCTCACCGTCGGCGGCGAGCACCTGGGCCATGCCCCGCAGCAGCTGGGCGAGGATCGTCCCGGAGTTGCCCCGGGCCCCGATCAGGGCGCCGTGCGCCATCGCGCGGGAGGCGTCGGCCAGGGTGGGCTTGCCCACCTCGTACGCGCTGAACACCGCCTCCACCGCACCGACGGCCGACTCCACGGTCAGGTACAGGTTGGTCCCGGTGTCCCCGTCGGCCACGGGGTAGACGTTGATCGCGTCGATCTCCTCGCGTGCGCGACCGAGGGACTCCAGCGCGAGACCGCACCAGGTGCGCACCGCGAGAGCATCGAAGAATGTCTGCGGCACCTGCGCCACCTGCGCCTCCTTGAGCTGCTGGACGTGGCACGCAGCGTAGACCCAGGGCCGGTGGGCTCCGGAAGAGGGCCGGGAGCCGGGCTCTGAGCAGCCATGGTAGTTTCGTTGTGCTGGCGCAGTCGTTGTATGCTGCTCCGGTTGCCCGATCCGATCGGGCCATTCCCCTGGCAATGCCACTCAGATCTCTGATCCTAGATCGCGATCCCGGCAGGCCGGGATCAACCGTAAGTGCATCTGAAGTCTTTGGAGTGACCCGTGGCTGCCAACTGCGACGTCTGCGGCAAGGGGCCGGGCTTCGGCAACAACATCTCGCACTCGCACCGCCGTACGTCCCGTCGCTGGAACCCGAACATCCAGCGTGTGCGTACCGTGGTCGGCGGGACGCCGAAGCGCGTGAACGCCTGCACCTCGTGCATCAAGGCCGGCAAGGTCTCGCGCTGACGCTCAGCTGAGCGCGCGGCCACCGCTGGTTCGCCGCACGAAGCCGGTCCACCTTGAGTGGACCGGCTTTTTGCTGCGCTCGGACGACGGCTGTGGCGGGAGGGCCGACGGCTCGGCCCGGACAACGGCCCCGAGCCGCTACGCGCCCCCGCGGAACCGCCACCCGTGATCCACCGGCCCGATCCCCCCGCCGAGCGCGAACCCGGCCCGGATCGCCCCGGTGACGTACTCCTTGGCCGCCGCCACCGCCTCCGGCACCGGCAGCCCCTTGGCGAGGCCCGAGGCGACCGCGGAGGCGAGGGTGCAGCCCGTGCCGTGCGTGTGCCGGTTGTCGTGGCGAGGCGCCCGCAGCCAGTGCTCCTCGGAGCCGTCGGTCAGCAGGTCCACGGCGTCGCCGGTCAGATGACCGCCCTTGATCAGCACCCAGCGCGGCCCGTACGCCAGAACCGCGGCCGCGGCCTCCCGAAGCTGCTCCTCCGACTCGACGTGGACCCCCGTCAGTTGCGCCACCTCGTCCAGGTTGGGCGTGGCCACGGTCGCGACCGGCAGCAGCTTGGTGCGCACCGAGTCGAGCGCGGAAGCCGCGATGAGCGGGTCCCCGTGCTTGGAGACACCCACCGGGTCGACGACAACGGGTGCGTCCGTGCCGCCGATCAACTCGGCGACCGTCTCGACGAGTTCGGCGGATGCCAGCATCCCCGTCTTGACCGCCTGTACGCCGATGTCGTCGACGACGCTGCGGTACTGGGCCCGCACGGCCGCCACCGGTAGCTCCCAGGCGCCCTGCACGCCCAGGGAGTTCTGGGCCGTGACCGCGGTGATCACGCTCATGCCGTGCACGCCGAGGGCGAGCATCGTCTTCAGGTCGGCCTGGATGCCCGCGCCGCCGCCGGAGTCGGAGCCCGCGACCGTGAGGACGTTCGGGATCATGACTCGATGTCCCCTCCGAAGTGGTCCCAGCCGCCCTTCTTGGTCCACGGCGCCCCGTCGACCGTCACCTGGGGCAGCGCCGAGGGGTTGAGCACCTCGCCGATGACCTTCCAGCGGGCCGGCAGCTTCACGTCCGGCGGGAAGGTCGCCACGATCGCGTGGTCCTCTCCCCCGGTCAGCACCCACTGCATGGGGTCGACGCCGACGGCCTGGCCGATGTCGTTCATCTGGGTCGGGATGTCGATGGCGCCGGAGCGGATGTCGATGCGCACCTTGCTGGCCTCGGCGATGTGCCCGAGGTCGGCGATCAGCCCGTCGCTGACGTCGCACATCGCGGTCGCGCCGAGCCCCGCGGCGGCCGGGCCCGCGTGATACGGCGGCTCGGGTCGCCGGTGGGCCTCCACGAAGGCGCGCGGCGAGCGGAAGCCCCGGGCGAGTACGGCGTATCCGGCGGCCGACCAGCCCAGCCAGCCGGTCACCGCGACGAGGTCCCCGGGCTGCGCACCGGCCCGCGTGACGGGCTCCTGGTTGCGCAGATCGCCGAGCGCGGTGATCGACACCATGATGGAGTCGCCCCGTACGACGTCTCCGCCGACCACCGAGGCGCCCGCGACCTGGCACTCGTCGCGCAGGCCGTCCATCAGCTCGGTCGGCCAGGCCACCGGGAGTTCGGCCGGCACGACCAGGCCGAGCAGCAGGGCGGTCGGCACGGCGCCCATGGCGGCGATGTCCGCGAGGTTCTGCGCGGCGGCCTTGCGGCCGACGTCGTAGGCGGTGGACCAGTCGCGGCGGAAGTGCCGTCCCTCCAGCAGGATGTCGGTGCTGGCCACCACCCTGCGGTCGGGTGCGGCCACCACCGCGGCGTCGTCACCGGGGCCGACCCGGACCGCCGGGGTGGTGGTGAGACGGGAGGTGAGCTCCCTGATGAGCCCGAACTCGCCGAGCTCACCAACAGTGCCCTTCATTGCCCTTACGCCCCTTCTGTCCCTGTCCGCACCCGGTCGCGCGTCACTGGTGTCCTCGCTACCGTCGAGGTGTACGTCAACTTCTTTCGTGCCGGCACCCCGGCGCGCAAGCCCCGGTCACCGGGGGTCTCCCCGCGGCGAGCGGCGACGCGATACCGTGGCGTTCCTTTTCCCCACATGATCCTCGTGGCCGCCCTGGAGGTTCCGTGGTACAGGCGTACATCCTGATCCAGACGGAGGTCGGCAAGGCGTCGACCGTCGCCGAGACGATCAACAAGATCCCTGGAGTCATCCAGGCCGAGGACGTGACGGGACCGTACGACGTCATCGTGCGCGCCCAGGCCGACACCGTCGACGACCTGGGTCGCATGGTGGTCGCCAAGGTCCAGCAGGTGGACGGCATCACCCGCACCCTGACCTGCCCGGTCGTCCATCTGTAGCCCCCGTCTACCCTTGGCCGGTGAACTCTTTCCGTCACCGGCGCACTTCCACCCTCGGGCTGCCCGCGCTCGTCCTGCTGATCACCGCCGCGGGCTGCTCATCAGCAGACGGCAGCGCGACCGCGGCGGTTCCCAGCCCCGGCGCGAAGACCGCGAAGTTGTGCCGGAACCTGGACAAGGTACTGCCGGCCGAGGTGGACGGTGAGAGCCGGGAGGATCCCTCACCGGAGTCCGCGCTGACCGCCGGGTGGGGGGACGCGGCGATCATACTGCGGTGCGGTGTCGTGCGGCCCCCCAAGATGCTCGATCCCAAGGTGGCCGAGGGCCGGGACCCGGACGCGGTGCCCGGTGGCGTGAACGGCGTCCGGTGGCTGATGGAGAAGCGGGACGACGGGGGGTACCGCTTCACCTCCGCGCTGCGGCGCGCCTACGTCGAGGTCACCGTGGAAGAGGGCCGGGACAGTTCGAGCGTGCTCATCGATCTGGCGCCGGCCGTCAAGAAGGCGATCCCCAAGGGGATCGCCGACTGAACCGCGCGGAGACTGAACCGCGCGGACGTCACCTGAGCCCGGTGGACCGCCGCAGCGCCGCCTGGATCAGCATGTCCACCAGGTCCGGGTAGCTGATCCCGCTCGCCTGCCACATCTGCGGGTACATCGAGATCGGGGTGAACCCGGGCATGGTGTTGATCTCGTTGATCACGAACTCCCCGTCCTCGGTGAGGAAGAAGTCCGCGCGCACCAGGCCCTCGCACGAGGCAGCCTCGAAGGCGTCCACCGCCAGGCGCTGCACCTCGGCCGTCTCCTGAGGCGTCAGCGGCGCCGGGACGATGCCGGGCGTGGAGTCGATGTACTTGGCCTCGAAGTCGTAGTAGGCGTGCGCGTCCGGCGGCGGGATCTCCGCGGGGACGGAGGCACGCGGGCCGTCCTCGAACTCCAGCACCCCGCACTCGATCTCCCGGCCGCGCAGTGCCGCCTCGACGAGGATCTTCGGGTCGTGCCGCTGCGCCTCGGCGATCGCCTCGTCCAGGCCGGACAGGTCGTCGACCTTGGTGATGCCGATGGACGAGCCCGCGCGCGCGGGCTTCACGAAGAGCGGCCAGCCGTGGTCGCCGGCGAAGTCGATGATCTTCTTGCGGGCGGCGGACTCGTCCTGCTCCCACTCGCGCGGCCGGATCACCACGTACGGGCCCACCTTGAGCCCGAAGGAGGTGAACACCCGCTTCATGTACTCCTTGTCCTGGCCGACGGCCGAGGCGAGCACGCCCGAGCCGACGTACGGCACTCCGGAGAGCTCCAGAAGGCCCTGGAGGGTGCCGTCCTCGCCGTAGGGGCCGTGGAGCACCGGGAAGACCACGTCGATCTCACCGAGCGCCTTGGGCACCGATCCGGGCTCGCTGTAGACCACTTCGCGGTTGGCCGGGTCCACGGGGAGCACGACGCCGCCCTCGCTGGACTCGGCCAGTTCCTCGACGTGGGGCGTACGGCGCTCGGTGATCGCCATGCGTTCCGGTTCGTCGGCGGTGAGCACCCACCGGCCGCTCTGCGTGATGCCGATCGGCAGGACGTCGTACTTGGTCCGGTCGATCGCGCGCAGGATGGCGCCAGCGGTGACCATGGAGATGCCGTGCTCGGAGCTGCGACCGCCGAACACGACGGCGACCCGCGGCTTGCGCGAAGCCCGGTCAGGGCTCTGGGGGAGGTTCTCAGTGCTCATATCGCGATGAGCGTACCCGCCCGTAGGGACCGAGTCAGCGTCCGGAGGGTGGGGTTCGCTCAGCGTCGCCCGGGCTCGGCTCAGCGTCGCTCCGGCTTGGCGCTGCGCGACATCAGCTCCTTGAGGGCGACCACCGGAGGCTTGCCCTCGTGCACGATGCCGACGACGGTCTCCGTGATCGGCATGTCGACGCCGTGCCTGCGGGCCAGATCCAGCACCGACTCACAGGACTTGACGCCCTCGGCGGTCTGCTTGGTGACCGCGATGGTCTCCTGGAGGGTCATGCCCTTGCCGAGGTTGGTGCCGAAGGTGTGGTTGCGCGACAGCGGCGAGGAACAGGTGGCCACCAGGTCGCCGAGGCCGGCGAGTCCGGAGAACGTCAGCGGGTCGGCGCCCAGTGCCATTCCGAGCCTGGTCGTCTCCGCGAGGCCGCGGGTGATGAGCGAGCCCTTGGCGTTGTCGCCGAGGCCCATGCCGTCCGCGATGCCGACGGCGAGCCCGATGACGTTCTTCACAGCTCCGCCGAGTTCGCAACCCACCACGTCCGTATTGGTGTACGGACGGAAGTACGGCGTGTGGCAGGCGGCCTGGAGGCGCTGGGCGACGGCCTCGTCGGTGCAGGCGACCACGGCGGCGGCGGGCATCCGCGCGGCGATCTCCCGGGCGAGGTTGGGGCCGGTGACCACGGCGATGCGGTCCGAACCGACCTTGGCGACATCCTCGATGACCTCGCTCATCCGCATCGCGGAGCCCAGCTCGACGCCCTTCATCAGCGAGACGAGGGTCGTTCCGGGCGCGAGCAGCGGGGTCCATTCGGCGAGGTTGCCGCGCAGCGTCTGCGAGGGGATGGCGAGGACGGTGAAGTCGGCGTCGTGCGCGGCTTCGGCGGCGTCCGGGGTGGCGCGCAGGTTCTCGGGGAGTTCGACGCCGGGGAGGTAGTCCGGGTTGGTCCGCGTGGAGTTGACCGCTTCCGCGAGGTCGGCGCGACGCGCCCAGAGGGTCACCTCGCACCCCGCGTCGGCGAGGACCATGCCGAAGGCGGTGCCCCACGACCCGGTGCCCATGACGGCCGCCTTGACGGGCTTGCTCACGTCCCCTGCCCCTCTTCCTGCTCGGCCTTCGCCACGTGCGCCTGCCGGTTCTGCGCGGCGGTCCTGCGCCGCTGTTCGATGCGCTCCTGGCGCGGGTCGTACGGCGTCTCGGGCGCCTTCTCGCCGCGGATCTCCTCCAGCTGGCGGGTGATGGCGGCCATGATGACCTCGGTCGCCTCCTTCAGCAGCTCCGGGGTCATCTCCTTGTCGTAGAAACGCGTCAGGTCCACGGGCGGGCCCGCGAGCACCCGGTGGGTCTTGCGCGGAAGGACGTTGGGTTTCTTGGCGTACGGCGGCAGCAACTCGTTGGCGCCCCACTGCGCCACCGGGATCACCGGGCACCTGGTCTGCAGGGCGACCCGTGCGGCACCGGTCTTGGCGGTCATGGGCCACTGGTCCGGGTCGCGGGTGAGGGTGCCCTCCGGGTAGAACGCGACGCACTCACCGCGCTCCACGGCGGCGATCGCGGCCCGGAAGGCGCTCAGCGCGTCCGTGGTCTCCCGGTAGACGGGGATCTGACCGGTGCCGCGCATCGCGGCGCCGATGAATCCCTTCTTGAAAAGCCCGCTCTTCGCGAGGAATCGCGGCACCCGGCCGGTGTTGTACTGAAAGTGCGCGTATGCGAAGGGATCGATGTGCGAATTGTGGTTCACCGCGGTGATAAATCCGCCCTCGGCCGGAATGTGCTCCATTCCGCGCCAGTCCCGCTTGATCAGAACCACCAGCGGCGGTTTGCAGATCACCGCGGCGAAGCGGTACCAGAAGCCGATTCTGCGGCGGGGCACGCGGACACCTTCCTCTAGGGATCAATGACATCGGGCCGGGGGGCCGCACAAGTGTCGCCCCAGGCCGCCGGTCTGTCGAGAACACCGTACGCCCCGCCGCCCCGGCCGCCGGATGCCCCTGGCGACTGCTGAGTGACAATGACCGCGACTGGAGAGGGACGAAACGCTCGTGCAATGGACCTTGGTCATACCCGTGAAGCCCTTGGCGCGGGCGAAGAGCAGGCTGTCGGACACCGCCACCGACGGGCTGCGGCCCGGCCTCGCCCTGGCGTTCGCGCAGGACACCGTGGCCGCGGCGCTGGCCTGCCCGGCGGTGAAGGATGTGGCTGTCGTCACGGACGACGCCCTGGCCGGCCGTGAGCTGGGCGCACTGGGCGCGCACATCGTCCCCGACGAGCCCGGCGGTGGCCTGAACGCGGCACTGGAGCACGCGGCGGCGGCCGTACGCGCCTCCCGCCCCGACGGCGCCGTGGCCGCCCTGAACGCGGACCTCCCGGCGCTGCGCCCTTTGGAACTGGCCCGGGTCCTGGACGCGGCCGCGGAATTCCCCCGCGCATTCCTCCCGGACGCGGCAGCGCTGGGCACGACCTTGCTGGCCGCGACCCCGGGCCGGGAACTGCTTCCCGCGTTCGGCGAGGACTCCCGGGCCCGTCACCGCGCCTCCGGGGCGGTGGAGCTGCGCCTCGACGACGTGGACTCCGTACGCCAGGACGTGGACACGGGAGACGACCTGCGCTCCGCGTTGGCCCTGGGCGTAGGCCCGCGCACGGCGGCGATGGCGGCCCGGCTGCTGATCAGGGAGCCGTAGCTCCCTCACCCCAGGGGTGCGGGGACCGGGCGAGCGGCCATGACGCGTCCGCGCCCGCCAGGGAGCCGAAAGCCCACGGCGCGCCCTCTCACCCGGCGGACACTAGGCTGACCGTCATGCAGGCCACCGCTTACACCTACGACGCCGGATCCCGCACCGGCAGCGTGCTCCTCGACGACGGCACCCCCGTCCCCTTCGACGCCCCGGCCTTCGACGCGGGCGGCCTGCGGCTGCTGCGCCCCGGGCAGCGGGTCCGCATCGAGACGGCGGGCGAGGGCGAGTCCCTGCGGATCACGCTGGTGACGCTGCAGACGTTCTGAGCGGGCACCGCGTCCCATACACGCCGCGGGCCGGACTCCCCACGGAGTCCGGCCCGGCGCGTGAGTGCCCCAGCGTTCCTACCTCTTGCGAGCGGTGGCCTTCTTGGCCGTGGTCTTGCGAGCCGTCGACTTCTTGGCGGGCGCCTTCTTGGCGGTCGCCTTCTTCGCCGGGGCCTTCTTGGCGGTGGTCTTCTTCGCCGCGGTGGTCTTGGCGGCCGTCGTGGTCTTCTTCGCCGGCGCCTTCTTCGCGGTGGTCTTCTTCGCCGCGGCCGTGGTCTTCTTCGCGGTGGTCTTCTTCGCGGTCGTCTTCTTCGCGGCGGCGGCCTTGGTGGTCTTCTTCGCGGCGGCCTTCTTGACCGTCGCCGAGGCGCCACCGGTCAGGCTGCCCTTGGGCGCCTTCTTCACCGAGACCTCGCCGCCCCGCGGGAGCTTCTTCGAGCCGCTCACCAGGTCCTTGAAGCCCTGACCCGCACGGAAGCGGGGAACCGAGGTCTTCTTGACCCGAACCCGCTCGCCCGTCTGGGGGTTGCGGGCGTAACGAGCCGGACGGTCGACCTTCTCGAACGAACCGAAGCCGGTGACGGAGACCCGCTCACCGGCGACGACCGCGCGGACGATGGCGTCCAGTACGTGGTCGACAGCATCGGCGGCCTGCTGGCGGCCGCCCATCTTGTCGGCAATCGCTTCTACGAGCTGCGCCTTGTTCACGTCTTCCCCTTCGGAGACATCGCCAGAACGAAAGTGTTCAAGCTTTTTCGCACGTTAGGCAGATATATACCGCAAATCAAACACGAAACGGGCTAATCACCCTTGTGCCGCAACAGACTCGACTGTCTCGAAGGTGTTCAGCGTTCCTCTTCGGGGAATCGCCCCGCGTCGAGATCCGCGATGAACCGCTCCAGACGCCTTGTCGCTTCGGCGACGTCGTGCTTGGCCGCGGCCGTAATGACCAGCAGCTTCCGGGTCAGCGCCATCCGTACGCCCTCCGGGACTTGCAGTGCGCGCACCCTTGTGTGCGCTTCCTTGAGTTGGTCCGCGACTGCCGCATAGAGCTCGAGTTGGCCGTCGTGTTCCATGCACAGATTGTGCCATCTGGGGCGAGTTGTCGCCTGCCAGGGGTGCAACTCCGGCCTCAAATGGCCTTCCGGGCACTTGCGAAAGCCGCGGGCATGAGACTCGCGTACCCCGGTAACACCCGCCGTAACGTGGGAAGTTGAACTTGATTCGAACCGGAGCAGGGCCGTTCGGGTGCAGACATGGCAGTACCCCCGATCGGAGCTGATCGGGGGTACTGCGTGAGTGTTGCGGTGGCCGAAAGTCGCCTTGCGCCGAACCTCCGGACCGTCGTTTCGGATCAGGTCTGAAGCGTGCGCGGCTTGAAGGAGGGGCGCTTCGCCTCGTAGGCCGCGATGTCGGCCTCGTTCTGGAGGGTGATCGAGATGTCGTCGAGGCCGTTCAGCAGCCGCCAGCGGGAGTTCTCGTCCAGCTCGAAGGAGGCGGTGATGCCCTCGGCGCGCACCTCACGCGCCTCAAGGTCCACAGTGACCTCAGCCGTCGGGTCCTTCTCGGTGAGCTCCCACAGCGCGTCCACGATCTTCTGCTCCAGAACCACCGTGAGCAGGCCGTTCTTGAGCGAGTTGCCACGGAAGATGTCGGCGAAGCGGGAGGAGATCACGGTCTTGAAGCCGTAGTTCTGCAGCGCCCAGACCGCGTGCTCACGGGAGGAACCGGTACCGAAGTCGGGACCGGCGACCAGGACCGTCGCGCCCTGTCGCTCGGGCTGGTTGAGGATGAAGCTCTCGTCCTTGCGCCAGGCCTCGAACAGCCCGTCCTCGAACCCGTCCCTGGTCACCTTCTTGAGCCAGTGAGCAGGGATGATCTGGTCGGTGTCGACGTTGGAGCGGCGCAGCGGGACGGCCCGGCCGGTGTGCTTGGTGAATGCTTCCATGACTTCTCAGACTCCAGCGGGCGTACGGGTCTCGGCGTCGGACAGGTCGGCCGGGGAGGCCAGGTGGCCCAGGACCGCGGTGGCCGCCGCGACCTGCGGCGACACCAGGTGGGTACGGCCGCCCTTGCCCTGCCGGCCCTCGAAGTTGCGGTTGGAGGTGGACGCGGAGCGCTCACCCGGGGCCAGCTGGTCCGGGTTCATGCCCAGGCACATCGAGCAGCCCGCGTGCCGCCACTCGGCCCCGGCCTCCTTGAAGACGACGTCCAGGCCCTCGGAGACGGCCTGCAGACCCACCCGCGCGGAACCGGGGACGACCAGCATCCGTACGCCGTCGGCGACTTTGCGGCCCTTCACGAGCTCGGCCGCGGCGCGCAGGTCCTCGATGCGGCCGTTGGTGCAGGAGCCTACGAAGACGGTGTCCACCTTGATGGAGCGCAGCGGCTGGCCGGCCTCCAACCCCATGTACTCCAGGGCCTTTTCGGCGGCGAGGCGCTCCGAAGCGTCTTCGTACGAAGCCGGGTCGGGGACGGACGCCGAAAGCGGAGCGCCCTGGCCCGGGTTGGTGCCCCAGGTGACGAACGGCGACAGTTCGGCGGCCTCGATGACGACCTCGGCGTCGAACTCGGCGTCCTCGTCCGTCTTCAGCGTCTTCCAGTACGCGACGGCCGCGTCCCAGTCCTCGCCCTCGGGGGCGTGCGGACGGCCCTTGAGGTACTCGAAGGTGGTCTCGTCGGGGGCGATCATGCCCGCCCGGGCGCCGGCCTCGATCGACATGTTGCAGATGGTCATCCGGGCCTCCATCGAGAGCTTCTCGATGGCCTCGCCGCGGTACTCCAGGACGTAGCCCTGGCCGCCGCCCGTACCGATCTTGGCGATGATCGCCAGGATCAGGTCCTTGGCGGTGACGCCCTCGGGCAGTTCGCCGTTGACCGTGATGGCCATGGTCTTCGGACGGGCCATGGGCAGCGTCTGGGTGGCCAGCACGTGCTCCACCTGGGAGGTGCCGATGCCGAACGCCAGACCGCCGAAGGCGCCGTGCGTGGAGGTGTGGGAGTCGCCGCAGACGACGGTCATGCCGGGCTGGGTCAGACCCAGCTGCGGGCCGACGACGTGCACGACGCCCTGCTCGACGTCACCGAGCGGGTGCAGACGCACGCCGAACTCGGCGGCGTTCTTGCGCAGCGTCTCCAGCTGGACCCGGGAGACCGGGTCGGCGATGGGCTTGTCGATGTCGAGGGTCGGGGTGTTGTGGTCCTCGGTGGCGATGGTCAGGTCGAGCCGGCGCACCGGGCGACCGCTCTTGCGAAGGCCGTCGAAGGCCTGCGGGCTGGTCACCTCGTGCAGCAGGTGCAGATCGATGAAGAGGAGGTCGGGCTCGCCCTCGGCGCGCCGGACGACGTGGTCGTCCCAGACCTTCTCCGCGAGTGTCCTACCCATCGCTTTCCCTCCGGCCGGCATACGGTCCACCGGCCCAACTAGAGATCTTGAGAAGGCGACCGGCGCCTGCGCCCCTGCTTCCGGGCGTCCGCCGCCGGGCCCGTCCTGTTCACGGGCCGCTCTGCCTTCGTTCTTCCAGAGTGGCGTGTTCCACGGAAAATTGAACTTGCGTTTCACAGAGTGAGACGCGAGTATCGTTTCATGGACAACAGTAGCGGCGTCGGCGTTCTGGACAAGGCAGCCCTTGTCCTGAGCGCCCTGGAGTCCGGTCCGGCCACCCTCGCGGGGCTCGTCTCGGCCACCGGATTGGCACGACCCACGGCCCATCGACTGGCCGTGGCCCTCGAACACCACCGCATGGTGGCGCGTGACATGCAGGGCCGTTTCATTCTCGGCCCCCGGCTCGCGGAACTGGCCGCGGCGGCCGGTGAGGACCGTCTCCTCGCCACGGCCGGCCCGGTCCTCACTCACCTCCGGGACGTCACCGGCGAGAGCGCGCAGCTCTACCGCCGCCAAGGCGACATGCGCATCTGCGTCGCGGCGGCGGAGCGTCTGTCCGGCCTGCGGGACACGGTCCCGGTCGGCTCGACGCTCACCATGAAGGCGGGTTCCTCGGCGCAGATCCTGATGGCCTGGGAGGAGCCGGAGCGCCTGCACCGGGGCCTGCAGGGCGCCCGCTTCACGGCCACCGCGCTCTCGGGCGTACGACGCCGGGGCTGGGCCCAGTCGATCGGCGAGCGCGAGCCGGGCGTCGCGTCCGTCTCCGCGCCCGTACGCGGCCCGTCGAACCGGGTGGTGGCCGCCGTGTCGGTCTCCGGCCCCATCGAGCGCCTCACCCGCCACCCCGGCCGCATGCACGCCCAGGCGGTCATCGACGCCGCCAGCCGTCTGTCCGAGGCCCTGCGCCGCTCGGGCTGAGCCCGGGCACCCTCACGGGAAACGTCACTGGGGAGGACCCGCCTCAACGCCGCGGCGGGCCCTCCCCCTCCCCCGATCCCCCCGGCTCACCGGGTCTCTTCGGCCGCTTCGGCCGCCGACCGGTACGCATACCGGTCCTTCGCACAACGCCCACGCCTCTCGACCGGCCCCTGCCCGTGCGCCGCCGCGAGCCCGATGGCCGGCATGTCCGCGTAGACCGACTCGTACGCCCCCTCGGGCACGACATGGGCCTCGTGCCGGATCCCGACATGCCCACGCGCCTCTCCCGCCCGCTCCTTGCGGTTGACGATCCCCCACACGCGGTGGTGGAACATCTCCGGCGCGGTGGCGTACGCGTACGGCTTCTCCTTGGACTCCCGGGGCATGGGGAACATCGACAGCATGACCGCAGCCACTGGTGCACCGCCCAGAAGCGGTTGATCGGCATCCCGATGAGCAGGACCACCAAGTCGCCTTCGGCGTCCGCGGTCGTACGCCCCAACACCGGTTTCGCGCACATGGCGCCCCCTGGATGACGGCCCCTGGCCCCCCGTCGGATAGCGGCACTATCCTTCTGAGCGGTGCTTGGATAGTGGCACTTCCCAAGGAGGGGCGCAAGAGATGCGGCTGGCCGAGCTCAGCGAGCGCAGTGGGGTGCCCATCGCGACGATCAAGTACTACCTGCGCGAAGGGCTGTTGGAGCCCGGTCGCCAGATCAACGCCCGCACCGCGGAGTACGACGAGGAGCATCTGCGCCGGCTCCGTCTGGTGCGCGCGATGATCCAGATCGGCCGCGTCCCGGTGGCCACGATCCGCGAGGTCCTCGGGCACGTCGACGACGACTCCCTGCCCCGGACGATCCGGATGGGCGCGGCACTGTGGGCGTTGCCACAGGTCCGCGAACCGGACGAGGACGACGAGTTCGTGCGGTCCGCCCACGAGGCGGCGGACCGGCTGCTGGAGTCCCTGGGCTGGTCGAACGCCCAGTCCCTGGTGACCATCTCGCCCTCCTACCGCTCCCTGGTGGTGGCGATGGCCGCCCTCAGGCGCCTCGGTTACGAATGGGACCCTCAACTGCTGCTGGAATACGCCCGGTTGATGCATGGGGCGGCCGTCCTCGACCTGGACTTCGTGGAGACCCACGCCTCGGAGGCGGAGAAGGTCGAGACGGCGGTCCTGGGGGCGATCCTGGTCGAGCCGATGCTCCAGGCCCTGCACCGGCTGGCCCAGGAGGAGGAGTCGGCACGGCGGTACGGCTTCGGCGAGAAGTCCTGAGGACGGGCCAGGGCATGACGAAGGCCCCCCACCGAAGTGGAGGGCCTTCACTGTGTACCCCCGACCGGATTCGAACCGGCGCTACCGCCTTGAGAGGGCGGCGTGCTAGGCCGCTACACAACGGGGGCGTGGAGCCTGCGTTTCCGCAGGTCCGAGCTGGTCTACCTGGACTCGAACCAAGACTAACTGAACCAGAATCAGTCGTGCTGCCAATTACACCATAGACCAATGTGGTTTAGACCAGTCAGTACCCCCGACCGGATTCGAACCGGCGCTACCGCCTTGAGAGGGCGGCGTGCTAGGCCGCTACACAACGGGGGCCCTAGCGATCCTGCATCGAGGTCGGCGGGAGCTACCCTGACCATCCTCGCGGGAAGGATCTGTACCCCCGACCGGATTCGAACCGGCGCTACTGCCTTGAGAGGGCAGCGTGCTAGGCCGCTACACAACGGGGGCTTTGCAGATGAGCTCTGCGAGCTGGCCTACCTGGACTCGAACCAAGACTAACTGAACCAGAATCAGTCGTGCTGCCAATTACACCATAGGCCACTGGAACGCAAGCCCCAGAGGGGATCTTGTTCTAGTTCGCTCCCCCGGGATTCCGGCCTTTCGGCCCGCTCCCCGGCGGCGCAGGAAGAACATTACCCGAAGGTGGACGGGGCTCCAAAACGGGTATCGGCGCCGAGGAGCGCGGGGAGTTCGGAGAGGGACGCGATCCGGTGCGGTCCGCCGGGGCCGTCGTCGCCGGTGTACACGCCGTCACGGTCGATCCACACCGACAGCAGCCCGGCCTGCGCCGCGCCGCGGCCGTCGATCTCCGGGTGGTCGCCGACGTACGCGACCTCGTGCGGGGCCAGGTCGAGGGCGGCGCAGGCCGCGTGGAAGGCGCCGGCCTCCGGCTTGGAGACGCCGAGCTCGGCGGCGCACAGGATCGCCTCGAACCGGTCGTGCACGCCGAGCACGCGCAGCTTGCGGTCCTGGACATGGATGCTGGAGTTGGACAGCACCGCGTGCCGATGACTGGCCGCGAGGGCGTCCAGGACCGGCAGGACGTCCGGGAAGAGGGCCCAGGCGGTCTCGTAGTGCGTGAGGTAGCGCTGGAACCAGGCGTCGGCGGCGTCGTCGGTCAGCTCCTCGCCCAGGAAGACGCGCACCCGGTCGCGGCGCTGCCCCTCGAAGGAGACCTCGCCGGCGGAGAACCTCGCCCACTGGCCGTCGGTGACCTCCCGCCAGCGCGCGAGGGCCTGCTGGACGCTGTCGTACGCGTCCAGCAGGCCCTCGGCCATCAGGTGCAGGCGCATTCCGGCCCGGTCGGCGCGCGTGTAGTCGAAAAGAGTGTCGTCGACGTCCCAGATCACGGCACGAATGCTCATGACGCGACGGTAGCCTGCGACACCCGGCTCCGTCCGTCGGCCGCGCAGCGGACTAGTTGCCGGCGCAGGCCATGACCCAGGGGCCGTAGGAGCCGCTGACGTAGGCGCCGTTGTCCACGTGACCGACGCGGAAGTAGAAGCAGGCGTTCTCGTTCATGTCGGTGTCGTAGACGTACGCGTCGTTCAGGTCGTAGCCGGTGTAGCCGCCGGTGTAGTCCACGTGGATCTTGGTGTGGCTGGTGGACGGGGTGCCCGTCGTGGGGCTCGTGTACTGCAGACGCACGCCCTTGCCGTCGGAGCAGACGTCGAGGAACTTGAAGGTGTCGCCGTAGCCGTAGAAGTACACGGCTCCGCAGCTGTTGCTGGACGAGGCCGTGTACGAGGCGGCGTGGGACGCGGTGGCCGTCGCCAGGGTGAGGGCCGAGGCCGCGATGGCTGCGATCGCGAAACGTCGGGCGTGGGACATGTGACTCCTTGCGGTGAGCACAGGACTACGCGTCGCCTGACGGCGGGCGTGAGTGGTTCGAGCTGGAACTATGCACGAGCGATGATCTTCGTACAAGAGTTCGGCAGAAGTTCGCGATCATGCGGCCCACGCCCTCCACCGGTCCCGGGCGCACAGCGGTGAGGGGCGGCAGCCGTCGCTGCCGCCCCTCACCGCTGTCAGGGTCTACGCCGCCAGCTTCGCCAGCGCCGCGTCGATCCGGGCCAGCGTCGTCTCCTTGCCCAGGACCTCCAGGGACTCGAAGAGCGGCAGGCCCACCGTGCGACCGGTGACGGCGACGCGGACCGGGGCCTGGGCCTTGCCGAGCTTGAGGCCGTGGGCCTCACCGGCGGCCAGGACGGCCTCCTTCAGGGAGTCCGGGGACGTCCAGTCGGCCGCCTCCAGCTTCTCGCGGGCCGTCCGCAGCAGGGCGTCCGAGCCCTCCTTCATGGCCTTCGTCCAGGACGGCTCGTCGAACACCGGCTCCGGCAGGAACAGGAAGTCGACGTTGTCCGTGATCTCCGACAGCACCTTCAGGCGGGTCTGGGCGTGCGGGGCGATCGCCTGCCACTTCACCTCGTCGAACGCCTCCGGGGCCCAGGGGGCGAAGGGGGCCTGGAGCCACGGGCGGCAGCGCTCGGTGAAGTCCTTCACATCCAGCATGCGGATGTGGTCGCCGTTGATCGACTCGCACTTCTTGAGGTCGAAGCGGGCCGGGTTGGGGTTCACGTCCGCGATGTCGAAGGCCGCGACCATCTCGGCCGTGGTGAAGATGTCCTGGTCGGCGGAGAGCGACCAGCCGAGCAGCGAGAGGTAGTTGAGCAGGCCCTCCGGCAGGAAGCCGCGCTCGCGGTAGAGGTTGAGCGAGGACTGCGGGTCGCGCTTGGAGAGCTTCTTGTTGCCCTCGCCCATCACGTACGGCAGGTGGCCGAAGGCCGGGATCCGCTTGGCGATGCCGAGTTCGGTCAGTGCCTTGTAGAGGGCGATCTGACGAGGCGTGGAGGAGAGCAGATCCTCGCCGCGCAGAACGTGGGTGATCTCCATCAGGGCGTCGTCGACCGGGTTGACCAGCGTGTACAGCGGGGCGCCGTTCGCACGGACGATGCCGTAGTCCGGGACGTTCTCCGGGGTGAAGGTCAGCTCGCCGCGGACCAGGTCCGTGAAGGTGATCGTCTCGTCGGGGATACGGAAGCGGACGATCGGGGTGCGGCCCTGGGCCTTGTACTCCTCGACCTGCGTCTCGGACAGGTCTCGGCAGTGGCCGTCGTAGCCGGAGGGCTTGCCGGCGGCGCGGGCGGCCTCGCGGCGGGTGTCCAGCTCCTCCTGGGAGCAGTAGCAGTGGTAGGCGTGGCCGCCGTCCAGGAGCTTGGCCGCGACGTCCTTGTAGAGGTCCATGCGCTGCGACTGGCGGTACGGTGCGTGCGGGCCGCCGATCTCGGGGCCCTCGTCCCAGTCGAAGCCCAGCCAGCGCATGGAGTCGAGCAGCTGCTGGTACGACTCCTCGGAGTCGCGAGCCGCGTCGGTGTCCTCGATGCGGAAGACGAGCGTGCCCTGGTGGTGCCGGGCGAATGCCCAGTTGAACAGGGCGGTGCGGACCAGGCCCACATGCGGGTTACCGGTGGGCGAGGGGCAGAAACGTACGCGGACGGGTGCGCTAGCCACGCTTGACAACCTTGTTGGTGAGAGTGCCGATGCCTTCGATGGTGACGGCGACCTCGTCGCCGACGTTGAGGGGGCCGACCCCTGCCGGGGTGCCCGTGAGGATCACGTCGCCCGGGAGCAGCGTCATGGCCTCGGAGATGTTGACGATCAGCTCCTCGATGGAGTGGATCATCTCGCTGGTGCGGCCGAGCTGGCGCTGTTCGCCGTTGACGGTGAGCTGGATGGTCAGGTCGGCCGCGGCCTGAAGGTCCAGGTCCGTCTCCACCCAGGGGCCCAGCGGGCAGGCGGTGTCGAAGCCCTTGGCCCGCGCCCACTGCTTCTCGCGCTTCTGCACGTCACGGGCGGTGATGTCGTTGGCGCAGGTGAAGCCGAAGATCACGTCCTTGACGCGCTCGCGCGGGACCTCGCGGCACATACGGCCGATGACGACGGCCAGTTCGGCCTCGTGGTGGAGGTCCTCGGTGAAGGGCGGGTACTGGATCTCGTCGCCGGGGCCGATCACCGAGGTGGACGGCTTGAAGAAGGCGAACGGGGCGTCCGGGACGTCGTTGCCGAGCTCGCGCGCGTGCTCGGCGTAGTTGCGGCCGAACGCCACGACCTTGTTGGGGAGGACCGGCGGCAGCAGCCTGACCTTGCTCAGCGGGACCTTGGTGCCGGAGAGCTCGAAGTCCGCGAACGGGATGCCCTTGATGATGTCGAGGACGAGCTCGTCCGGCCTGTCGCCCTCGACCGCGCCGAAGGCGACGTTCCCGTCGATGGAGAATCTGGCGATGCGCACGGGATCTTGCGCCCCTCACTTGAGCCGGCTGGAGTCTGACGCTCCAGGCTAGCGCGGGCAGGGGCGGGCGCCTCGCGCATCACCGCGGGCGCCCTGACCTCCGTACGACCGCGTGCTCGCGACCGAATGAACGATCGGCCGTCGGTCCCCGTACTAGACGGCGGCGGTGGCGGCGACGGGGATCTCCTGGAGGATGGTGCGCTTGGGGTTCGCGGTCTGAGCGGGAAGGTCGAGCGAGTGCTCCGGCTGCTGCGGGGTCTGCAGTTCGTCGGCGCCGTCGAGGTGCGCCAGCGTCGTGCGCCGCGGGTTGGCTATCGTGCGGATCATCGTCGTCTTCACGGTTGTACGAGCCCTGTCGTGACGAGGCGCCGCGGAGGGGCCTCGGGGGCCGGGTCTCCGGGCGCGGGTTGGCAGAAACATCCCTCTTGTAAAGCGTCAGGCTAAACACGCGGTTCCCACTGGACGCCGCCAAGACCCTCAATCGGCATGTGAGTTTGCTCACGGAAGCACGGACAAAACGGTCAACTCAGACTCGCAATCGACCGTGTCGAAACGGACATTGACCACCTGAAGCCCTCATTCCGCTCCTGATCATGGCGACTGGGACACCCCTCGCACCCCGTCGGCTCGCGGGCATACGTCCGATATGAGTGGGATCAGGTTCTACGACAGGTAGTCTCACCCTCACTTGGTGTCACCTAGGTCACGGCTCGACCAACGGGCCTTGTTGGAGATCCTGCACTGTGCTGGAATTCCACGGACCGCCGCAGCATCGAGCCGGCGCACAGGGGGCGCACCGAGCGCCTTGTGGCGGCGAGAAGGGGGAGCCAGCGCCGGTCCACCACGACCATCAGGGAGCGTATTCAGGGCGCTCCCCGACACGCCGACACCGTGCCCGTCCGTTCACGCGGAGGGTGCCTGGTCCAGAGGTTGCGACGCTAGTGCAGGGACGTTTCAAGAGGGATGGCAGCGCTTCGGCGGAGCCGGAGCACGGCGGGGCCGACCGGGGTCCCTCGCCCCAGCACGCCCACAACCAAGGCGCGGCTCCGTCCGTGGACAGCGGTGAGCGCTCCGGGCGCCCCGCCGTGTCGGCGCCCTCGGGGCCGGCCGGCTCCTCCGCGCCGCCGGCGAAGAAGGCCCCCAAGGGCACGGTCGGCCCGGGCTCGCGAATAGCCCTGCGCAACTGGCGTATCTCCACGCGCCTGGTCGCCCTGCTGACCCTTCCCGTGGTCGCCGCCACCTCGCTGGGCGCACTGCGCATCAGCGACAACATGGACGACATCCAGCAGCTCGAGAACATGAAGCTGCTGACGGACATGACCAAGCGCGCCACCGAACTCGCCGCGGCGCTCCAGGACGAGCGCGACCAGTCGGCCGGTCCCCTCGCGCACGGCGCCAAGGCGACCGACTACACGGTCAAGGGCTACCGCGACAAGACGGACCGGGCCGCGGAGAGCTTCCGGGAGGCCTCCGAGGAGGTCGACAACAACAGCAAGGACGGCAACCTCAAGGGCGTCCGCGACAACCTCGTTCAGCTCGTCGGCGACCTGAACAACATCGCGAAGATCCGCAACACCGCCTACGAGGCCAGGGACAACTCCACCCAGACGGTGGAGGCGTACCACCGCCTGATCACCAACCTGCTGGGCCTCTCCCAGGACATGGCGGAGGCGACCAGCAACCCGGAGATGATCCGCAGCACGCGCGCCCTGGCGGCCTTCTCCAACGCCAAGGAGTACGCGTCCGTCCAGCGCGCCGTCCTCGCGGCGGCGCTGCCGGCGAACAACGACACCGTCGGCGACCTGTCCGAGAACGACCGTCTCTACGCCGACTCCGCCCTGACGAGTCAGCGCTCCGAGATCAAGGCCTTCCGGAACATCTACGGCACACAGGCCGCCGCCGACCTGCTGAAGTCGATCGAGCAGAACAACCCGACGATCACGGCGAGCGACAAGTACGCCAGCCGTGCGCTCAGCAACCCGAACGCCCTCAACGACCTGGAGAAGCGCTCCTACCGCGACTGGGTCGACGACAGCACCACCAAGATCCAGCAGATGCGCGCCATCGAGACGACGCTGCTGGAGGACATGGAGCAGAAGGCCCGCGAGCTGCGCAACGAGTCGGAGCGCGAGGCGATCATCTCCGGTGCGCTGATCCTGCTCGTGCTCGGTGTCTCGCTGGTCGGCGCCTTCGTCGTGGCCCGCTCCATGATCCGCTCGCTGCGCCGCCTGGAGGAGACCGCCACCAAGGTCGCCCAGGACCGTCTGCCCGAGTTGGTCAAGCAGCTGTCCGAGTCCGACCCGCAGGACGTCGACACGTCCGTGGAGTCGGTCGGTGTGCACTCCCGGGACGAGATCGGCCAGGTGGCCGCGGCCTTCGACGACGTGCACCGCGAGGCGGTCCGCCTCGCCGCCGAGCAGGCCCTGCTGCGGGGCAACGTCAACGCGATGTTCACCAACCTCTCGCGCCGCTCCCAGGGCCTCATCCAGCGTCAGCTGTCGCTCATCTCCGAACTGGAGTCCCGCGAGGCCGACCCGGACCAGCTGTCCTCGCTGTTCAAGCTCGACCACCTCGCGACCCGCATGCGCCGTAACGGTGAGAACCTCCTCGTTCTCGCCGGTGAAGAGCCCGGCCGCCGCTGGACCCGCCCGGTCCCGCTGGTCGACGTGCTCCGCGCCGCCGCGTCCGAGGTGGAGCAGTACGAGCGCATCGAGCTGGCCTCCGTGCCGACCACCGAAGTGGCCGGCCGCGTGGTCAACGACCTCGTGCACCTGCTCGCCGAGCTGCTGGAGAACGCGACCTCGTTCTCCTCCCCGCAGACCAAGGTCAAGGTCACCGGTCACGCGCTGCCCGACGGCCGCGTGCTGATCGAGATCCACGACACCGGTATCGGCCTCTCCCCCGAGGACCTCGCGGCGATCAACGAGCGGCTCGCCTCGCCGCCCACCGTGGACGTCTCCGTCTCCCGCCGCATGGGCCTGTTCGTGGTCGGTCGTCTGTCGCAGCGGCACGGCATCCGCATCCAGCTGCGTCCGTCCGACTCCGGCGGTACGACCGCGCTGGTCATGCTTCCCGTCGATGTCGCCCAGGGCAACAAGAAGCCCACTCCGGGCAAGCCCGGTCCGGGCGGCCCGGGTGGCTCCGGTGGTCCTGCCGCCGCGCAGGCCGCGGCAGGTGCGGCGGCCGCCCGTCGCCAGGCCCAGGCCGCCGGCGGCTCCCTCGGCGCCGGTGCGCCCGGCGGGGGCCGGCTCGGTGCCGGTCAGGGCCCGCGGGCAGCGCTGCCGGGGCGTGACGGTGGCGGGCTTCCGGGTGCGCCGCGCGGACCGCAGGGTCCGGGCGGGCCCTCGCAGGGCCGTCCCGCGGCCGGTGCGGGCGCCGGGTTCGGCGGCCAGGCTCCGGGCGCCCCGCAGGGGCTCCAGGCAGCGGGCATGGGCCAGGACCCGTTCGGCTCCGGCCAGGACGCCTTCGGTGCGGGCCAGGACGCTTTCGGCGGCGGTCAGGACGCCTTCGGCGGCTCGGGCGGCCGTGAGCAGTCGCGGCCGCAGACCCCGCCGCCTTCCTCCGGTGGCGAGAAGGGCCGTCGTGGCGGCCGTCGGCCGCAGCTGCCGCCGCGCGGTGGTGCGCGTGCGGAGCTGCCGGGCGGCAACCAGCCTTCCCGTCCGAGCTGGAGCGACGAGAACGCCCAGCCTCCGGTGCCGCGCTCCTCGCTCGACGCGCCGCGCGGCCACGACGAGGACCCCGCGCAGACGTCCCGGATGCCGCGCTTCGACGACCGTCAGGGCCCCGGCTCGACGTCCGAGATGCCGGCGGTCCCGCGCAACGACGGCCGCCAGGGTCAGAGCTCTCCCTCCGACTTCGACCGCCCCGGTGTGAACGGCCGGCAGAACTCGGGTGGCTTCGTCCGCCCGGATGTCTTCGGCACCCCGGCCGGGCAGGACAACCCGTCGCAGACGGGCCAGTTCCCCGCGCCGCAGGGCTACGACAACGGCTCGACGGGCCAGCACGCCCTGCCCGGCCGCCACAACCCCGACTCCACCGGTCAGTTCGAGCGGCCCCAGGTCAACGGCGCCTACGGCGGCCCCGCCGACTTCGGCGCCCCTCAGCCCCCGGCCCCGGCGCGTCCGCAGCAGCGGCCCGCCCGCCAGGAACCCGAGGCCCTGCCGCCGGCGACGGGTCCGGGTGACGGGCGCACCCCGCTGTACGACACGCTGGAGACCAACTGGTTCCACGGTCAGCAGGGACGTCAGACGGGCCCCGACGGCTCCGCCCCGGGTGCCCCGCAGCAGCAGTCGCAGGCTCCGGCGGCGACTGGGCAGTCGTCCGCTCCACAGTCCTCCGCTCCGCAGTCGTCCTCCGCTTCCCAGCGGACCTCGTCGACCGCTTGGCGCAGCTCGCCGAACGACGATCTCGTCCGGCAGGCCGAACGAGTCCGGCAACCGGCCGCGGGCGGCGTCACCACCTCCGGCCTGCCGCGCCGGGTGCCCAGGGCGAACCTCGTCCCGGGTACGGCTCAGCAGCAACAGCACCAACCCGGTCCGCAGGTCTCCCGTGCGCCTGACGACGTACGCGGCCGGCTGACCAATCTCCGTCGGGGTATCGCGCAAGGCCGTCAGGTCGGCAGCGGCCAGACCGGCAGCTTCCCGAACCCCACTCACCAGCAGGAGCGTTAGTTGAGTCCGATGAGCCAGGCGGCACAGAATCTCAACTGGTTGATCACCAACTTCGTGGACAACACCCCGGGTGTGTCCCACACCGTCGTCGTGTCGGCCGACGGCCTCCTGCTGGCACTGTCGGAGGGCTTCCCGCGCGACCGTGCAGACCAGCTGGCGGCCGTCGCGTCGGGCCTGACCTCGTTGACCGCGGGAGCCTCCCGCATCTTCGAGGGCGGCAGCGTGGCTCAGACCGTCGTGGAGATGGAACGAGGATTCCTCTTCCTCATGTCCGTCTCGGACGGTTCGTCCCTCGCCGTTCTGGCCCATCCGGAATGTGACATCGGCCTCGTCGGCTACGAGATGGCGCTGCTGGTCGATCGGGCGGGCGCAGTACTCACGCCGGATCTGCGCGCTGAACTCCAAGGCAGTCTGCTCCACTGATCACCCACGGATCCACCCGTCTCACCAAATCACCGTCCGGCCGCCACAATCCCCCCACCGGCCATGACCAGACGGCTTGACTGACCGACTTGCTGTCCCCGCCCGGAGGATTCATGACCCCGCCCACCGCCTCTCATGATCCGTACGCGGAGCCGTACGAGGATGAGGGCGACCAGCCGCTGGTACGTCCGTACGCGATGACCGGCGGCCGGACCCGGCCGCGCTACCAGCTGGCCATCGAGGCCCTGATCAGCACCACGGCCGACCCGGCAGCGCTCATGGGGCTCCTTCCGGAGCACCAGCGGATCTGCCACCTGTGCCGTGAGGTGAAGTCGGTCGCGGAGGTGTCGGCGCTCCTGTCCATGCCCCTGGGTGTGGCCCGGATCCTCGTCGCCGACCTGGCCGAGGCCGGCCTGGTCGCCATCCACCAGCCGGGCGGCGACGAGAACAACGGCGGCGCTCCGGATGTGACGCTGCTCGAAAGGGTGCTCAGTGGACTTCGCAAGCTCTGAACCGGGCCGGGCGACCACCTCCGCGAAGATCGTGGTGGCGGGTGGCTTCGGCGTGGGCAAGACCACGTTCGTGGGCGCCGTCTCGGAGATCAACCCGCTGCGTACCGAGGCCGTGATGACCTCGGCGAGCGCGGGCATCGACGACCTCACGCACACCGGGGACAAGACCACCACCACGGTGGCCATGGACTTCGGCCGTATCACCCTGGACCAGGACCTGATCCTGTACCTCTTCGGTACGCCGGGCCAGGACCGCTTCTGGTTCATGTGGGACGACCTGGTACGAGGCGCGATCGGCGCCGTCGTCCTGGTGGACACCCGCCGTCTCGCCGACTGCTTCCCGGCGGTCGACTACTTCGAGAACAGCGGCCTGCCGTTCGTCGTGGCGCTCAACGGCTTCGACGGACACCAGCCGTACCAGCCCGAGGAAGTACGCGAGGCGCTGCAGATCGGTCCGGACACCCCGATCATCACGACGGACGCTCGGCACCGCTCGGATGCGAAGAGCGCGCTGATCACGCTGGTCGAGCACGCCCTGATGGCACGGCTGCGGTAGATCAAGTCGGAAGCGTTATACGGCAGTTGTCGTAGATGTGATGGAGCCGACTGTGGCCTTTGACACGGTCGGCTCCCTTGTTCATAACGTTTCGGCAGAGGAATCGGGTGGTACCGCCACGCGTCGCGGTCGACCGGTCTCGCTGCGCGCACAAACGCCCCGTCTTTTGGCGGGGCTCGCTCTTTATGACCGTTTTATCTAGGGCTTACATCACTCCGAATCCGCCGCTTCCACTGTTTGGAAGAGCGCAGGCCGTCGTGCTGGAATGCCTGAACTGCCCAATAGTCAAAGACGTACTCCTCAGTACTGCGTACTCGATGGCGAACTGGGCTCTGAGAGACTGCGGCACAACGTTGGTGCCGACCCCGCCGGAAGGTTGTTGGTCGAGTGAGGCGAAGCAAGAACAGTCCCGAGCCGTCGGCCCGGGGCAACTTCACCCCGCCGCCGCGCGGAGCGGCGCCCGCCCCTGTGCCCGGATCGGAACCCACGGCGGCCCCGGCGGCCGGTGGCCGGTTCTCGCCACGCAACTGGCGTGTGCCGACCCGACTGAACGCGATCCTGCTCATACCCGTGCTGGTCGGCCTCGTCATGGGCGGCTTCCAGGTGAAGAGCTCGATCGACACCTGGCAGGAGGCCGAGGACGCGGAGAACACCGCGCGCCTGGTCGCCGCCGCGCTGACCTACGGCGACGCGCTCCTCGAAGAGCGCGACGTGACGGCCGCACCCCTGCTCCAGGGCAAGGGCGAGGACGACCCGACGGTCGTCAAGGCCCGGGCCGCCACCGACAAGGCCGCCGACGCCTTCGACGAGGCCGCCCAGAACATGCCGGACCGGCCCAACCTGGAGCGCCGTCTGGCGCGGTTCCGCGAGGTCGAGCCGGATCTGACGGAACTGCGCGCGGCCGCCTACACCAACAAGCTCACCGGCGTGGAGACCGAAGAGGGCTACGTCAACGTCGAGCACCGGCTGCTGGAGTTCTCCAACGAGCTGGGCCTCGGCACCGGCAACATCACCAGCTACGGCCGTACGGTCTACGCCATCTCGCTGACCAAGGGCGCGCTCTCCCTGGAGCGTTCCATCGGCATGCACATGCTGATCAAGCCGGGTCCCGAGCGCACCGATCTGGCCAGGCAGCGCGTCGCCCTCTCCTCGTACGCCTACCTGGAGGGCATCGCCATCCAGGAGTACCAGAGCGGTGGCACCGAGCAGGACATCCAGCGGCTCAAGGACGCCGAGACGCAGATCAAGGCCGACGGCGCCGCCATGGCCGCCCAGGCCAAGCAGAAGAACCCGGACTACGTCGCCCCGCCGGCCAAGCCCACCGCCATGGTCACGCTGCTCGCCCAGCTGACCTCCACCGACCCCGCTGAGCGCGCCGCGCTCGCCGCGAAGGGCGTCACCGCGCAGAACTGGTGGGCGGTCAACACACTCAAGTACAACGCCTACCGCGACATCGAGAACGACCTCGCGAACACCGCGGTGAACGAGGCCTCGGTCATCGCCGACGACGCCAAGCGCGACGCCCTCATCACCGGTGCCGCCGTCGTCGTCGCCCTGCTCGTCGCGTTCATCCTGGCCGGTGCCGTGGCCCGCCAGATGAGCCGTGCGATGCGCCAGCTGCGCAACGCCGCCTTCGGCATCGCCGAGCAGCGCCTGCCGATGCTGGTCGACCAGCTCTCGCGCACCGACCCCGGCCGCGTGGACACCCGTGTCGCGCCCATCCCGATCAACACCCGCGACGAGATCGGCGAGGTCGCCCGCGCCTTCGACCAGGTCCACCGCGAGGCCGTCCGGCTCGCCGCCGAGCAGGCGCTGCTGCGGGGCAACATCAACGCGATCTTCACCAACCTCTCGCGCCGCAACCAGTCGCTGATCGAGGGCCAGCTGACCCTGATCACCGATCTGGAGAACAACGAGGCCGACCCGGACCAGCTGGAGAACCTCTTCAAGCTGGACCACCTCGCGACCCGTATGCGCCGCAACGGCGAGAACCTCCTGGTCCTCGCCGGCGAGGAGCCCGGTCGCCGCTGGGACCAGCCGGTCCCGCTGGTCGACGTGCTGCGCGCCGCCTCCTCCGAGGTGGAGCAGTACGAGCGCATCGAGCTGTCCGGCGTCCCGGAGGCCGAGATCCACGGCCGCGCCGTGACCGACCTCGTGCACCTGCTGGCCGAGCTGCTGGAGAACGCCACGACGTTCTCCTCCCCGCAGACCAAGGTCCGCGTCACCGCGACCCGTCTCCCCGACGGCCGCGTCATGATCGAGATCCACGACAAGGGCATCGGCCTGACCGCCGAGGACTTCGCGGACATCAACCACAAGCTCGCGAACCCGCCCACCGTCGACGCGGCGATATCCCAGCGCATGGGCCTGTTCGTGGTCGGCCGGCTGTCGGACCGGCACGGCATCCGGGTCCAGCTGCGCCCCTCCGGCGAGCAGGCGGGCACCACCTCGCTCGTCATGCTCCCCGACGCGATCACCCACGGCGGTGGCGGCGAGCACCAGCCGGCGCAGGACGAGTTCACCGTCTCGCAGATCATCCCGGAGCAGAACTTCCAGGGTGAGAACTTCAGCCAGCCGATGCGTACGGCCGCCGAGCTCGGCTTCGACGACAGCCGCTACGTCGAGGTGCCGGACGACGCCCGCGAGCTGGACCCCGTCGGCCGCTCCCTGATGCGCGAGGAGCGCCGCGCCGCCCTGGAGGCCCAGGCCCACGGCCAGGAGGGCCCTGAGACGTCCGGGTACGACGAGTTCACCGGTCAGCACGCCTACGGTGACCGCAGCGGCTTCACCGAGCAGCCCGGCGGCTACGACCCGCAGCAGTCGTACGAAGAGCAGCAGCAGGCCGCGTACGGGGAGCAGCAGGCCGCGTACGACGCGCCTCAGCGTGCCGACTACGAAGAGCCCCGGCAGCCGTCGTACGACGACACGTACTACGCGCCCAACGGCGGCCTGCGGCAGAACGACTCCTTCTCGACGGGGAGCGGCTACCCCGAGCCCTCGTATCCGGAGCCGGCTCGTGAGGAGCCCGCGGCCCCGAGCGGCTCGGCCTCCGAGACCTTCCCGGCCTTCGAGCAGCGGCGTCACCAGGACGACTGGCCGCAGTCGAACGGCTACCGCAACGGCTACCCGGACAGTTACGCTCCGGAAACGGAATCCACGCAGGCCGATGACGCGAACGAGCGTGACCGCGTAGGCTTCGACCGTCCGGGACCGGCCCCCTCCGCCGCCCACGAGCTGACCGACGCCGGGCTTCCCCGCCGCGGATCCACCGCGAGCGGCACCAACGGCGCACGGCCCGTACGGCAGGAAGCGCCGGCCTCCGCGCCGGAGGGCAAGGGCGACAGCGACTGGCGTTCGCAGAACGACGAGCGCTGGCAGCAGGCCTCGCAGCTCCGGAAGCCCAAGGCGGGCGGGGTGACCTCCTCCGGCCTGCCGCGGCGGGTACCCAAGGCCAACCTGGTCGAGGGAGCCGCCGCAACCACCCCCCAGGGGGGCCCACAGGTCTCCCGCGCTCCCGAGGACGTCCGGGGCAGGCTGAGCAACCTGCGCCGGGGTGTCCAGAGGGGTCGCAGTGCGGGAAGTGAAACGAACGGCCAGGGCTTCGGTCCTGACAGCACCTACAACCAGGAGCGTTAGTGTGAGCCCGATGAGCCAGGCGGCACAGAACCTGAACTGGTTGATCACCAACTTCGTGGACAACACCCCCGGGGTGTCTCACACGGTGGTGGTCTCCGCCGACGGACTCCTTCTGGCGATGTCCGAAGGCTTCCCGCGCGACCGCGCCGATCAGCTCGCGGCCGTCGCCTCCGGTCTGACGTCTCTGACGGCAGGCGCCTCCCGCATCTTCGAGGGTGGCAGCGTGAACCAGACGGTTGTGGAGATGGAGCGGGGATTCCTCTTCATCATGTCCATTTCCGACGGTTCGTCACTCGCGGTCCTCGCGCACCCGGAGGCGGACATCGGCCTCATCGGGTACGAGATGGCGCTTCTGGTCGACCGTGCCGGTACGGTCCTGACACCGGATCTGCGTGCGGAGCTCCAAGGGAGCCTGCTCAACTAACAGACAGTCGGTGCGTTTTGGCGTCCCGGGGCCGTAAGGTTTCGGGACGCGGCTCCCATGTTGGGTGCCAGGCACAGTCGGAGGAGGAGAGAAAGTGGCAACACCCCCAGACGGTTCGTCATCGGGCAACTGGTCGTACGGCCCTGGCCAGGGTCAGCACGACGGTTCCCAGAACCGGTACAACTTCCCCTCCTCGCCGAGCCACCGGCAGCCGTACGCACCGCAGGGCCCCGGGCCGTCGCCGTACGACCAGCCGCCGGCGCCGCGCATCCAGCCGGTGCAGCCGCAGCGACGCGCTCCTGAGCCGGCGCCCGCCGGGGCGTCGAACAACCCCCTGGTGCGCCCGTACGCCATGACCGGCGGCCGGACGCGCCCGCGCTACCAGCTCGCCATCGAGGCGCTGGTGCACACCACCGCGCAGCCGCACCAGATGCAGGGCCAGCTGCCCGAGCATCAGCGGATCTGCAACCTCTGCCGGGAGATCAAGTCGGTCGCCGAGATCTCGGCGCTGCTCACGATCCCTCTCGGCGTGGCCAGGATCCTCGTCGCCGACTTGGCGGAGGCGGGCCTGGTCGCCATCCATCAGCCCGGCGGCGACGAGAACGCCGGCGGCCAGCCAGACGTGACACTGCTCGAAAGGGTGCTCAGTGGACTTCGCAAGCTCTAGCGGCGGTCCTTCCCGCTCCACCACCTCCGCGAAGATCGTGGTGGCGGGCGGCTTCGGCGTGGGCAAGACCACGTTCGTCGGCGCCGTCTCGGAGATCAACCCGCTGCGCACAGAGGCCGTGATGACGTCTGCTTCGGCGGGCATCGACGACCTCACCCACACCGGAGACAAGACGACCACGACGGTCGCCATGGACTTCGGCCGTATCACCCTGGACCAGGACCTGATCCTGTACCTCTTCGGTACGCCCGGCCAGGACCGTTTCTGGTTCATGTGGGACGACCTGGTGCGCGGCGCCATCGGCGCCGTCGTTCTCGTCGACACCCGGAGGCTCGCCGACTGCTTCCCGGCCGTCGACTACTTCGAGAACAGCGGGCTGCCGTTCGTCATCGCCCTCAACGGCTTCGACGGCAACCAGCCGTACAACCCGGACGAGGTGCGCGAGGCCCTGCAGATCGGGCCCGACACCCCGATCATCACGACGGACGCCCGGCACCGCGCGGACGCCAAGTCGACGCTGATCACGCTGGTCGAGCACGCCCTGATGGCACGGCTGCGCTAGCGGCACCGCCTTTCGGCACGTTTCGGTTGCGGCCCTCGTTCCTCCTGTGGGAGGGATGAGGGCCGTAAGTCGTTCGGGGAGGGGTGCGGGGATGAGCGCTGAGGTGGCCGCGTTACGGCTGGGAACGACCGTGGCGAACACGGCGGCGCAGATCTGGCTCGGGGGCAAGCGGCGCGAGCAGGAACGCCGTCTGTCCATCGAGGAGTTGGCCCGGGTGCGGGTGCCCGGGGTGAAGTTCTCGCGGAGTGTGAAGCGGCAGTTCGAGCAGATCGCGGACGCGGTGTTCGACCGTCTGGAGCCGTTCCTGGAGCACGAGTTCCGGGGGCTGGAGGAATCCGGGCGGCTGTCGGTGATCGACGCCGTGTGTGACACGTTCGCGGCGGCGGACCTCTCCGACGAGGCGCTGCTCGCGGCGGACGCCCAGCCGGCCGAACTGATCCGGCGGATCACCCGGGAGGCGCGCCCGCCGGTGGGGCTGGGCGAGGCGGAGGGCCGGCTGTACGAGCGGCTGTTCAACGAGTGCGTGGAGTACTACGTACGGATCGTGCGGAGCCTGCCGGTGTTCGAGGAGCGGGCGTTGGCGGAGCTGCTGTCGCGCACGACGTCGCTGGGCGCGGAGATCGCTCGGGTGCTGGAGCGGTTGCCCGACCGGTCGCTCTTCGCGCCGGAGGGGCGGGACCGGGACGAGGAGTTCCGGCGACGGTACTTGGAACTCGTGAGCGCCTCGCTGGACGAGGTGGAGTTGTTCCGCCGTACCTCGGACCGGGGGGTGGCGCAGGCCCGGCTGTCGGTGGCCTATGTGAGCCTGCGAGCGACCGGAGATGACGGAACCGCGGGGCGGCGCGCCGTGACCCGTTCTCTTCCGTTGCTGCGCCCCGATATGAGCGACTGGGAGGACGGTGGCCGGGGCGATGCCGCGGGAATGCGCGTCGAGACCGCCCTGAGCGGTGTCACGCGGGTCCTGTTGCGCGGTGAGGCGGGCTCCGGGAAGACGACGCTTCTGCGGTGGCTGGCCGTCACGGCGGCGCGGGGCGCGTTCACCGGGGACCTGGCGGGCTGGAACGGTCTGACGCCCATGTTCGTGAAGCTTCGCGAGTACAGCGGGCGGGCGCTGCCGGTGCCGGAAGCCATGCTGGACTCGGTGGCCGGGCACATCACGGGGGTGATGCCCCGGGCGTGGGTGGAGCGGCAGCTGTCCGAGGGCCGGGCATTGATCCTCATCGACGGTGTGGACGAGTTGCTCGACGGCGAGCGGCGTGCCGTTCGGGAGTGGCTGCGCAAGCTGCTGACGGCGTACGGAGACGTGCGGGTGGTGGTGACCTCACGGCCGGCGGCGGCGGGGGCGGACTGGCTGCGGCGGGAGAGGTTCACCGCGCTGCACCTGGACCGGATGACGCCCCCTGATCTGGCTGCCTTCGTCCGGCAGTGGCATCAGGCGGTGCGGGAGCTGGGAGAGGAACTGCCGTGCTCAGTGGAGGACCTGCCGCAGTACGAGCAGTCGTTGCTGAACAGCCTCAAGGACCGGCCGCATCTGCAGTCTCTGGCCGGGACGCCGCTGCTGGCGTCGATGCTGTGTGCGATGCATCTGAACCGTGGTAGCCAACTGCCCCGGGATCGCATGGAGTTGTACCGCAGTGCGCTGCACACGCTGGTCCACGACCGGGATGCGGAGAGAAACGTACCCAGCGCCGTGGACAGCCGGCTGAGCCTCGGGGACAAGCTGGTGCTGCTACGGGATCTGGCGTGGCGGCTGTCCGACAACAACCGCAGCGAGATCTCCCTGGAACAGGCGGGGACGTATGTCGGCCGCAGGTTGTCGGGAATGCGCCATCTGGAGGAGCAGGACGGGCAACGGGTTCTTGACCAGCTGCGGGGGCGCTCCGGGGTGCTGCGCTCCCCTGCCCTGGGGCGGCTGGACTTCGTGCACCGGTCCTTTCAGGAGTACCTGGCCGCCGAGGAGGCAACGGAGGAGGACCGTATCGGCAACCTCGTCGGCCGGGCCCATCTGGACATCTGGCGCGAGACGATCATCATGGCCGCGGGACATGCCAACCGGCCTCAGCGGGAGGAACTGCTCGGCGGGATCCTGGACCGGGCTCGGGACGAGCCCCGGCACGCACGGCGGCTGAGGCTGCTGGCCGCGGCTTGCCAGGAGACCGTCCTGGAGGTCTCCGACGAACTGGCCGGGCGGCTGGACTCGGCGGTGGCGGCGCTGTTGCCGGCGCGGCGGGAGACGGATCCGCCTGCGCTGGCGGCGGTGGGGACGAGTCTGCTCCGTAGACTGCCTCGTTCAGTGGAGGAACTGACCGAGAAGTCCGCAGCACAGACCGTACGGACAGTCGCGCTCATCGGCGGCGAGGACGCGCTGTCGTTGCTCGCCGGATACGTGGGAGACGGGCGTGACCGGGTTGTGGCGGAACTCATCGACGCCTGGGCCTACTTCGACGCGGAGGCGTACGCGGACCGTGTTCTGGCCGGGGTCCCGCTCAAGGGGAGGAGCATCAAGCTCTCGCACTCCGGTCAATGGCATGTGGCGCCCAGGCTGAGGTCACTGACCCATGTGACGATCACCCACCCCGTCGTGGACTTCTCGGCCCTGGGCGAACTCCCGCAACTTGAGCAGCTCGTCATCACTCAGCACAGCGGTGCACCCTGCCTCTCGGCGCTCCGTGCCCAGCCCCGGCTGACCTCGCTCGGCCTGGCGGGCAGCGGCACACTGCGGAACGTGGGGGCACTGGGCGAACTGCGGCGACTGGAGTTCCTGGCGATCGGGCTCCGCGGTGTACCAGACCTGAAGGAACTGCGTCTTGCTCCGAGCGTCTCCTCTCTCACGCTGGGAGAGGCGGAGGAGACCACCGACCTGGCCCTGCTGGCGAACTGCTCCGACGTCTGGAGGCTGGACCTGTGGACCTCGGCCACCTGTCTGCCGAGTGGCGTCGAGGCCCTCGCCACCTGGCCGTGGCTGGCAAGCCTGAGCCTGCATGGTGTGGACGTGGCCGCCTGGATGAGAACGACCAGCTTCCCGCCCGCCACCGTGTCACGCCTCCGCCTTTTCGACTGCCTCCTCCCCGAGGACACCACCGCTCTGCGCATTCCAGACGTGGACGTCCAGATCCACTGACCCAGCACCATGGGCCCCGCTCTCCCAGGGGAGAGCGGGGCCCATGGTCACATGCGTGGGGCTCAGCGCCAGCTGTGCGGCGCCCGGAACCCCGGCTCGCGCTCCAGGCGGCGCCAGCCGGCCTTGGCGCGGCCGCGGTGGGCCGGGGCGGCGTCGGTCGGCTGGGCGGCGGCGCGGGCCAGCAGGATCGCCGTGATGGCCGCGACTTCCTCGGGCTCGGCGTGGCCCTTCTCGACGCGAATATCAGGGAGGTTCATGGGTGTCAGTCTCCGTGAGAGAGAGGTCCGCGGGGTTGCCGCGAAGGGTCCGCTGGGTTACTGCGGGGGGTTGCCGTGCTTGCGGGAGGGCAGGTCGGCGTGCTTGGTGTGGAGCATCGCCAGGGACCGCACGAGGACCTCGCGGGTCTCGGACGGGTCGATGACGTCGTCCACCAGGCCGCGCTCGGCCGCGTAGTACGGGTGCATGAGCTCGGACTTGTACTCCTTGACCATGCGGGAGCGCATGGCCTCGGGGTCCTCGGCCTCGGCGATCTGCCGGCGGAAGATCACGTTGGCCGCACCCTCGGCACCCATCACGGCGATCTCGTTCGTCGGCCAGGCGTAGGTGAGGTCGGCGCCGATGGACTGGCTGTCCATGACGATGTAGGCGCCGCCGTACGCCTTGCGCAGGATCAGGGAGATACGGGGGACGGTCGCGTTGCAGTAGGCGTACAGCAGCTTCGCGCCGTGGCGGATGATTCCGCCGTGCTCCTGGTCGACGCCCGGCAGGAACCCGGGGACGTCCAGGAACGTGATGATCGGGATGTTGAAAGCATCACACATCTGGACAAAGCGCGCAGCCTTCTCCGACGCCTCGATGTCCAGCACACCGGCCAGGACCTGCGGCTGGTTCGCGATGATGCCGACCACCTGGCCGTCCAGACGGGCCAGCGCGCAGATGATGTTCCGCGCCCAGCGCTCGTGGACCTCCAGGTACTCGCCGTCGTCGACGATCTCCTCGATGACCTTCGCCATGTCGTACGGCCGGTTGCCGTCCGCCGGGACCAGGTCCAGGAGCACCTCGCTGCGGCGGTCCGGGGCGTCCGAGGACTCCGCCCGGGGCGGGTTCTCGCGGTTGTTCTGCGGGAGCAGCGACAGGAGGTAGCGGACCTCCGCGATGCACGTCTCCTCGTCGTCGTACGCGAAGTGGCAGACACCGGAGGTCTCGGCGTGCACGTCCGCGCCGCCCAGGCCGTTCTGGGTGATCTCCTCGCCGGTCACCGCCTTGACCACGTCCGGGCCGGTGATGAACATCTGCGAGGTCTCACGGACCATGAAGACGAAGTCCGTCAGGGCCGGGCTGTACGCCGCGCCACCCGCGCACGGGCCCAGCATCACGCTGATCTGCGGGATGACGCCAGACGCCTTGGTGTTGCGCTGGAAGATGCCGCCGTATCCGGCGAGGGCCGAGACGCCCTCCTGGATACGGGCGCCCGCGCCGTCGTTCAGGGAGACCAGCGGGGCACCGGCCGCGATGGCCATGTCCATGATCTTGTGGATCTTCGTGGCGTGGGCCTCGCCCAACGCGCCGCCGAAGATGCGGAAGTCGTGGGCGTAGACGAAGACCGTACGGCCCTCCACCGTGCCCCAGCCGGTGATGACACCGTCGGTGTACGGCTTCTTGGCCTCCAGGCCGAACCCCTGCGCGCGGTGCCGGCGCAGCTGCTCGACCTCCCGGAAGGAGCCCGGGTCCAGCAGCAGCTCGATCCGCTCCCGGGCGGTCAGCTTGCCCTTGGCGTGCTGCGCGGCGGTCGCCTTCTCGCTCGGGCCGGCCAGGGCCTGCGCACGAATCTCGTGCAGCTCGGCCGTCCGTCCGCGGGCGTCGATCGGCTCACCCGGTGCCTCATCCAAAACGGTCATGTAGTGACCTTACGAAGGACACCCAGGAAAGCGGGCCGTTGACTCCGTACAGTCTCCGGCGCGTTTTCCTGGCACCACTGAACAGAACCATGGCCGCATGCAGCCTTTCCGACTGCTCAGAGGGCGTGCGCGTTGTGGGGGTCGTACAAAGCCGTCAGGGGAGAACCACCTCACATCGGTGGACCCCGCATACCACCCCTGGAGTGACACGGACGCGCAGTCGGCGGCCCGTCGCGAGGATCTCGACCGTGTCGTCCGCCCGCAGGATCCTGCCCACCGGGTGGTCCCACGTGATCTCCAGCGGTCGGCCGGTGCGGGGCGGCTCGCTCACGCAGAGCGTAGCGGTACGGCCCCGGCGGCGAAGCAGCACGCCGGCGCCGGCGGAGGCCGTCAGCGGGCCTGCCGTACCCGGCTGCCAGAAGGTGGCGGCGGTGAGGCCGAGGGAGGGGACGTGGACCGCCTGGCGCTCGCTGTCGTTGGCGAGGACCGTCAGCCAGCGGGCGTACCGCGCGGCCCGCGCCGCCACCGTGCCCCGGTCGGCACCCGGCATCAGCACATAGGCGTACGCGGCGTCCGTCGGGTCCGTACCGTGGTCCAGCCACAGGGTCTGCCAGCGCCGGGTGCGGCGCTCCGGGGTACCGCCTGTGTTGATGTCGGCCCAGGCCCCGGTGCGGTCCTCGCGCAGGGTGCGCAGATCGCCGTACGGGATCACCCAGCCGCCGTGGCCCTCCAGGTGGGCCCAGCCGGGTCCGCGGGCGAAGGCCCGGGTGCCGTTCTCCCCCAGGTTGCGGTTGTCGACGACCGTCTCGACGGGGACGCCGTCGGCGCAGGTGATGCCCGCCCCAAGGCAGATCACGGCGTCCGCGACGCAGAACCACGACTTACGGGCTTCGAGGGTCGAGCCGAGCCCCTTCAGGTGCTGCCCGATCGCCGCGTACTCGCCGTCGGTCGTGCCGCCGACCCAGCGCACATCGGGCTTGGGCGCGCCCCACTCCCCGCCGGCCCCGTCGGGCAGGCGCCGGGTGGAGACGGTCGTACCGGGGAGGCGGTACCAGTCGACGGTCGGCCAGTACCAGTCCGTGTACTGGTCGCCGGTGCCCCGGGCCCACCACGAGAGCATTCCGGCGCCGGTGTGCCAGCCGCGAGGGTTCTCGCCGTTGCCGCACTCGTAGTGGGCGATGCGCTCGCTCGCCATGGCGAGGTGGACGACGAAGCCGGGGCGGCGGTGCACGGCCCGGTCCATGGCGGCGAAGAGGTGGTGGGCGGTGGGTTCGGGGGCGGCGGGGACGGGCGAGTCGGCGATCGCGTGCAGGCGGGCCAGGTCACCGGTACCGAACTGACGAGCCGTCAGGACGGGTGTCACCGTGTCCCGTTCGATCCATCCCTTGACGCGGCCGTACCAACGCTCGCGCTCCGCCGCGCTCGCGCCGTCCGCGAGGAGGGCCACCGCGGCGATGAGGCCCTGCCCGTGGAAGTGGTCGCTGCGCATCACCTGCCGGTCGTCCGCCTTGAGCAGACCCCGGCTGATGGCACGGCCGTTGACGCCGTCCATCATCAGCCCGTCGTGGACGAGCGGCGCGAACGCCCGCTCGACGCTGTCGAGGACGATCTGCTTGTTCGGGTCCGTGACCTCCCACTCGGATCCGGCGAGCAGGGCCAGGAGGCGGCCGAGTCCGTCGAGGAGGACCTGGCCGTAGGTGCCGGAGTAGGCGACCCAGGTGTGCTGGACGAACGACCCGTCGGCGTAGAGGCCGTCGCCTTTTGTGACGTACGGGAAGACCGGGGAGAGGGCGTCCCGGGCGAGCGCGAGCTTCGCCGGTGCCCGGCCGAGGATGCCGCGCAGGGCGACGCCGCGGCACAGGTCGACGCGGTTGGCCCCGGTGGAGGTGCCGGAGTAGTCGCCGAGCATCGAGTCCGGGACGAAGTGGTCGACGGCCGCGCAGGCGGCGGCGACCCGGGCCTCGCCGAGGTGGTCGTACAGGGCGGCCGTGATGTCCGTCAGCAGGCGCGGGCTGCCGATCTGCCACTCCCACCAGTTGCCGTACCGGGTGGTGGAGGGGTTGTAGACGGTGGCGAAGAGATGGTCGAGGCCGCGCAGCACGTCGGCCAGGAGGGCCGGGTCGGCGGTGCAGCCGGTGCCCTGCTGGACGTAGGCCCGAGCCATCGTCCACAGGCGACCGTAGCTCTGGGTGATGCCGGCGGGTGGGTCGTAGGGGTGGTCGGGCCACAGCGAGGTGGGGGTGGGGGCCATGGTGGCCCGGAAGCGGCGGGCCAGGGTGCCGGTCTCGGCGAGGCGGGCGGCGTACGGCTCCGCCGCGGGGTCGTAACCGGCACCGAGGGCGATGTCCAGCCAGCACAGGCGCAGGGCGTCGTACGGGTCGGGGGCGGCGTCCGCCGCTCGGGCCGGAGTACGGGCTCCTTGGGCGGACGCCGCGGTGAGGGCGGCGGCGCACAGGAAGGCACGGCGCGTGAAGGTCATGCTCATGCCCATACCACGTAACGGTACGTGATGCCACAGACACGGCAGCGATTCAGTTGAACATCGAACGGAATAGGTCTACGGTGGGTCGCGTTGAAGTAGTTAAAGATTCAACATCAATGCGAAGGAGCGCAGCCATGAACACCGACCTGACCCCCCTGACCGGCGACTACACGATCGATGCGGCCCACTCCACGATCGGCTTCACCGTCCGCCACGCGATGGTCACCAACGTCAAGGGCAAGTTCCTCGACTTCAGCGGTTCGCTGCACCTGGACGGCGCCGACCCGTCGGCGTCCTCGGCGTCCATCGACGTCAAGATGGACAGCATCGACACCGGCTCCGCGGACCGCGACGGCCACCTCAAGAGCGCGGACTTCTTCAGGACGGACGAGTTTCCGACGATGACGTTCCGCTCCACCGAGGCGGAGTCCCTCGGTGGCGACGACTTCCGCATCACCGGCGATCTGACGATCCTCGGCACCACGAAGCCGATCACCATCGACCTGGAGTTCAACGGCGCCGCGAAGGACCCCTTCGGCAACGAGCGTGTCGGCTTCGAGGGCAAGGCGCAGCTGCTGCGCTCCGAATGGGGCCTGACCTGGAACGCGGCTCTGGAGACGGGCGGCGTGCTGGTCTCGGACAAGATCAAGCTGAACTTCGACATCTCGGCGATCAGGAACGCGTGAACCCTTCGCGCCCTTCGACGACGGCGCCGGTGAGCCCTCGGCTCACCGGCGCCTCGTCAGTTCCCGCAGGATCGCGGCGATCTGCCTCTCCCGGCCGCGCGGGGTCCGGGCCCGCAGCAGACCGAGCATGACCTGGTAGCGCTCGGTCCGGCCCAGCGCGTCGAAGGCGGCCGCCGCACCCGGGTCCCTCTTCAGCGCCGCGGCCAGTTCGTCCGGGACCTCTGCCCTGCTCTGCGACTCGTACGCCGCCTGCCAGCGCCCGTCCGCCCGGGCCGCCGCCACCTCGGCGAGACCAGCCGGACGCATGCGGCCCTCGGCGGTCAGTTCCGCCACGCGCCGCACATTGACCATCGACCACAGGCTGCCGGGCCGACGCGGCGTGATCCGCTGCAGATAGGACGACGCGTCCAGGCCCTTGCGGTGTCCCGTGATCCAGCCATGGCACAACGCCACGTCGTTGACCTCGGCGGCGGTGACGGACCGGATCCCCGAGCCCTTCTTGGCGATCTCCACCCAGAGGCCGGGGTGCGGGGCGGGGTGGGCCGTCAGCCAGGCGTCGAGCGCGGCGGCCGATGCGAAGGCGAGGGACGGGGTGTCGTCGGAGGAGGTCATACCGGCAGGCTAGGCCGGATAGAGGTCAGCTTCTGTCCTATGCGCCGGCCCGGAGCCGGCGAGGGACCGAGTGTCCGAAAGCCGCGAGTCCGAGACTCCGGGGCGCTCGTCGAGAACCCGGCGGCGCGCGGCTCGACGGACCCGCGACGGACCCTGCCCTGCACGGGCGTGGCCTGAATTGGCACCTTGTCCGGACCCGCACAGAGTTCCGATAATCCAGCAACACACTTGACCGGCGCATGCCACGACGAGAGGGCTCTCGCCCCTCTCACTCCCCTTGCGTGACATGCCCCTGACATCTCAGCGCTCTCACGTTCGTATGTCCAACCCCCCACGGAAGGCATCACGTTGAAGAAGCTACTCACCGCGCTCAAGAGATGCGCGGTCCTCGGCGCAGCAGCTCTGGCGATCGTCAGCCTCCAGCCCGTCTCGGCCGCGCAGGCCGACACGCGCGTCGTCGGCGGAACCCGTGCCACGCAGGGCGAGTTCCCGTTCATGGTCCGGCTCTCCATGGGCTGCGGCGGCGCGCTCTACACCCAGCAGATCGTGCTCACCGCCGCGCACTGTGTGGGCGCGACCGGCCCCACCACCAGCATCACCGCCACCGCCGGCGTCGTGGACCTGCAGTCCACCAGCGGCCGGGTCCAGGTCCGCTCCACGTACGTGTACCGGGCCCCCGGCTACAACGGCACCGGCAAGGACTGGGCGCTCATCAAGCTCGCCCAGCCGATCAACCTGCCGACGCTGAAGATCGCCACCACCACGCAGTACAACACCGGCACCTTCACCGTGGCCGGCTGGGGCGCGAACCGCGAGGGCGGCGCCCAGCAGCGCTACATGCTCAAGGCCACCGTGCCGTTCGTCAGCGACGCCCAGTGCCGTTCGTACAGCGGCTACAGCGGCCTCGTCGCCAACGAGGAGATCTGCGCCGGCTTCCCGTCGGGCGGCGTCGACACCTGCCAGGGCGACTCCGGCGGCCCGATGTTCCGCCGCGACGCCAACAACGCCTGGATCCAGGTGGGCATCGTCAGCTGGGGCATAGGCTGCGCCCGTCCGAACGCTCCGGGCGTCTACACGGAGGTCTCGACCTTCGCCTCCCAGATCGCCTCGGCGGCGTCCTCTCTCTGAGCCGCTTTTCGACTCCACGACCGCGCGGGCGCCAGACCCGCCGGTACCACGGGCCCGGCGTCCTCGGACGCCGGGCCCGTGCCGTGTCCGCCGCTTCCGCCGCTTCCGCCATGGGCGATCGGCTCGCCGTGGAGGCCCGGTCAGAACCCTCCTCCGCCGTCGAACCCGCCACCGCCGAAGTCCCCGCCGCCGAAGCCTCCGCCGTCGAAGTCCCCGCTGTCGAAGTCCGCGCCGGAGACGTCGCCGCCTTCGTAACCGCCGTAGCCGTAGCCCGCGCCGTAGTCGGCCGCGTAGGCGGGGGCGGCCATCATGGAGCCGAGCATCGTGCCGATGAGCAGGCCGGGGAGGATGCCGCCGGCGAAGTAACCGCCTGCCCACGGCCCGTAGGCGGGACCGGCGTCCCAGTACGGGCGGCGGCCGTACTCCGTGTCGACCTCGCGGACCACGGGGTCGCGGCCCTCGGCCAGCCGGGTGCGGTCGGCCGCGCAGACCGGGACCTCGCGCGCGGTGCCGGAGGGCGGCGTCCAGGTCTCGTCGGCCACCGCCGGACCGTGGCGCGGATCGAAGAAGCAGGGCGGCCGGCGCTCCGGCAGGGGCCGATGCTCCCGGCGGGCGGCCAGCTGGGTGAGGGAGAAGCGGCCGTCCGCCAGGGCTTGGGTGACGGCCTTGACGTCCTCGGGTCTGCGCGCCCCGTCCATCAGCCGTTTCGCCTGTTCGTAGGAGTCCAGGGCACGCTCGTAGTCCGCGCGCATGGCGTCGTCGGCACCGGGCTCGGCCGGATGGAAGTCCAGTCGGTCCAGTTCCTCGCCGAAGGCGGTGATGTCCTCGTCGACGACGACCCGCAGCTTCTCCAGTGCCGCCCGCTGCTCCGCCTCATGGCGGCGCCGGTTGCGCCGGACCAGCGCGTACGCGCCCGCGCCGCCCGCCGCCAGCACCGCGCCCGCGGCGATCAGACCGCCGACGTCCACGCCTTCGCCTCCGCCGTCGCTCCAACTGGCGGGTGCGGTGCCGTCCACGTTGCGCAGCGCCGCGTCGACGAAGTCGTTCAGCTGGGCCTTGGGGTCGCCGGCGCTCTGCACCGAGGCGACCAGGTTGTCCACCGCCTGCTCGGGCATCACCGCGGCGTCCGCCGCCGCGTCGAAGCGCTCACCGACGCGGACGCCGTACAGACCCGTGACACCGGTCTGCGTGCGGAGGTTCAGCAGGAGGCTCTGGGTCGGCTGATCAGCCGGGAGGACGGCGACGAAGACCGGCTTGTCGGCGTCCTTGATCTTGTCGGCGAGTGCTTCGGCGTCCGCCGACGACAACTGGTCCGAGGCGGCGGGGTCCACGTACACGGGATCCTCGCGCAGCGCCTCGGCGACCTGGGAAAGGTCCGTGGCCGCATGTGCGCCGGGCGCACCGGCCGTCAGCACCGCGGCGGCGGCGACGACCGGCACGATCAGCGAGCGCATGAGGCCCCGGAACAGCGGAGTCCTCATACCCTCGACGCTACCTGATGGACGGGGCGAACGAGCTGTTGCCGGTGGGCGGAATCCGCGCACGGCACCGCTCGTGCCGCGACGCTGACCGCTCGTACGACGGCTCCGGGTCAGGTGTACGGCTGACCGATGCCCAGGAGGTTGCCCTCGCTGTCGTGGAACCAGGCGGCGCGTTCGCCGCGGTAGCCCTTGCTCGGGTAGTGGCCCTCGACGTCGGCGATGCCGTCGACCGTGCGCAGCCCGGGTACGTCCACGTCCTCGAACTCGATGCCGCGGCGGCCGAGTTCGGCGACGACCGCTCCGACGTCCTCGACCTGCCAGCCCATCTGGGTGAAGGTGCCGGGAGAGGCGCCCGTCGACAGGTACACGGCGAACTCGGTGCCGCCGCAGCGGTACAGCAGCCCGCCCGGCCGTTCGTCGACGGGCTCCAGCCCCAGCTTCTCGGAGTAGAAGCGCCGGGCCCGTGCCAGGTCCTGGGCGGGCAGCCGGGTCGCCACCCGCCCCCGGGCGAGGAGGTGCGTGGCGTCGCTTTCCCTGTCGTCCATGGCTCCACTGTGCCGTGGGCGAGAGGACCGGGGGCGGCGCGAGGGCCGTTCGGACTACTGCGCCGGTGACACCCCGGCCCGCAGCAGCCCGTACGTGTACGCGTCCTCCAGGGCCTGCCAGGACGCCGCGATCACGTTGTCGGCGACGCCGACCGTCGACCACTCCCCCGTCCCGTCGGACGTGGAGATCAGGACGCGGGTGGTGGACTGGGTGCCGTGGACGCCCTCCAGGATGCGGACCTTGTAGTCGACGAGGTCCAGCTTGGCGAGCTGGGGGTAGATCTTCTCCAGGGCGACCCGCAGGGCGCGGTCGAGGGCGTGGACCGGGCCGTTGCCCTCCGCCGTGGCGACGATGCGCTCGCTCTTGGCCCAGAGCTTGACGGTGGCCTCGTTGGCGTGGGTGCCGTCGGGACGGTCCTCGACGATCGCGCGCCAGGACTCCACGTCGAAGTACTTCAGCGGCTTGCCCTCGACCTCGGTGCGCAGCAGCAGCTCGAACGAGGCGTCCGCGGCCTCGTAGGTGTAGCCCGCCAGCTCCCGCTCCTTCACCCGCTCGACCACCCGCCCGACCAGCTCGCGGTCGCCGCCCAGGTCGATGCCGAGCTCCTTGCCCTTCAGCTCCACGGAGGCGCGGCCCGCCATGTCGGAGACCAGCATGCGCATCGTGTTGCCGACCAGCTCGGGGTCGATGTGCTGGTACAGGTCCGGGTCGACCTTGATCGCGGAGGCGTGCAGTCCGGCCTTGTGCGCGAAGGCGGAGACACCGACGTACGGCTGGTGCGTGGAGGGCGTGAGGTTGACGACCTCGGCGATGGCGTGCGAGATGCGTGTCATCTCCCGCAGGTGGCCGTCGGGGAGGACCTTCTTGCCGTACTTCAGCTCCAGAGCCGCCACCACCGGGAACAGGTTGGCGTTGCCGACGCGCTCGCCGTAGCCGTTGGCCGTGCACTGGACGTGGGTGGCGCCGGCGTCGACGGCGGCGAGCGTGTTCGCCACCGCGCAGCCGGTGTCGTCCTGGGCGTGGATGCCGAGCCGGGCGCCGGTGTCAGCGAGGACGGTGGCGACGACCGCCTGGACCTGGGCGGGGAGCATGCCGCCGTTGGTGTCGCAGAGGATGACCACGTCGGCGCCGGCCTCGGAGGCGGTACGGACGACGGACTTCGCGTACTCGGGGTTGGCGCGGTAGCCGTCGAAGAAGTGCTCGCAGTCGACGAAGACGCGGCGGCCCTGCTCGCGCAGGTACGACACCGTGTCGCGGACCATCTCCAGGTTCTCGTCCAGCGTGGTGCGCAGGGCCAGCTCGACATGCCGGTCATGGGACTTCGCGACCAGTGTGATCACCGGGGCACCGGAGTCCAGCAGGGCGTTGACCTGCGGGTCGTCGGCGGCCTTGGCATGCGCGCGGCGGGTGGAGCCGAAGGCGACCAGCTGGGCGTGCCGGAAGTCGATCTCCTGCTGGGCACGTGCGAAGAACTCGGTGTCGCGCGGGTTGGCGCCGGGCCAGCCGCCCTCGATGAAGCCCACGCCGAAGTCGTCCAGGTGACGGGCGATGGCCAGCTTGTCGGCGACGGTGAGGTTGATGCCCTCCCGCTGGGCGCCGTCGCGCAGGGTGGTGTCGAAGACGTGGAACGAATCGTCGAGCTCGCTGGATACCGACATGGTCACAAGGCTCCTGTGTTGGATCTCGGTCTACCGGAATGACCGGTTCCACCGCCCCCACCTATGGTCCCTCACGCTCTCCGCCCGGCTGCGGGTGGGCCGGGAAACAGAAAAACCCCTCGCGGGTGCGAGAGGTCTGCGCGCGGGTCGAGGACGACGGTGTCCACCCGTACCTGGTCGTACGTGGCGGTCACTGCGGACCGGCGCGCCTGCTGCCAATAATCATGGCGAACGAGAGCACGGGGGCAGTCTGGCACAAGTCGCCCCCGTGCTCACCGTCCGTCTCAGGATGCGAGCACTGTGCTGATCACCCCAGGCGGCGAAGGAAGCCGTCGGCCGCGCCGTTGGTGTCACCGGGGACGAGTTCGGACGAGGTCGAGTGGAAGGCGAGCAGGCGCCCGTCGCGGGCGAACGCGCTGGGTGCCGCGTAGCCCTCGCTCTGCGGTCCGCCGGTCGTCGTGCGGGTGACCAGTTCGGTCCGGCCGGTGCGCAGGTCCCGCACATGGACGTTCTCGACCGTCGTCCCGCCGTCCGCCGGGGTCTCGGTCGTGTAGGCGAGCCGGCGCCCGTCGGCGCTGAGGACACCGGCGCCGAGTCCGCCCCTGCCCTCGTGGGTCATCCAGCGGGTCTTCCCCGTGCGGCTGTCGTACAGGTAGAGCTCCCAGGTGTACGTCGGTGCCCCGGGGACCACGCTGTCGTCGAAGGACGCGTAGGACACGAGGCTGCCGTCGTCGGAGAGCGTCGCGCCGGCCGGCGAGCCGTTGGTGGGCCCGCCCTCCGGGGTGGCGTTCACCAGGTCCTGCTCGCCGGTGCGCAGGTCGGCGAGCCACAGCTCGTGCCGTCCGCCGCGCGGGTGCCGTTGGACGTAGGCCAGGCGGCTGCCGTCCGCGCTGAGGGTGACGGACGGGACGTACCAGTCCGAGGGGACGTGGTCGCTGATCCGCTTGGTGGTGCCGGTGCGGCGGTCGACGACGTAGGCGAGCGTCCGGTCGGTCGCGTCCCCCTCCATCCGCGCGGACGAGGCGGTGAAGGCGACGTACCGGCCGTCGCGGGACATGTCGAAGCTGTCGAGGACCGCGCCGGATCCGCCGTCGGCGGCGACGCTGACGCGCTCGGTGCGACCGGTGCGGCGGTCGTGGACGTACATGTCGGACGCGTACGGCTCGGGCGGCTCGGCCCACTCGACGAGGTTCCCCGCCCGGGAGGCGAACGCGACGTAGCGGCCGTCGCCGCTGATCTCCGCCCGGTAGCTGCCGCCCCCGTCCGCCTGCGTCCCGTCCGACGCCACGTTGACCCGCTCCACGGTCCCGCGGCGCAGGTCCCGGACGAACACGTCGGTCACCCCGTTGGTGTCGCCCGCCACCACGCCCGCGTCCTCCGAGACGAACGCGGCGTAGCGGCCGTCGGAGCTGAGCGCCTGGCCGCCCGCCCCCGTCCCGATCTGCTCCCCGGCCGCGGACAGCGTGATCCGCTCGGTCCGCGGGCCGGGCGCCGGTGCCGCGGAGGTCGTCGCGGCAGCGACCATCGCCCCCGCGAGTACCGCCACGGACACCCCACGCATGGTTCTGAGCACATTTCCCCCTGTTTTCCCGTCGCGCATGTTCTTCGCGTTCTTCGCGGTCGGCGCGTTCATCGCGGTCAGCGCGGTCGACGCCGTCCCCGTGGACGCGTTCCCCCGGCCCCGGGTCGAGGGGCCCGTACGAGGCAAACGCACCACGCACCACAGGGTCAATCCGCAAAATTGCGTACAACCAGGGCGCGCGCTCAGGAGTCCGCGAGGAGGCTTTCGTCCAGGAACTCCCTCACGTGGCGCAGGACTTGCACCCGGTCCGTGCCACGCAGGCCGATGGCCACATGGATGGAGAAGCCGTCGAGCAGCGCCCGCAGCCGGGATGCGAACCGGTCCGGGTCGACCGGCCGGAACTCCCCCCTCGACACCCCCTCCGCCAGCAGCGCCACCAGGTCCCGGTGCCAGGCGCCCTCGATGGCGGCTTGGCGGTCGCGGCCGTCGTCGTCGGCGTTCTGCGAGCGGTTCCAGACCTCCAGCCAGAGCGTCCAGTGCGGGTCGCGGTGGCCATCGGGGACGTACAGGTCGACGTACGCCTCGATCCGCTCGCGCACCGTGGCGGACACCCGCGTCAGCAGCCGCCCGCGCTCGGCGCCGAGCCGGCCCTCGCTCCACTCCAGGGCCTGCAGCAGCAGTTCGTCCTTGGAGTGGAAGTAGTAGAGGAGATGCCCGCTGCTCATCCCGACCTCACGGCCGAGCGCCGCCATGGTGAGCTTCTCCAGACCGCGCTCGGCGATCATCCGCATGGCGGCGGCTAGGACGTCCTCGCGGGGCGGGGCGGGAGTGCGGCGGCGGGTGCTCACCGGGCGGCCTTCACCCGCACGGCGGCCGGGACGGGCCTAGGGTCTGTCGTTTGGACGCCGGCATGATCCAAACGACAGACCCTAGTCCCGCAGTGGCTCGCGCCGTGGGCGGCACCGATCGCGGCCTCGGCCCGGCTCGCGCGACGGCGGCCGACCCCGGCACGGCCGTCCGGACCGCAGCGGCCGACGAGGCGGTGTGTGTCGGGATGCGGGGTCTCGGGCGTCTCGTCGAGCCGGACCGACTCGGTCGGCCGTGTTCCGCGGGTGGCGCAGCGCAGTACGTTCACCCGTACGTTCTACCTGACCCCGGCCCTCGGCTGCTGCTGAGTGATGCAGTGGATGCCGCCCCCGCCGGCGAAGATCGTCCGTGCGTCCACCAAGGTCACCGTCCGCTCGGGGAAGAGCCGACGGAAGATCCCGGCCGCGATCTCGTCGCGCGGGTCGTCGAAGCCGCACAGCACCACGCCGCCGTTGCAGAGGTAGTGGTTGATGTAGGAGTAGTCCGCCCAGTGCCCGTCGGCTTCCAGGACGGTCGGGGCGGGCACCTCGACCACCTCCAGGCGGCGCCCGCGCGCGTCCGTCGCCGACTTCAGGATGCCGATGACCTCCCTGGTCACCTCGTGGTCGGGGTGGGCCGGGTCCGGCTGGTGGTGGGCCACCACCACACCGGGGCGGGCGAAGGCCGCGACGATGTCGACATGGCCGAGGGTGCCGAAGCCGTAAGGCGGGTAGTCGCCGGTGAGGCCGCGCGGCAGCCAGATCGCCTTGCGGGTGCCGAGCATGGCGTGGATCTCCGCCTCGACCCGCTCGCGTGTCCAGTGCGGGTTGCGCTCGGGGCCGAGCTGGACGGTCTCCGTGAGCAGGACCGTGCCCTCGCCGTCCACATGGATGGCGCCGCCTTCGTTGACGAGGTCCGAGGCGTACGTCTTCGTCGACCCCGCGAGGTCCGACACGTACGCGGCGATCTTCGCGTCGTGCTCCCAGCGGGCCCACTCCTGGGCACCCCAGCCGTTGAAGGTCCAGTCCACGGCGGCGAGTCCACCCTTGCCGTCGGTCAGGAAGGTGGGGCCGATGTCGCGCATCCAGGCGTCGTCGAGGTCCCGCTCGACCGTGTCGACACCCGGTCCGAGCAGCGTCCGCGCCTCCTCGGACTGTCCCGGGCCGCACACCACCGTCACCGGTTCGAAACGGCGGACGGCACGGGCGACCGACGCCCAGGCCAGACGGGAGGCGGCGAGTTCCCCGGGGTCGTCGAACGTCGCGTTCGGGCCCGGCCACGCCATCCAGGTGCGCTCGTGCGGGGTCCATTCGGCGGGCATGCGGAAGCCGTCGGCGGCAGCGGACATCAGTGATCCTCACAGGCGGTGGCGTTCAAAGGAAGTACAGACGGCTGAGGGAGACGGACTCGGCGGGTTCGGAGCGCAGCGGCTCTCCGTCGAGGGTGACCAGCCCGGTGCGCTGGTCCACGTCGACCGCTCCGGTACGGGAGTTCAGGCGCAGGTCGGCGGGTCCGATGCCCCGCGTACCGCGCACGGCGACCCGCCGGCGGCGGGTGGGCATGGAGTCACCACCCTGGTCGACGGCCGCCTGTGCGACGAAGGCGACCGAGAGGTCGGCGGGTGCGGCCCCGTACGCCCCGAACTGCGGCCCGAGGACGAGGGGTTCGCAGGTGTCGGTGGCGGCGCCCGGGTCGCCGACCACCCCGTACGCCGGGAAGCCCGCCTTGAGCACCAGCTGCGGCTTGGCGCCGAAGTACTCCGGCCGCCACAGCACGATGTCGGCCAGCTTGCCGACCTCGATCGAGCCGACCTCGTGCGCGAGGCCGTGCGCGATGGCCGGGTTGATGGTCAGCTTGGCGAGGTAGCGCAGGACCCGCTCGTTGTCGTGGTCGGCGTCCGGGGCGCCGAGTTCGGCCTTCATCTTCCCGGCCATGGCGAACGTACGGCGGACCGTCTCCCCCGCCCGTCCCATGCCCTGCGCGTCGGACGAGGTGATGCCGATCGCGCCCAGGTCGTGCAGCACGTCCTCGGCGCCCATGGTTCCGGCGCGGATGCGGTCGCGGGCCATGGCGGCGTCGCCCGGCAGGTCGGTCTTGAGGTCGTGGACGGAGACGATCATGCCGTAGTGCTCGGCGACCGCGTCCCGGCCGAAGGGCAGGGTGGGGTTGGTGGAGGAGCCGATGACGTTCGGGACACCGGCCATCTTCAGCACGTTCGGGACGTGTCCGCCGCCGCAGCCCTCGATGTGGAAGGCGTGGATGGTGCGGCCCTGAAGGACGCGGAGGGTGTCCTCGACCGACAGGCACTCGTTCAACCCGTCGCTGTGCAGGGCCACTTGGACGTCGTGCTCCTCGGCGACGCGCAACGCCGTGTCCAGCGCCCGGGTGTGGGCGCCCATGTCCTCGTGCACCTTGAAGCCGCAGGCGCCGCCCTCGGCGAGGGCCTCGACCAGGGGTGCCGAGGAGGACGACGAACCGCGGCCCAGGAAGCCGATGTTGACCGGCCAGGCGTCGAATGCGCTGAACGCGTGCCGCAGCGCCCACGGCGAGTTGACGCCGACACCCCACACCGGTCCGAACTCCTGGCCGATGATCGTGGTCACCCCCGAGGCGAGCGACGCCTCCATGACGCGGGGCGACAGCAGGTGGACGTGGGTGTCGACGGCCCCGGCGGTGGCGATGAGCCCCTCGCCGGACACGATCGAGGTCCCGGTGCCGACGACGACGTCGACGCCGTCGAGGGTGTCGGGATTCCCGGCCCGCCCGATCGAGCAGATCCGGCCTTCCCTGATCCCGATGGAGACCTTCCGGATCCCGAGCGCCGCGTCGATCACCACCACGTTGCTGATGACGACGTCGCAGGTCTCGCGGACGGCGGCCGCCTTGAGGTGCAGCCCGTCCCGGGCGGTCTTGCCGAACCCGGCGAGGAACTCGTCGCCGTGGCGCTGGGAGTCGGACTCGACGCGGATCGTCAGGCCCGAGTCGCCGAGCCGGACGCGGTCACCGGCGCGCGGGCCGTGGGTTGCGGCGTACTCGTACGGGGTGAGGCGGCGTGCCTCGGCGGGGTGTCCTCCTGGGCGGCTCATCGCTCGGCCTCCTGATCGGCAGCTGTCTGTGTGACGCCGAGGTAGCCGCAGGCGGCGGCGCGGCGCAGCGCCTCCTCCCGGGCGCCGGGCGCGTCCAGCGCCCCGTCGACCAGACCGGCGAACCCGATCGCGATCCGGTCGCCCCCGACGGGCACGAGCCCGACCTCGACGCTCTCGCCCGGCCCGAACCGCACCGACGACCCGGCCGGTACGGCGAGCCGCGTCCCGTAGGCCTTCTCCCGCGCGAAGTCCAGGCGCGGGTTGGCCTCGAAGAAGTGGAAATGGGAGGTGACGGAGACGGGCACGGCGGCGGTGTTGGTGACCGTCAGACGTACGGCGGCCTCCGGCTCGGCGTGCTCGGGCCCCGGCAGCACAGCGCCCGGCGCCCCGTCGCCGAGGCCGCCCCCGATCGGGTCGCTGACGACCGCGAGCCGTGAGCCGTCGTCGAAGACCGCCTCGACATGCACCTCGGTGACCACGTCGGCGACGCCCGGCAGCACGTCGTCCGGGCCGAGCACACCACGGGCGCGCTCGACGGCCTCGGCCAGCCGGGCGCCGTCGCGGGCGGCCTCGCACACCGTGTCCGCGATCAGCGCGGTGGCCTCCGGCACATTGAGCCGCAGACCGCGTGCGCGGCGGGCACGGGCCAGCTCGGCGGCCGTGAAGAGCAGCAGCCGGTCACGTTCCGTGGGAGTCAGTCTCATGGGGCGGGCACCTCCTTGCCTCTCCTCGATTAGAGCATCACTCTAAACATGAAGTCGGCAGAAGCGAAGTGTTGACTCAGCCCACGCGATCCCTCACATTGAACGTCGCTCTAACCCTGGCGGCCGATCGAAGGAGACCTGCCATGCCGATGGAACAGCGCGGAGTCGACACCGTCCCCGAGGAGGAACGCACGAGCGGCCCACGGGACCTCGTCGCGATCCTGCTGGGCTCGAACCTCTGCCTCGGAGTGATCGTCTTCGGCTGGCTGCCGCCGTCGTTCGGCCTGGACTGGTGGGCGTCGGTCAGCTCGATCGTGGTGGGAACCCTGGCCGGTACGGCCCTCACCGCCCCGCTGGCCCTGATCTCCCTGCGCACCGCGACCAACCTGTCCACGTCCTCCGGCGCCCAGTTCGGGGTGCGGGGCCGGCTGGTCGGCTCGGTCGTCGGCCTGCTGCTGGCGCTCGGCTACTCCGCACTGACGATCTGGATCGGCGGTGACGTGATGGTGAGCGTCCTGGGCCGCCTGCTCGGCACCCCGGCGAACGACGTGTCGTACGGCCTGGTCTACGCCCTCCTCGCCGCCGCGACCGTAGCCGGAGCGGTGTACGGCTACCGCGTCCTGCTCGCCATGTCCCGGGTCCTGGCGATCGGCATGACGGCACTGCTGGTCCTCGGCGTGTTCGCCTACGCCCCCGATTTCACGACCGCCGCGCTGCCGGAGGCGGGCGGCCATCTGCTGGGCGGCTTCTGGCCGACCTGGCTGCTGGCGACGGTGGCCGCGGGCCTGTCGGGGCCGATCGCCTTCATCACCCTGCTCGGCGACTACACCCGCTACATCTCCCCGGCCCGCCACTCCTCCCGCCGGGTCCTGCACGCCACATGGCTCGGCCTGCTCCTGGGCCTGCTGGTCCCGCAGCTGTTCGGCACCTTCACGGCGTACGCGGCGCGCGCGGCCCTCGACTACGCGGGGCCGCTGGTCGACGCCTCCCCCACCTGGTACCTGCTGCCGCTGCTCCTGGCCGCCTCGGCCGGCTCGGTCGGCAACGCCGGACTGATGCTCTACTCCATGGGTCTGGACCTGGACGCCATCCTGCCGAGGGCCTCGCGCGCGAGGGCGACGTACGCGGTCGCGGTCGTGGCCACGGTGTGCGTCTTCGTCGGCCACTACGCCTCCAGCGCCCAGGACGCGATGACGTCGTTCGTCCTGCTGCTGACGGCGATCGGCACGCCGTGGGCGGTCATCACCCTCATCGGCTTCGCGCGCTGCTGCGGCGCGTACGACGCGGAGGCGCTCCAGGTGTTCAACCGCCGGGCCCGGGGCGGGATCTACTGGTACCGCGGCGGCTGGAACATCCGGGCGACGGCGTCCTGGGCGCTGGGCGCGGTGATCGGCGTGGGCGCGGTCGCGCTGCCGTGGTACGAGGGGCCCCTGCTGGCCCTGACGGCCGGGGTGGACTGCAGCTTCCTGCTGTCGGGGTTGGTGGGCGGTGGGGCGTACGCGCTGCTGACGACCGGTGAGCGTGCACCGGCACGCGCCAGGGCCGCCGCGGACGCGGAGTCCACGGCGGCCCTGGCGGTCACGGCCGAGCGTCAGGGTCTGCCGCTCGGACCCTAGCCCAGCCTGTGCATCCAGCCATGCTTGTCCTCGGCCTTGCCCCGCTGGATGTCGAGGAGGGCCTGGCGAAGCCTGAGGGTCACTTCGCCGGGCTCTCCGCCGCTCTGCTGCCACTGGGCGCCCGTGCGCTTGACCGTGCCGACCGGGGTGATGACCGCGGCCGTGCCGCAGGCGAAGACCTCGGTCAGGGTGCCGTTCTCCGAGTCGCGCTGCCACTGGTCGACGGAGACGCGGCCCTCCTCCGCCCGGTAACCGAGGTCACGGGCGACGGACAGCAGGGAGTCCCGGGTGACACCCTCCAGGATGGAGCCGGTGAGGGACGGGGTGACGATCTTGTCGCCGTACACGAAGTACAGGTTCATGCCGCCGAGTTCCTCGACCCACTTGCGCTCCACCGCGTCCAGGTAGCAGACCTGGGCGCAGCCCTCGGCCGCCGCCTCCGCCTGGGCGAGCAGGGACGCGGCGTAGTTGCCGCCGGTCTTGGCGTCACCCATGCCGCCGGGCACGGCACGGACGTGGTCCTCGGAGACCCAGATGGAGACCGGCTTCACGCCGCCGGGGAAGTAGGCGCCGGCCGGGGAGGCGATGACCATGAACAGGTACTCGCCGGCGGGCTTCACGCCCAGGCCGACCTCCGTGGCGAACATGAACGGCCGCAGGTAGAGCGACTCCTCGCCGCCGTGCGCCGGCACCCAGGCCTCGTCCTGCCTCACCAGCGCGTCGCACGCCTCGATGAAGGTCTCCACCGGCAGCTCGGGCATGCCGAGCCGGCGGGCGGACGCCTGGAAGCGGGTGGCGTTCTTCTCCGGGCGGAAGGTGGCGACCGTGCCGTCGGGCTGACGGTAGGCCTTCAGACCCTCGAAGATCTCCTGCGCGTAGTGCAGGACCATGGTGGCCGGGTCGAGGGAGATCGGCGCGTACGGCACGAGCTGGCCGTCGTGCCAGCCGCGGCCTTCGGTCCACTTGATCGTCACCATGTGGTCGGTGAAGTGGCGGCCGAACCCGGGGTCGGCCAGGATCGCCTCGCGGTCTGCGGCGGCGAGCGGGCTGGCGGAAGGCTTGAGCTCGATCGTGGGCGTCGTCATGAGTAGGTGTCCTTCACCGGTTCGGTTGTGGCGGGCCGCGCTCACGCCAGTACTGTCGGTGTCCAGTGCTAGGACGTCCGAGCATTCCCTCATTCGGCGGCTCCGCGTTCGATTATCGCAAGCGGCAGCCGCGGAAGAAATCGGCGTGATCGGCGTGAATCGCGACCCAGGGGTCGATAGTGGCACCCGGCGGCGGACATGGGGAAGCCGCCGAGTGCGATGACCCGGCGGCTTCGAGGTGTGTGAGGCGCGGCGGGTCAGCCGGCTACTCGTACGGCCAGCGCGTCACCGATCTCCGACGTGCTGCGGGCGGGCTTGCCGGTGCGCTCGGCGAGGTCGGCCGAGACGGCCTCCTCGATGCGGGCGGCCTCGCCGTCGTAGCCGAGGTGCCGCAGCAGCAGGGCGACGGACAGGACCGTGGCGCTCGGGTCGGCCTTGCCCTGGCCGGCGATGTCCGGGGCCGAGCCGTGGACGGGCTCGAACATGGACGGGAACTCGCCGCTCGGGTTGATGTTGCCGCTCGCGGCGACGCCGATGCCGCCGGAGACCGCCGCGGCGAGGTCGGTGATGATGTCGCCGAAGAGGTTGTCGGTGACGATGACGTCGAAGCGCTCGGGCTGCGTGACCAGGTAGATGGTCGCCGCGTCGACGTGCATGTACTCGGTGGTGACCTCGGGGAACTCCTCGGCCACCTTGTTGAAGACGTTCGTCCACAGATGACCGGCGAAGGTCAGCACGTTGTTCTTGTGGATGAGCGCGAGCTTCTTGCGCGGGCGGGCCTGGGCGCGGGCGAATGCGTCACGGACCACGCGCTCGACACCGAAGGCCGTGTTGACGGAGACCTCGGTGGCGACCTCGTGGGGCGTGCCCTTGCGGATCGTGCCGCCGTTGCCGGTGTACGGACCCTCGGTGCCCTCGCGGACCACGACGAAGTCGATGGACGGCTCACCGGCCAGCGGGGTGGCGACACCCGGCAGCAGCTTCGAGGGCCGCAGGTTGACGTGGTGGTCGAAGGCGAAGCGGAGCTTGAGCAGGAAGCCGCGCTCCAGGACACCGGACGGCACGGACGGGTCGCCGATCGCGCCGAGCAGGATCGCGTCGTGCTTCTTCAGGGCGTCGAGGTCGGCGTCGGTGAGGGTCTCACCGGTGGCGTGGTAGCGCTTGGCGCCGAAGTCGTACTCCTTGGTCTCCAGCTTCACATCCTGCGGGAGGACGGCGGAGAGGACCTTGAGGCCTTCGGCCACGACTTCCTGCCCGATGCCGTCACCGGGGATCACTGCGAGATTGATGCTGCGAGACATGTCGGGCACCCTACTCCTCGTCCCATGGGATGACATGCGGTGTCCGCGATGCGGACAGCCGGACGGAGGGACGGCGTCCGGGCGTCGGCTGCCGTTCACCCGTACGTCCGGCGGGTGTTGGCCTCCGCTGGGAAGTTCCTCCCCATGGACCTTCCCGACTTCGGCATCCCCCCGCAGCTCGCCCGCCGGATGAGCATGGCGGAACAGCACGAGTACCTGCGGTCGCGACTGACCCGGCGCCGCACCCTGGTGACCGCGGGCGCGGTGGCGGGCGGCCTGCTGACGGGCTGCTCCGGTTCCGGGCCGGGCTCCGCGCCCGGTCCTTCGAGGTCCGCGTCCCGGGTGCCGGGCTCGGTCGTCACGCCGTTCGGCCGCCATCTCGCCTTCGGCGCCGACCCCAGGACGCAGATGCGGATCTCCTGGCAGGTGCCGGCCGCGGTGCGGCGGCCGTTCGTCCGCGTCGGTCTGCGCCCGGACGACCTCGGCCGCCGGATCGAGGCCGAGGTCCGTGCGCTGTACACCCCGGAACTGCGGGGCGTGCGCGCGGCGCTGGAGCAGTACTACGTCCATGCCGCCCTGGACGCCCTGCGCCCCGGCACGACGTACTACTACGGCGTGGGTCACGACGGCTTCGACCCGGCCGCCCCGCGGCACCGCTCGACGATCACCTCCTTCCGCACCGCTCCCGCCACCCCGGAGACCTTCACCTTCACGGCCTTCGGCGACCAGGGCGTCAGCGAGGCGGCGGCAGCCAACGAACATGTCCTGCTGCGCCGTGACCCGGCGTTCCACCTGCACGCCGGCGACATCTGCTACGCCGACGTCAAGGGCCTGGGCAAGGAGTCGGACGGCTACGACCCCGGCTTCTGGGACCTGTACCTCAGGCAGACCGAGCCGGTGTCCAGGTCGGTGCCGTGGATGGTGACGACCGGCAACCACGACATGGAGGCCTGGTACTCGCCGGAGGGCTACGGCGGTCAGCTGGCCCGCTGGTCCCTGCCGGACAGCGGCTTCGACGCCCGGACGGCGCCGGGCGCCTACTCCTTCACCTACGGCAACGTCGGCTTCGTGGCGCTGGACGCGAACGACGTGTCGTACGAGATCCCCGCCAACCGCGGTCACACCGACGGCCGGCAGACGAAGTGGCTGGACGAGCGGCTCGGTCGGCTGCGGGCGGCACGGGACGTCGACTTCGTCGTCGTCTACTTCCACCACTGCGCGTACTCGACGTCCTCGCACGCCTCCGACGGCGGGGTGCGCGCGCAGTGGGTGCCGCTGTTCGCGCGGCACCAGGTGGACCTGGTGATCAACGGGCACAACCACGTCTACGAACGCACGGACGCCATCAAGAACGGCGAGGTGGGGGCGCGGGTGCCGATCGGCTCGGCCACCGATCCGACGCGGGACGGGATCGTGTACGTCACGGCCGGCGGCGGGGGCAAGGAGCTGTACGGCTTCCCCGCGGGCGTCGAGGAGAGCTACGAGGGGCACGTGAGCGAGCGGGAGTCGGTCGGCACCTTCCGGTGGACCAGGTCGCGCGAGATGAAGCCGGAGAGCGTCCAGTGGTCGCGCGTGCGCTACCGGGGCTTCTCGTTCCTCTCGGTGGAGGCGGTGAGCGGCGCGCGGCCCCGCCTGAAGGTGTCGGCGCTGACGGGGAGCGGCGAGCGCATCGACCATTTCGAGGTGCGGCGCGGAGCATGAGCCCGCGCCGCACCCCGAGCGGGCGCGGCTCCCGGCTTGTGGGGGTTACAGGGCTCGGGTGACGGGGGTCAGGCGGCCTGGTGGCCGGTGACTCCGCCGTTGTCCCTGCGGTCGAGGGCGCGCTGGAGGGCGGCGGCGGCGTTCTTGCGGTCGTCGTCGCTCGTGCGGGGGAGGTGACGGACTCGACGGCGGGCGGTCGTCTCGGCCATGGGAAATCGACTCCTTCGACAGAACCGGGAGTGCGGAAAGGGGTTACGAGACGCCGGTTGGGCGGGGAGCGGTGCCGCAGGGGTTGCCTGCTCGGGGCCCGGCTCACGACCGCCATTCGCTTGATCGAGCGAGACGTTCGGCTCCTACAAAGCTAAGGGAGGAGGGCGTGTCTGTCTCCACAATTACTCGGACTTCCTACTATCTGAGACGGTGGACTGGGTCACACACCACTGACCTGCGCTTTTGAGGGTCGCCCTGTCAGAGGACGTCACCGTCCCGCCAGTCGAAGACCAGCTCGAACGCGGGGTCCGGCCGACCGGCCAGGGCGGGCCTGACGAACGTGCTCCCCTCCTCGTCCGGCAACCGCACGACGCCCTGCAGGCCCAGCGCGCAGACCCGCCCGCTCCACACCTGCCAGCCGCGGGCGGCGTACAGCGCGGCCCCCTCGTCGCTCGCGGACAGCATCCCGGCGTCGTACGCCCGGTCGATCACCCGCTCCAGCTCGGCCATCACCAGTCCCCCGAGCCCGGTCCGTCGCGCGTCGGACCGTACGGCGACCGCCTCGACGTAACCGACCCGCAGCCACCGGTCCCGGTGCCGCACCCGCCGCATGACCACCGCACCGTGCGCGACGAGCCGTCCCGCCTCGTCGTGGACCAGGACGTGCATGCCGCCGAGCCCGTGGTCGAAGTCCTCGTCGGAGAAGTCGCCGTCGAAGGCGTCGTCCAACAGGGCGCGGATCGCTCGCAGTTCGGCCGGGGTGAGGTCGGCGGTGTGGGCGGTGCGCGGGGTCGGGGCGCGGGAGGGTGAGGTCATCCGACCAGTATCGACGTGATCGCCCACTCGGCTGATCCTGCGCGGGGCACGGGACACCGGGCCCGGACGAGGGGAAGCGGTGAACCCATGAACGACACGTCGAAAGTGTTCCTTGAGGGCGGCCCCGACGACCTGCCCGAACGGATCGTCGCGACCCCGTCCCCCGGCCCGGACGCCAAGATCAAGCTGCGCGGCGGGTACGAGCACTTCAGACCGACGGCTCGGCACACGGACACGGCACAGGGCAGGCTGCCGGTGTACGAGTGGTGGGAGCGGACGGAGATCGCCGAGTAGCCCCCCCCCACGGCGAGAAGGCCGGGCCCGTTCGGGACCCGGCCTTCCGAGGGCGCGTCGGGATGTCAGCCCATGTGCGGGTAGGTGTAGTCGGTCGGCGGGACCAGCGTCTCCTTGATGGCGCGGGTCAGCGTCCAGCGCATCAGGTTCTGCGGGGCCCCGGCCTTGTCGTTGGTGCCGGAGGCACGGCCGCCGCCGAAGGGCTGCTGGCCGACGACGGCGCCGGTCGACTTGTCGTTGATGTAGAAGTTGCCGGCCGCGTAGCGCAGCTTCTCCATGGTGTGCGCCGCCGCCGCGCGGTCGCTCGCGATGACCGAGCCGGTCAGCGCGTAGGCGGACACCGACTCCATCTGGTCCAGCATCTCGTCGTACTTGTCGTCCTCGTAGACGTGCACGGCGAGGAACGGGCCGAAGTACTCGGTGGTGAAGACCTCGTTCTCCGGGTCGGTGCACTCGACGACGGTCGGGCGCACGAACCAGCCGACCGAGTCGTCGTAGGAGCCGCCCGCGACGATCGTGCAGCTCGGGTCGGACTTGGCTCGGTCGATGGCGGCCTTGTTCTTGGCGAAGGCGCGCTCGTCGATGACGGCACCGATGAAGTTCGACAGGTCGGTGACGTCACCCATGGTGAGGTAGTCGACCTCGGCGGCGAACTCCTCCTTGAAGCCGGAGTTCCAGATCGACGCCGGGATGTACGCCCGGGAGGTCGCCGAGCACTTCTGGCCCTGGTACTCGAAGGCACCGCGGGTCAGGGCCGTCTTCAGGATCGCCTTGTCGGCGCTCGGGTGGGCGACGACGAAGTCCTTGCCGCCGGTCTCGCCGACGATGCGCGGGTAGGAGCGGTACTTCTCGATGTTGTTGCCGACCGTCTTCCACAGGTACTGGAAGGTCTTGGTCGAGCCGGTGAAGTGGATGCCGGCGAGGTCGCGGTGGTTCAGGGCGACCTCGGAGACCTCGATGCCGTCACCGGTGACGAGGTTGATGACGCCCTTGGGCAGACCGGCCTCCTCCAGCAGCTGCATGAGCAGCACGGCGGCGTGGGTCTGCGTCGGGGACGGCTTCCAGACGACGACGTTGCCCATCAGGGCGGGGGCGGTGGGCAGATTGCCCGCGATCGCCGTGAAGTTGAACGGCGTGATCGCGTAGACGAAGCCCTCCAGCGGGCGGTGGTCGAGGCGGTTCCACACGCCCGGCGAGTTCGCCGGGGGCTGCTCGGCGAGCAGGTCACGGGCGTACTTGACGTTGAAGCGCCAGAAGTCGACCAGCTCGCAGGGCGTGTCGATCTCGGCCTGCTGAGCCGTCTTCGACTGGCCGAGCATGGTGGAGGCGGCCAGCGTCTCGCGCCACGGGCCGGCCAGCAGCTCGGCGGCGCGCAGGATGATCGCGGCACGGTCGTCGAAGGACATCGCGCGCCAGGCCGGCGCGGCGGCGAGGGCCGCGTCGATGGCGTCCTGGGCGTCCTGCCGGGTGGCGTTGCCGTAGGTGCCGAGACGGGCCTTGTGGTTGTGCGGCTGCACGACGTCGAAGCGCTCGCCGCCGCCCATCCGCTTCTCGCCGCCGATGGTGCAGGGCAGGTCGATCGGGTTCTCGGCGAGCTCCTTGAGCTTGGTCTCCAGCCGGGCCCGCTCGGGCGAGCCGGGGGCGTAGCCGTGCACCGGCTCGTTGACGGGGGAGGGGACCTGGGTCACAGCGTCCATGTGTTCCGTAACTCCTTACTGAGCGGTGTGTTTTCGAGCCGTTGGGTCGGGGCTCAGCCCTTGCTGACCATGGAGCGAAGGAAGAACCGCAGGTTGGCGGGCTTCTCGGCGAGCCTGCGCATGAAGTAGCCGTACCAGTCGGTCCCGTAGGCCGTGTAGACGCGCATGCGGTGGCCCTCGGCGGCGAGGCGCAGGTGCTCGTCGCTGCGGATGCCGTACAGCATCTGGAACTCGTACTCGTCCAGCTTGCGCCCCGCGCGCCGGGCGAGCTCCTGGGCGATGGAGATCAGGCGCGGGTCGTGGGAGCCGATCATCGGATACCCGTCGCCCTCCATCAGAATCCGCAGGATCCTGACGTACGCCCTGTCGATCTCGTGCTTGTTCTGGTGGGCGACCTCGGCGGGCTCCTTGTAGGCGCCCTTCACCAGCCGCACGCGGCTGCCGCTCGCGGCGAGGCGGCGGGCGTCGGCCTCGGTGCGGAACAGGTAGGCCTGGATGACGCAGCCGGTCTGCGGGAAGTCCTTCCGCAGCTCCTCGTGGATGGCGAACATCGAGTCGAGGGTGGTGTGGTCCTCCGCGTCGAGCGTCACCGTCGTACCGATGGCGGCCGCGGCCTCGACGACCGGGCGGACGTTGGCGAGGGCCAGCTCGTGGCCGCCGTCCAGCGCCTGCCCGAACATGGAGAGCTTGACGGACATCTCGACGCGCTCACCGAGTTCCAGGTCCTTGATCCGGTCGACGAGGCGCAGATACGCGTCCCTGGCGGCCTCGGCCTGCTCCGGGCGGGTGATGTCCTCGCCGACGACGTCCATCGTCAGCTCCAGGCCCTTGCCGGTGAGCTCCTCGATGATCGGCACGATGTCGTCGACGTCCTCACCGGGGATGAACCGGTCGACGACCTGTTTCGTCACCGGTGCCGCCGAGATCAGGCGTCGCATCCGGTCGCTGCGCGACGCGGCGAGAATCACGGGACCCAGCACGGGGCACCTCCCAAACACAGCCACATGACGGCCGACACCCCGATCGGTGATGTTCCGGGTACGGCACGGAGAACCACCGTGAAACCTAAGGATCCCTCCGCACGGCTGCCATCGACAGCTGTCACGCATCCGTGCCGCAGATCTCAGACAGATGTATGAAGGGTCCCGGGACATGCGGGAGAATGCCCGGGTGACGTCGGAACACAGGGGTGACTACCAGGAGCTGGTCGACGAGGTCTCGGAGCTGCTGGGCGTCCCCGCGACCCTGGAGAACCGGGACTTCGAGCTGATCGCCTTCGGGGCCTACGACAGCGAGGGCGAACTCGACGCGTCGGCCCTGGACCCCGTCCGCACCCGCTCGATCCTGACCCGTCGTTCCACGTCGGCGGTGCGCCGGTGGTTCGAGGGCTTCGGCATCACCCGCGCGACCGGCCCGGTGCGGATCCCGCCCACCCCGGAGGCGGGGGTCTACCGCGGACGTATCTGTCTGCCCGTACGCCACAAGGGTGTGGTGCTGGGCTATGTCTGGCTGCTCGACGACGATCCCGGCCCCGGCGACCAGCAGTTGTCGGCGGCGATGGCGGTGACCACGCGCATCGGCGCGCTGCTCGCCGACGAGGCGCAGCACGGGGCGGATCTGAGCCGGGAGCTGCGGGCCGTGCTGACGGCGGAGCCCGGCTGGCAGGGCGACATGGCGATCGCCGAGCTGCGCACGGCCCTGGGCGCCCGCGCCGACGGCGTCCATACGGTCGTCTGCGTGACGCCCTGGTTCTCGGCCGACCCGGACGACGCTCCGTCGGTGCGTACCGTGCCGCACGCGACCGCGCTGTGCACGGTTCCCTGGGGGGCGGCCGGGCAGAGTCTGGCCGTGCTGGTGCGGCTGCGCTCAGCCGAGGCCAGGACGGCGGCGCTGGCGACGGCGTCCCGGTTGCTGAAGGACGAATTCGCCCCCGCGCAGGGCCGGGCGCAGGTCGCGGCCGGAATCGGCGAGGCCCGTTCGGGGCTGACCGGTCTGGGCGCCGCCTGGCGGGAGGCGTCGGCGGCGGCGCGCGCGGCGCTGGCGGAACCGCGGTTCGGGCCGGTGGCCGAGTGGTCGCGCATCGGGCCGTACCGCCTGCTGACCTCCCTCCCTCCGGAGCGGCTGCGCGACCCGTCGGTCGCGCCTCTCCTCGCCCCCGCCCACCACGACCTCGCCCGCACCGCCGAGATCTACCTCGACTGCGCGGGCCAGGCCGGCCGTACGGCCGCCGAACTGGGCATCCACCGCCAGACCCTGTACTACCGCCTCTCCCGCGTCGAACAGCTCACGGGCCTGGACCTGGACGACGGGGAGGACCGGCTGCTGCTGCACATGACATTGAAGGGGGCGCGGCTGTAACCGGGGGTCGCACGGAGCCAGCTTCTGAAAATGATTGTCACATGCTACGGTTCGTGGCGCGTTCAACTATTGACCACGCCTTTACCGGAGTGTCCCCGTGCGCCTCCCCCACCGTCTCCTGCCCCTCACTGCGGCCGCCGCGGCCTTCCCCCTGCTCACCGGCTGCTTCGCGGCAACGGACTCCGGTGCGTCCGGCGGCGGCGAAGGCAAGCGGGTCCGCGTGGCGATGATGCTGCCCCCGCGCTCGGGGCTGTCCCCGCTCTCCGACGACGCGTTCAAACTGTCGCGGTGGTCGACCGCCGAGACCCTGGTGAAACTCGACGAGGACGGCGATGCCGTGCCCGCGCTCGCCACCGAGTGGCAACGGTCCGGTCGTGCATGGACCTTCGAGATACGCGACGGCGTCACCTTCCACGACGGCACGAGGCTCACCGCCGAGGCGGTCGTGAACTCGCTCACCGAGGCCGCCACCGCCGCCCCCAAGCCCCGCATCCTCGACGGGGTGGAGCTGACCGCGAAGGCCGACGGCGACAAGGTCGTCGTCACGACCGCCACCGAGGACCCCCTGGTCCCGCAGCGGCTGAGCTCCCCGCAGCTGTCGATCCTGGCGGCGAAGGCCTACAAGGGAAAGACGGTCGACCCGGTCGGCGCCGGTACCGGCCCCTTCGAGCTGACGAAGGTCGAGGGCACCGCCGCCGCCTCCCTCGACCGCTACGACGCCTACTGGGGCAAGAAGGCCAAGGCCCCGGGCATCGACGTGAAGTTCGTGCCGGACGGCACCGCCCGCGCCGCCGCCCTGCGCACCGGTGAGGCCGACATCGTCGAGGCAATACCGGTGTCGCAGGCCGCGGTGCTGGACCAGGACCTGATCACCGAGGTCCCCATGCCGCGCACCAACACCCTCTACTTCAACACCGAGAAGGGCGTCTTCAAGGACGCCTCGCTGCGGGCCGCCGCCCGTGAGGCCATCGACGCCGAGTCGATCGTCGAGGGAGTGTACGAGGGCCGCGCCGACGTCGCCGAGGGCCTGCTCGGCCCCGCCCTCCCCTGGGCCGCCGAGCTGCGCTCGCCCGTCGAGCACGCCGAGGCGGGCGAGCCGAACGGCAGGCGGATCACCATCGGCACCTTCACCGACCGTGCCGAGCTGCCCGAGGTGGCCGCCACCTTGCAGCAGCAGCTGCAGCAGGCCGGATTCAAGGTGAAGCTGGACATCCGCGAGTACGCCAACATCGAGGCCGACGCGCTCGCCGGCCGCTTCGACGCGTTCATCCTCTCCCGTGCCACCGTCCTGGACTCCGGCGACCCGGCCGCGTACCTCTACAGCGACTTCGCCTCCTCCGGTGGCTTCAACCTCTCGCAGCTGTCCGTCCCTGAGGTCGACAGGGCCCTGGAGAAGGCCTCGGACACCGAAGCCGGCGACGCCCGCCGCAAGGCGATCATCGCGGCCGAGGCCGCCGTCCTCGCCGCGGACGCGGCGGTGCCCATGCTCCACGAGCGCGTGATCCAGGGCGACGCGACCGGTGTCGTCGACGCTGCCCACGACCCGCGCGAGCGGGAACTCGTCACCGTCGACACGTACGTCAAGTGAAGTCCGCCGCGAAGCAGCCGGTCAGCTCCGCCGGGCTGACCCGCTTCCTCTGTCTCGTCGCCGTCCTCGGCGCCGTCGGCCTGCTGCCCTGGCTCTCGCGGAACGACCCCGCGCTCACCGTGCTGCGCGCCCGGTCCGCCGAGCAGGAGCCGACCGAGGAGACGCTGTCCGCCATGCGCGAGGACCTCGGCCTGGGCGCCGGCCCCCTCTCCCTGCTGGGGAACTGGGCCGCGGGCCTGCTGCGCGGCGACCTCGGCACCTCCTGGGTTTCCGGTGCCGACGTCCTGCCGTCCGTGGTCGCCGGTCTGCAGGTGTCACTGGGGCTGATGGGCGCGGCGCTCGCCACGGCGGTCGTGCTGGCCGCGCTGCTGGTGGCGCCGGTGCTGGTTCGGGGGCGCGGGTCGGCCGGGGCGTTCGCCGCCATGCTGGCCGCCGTACCCGAGTTCCTGCTGGCCACCGTCGCGCTGCTGGTGTGCGGTGTGTGGCTGGGATGGCTGCCGACGGCCGGCTGGGCCGGCCCGGAGTACCTGGTGCTGCCCGCCCTCGCGCTCGGCGTTCCGGCCGGCGGTCTGCTCGGCCGGCTCGTCGCGGACGCGCTGCCCGCCGTCCTCGACGAGCGCTGGGGGGAGCTGTGGCGGGGCGCCGGGGTGAGCCGGGCCCGGATCGCGGGTGCCGCGCTGCGGCGCGTACTGCCGCCGCTGGTCCCGCAGTTCGGGATGGTCGCCGTCGGCCTGACCGGCGGCGCGGTCGCCGTGGAGGTGGTGTTCGCGGTGCCGGGCATCGGCCGTACGGCTCTGGGCGCGGCCAAGTCGCAGGACCTTCCGCTGCTCCAGGGTTCGGTCCTGGCCCTGCTGCTGCTCGGTCTCGTCGCGGGCGCGTCGGCGACACTCGCACGGCGCCGGCTGCTGGGGCCCGCGCTGCGTGACGCCGGTCTGACGCTGCCCCCGGCCCGCCCGGTCCGCGCCCACGCGGCGATTCCGGTGACGCTGTTCGCGGTCCTCGCCGTGACCATCGGCTGGGGCCTGCTGCGCGACCCGTACACGGTGACGACGGCCGACCGTCTCGCCACCCCCTCCTGGGCACACCCGCTCGGCACCGACGCCCTCGGCCGCGACGTACTCGCCCGGCTCGGTCACGGTGCCGCCTCGACGGTCGGCACGGCCGCCGCGATCTGCGCCCTGAGCCTGCTGGTCGCCCTCGCGCTGGGTTTCCTGCCCGGCGTCGCGGCGGGCGCGGCGGACATCGCCAACGCCCTGCCGCCGGTGATCGTCGGCATCCTGGTCGCGGCGGCGGCGGCCGGTCCCGGTACCGCGGGCGCGGCCCTCGCCGTGGCCCTGATCTCCTGGCCGGCGCTGTCCGCCCACGCGGCGGCCTTGGTGCAGGAGGTGCGGGCGTCGTCGTTCCTGACCGCCCAACGGGCCATGGGCGCCACCCCGTGGTGGATCCTCACCCGGCACGTCCTGCCGTCCGTGGCCGCCCCCGTCGCCCGTCACGCCCTGCTGCGCCTGCCCGGCATCGCCCTCGCCCTGGCCTCCCTGGGCTTCCTCGGGCTCGGCTCGCAGCCGCCCACGCCCGAGTGGGGCCTGCTGCTCGACGAGTCCCGCGCCTACGTCGAGCGCGCCCCCTGGGCGGCCCTCGCCCCGGCCGTCGCGCTGGCCCTGCTGGCCGGGCTGGCGGTGTCGGGGGCGGCGGCCGCGCAGGGGCGGCGGCCACGCGGCGACGGCCGCTCGCGGCACCGGCGTGGAGGCGCACGCGTTGCAGGTGGCGCATCCGCCACCACACGGAAGGAGAACCCCGTTGCTGCCTGAGAGCCGCCCCGAGGCACTGCTGTCGGTGCGCGCGCTGCGCATCGCCTTCGACGGGGTCGAGGCCGTGCGCGGTCTCTCCTTCGACGTCCTGCCGCGCGAAGTCCTGGCGATCGTCGGGGAGTCGGGCGCGGGCAAGTCCCTCACGGCCCGGGCGCTGCTGGGGATGCTGCCCCGGGGCGCGACGGCGAGCGGGACGATTCGGCCGGACCTCGCGGCCCATCGCGGCCGCCGGATCTCCCTCGTCCCGCAGGACGCCCTGTCCGCCCTCTCCCCCGTGCACCCGGTGGGGGACCAACTCGCCGCCGCCGTGCGGTCGGTGACCGGTGTCTCCCGCAAGGAGGCACGGTCCCGGGCGGTGGCCGCACTGGACCGGGTGGGCATCCCGGACGCCGCCCGCAAGGCGCGGGCGTACCCGCACGAGTACTCCGGCGGTATGCGGCAGCGCGCCGTCATCGCCATGGCGACGATCAACGAGCCCGATGTCGTCGTCGCCGACGAGCCCACCACCGCGCTGGACGAGGAGCACCGCGACCAGGTGCTGCGGGTGCTCGCCGAGCAGCGGGAGGCCGTCGGGGCCGCGTTGGTCCTGGTCACACATGACATGGACGTCGTGGCCGAGCACGCGGACCGCGTGCTGGTCATGTACGCCGGCCGTCTGACCGAACTCGGTCCGGCGCCCGAGGTGCTGGGCCGGCCCCGCGCCCCGTACACCGCGGGCCTGCTGTCCTCCCTCCCCCAGCACGCGCCGCCCGGCCGCCGGCTCCCCGCCCTGCGCGGCACCCCGCCCTCCCCGGCCGCGCTCCCGGCGGGCTGCGCCTTCGCCCCGCGGTGCCCGCTCGCGGCGGACGCCTGCCGTGCGGCGGAGCCCGAGCCGCACCAGGTGGAGGGACGCCTGGTGGCCTGCGACCGCCGGGCACAACTCCCCTACCCGGCGACCGAGTTGTTCCAGGATCTCGGAGAGGAGCGGAAGCCCGCATGAGCGACGCCCTGCTCGAAGTCCATGACCTCGTGGTCCGCTACGGCGGCGTCACCGCCGTCGACCAGGTCTCGTTCACCCTGGCCGCCGGCGAGACCCTCGCCCTCAACGGCCCCTCCGGCTGCGGCAAGTCCTCGACCGCCCTCGCGGTGCTCCAGCTGCGCCGCCCGGACGCCGGTGAAGTCCGTTTCGAGGGACGGGAGCTGACGTCCCTCAGCGAGCGCGAGCTGCGCCCGCTGCGCCCGCGTATGCAGCCCGTCTTCCAGGACCCGTACGGTTCGCTGAGCCCCCGCCACCGCATTCGCGACGCCGTGGCGGAACCGCTGAAGATGCACGGGCGCTGGACCGCCGCCGACGGCCCCGCCCGAGTCGCCGAACTCCTGGACCGGGTCGGACTCGACCCGTCGTACGGGGAACGCCGTCCGCACGAGCTGTCCGGCGGCCAGTGCCAACGCGCCGGAATCGCCCGGGCGTTGGCCTCCGAGCCCCGGCTGCTGGTCCTGGACGAGCCGGTGTCGGCCCTCGACCCCTCCGTGCGCGCCGGTGTCCTGAACCTGCTCGCCGACCTGCGGGACGACCTCGGCCTGGGCTACCTGTTCATCTGCCACGACCGGGCGGTCGTACGGCATTTCGCGGACCGGGCGATCGAGATGCGCGAGGGTCGCGTCACCTGCGGGTAGCGGCCTCGATCACCTGCCGGAGGCCCTCGGCCAGCTGGTCGGCCTCCGGGGCGGTCTTCGGGTCGAAGGTCCACTGCGCCATGAGGCCCATCATCAGGGTCAGATAGAAGTAGCCGAGGGTGTCGACGGTCTCCTCCGGCACGTCCTCCTCGCGGCTCCCCTGGAAGATCGCGACGATGCCGCGCGCCCCCTCCCGCTGGGCCCGCGCCAGATGCTCGCGCACCTCGGGCACCTGGTCGCCCATGACCACGACCTCCAGGCTGAGCCGCCACAGCGAACCGGGCTCCCGCATGGTGCCGATGATGTTCGCCCACACCTCGGCGAACCGCTCGACCGACCCCGGCTCTCCACGGATCTCGCCGCCCTCGAAGGCGTCGGACATGCCCTCCACCATCTCGACGTAGGCCTGCGCGAGCAGCGCGTCCTTCGAGCCGTAGTGGTAGCCGATCGACGCCAGGTTGGTCCCCGACTCCTTGACGATGTCGCGCGCGGTCGTGCGCACGAAACCCTTCGCCAGCAGGCAGCGCTTGGCGCCTTCGAGCAGATCCTCACGGTGTCCCATGCGGGCCACCCTACCTTCGGTCCATACAACCGTCCTATACGCATGACTTATACGCGCGTCCTAGACAAGCGTATAATACGCCCGTACAGTCGCCGCCATGACGAACTCGACGAGCCCTTCCCCCGGCACCCGCGCCGGTCGCCGCGAATGGACCGCCCTCGGCGTGCTGATGCTCCCGCTGCTGCTGGTCTCCATGGACGTCTCGGTCCTCTACTTCGCGGTCCCGGCGATCAGCGCCGACCTGGAGCCGAGCGGCACCCAGCAGCTGTGGATCTTCGACATCTACGGCTTCGTGCTGGCCGGCCTGCTCATGACGATGGGCTCGCTCGGCGACCGCGTCGGCCGCCGACGTCTCCTGCTGACGGGCGCCGCCGCCTTCGGAACCGCCTCACTGGTGGCGGCGTACGCGAACAGCGCCGAGACCCTGATCGCGGCGCGGGCGGTCCTCGGCATCGGCGGCGCGACCCTGATGCCCTCGACCATGGCGCTCGTCCGCACGATGTTCACCGACCCGAGGCAGCGCGCGACCGCGATCGGCCTGTGGTCCGGGGTGATGACGGCCGGCATCGCCCTCGGCTCGGTGATGAGCGGGCTGCTCGTCGAGCACTTCTGGTGGGGCTCGGTCTTCCTGGTCAATCTCCCGGCGATGCTGCTGCTCCTGGTCCTGGGCCCCGTCCTGCTGCCGGAGTCGAGGAACCCGAGTCCCGGACGCTTCGACTGGCTGAGCGTCCCCCTGTCGATGGCGGCCGTGCTGCCCGTGGTCTACGGCCTGAAGGAGATCGCCGCCGAGGGCTGGAACGTGCGCTACGTGATGTCGGTGACGACCGGCCTGCTCTTCGCCGCGCTGTTCGTCCACCGTCAGCGCACGGCGGCCTCACCCCTGATCTCGCCGGAACTCTTCCGAGGACGCGGTTTCAGCCCGGCCGTCGCCCTCAACCTGGTCGCCGCCTTCGGCATGATGGGCTCGGCGTACTTCACCACCCAGTACATCCAGTCGGTCCTGGACAACAGCCCTCTGGAGGCCGCGCTGTGGTGCCTGCTGCCGTCGCTGCCCATCGCGGTCGCTGCCCCCGTCGGCGCTCAGCTCGTGCAGCGAGGCGTCCCTCGGGCCTACGTCGTCGCCGGCGGCTTCGCGCTCACCGCGTGCGGCTATGTGCTGCTGGCCCTGACCGGCACCGACTCGCTCTGGCTGCTGCTGACCGCCTGTGCCGTCCTCGCCTGCGGGGTCGTCGTCGCCACCGCCCAGCTGGCGGACCTGGCCCTGAGCGCCGCTCCGATGGAGAAGGCGGGCGCCGCTTCGTCCCTGCTGGAGACCGGCACCGAGTTCGGCGGCGCGCTGAGCATGGCGTTCCTCGGTTCGATCGGTATGGCCGTCTACCGCCACGAGATGCCGGGCTCGGCCCCGGACGCGGCCCGCGAGACCCTGGGCGGGGCGCTGGCGGTCGCCGATCGGGTCCCGGGGCTGGCGACGGCCGCACGGGAGGCGTTCACCAGCGGGATGCACGCGGCGGCCCTCGCGGGCGTGGCCGTACTGACCGGAGCCGCGGCGCTCGCGGTGGTCACGCTGCGGCGGGAGCCCGCCTGGACGGCGACGGAACGCCGCGCACCGGAGAAGACCGGCGTCTGAGCCGGGCACGCAGAACGCCGGACGGGCTGGTCGATCAGCCCGTCCGGCGTTCGGGGTGCTACGTCAGGCGAGGTTCACCGCGCGAGCCGACGTCGCTCCGATCTCCGCGGCGACCTCGGCGAGCACACCCGCCGGCACCGTGTCGTCGACGGTCAGCACGGCCAGCGCCTCGCCGCCGGCCGCCGCACGGGCGACCTGCATGCCGGCGATGTTGATGCCCGCCTCACCGACGATACGGCCGACGGTGCCGACGACACCCGGACGGTCCTCGTACTTCAGGACGACCATGTGGTCGGCGAGCGCGAGGTCCACGTCGTAGTCGCCGACCGCGACGATCTTCTGCAGGTGCTTGGGACCGGCCAGCGTGCCGGACACCGACACCTCCTCGCCGCCGGCGAGCGTGCCGCGCACGGTGACGACATTGCGGTGGTCGGCCGACTCCGAGCTGGTGGTCAGCCGCACCTCGACACCACGCTCCTGCGCGAACAGCGGGGCGTTGACGTACGACACCGTCTCGTCGACGACGTCCTCGAAGACCCCCTTGAGGGCGCTGAGCTCCAGCACCTTCACATCGTGCTGGGTGATCTCGCCGTACACCTCGACGTCCAGGCGGACCGCGACCTCACCGGCGAGCGCCGTGAAGATACGGCCCAGGCGCTCGGCGAGCGGCAGACCCGGCTTGACGTCCTCGGCGATGACACCGCCCTGGACGTTGACCGCGTCCGGGACCAGCTCACCGGCGAGGGCGAGGCGCACCGAGCGGGCGACCGCGATACCGGCCTTCTCCTGCGCCTCGTCGGTGGAGGCACCGAGGTGCGGGGTGGCGACGACCTGGTCGAACTCGAACAGCGGGGAGTCCGTGCAGGGCTCCTTCGCGTACACGTCGAGACCGGCACCGGCGACCCGGCCCTCCTTGAGGGCGGAGTACAGCGCCTCCTCGTCGACGATCCCGCCGCGCGCGGCGTTGACGATGCGCACGCTCGGCTTGACCTTGCGCAGCGCCTCGTCGCCGATGAGGCCGACGGTCTCGGGGGTCTTGGGCAGGTGGACGGTGATGAAGTCGGAGACCTCGAGCAGCTCGTCCAGCGACAGCACCTTGACACCCATCTGCGCGGCGCGCGCGGGCTGGATGTAGGGGTCGTAGGCGACGACCTTCATGCCGAAGCCGGACATGCGCTGGGCGACCAGCGCCCCGATGCGGCCCAGACCCACGACACCGAGGGTCTTCTCGGCGAGCTCGACGCCCGTGTACTTGCTGCGCTTCCACTCGCCGTTCTTCAGCGCGGCGTTGGCCTGCGGGATGTGGCGGGCGGTGGCGACGAGGAGACCGCAGGCCAGCTCGGCGGCGGTCACGATGTTCGAGGTGGGGGCGTTGACGACCATCACGCCGGCCTTGGTGGCGGCGGAGACGTCGACGTTGTCCAGGCCGACGCCGGCGCGCGCGACGACCTTCAGCTTGTTCGCGGCCGCGATCGCCTCGGCGTCGACCTTGGTGGCGGAGCGGATCAGGATCGCGTCCACCTCGGCGATGGCCGGGAGCAGTTCGGCTCGGTCTGCTCCGTTGCAGTGGCGGATCTCGAAGTCGGGGCCAAGCGCGTCGACGGTGGCGGGCGACAGCTCTTCAGCGATGAGTACGACGGGTTTCGAGCTCACGTGAGTCCTCACATGTCCAATGCGGACGGCCGTCCCGACGGCCGCAGGCGGTGGAGGGGGCTTGCCGCGTGGAAGACGCACGACGCTGTGGGCCTGACGCGTATGTAGTACGGCAGTGTAGTGCCGTGGCGGAGGTCGTCTTACGCCTCTGCGGAAGGATCACCCGGACGGGAAACTCCATTTTGTATGGGGCTTTTCAAGGGAGCTTTCCAAGGGGCCCGGGGCAAAGCCCCGTGGCGGTACCCCCGGTCGAGGGTACCGCCACGGACGTGAGGCTTACGCCTCCTCGTTCACCCAGCTCATGAGCTTGCGCAGCTCCTTGCCGGTGGTCTCCAGCAGGTGCTCGGAGTCGGCGTTCTTGTACTCGTTGTACTTCTTCAGACCGCCGTGGTACTCGTCCATCCAGGCCCGGGCGAAGGTGCCGTCCTGGATCTCGGCGAGGACCTTCTTCATCTCGGCCTTGGTGGCGTCGGTGATGATGCGCGGGCCGGTGACGTAGTCGCCCCACTCGGCGGTCTCGGAGATCGACCAGCGCATCTTCTCCAGGCCGCCCTCGTACATGAGGTCCACGATCAGCTTCAGCTCGTGCAGGCACTCGAAGTACGCGATCTCCGGCTGGTAGCCGGCCTCGGTCAGCGTCTCGAAACCGGCCTTGACCAGGGCGGCCGTACCGCCGCAGAGGACGGCCTGCTCACCGAACAGGTCGGTCTCGGTCTCCTCGGTGAAGGTCGTCTTGATGACGCCGGCGCGGGTGCCGCCGATGCCCTTCGCGTACGACAGGGCGAGCGCGAAGCCGTTGCCGGTGGCGTCCTGCTCGACGGCGGCGATGCAGGGAACGCCGCGGCCCTCCTCGTACTGGCGGCGCACCAGGTGGCCCGGGCCCTTCGGGGCGACCATGCAGACGTCGACGCCCGCCGGGGGCTTGATGAAGCCGTAGCGGATGTTCAGGCCGTGACCGAAGAACAGCGCGTCGCCGTCCTTCAGGTTCGGGGCGATGTGCTCCTCGTAGACCTGGGCCTGGATCGGGTCCGGGACGAGGATCATGATGACGTCGGCCTCTGCGGCGGCCTCGGACGGGCTCACCACGCGCAGGCCCTGCTCCTCGGCCTTCGCCTTGGACTTGGAGCCCTCGTGCAGACCGACACGCACGTCGACACCCGAGTCACGGAGCGACAGCGCGTGGGCGTGGCCCTGGCTGCCGTAACCGATGACCGCGACCTTGCGGCCCTGGATGATGGACAGGTCGGCGTCGGCGTCGTAGAACAGCTCGGCCACTTTGGGTTCTCTCCTTGTGTGCAGGTGTTGCGTCCCACCGTATGACGGCGGGGATGAGGGAGGTCTCGGAGTCTCGGTATCCGGGCGGCCGGTTCCCCCGGCCGCCCGGATGCGTGTCTAAGCCGACCGGTCGAGCGCGCGCAGCGAGCGGTCCGTGATGGAACGCGCCCCGCGGCCGATGGCGATCGTGCCGGACTGGACGAGTTCCTTGATGCCGAACGGCTCCAGCATCTTCAGCATGGCCTCCAGCTTGTCACTGGAGCCGGTGGCCTCGATGGTGACGGCCTCCGGGGAGACGTCGACGGTCTTGGCGCGGAACAGCTGGACGATCTCGACGATCTGGGAGCGCGTCTCGTTGTCGGCGCGCACCTTCACCAGAACGAGTTCCCGCTGAACGGCCGAACCCGGCTCCAGCTCGACGATCTTCAGCACGTTGACGAGCTTGTTCAGCTGCTTCGTCACCTGCTCCAGCGGCAGGTCCTCGACGTTCACCACGATGGTGATGCGGGAGATGTCGGGGTGCTCGGTGACGCCGACCGCGAGCGAGTCGATGTTGAAGCCGCGACGGGAGAACAGGGCGGCGATCCGGGCGAGGATGCCCGGCGTGTTCTCCACCAGGACGGAGAGCGTGTGCTTGGACATGGTCTGCTTCCTTTACCTACGGCTCTCAGTCGTCTTCGTTGTCGCCGAAGTCGGGGCGGACGTCACGGGCGGCCATGATCTCGTCGTTGGAGGTACCGGCGGCGACCATCGGCCACACCATCGCGTCCTCGTGGACGATGAAGTCGACGACGACCGGACGGTCGTTGACGGAGTTCGCCTCTTCGATGACCTTGTCGAGGTCGTCCAGGGACTCGCAGCGGATCGCGTAGCAGCCCATGGCCTCCGACAGCTTCACGAAGTCGGGGACGCGGGTGCCGGCGCCGGGCCCCGCGGCGGAGCCGCCATTGGCTGCAGCGCCGTCCGCCTCCGGGCCGCTGTGCAGGACGGTGTTGGAGTAGCGCTGGTTGTAGAAGAGGGTCTGCCACTGGCGGACCATCCCGAGGGCGCCGTTGTTGATGATGGCGACCTTGATCGGGATGTTGTTCAGGGCGCAGGTGGTCAGCTCCTGGTTGGTCATCTGGAAGCAACCGTCGCCGTCGATCGCCCAGACCGGCTTGTCCGGGGCTCCGGCCTTGGCGCCCATCGCGGCCGGGACCGCGTAGCCCATGGTCCCGGCGCCGCCGGAGTTCAGCCAGGTCGCCGGCTTCTCGTACTGGATGAAGTGCGCGGCCCACATCTGGTGCTGGCCGACGCCCGCCGCGAAGATCGTGCCCTCGGGTGCGAGTTGGCCGATGCGCTCGATGACCTGCTGCGGGGACAGGGAGCCGTCCTCGGGCTGGTCGTAGCCGAGCGGGTAGGTGTCGCGCCAGCGGCTCAGGTCCTTCCACCAGGCGCTGTAGTCGCCCTTGTGGCCTTCGGCGTGCTCCTTCTGGACGGCCTGGACCAGGTCCGCGATGACCTCGCGGGCATCCCCGACGATCGGCACGTCGGCGGCCCGGTTCTTGCCGATCTCGGCCGGGTCGATGTCGGCATGGACGATCTTGGCGTACGGGGCGAAGCTGTCCAGCTTGCCGGTGACGCGGTCGTCGAAGCGGGCTCCGAGGGCGACGATCAGGTCGGCCTTCTGCAGCGCGGTGACGGCGGTGACCGCACCGTGCATGCCCGGCATTCCCACGTGCAGCGGGTGGCTGTCGGGGAATGCGCCGAGCGCCATCAGGGTGGTGGTGACGGGCGCTCCGGTGAGTTCGGCGAGGACCTTCAGCTCGGCGGTGGCACCGGCCTTGATGACGCCGCCGCCGACGTAGAGGACGGGGCGCCTGGCGCCCGTGATCAGTTTGGCGGCCTCGCGGATCTGCTTGGCGTGCGGCTTGGTGACGGGCCGGTAGCCGGGCAGGTCCATGGTGGGCGGCCAGGAGAAGGTGGTCTTCGCCTGCAGGGCGTCCTTGGAGATGTCCACCAGCACCGGGCCGGGCCGGCCGGTGGCCGCGATGTGGAACGCCTGCGCGATCACCCGCGGGATGTCCTCGGCCTTGGTGACCAGGAAGTTGTGCTTGGTGATCGGCATCGTGATGCCGACGATGTCCGCCTCCTGGAAGGCGTCCGTGCCGATCGCCTTGGAGGAGACCTGGCCGGTGATCGCCACGAGCGGCACCGAGTCCATGTGGGCGTCGGCGATCGGGGTGACCAGGTTGGTCGCGCCCGGCCCCGAGGTCGCCATGCAGACTCCCACCTTGCCGGTGGCCTGCGCGTAGCCGGTGGCGGCGTGACCGGCGCCCTGCTCGTGCCGGACCAGCACGTGGCGCACCCTGGTGGAGTCCATCAGCGGGTCGTACGCCGGAAGGATCGCACCCCCGGGAATGCCGAATACCGTGTCGGCGCCGACCTCCTCGAGCGAACGGATGAGGGACTGCGCACCCGTGACGTGCTCGGGGGCGGACTGCTGTCCTCCGGATCGGGGCCGCGGCTGCGGGTGATGGGCCCCGGTGGCCTGCTCGGTCATCGGCATTCTCTTCTCGATGCTGAGGGTTTTTGCGAGGTTTGGGCGGAGTTTCGATGCTGCACGAGTGGCGCCTGTGCAACAAAAAACCCCTCGTGCCATAAGGCAAGCGAGGGGAGCGCGCCGGGTGTGGAAGCTGGGAGTTCCGGTTCTGCCCGGACGCCACCAGCTTCAGCCGACGCGCTTTCCAAGTACGAGAATTCGGGTGCGCATGGCACAGACCCTCCCCCCGGCGCACACCCACTGTCAAGTGGGTGGGACGGGAGTCTCATTATGTGAGCGGAGGGCGCTGCCGCCTCCGAGTACGACGGGCACACCGCTCGTGTACACCCCCGTACCCCGGTCCATGGGCTCCGGCACACCGCCCGCGAAAGCGGGCTCCACCGGACCGTGCGGCACCGGATAGTGGCCGGAACCGAGCGCCCGGCGCAGCCGGTACTCGTCCAGCGGCCCGGAGAACGCCATGCCCTGCCCATGGGTGCAGCCCATCGCGCGCAGGGCGACGACCTGCTCCGGCAGGTCCACGCCGTCGGCCACGGACTGCAGCCCGAGGTCGCCGGCGATCCGCAGCAGCCCGCTGGTGATCTTGTGCAGCCGCGCCGACTCGACCACTCCCTCGACCAGACCGCGCTCGAGTTTGAGTACGTCCACGGGAAGCCTGCGCAGGGCCGTGATCGCCGCGTAACCGCTGCCGAAGCCGTCCAGGGCGACCCGGACGCCGATTCTGCGCAGGCCGCTCAGACGGCGCTCCAGCTCGTCCAGGGAGACCCGGGGGTCGAGGTCGGACAGCTCGATGATCAGCGACCCGGACGGCAGCCCGTGCCGGGTCAGCAGCGACTCGATCGAGCCGCGCGCCATCGACCGGTCCAGCAGCCGCCTCGCGCCCATGCGGACGGTGATGGGGACGGCGAGCCCGGTCGCGGTGCGCTCGGCGGCCTGCTCGACGGCCTCCTCCAGCATCCAGCGCCCCAGCTCGGCGGTCTTGTCGCTGTCCTCGGCCACCCGCAGGAACTCGGCGGGCGTGAACAGCACGCCCTGCGACGAACGCCACCGGGCCTGGGCGGCGACCGAGGCGATCCGGCCGTCCTCCAGGCACACCACCGGCTGGTGCAGCAGCGCGAACTCGCCGTCGTGCAGCGCGGCACGCAGCCGCGTGGCCAGCTCCGCCTTGCGTACGACGTCCTGCTGCATCTGCGGCTTGTACAGCTCGACGCGGCCCTTGCCGCCGGCCTTGGCGCGGTACATGGCCAGGTCGGCGTTGCGCAGCAGCTCCCCCGCGCCGAGGCCGGGCTCGGCGAAGGCGACGCCGATGGAGGCGTTGACGCGGACATCGTTGCCGTCGATGAGGTAGGGCTGGGACAGCGTCAGCCTGAGGCGGTCGGCGAGCTCCAGGATGTGCCGTTCGCGGGCGGTGCGGTCACGCGTGGTGTCCCCGACGATCAGGGCCGCGAACTCGTCGCCGCCCAGCCGGGACGCGGTGTCGCCCTGCCGGACCGCGTCCTGGAGTCTGCGGGCGGCCTGGACGAGCAGTTCGTCCCCGGCCTGGTGCCCGATGGTGTCGTTGACGCCCTTGAAGCCGTCGAGGTCGATGAAGAGGACGGCCGTGTTGCGCAGGGCGATGCCGCGGTCGGTGGCCCGACGGCCGGACAGTGCCTGCTGGACGCGCCTGGTGAACAGCGCGCGGTTGGGCAGGTCGGTGAGCGGGTCGTGCTCGGCGTTGTGCTGGAGCTGCGCCTGCAGGCGCACTCTCTCGGTCACGTCCCGGCTGTTGAAGATGAGGCCGCCGTGGTGACGGTTGACGGTGGACTCGACGTTGAGCCAGCCGCCCTCGCCGGAGCGGAAGCGGCATTCGATGCGTGTAGTGGGTTCCTCCAGGGGGCTGGCGGCGAGGAAGCGGCGCACCTCGTGCACCACGCAGCCCAGGTCCTCCGGGTGGATGAGAGTGGCCAGTTCCGTACCCACCAGATCCTCGGCGGGACGGCCGTAGACCCCGGCGGCGGCCGGGGAGACGTACCGGAGGATGCCGCTGGGGGCGGCGATCATGATGACGTCGCTGGAGCCCTGCACCAGGGAGCGGAAGTGGTTCTCCTTCTGCGCCAGTTCCTGGGTGAGGGTGATGTTGTCGAGCAGCATGATGCCTTGGCGCACCACGAGGGCGAGCACGACGGTGCCGCCGGTGATGAGCACGACGCGGTCGACGCTGCGACCGTTGAGGACGTTGTAGAGGATCCCCAGGGTGCAGACGGCGGCGGCGAGGTACGGGGTGAGCGCGGCCAGGGACCCGGCGATCGGCCGGTTGGCCGGATACCGGCCGTGATCACCCGTCGGCGCGGGGGTCTGGTGGTGGCTCCCCGTGCGTTGCCCGGGGACGTGCTCGTGCACCACGCGCGTGTGCCCGGTGCCGTGCCGGTCGCCCTCCTCCTGCCCGCGCCGGGGCGCGGCCCACGGGGCGTACGCCAGGAGCAGCGAGCCGGCGAACCAGCCCGCGTCGAGCAGCTGGCCGGAGCGGTAGCTGTTGTGCAGCAACGGCGAGGTGAACAGCGCGTCGCACATCACGGTCAGCGCGAGCGCGCCGATCGCGGTGTTGACCGCGGTGCGGTTCGACGAGGAGCGCCGGAAGTGCAGCGCGAGCACCATGCTGACGAGGGCGATGTCGAGCAGCGGGTACGCGAGCGAGAGCGCGGTGTGCGCCACGCTCTCCCCGCCGCCGGAGTCGATCTTGGCCGCCTGGGCGAGGGCCAGGCTCCACGCCAGTGTCAGCAGCGAGCCGCCGATCAGCCAGGCGTCCAGTGCGAGGCAGACCCAGCCGGCCCTCGTGACGGGTCGCTTGGCGAGCACCAGGAGTCCCACGATGGCGGGCGGAGCGAAGCAGAGGAAGAACCCGTCGGCGTAGGAGGGGCTGGGCACGGGCCGCTCCAGAACGACCTCGTACCACCCCCAGACCAGGTTGCCGAGGGCTGCCATCGCCGAGGAGAGCGCGAACAGCAGCCAGGCGGGCCGAAAGCGGATACGGCGGCTACGGGCGTAGCGGAAGCAGGACACCGAGGCGGCGGCGGCCGCGGCGGCCAGCCCGAAGTCGCCCATGATGAGCGCGACTTGGTCCGAACCCCAGCCGAGCGCGGAACCGACGGCGTACGCCGCGCACACCAGGGCCAGAACGAGCTGGGGGACGACTCCCGAGCCGCTGCCCGAGGACGACAGGCGGGGCGGCGTCGTCGGCTGCGAGGGCTTCGCCCGCCGCGTCGAGTCGAGGGTGGCCGTGGGAGGCGGCGGCGAGTTCACCGGGCCCTCCCGGTCCGCGCCGCTCCCGGCTCCCGGGCGTCCGGGTGCGTGGGCTGCGCATGCCGCCTGCGCGTGCTGTGCCTGCGGTGGAGATGGCTGTGGCGGCAGCCGTGGCCGCCGTGCCGGCCACGCCCGCGCGCAGCCGTACCCCAGGGTCGCCGGCGGCGGCCCCGCCGCGTCGGATCGCTCGTCCATAGGCCGTGCATCGCCCGTCGCCCCCCTCACACATCTGAACTGTCCATCCCCGGCGCCGAACTGTGAGCGGCGCATCCCCTGTCGGGACGATACACCAGTCTCGTCACTCAGGGACATAGCGCCTCTACGCTCCGTGACGACCAGCGCATATGCGAGTACGGACCGCTTCCGTGGGATTGCGGAGGGTACTCGAATCGGATGACGGGCACGGTGCGCGCGGCGAGCGGGACCCGCGCGCGCCTCTCAGCCGATGAGCGTCACACGCTTGTCTCGCCCGTCGTGAGGATCACGTTCCGCAGCGGCTCCCGGTTCACATAACGACTCAACTGGTCCACCAGCAACCGCTCGGCGCGCGGCAGGAACGCCGATGTCGGACCGCCCACATGAGGGCTGATCAGCACACCCGGCGCATGCCACAGGGGGTGCTCCCGGGGCAGCGGCTCGGGGTCGGTGACGTCCAGGGCGGCGGTGACGCGCCCGGTCTCCAACTCGGTGAGCAGCGCCTTGGTGTCGACCACGGCTCCACGGGCGACGTTGACCAGCAGCGCGCCGTCCTTCATACGGGCGAGGAAGTCGGCGTTCACCAGGTGGCGGGTGGTGTCCGTCAGGGGCGTGGACAGGATGACGACGTCCGCTTCCGGGAGCAGAGCGGGCAGTTCGGTGAGCGGATGCACAAGTCCGCGCGCCGTGGTGCGCTCAGAGCGCGCGACGCGCGCCACCCGCGCCAGCTCGAAGGGCGCGAGCCTGTCCTCGATCGCGGCGCCGATGGCGCCGTATCCCACGATGAGGACGCTCTTGTCCGCCAGCGCGGGACGGAATCCGCCGAGCCACTCCCCCCTGTCCTGCGCCCGCACGAAGTCGGGGACGCCGCGCAGCGAGGCGAGGATGAGCGTGAGGGTGAGTTCGGCGGTGCTCGCCTCGTGCACCCCTCGCGCGTTGCACAGCTGCACACCCGGCCGCAGGTGCTTGAGGCCCGCCTCGACGTGGTCGGTGCCGGCGGAGAGCGTCTGCACCACCTCCACCGAGCTCATCCGGGGAAGCGGACGCTGCCCGAGGGCGGGCGGCTTCATGTACGGCACGACGTAGAAGGCGCACTCGGCCGGGTCGGCGGGAAAGTCCTCGGCGCCGTCCCAGAAACGGTAGCGCGGACCCTCGGGAAGACCCTCGATCTGTTCCGGCGGGATGGGGAGCCACACGTCAACGGTCGTCATGCCCAGGAGGCTATGTCAGGCGAACAGGAGTGCAGAGGTTAGGTTGGGGTGCCGGAAGAGGGAGGGTTACGGCCAGGTGGAGCGCAGGACGATCGGCGCGGCGGCACTCGCGGTGGGAGCCGTCGGGCTCGGGTGCATGCCGATGAGCTGGGCCTACAGCTCGTCGCGGCAGCGCGGCGAGGAGTCGGTCAGGGCCGTGCACCGGGCGCTCGACGTGGGCTCGACGCTGCTGGACACGGCCGACATGTACGGGCCGTTCACCAACGAGCTTTTGGTGGGGCGGGTGTTGAAGGAACGCCGCCAGGACGCGTTCGTGTCGACCAAGGTCGGTCTGCTGGTGGGCGAGCAGCACATCGTGGCCAACGGCCGTCCCGGCTATGTGAAGCGGGCCTGCGACGCCTCGCTGCGCCGCTTGCAGACGGACGTGATCGACCTCTACCAGTTGCACCGTGCGGACCCCGAGGTCCCGGTCGAGGAGACGTGGGGCGCGATGGCGGAACTCGTCCAGGCCGGAAAAGTACGGGCGTTGGGGTTGTGCGCGGTGGGCGCGCGAGCCGGCCGACGGTCCGGAACCCGCCTGCACGACGCGACGATCCGCCAACTGCAGCGCGTGCAGCAGGTCTTCCCGGTCAGCGCCGTGCAGGCCGAGTTGTCGGTGTGGTCGCCGGAGGCGCTGGAGACGCTGCTGCCCTGGTGCGCGGCGCGCGGGGTGGGATTCCTGGCGGCGATGCCCCTGGGCAACGGCTTCCTGACGGGCACCCTGAAGCCGGGGCAGGGGTTCGAACCGGACGACGTGCGTGCCCGGCATCCGCGCTTCACCGCCGAGATGATGGCGGCGAACCAGCCGATCGTCGTGGGCCTGCGCCGGATCGCGGCCCGGCACGGGGGCGGGGTCACTCCGGCGCAGGTGGCGCTGGCCTGGGTGCTGGCACAGGGGCGGCACGTGGTCGTGGTGCCCGGCACGAAGCAGGAACGCCATGTCTCGGAGAACGCCTCGGCCGCGGGGATACGGCTGACGGCAAAGGACCTGGCCGAGGTGGCGGAGCTGCCCCGGGGGCAGGGCTCCTGGGACTGACGTCGAAGCCGCACGAATCCGGAGCCGGCCGGGCGAGCCGGCAGCGGTGGAAGGCCGAACCCGGGGACCGGGCCGAACCCGGGGACCGAGCCGAACCCAGCGACCGGGCCGAACCCGGGGGCCGAGCCGAACCCAGGGACCGGGCCGAACCCGAGGGCCGGGTCGAAACCAGTCGGGAAGGCGGGGCCTCGATTGAAGGTTCATGGATCGGGAACCTGTGAGGCGCGAGCGGTGTAAGAACAGTAGTACCCGCCGCGTCGAAGGGACCAAGATCGTGCAGCGTCGAGTCGTGACGGCCGTGATGGCCGCGGCCGCACTCCTGCTGACCGCCGCCTGCTCCTCCGGGGACGGGGGGTCGCCGAGCGGCGGCACGGCCGCGGGGCCGAGCAGCACCACCGGGTCCCCATCGGGCGGAAAGGCGTCCGAGGAGACGCCGCCCGCGCAAGGTTCGGTCAAGGTGGTGCGCACGGTCGCCGAGGGCCTGAACACCCCGTGGGGCCTGGCCCCGCTTCCCGACGGCGACCTGCTCGTCTCCTCCCGCGACGACGCGACGATCACCCGGATCGACGGGAAGTCGGGCAAGAAGACCGAACTGGGCGAGGTGCCGGGCGTCTCCCCGGCGGGCGAGGGCGGCCTCATGGGTCTCGCCCTGTCGCCGGACTACGCCTCGGACCACATGGTCTACGCGTACTTCACCTCGGCCTCGGACAACCGCATCGTCCGCATGATCTACAACGAGCAGAAGCCGTCCGGCGAGCAGTTGGGCGCACCCGACACGATCTTCAGAGGCATCCCCAAGGGCTTCGTCCACAACGGTGGCCGAATCGCGTTCGGGCCGGACAAGATGCTGTACGCGGGCACCGGCGAGAGCGGTGACACGGGCCTGTCCCAGGACAAGGACTCCCCGGGCGGCAAGATCCTTCGTCTGACCCCGGAGGGCGAACCGGCCCCCGGCAACCCCTTCCCCGACTCCCCCGTGTACTCGTACGGCCATCGCAACGTCCAGGGCCTGGCCTGGGACTCCGAACAGCGCCTGTTCGCGGCGGAGTTCGGCCAGGACACCTGGGACGAGCTCAACGCGATCAAGCCGGGCGGCAACTACGGCTGGCCGGAGGCGGAGGGCAAGTCCGACGACGCCGACTACGTCAACCCCCTGGCCCAGTGGGGCACCGACGACGCCTCCCCCAGCGGCGTCGCCTACGCCGAGGGCTCCGTCTGGATGGCGGGCCTCAAGGGGCAGCGGCTGTGGCGCGTCCCGCTGAAGGGCACGCAGGCGTCGGCGGACCCGCAGGCGTTCCTGGAGGGCGAGTACGGACGCCTGCGCACGGTCGTCGCGGCGGGCGGCGACAAGCTCTGGGTGACCACGAGCAACACGGACGGCCGTGGCGGTCCGAAGGACGGGGACGACCGGATCCTGCAGCTGCAGGTGCAGTAGGCGACCGGCTCACCTCCCCGGCGGCGGGAGACCGGGCGAGGGCCCGGCGTCATCCGGCGCCGAGCCGCTCCTCGGCTCCCACCTGGAACAAGCCCGTCCGATGCGCCACGGCCGCCGCCTCGCCCCGCCCCGAGACGCCGAGCTTTCCCAGGATGTTGGACACATGGACGCTGGCCGTCTTCGGGGAGATGAACAGTTGCTCGGCTATCTGGCGGTTGGTGCGGCCGGCGGAGACCAGACGCAGGACATCCCGTTCCCGGGTGGTGAGGCCGAGGGCGTCGGCCGGGTCGGCCGGGGGTGGGGCCGAGGTGAGGGAGAGGCGGGCCCGCCGGGCCAGTTGGGCCGTGGCGTCGGCCAGCGGGCGGGCGCCCAGGTGGTCGGCGGTCGCCAGGGTGAGACGGAGCAGTTCGGTGGCGCGGGCACGCTCGTCGTCGCCCCCGACCATGAGCAGTGCCTCGGCCATCCGGTGGCGGACACGGGCGAGGTCGTAGGGGCGTTCCAGGGCTTCGAAGGCGGTGATGACGTCGGACCAGGTGTCGGGGGTGGCCCGGTGCTGTGCCCGGTCGAGTTCGGCTCGGGTCCACTGCTCGTAGGCGAGCCACAGGGGTACGCCGGTGGTGAGTTTGCGGACGGCCTCGAAGAGCCGTTCCAGGAAGGCGGCGCGGCCCTCGGGCACGGGGTGCGGCGCCTGGGCGGCGTCGGACTCGGCGACGGCGGCGGCCAGCAGCAGTGGCCAGGCATAGCGCTGAGTGCCGGGTGGGAAGCCGGTGTTCAGGGCGCGGTCGGCTTCGGCACGGGCGTCCAGGAGGCGGCCCTCCGCGGCTGCGATGCCGAGGGCCAGGCAGGACATCGGCAGCTCGTGCTGCGGCATGGCGTCGTGCGGACCGTAGGAGGCACGGCCGGCGGCCAGATGGCGGGCCGCCTCGGTGACTTCGCCGCGCGCCAGCGCGAGGAAGGCGAGGCTGTTGAAAGCTCCCCCGCGCGGCTGCGCGGACTGCCCGGCCCGCTGGGCGTTGACCGCGGCCTGTGCGGCCTCGCTCCAGCGCCCCAGGGAGATCAGTGAGTCGGCCAGGTTCGACCAGACCCAGGCCTCGGTGCCGCGCAGACCCATCTCCTGGGTGAGCCGCAGGCCCTCGCGCAGGAGGCCGACGGCCTCCTCGGAGCGGCCGATGCCTTCGAGGACGGACGGCAGGTTCACATGGCTGCGGCCCACCACCGACGTCAGGCCGAGGGCGGTCACCCGGTCCCGCACCTCGTACATCTCGGCCAGCCCGGCCTCGATGTCCCCGGCCTCGACCATGAGTCCGCCGAGGGTGAGACGCGCGTTCAGTTCGATGTCCTCGGCGCCCACCATGCGCGCGTACGCGACGGCACGTTCGGCGGCCGACAGGGCCTCGGGGCCTGGCTGGCGCAGCATCGACCACTTGGCGACAAGGGCCAGTACCTCTGCGTGCACCTCCGAGGGCGGCAGGCCGCGCACCAGTTCCTGGGCGGTGCCCAGCTCCTGCCAGCCGTCGCCGCGGGCCTGGGCCTGGACCAGCCGGGAGCGCTGGACCCAGAACCAGGCGGCGCGCAGGGGGTCGCTGTCGTCCTCCAGCAGGTGCAGCGCCCGCTTGGTGATCTTCAGGGCGCGGTCCCGTTCGCCGCACAGCCGGCCGGCGACGGCGGCCTCGGCCATCAGGTCGAGATAGCGCAGGGGTGTGGTCGCGGGGTCACAGCCGCAGGGCGGATAGGCCTCCGTGCAGTCGACGGGGCGCAGCGTGGCCCGCACGGTCTCGGGGGCGGTGTCCCACAGCTCCATCGCGCGTTCCAGCAAGTGGAGTTGCTCGGAGTGGGCGTGCCGGCGGCGGGCGGTGACGGAGGCGTCCAGGACGGCGGGCAGGGCCTTGGCGGGGTCGTTCGCGTGGTACCAGTAGCTGGCGAGCCGCATGACCCGCTCGTCGGCCGGGACGAGTGTCGGATCGGCCTGGAGAGCTTCGGCGTAGCGGCGGTTGAGACGGGAGCGTTCGCCCGGCAGCAGGTCGTCGCCGACGGCCTCGCGGACCAGGGAGTGCCGGAAGCGGTAGCGCTCGCCGCAGGGCGCGGCGATGAGGATGTGGGCGTTCACGGCGGCGCGCAGCGCCTCGATGAGGTCGTCCTCGGCGAGCTGGGCGACGGCGGCGAGCAACCGGTACTCGACGGTGGAACCGCCCTCGGCGACGATCCGGGCGACCCGCTGGGCGCTCTCGGGCAGTCCCTCCACCCGGACGAGGAGCAGGTCCCGAAGGGATTCGGTGAGGCCGGTGCGGCAGCCCTCGTGGGCGGCGACCGCCAGTTCCTCGACGAAGAAGGCGTTGCCGTCGGAGCGTTGGAAGATCTCGTCGACCTGGGCCGGGTCGGGTCGGGCGGCGAGGATGCCGGCGATCTGCCGGCCGACCTCGGCGCGGGTGAAGCGGCCGAGTTCGATACGGCGGACGGTGCGCACGCGGTCGAGTTCGGCGAGGAGCGGGCGCAGCGGGTGCCGACGGTGGATGTCGTCGGAGCGGTAGGTGGCCAGGACGACCAGGCGGCCGGTGCGCAAGGTGCGGTACAGGTAGGCGAGGAGGTGGCGGGTGGAGGCGTCGGCCCAGTGCAGGTCCTCCAGGGCGACGACGACGGTGCGGGTGGCGGCGACCCGTTCCAGGAGCCGGGCGGTGAGTTCGAAGAGGCGGGCCATGCCCTCCTCGTCGGACCGGTCGGCTCCCCGGGGTGGCGCCGTCTCCCCCAACTCGGGCAGCAGACGGGCCAGTTCCTGCTCCTGACCGGCGGCGGCGGCGGTGGCCAGCTCGTCGGGCAGTTCGCGGCGCAGGGCGCGCAGGGCGGTGGAGATGGGGGCGAACGGCAGCCCGTCGGCGCCGATCTCGACACAGCCGCCGAGCGCGACGACGGCGCCCTCGCGGACGGCCGCGGCGGCGAACTCCTCGACGAGGCGGGTCTTGCCTACGCCGGCCTCGCCGCCGATCACCAACGCCTGCGGCTCGCCCGTGGCGGCACGGGCGAGCGCGTCGCCGAGCGTCTCCAACTCGGCTGTCCGACCGACGAACACGGGACTGACTGACCTGGTCTGCACGCGGCCGAGCATCGCATGCGGCGCAGGCAACCGGGCGGTGTCGGGCTCGTTCACCGGACGGACCGGACCGGTCCGTCCTGCCCGGTCCGTCACGCGGCGCGCGCGTGCCGGTGCCGCCGAGGGCGCGGCGTATGCGCCTCCGCTTCCCCCTCACCCGCCGCGGAGCGCTTCGCGGCCGCACGGCGCGCGGCACGGCGGACACGGGCGGCCTCCCGGACCAGCCGGGCGTGCTCGGCCTGCCGGATCAGCTCGACGGAACGGAGGTGGTGGAACTCGTACTCGTACATGACGGATCCCTTGTCTTTCCTGGTGAGAGGGGGGCTTCGGCGTCGTTCGACGCGATGCCCCCACCTTCGTCGCCCAGGGGGGTCCGGCACATCGGGAGAGTTCCGCATCTTCCGCGGCGGGTGGGGCTCCGGACATGCGTAAGGGGGCCTCAGAGCCACCGTAAGAGGTCCTTACGGTGGCTCTGAGGCCCCCAGGGGTCTCGCGTGGTCTCAGCCCACGGACGGAATGCCGAGCAGCACGTCGGTGTACTTCAGAACCGCCAGCAGCAGGCCGATGACACCGAGCGTGACGCCGCCCCAGGCGACCGCCTTGATCCATACGGCCTGCGGCTTGCCGGGTGCCCCGAACGCGGGCCGGATGAGCACGAAGACGCCCACGAGCAGCCCGGCGAGCGCGAACAGCCCGCCCCACAGGGCGGCGGCGTGCCAGCCGTCGACGTAGCCCTCCTGGATCAGCTTGTCGACGTTCGAGTTGGAGGAGTTCTCCAGCTGACCGAGGAGGTTCTCCCGCGCGGTGGCGATCGTGCCCACCCAGCTGCCGGTCAGGGAGACGAGTCCGAGTGCCGCGGAGACGACCGCGCCCGCGCCCTGGCCGACGCCGGAGGGACCTTCTTCGGTGGCCTGAGCGGTCACCTCGTCCCCGGCTTCGGCGTCGTCGTGCTCCGTCGCCTCACCGGCGGCACCGGCGTCGGTCGTCCCGACCGTGTCCACCTTCTCGTCGTCGGTCTTCGCCTTGGTGCCGGTGTCGGCGCCGGTCTCGTCCACTGTCTTCGTTCCCATGCCTCGCACCGTACGGACGCTGTCTGAGAGGTTGCTTAATGATCCTTGTGGGCGGCACGCGTGCGTGCCTCACGCCACTCGGGGGCCAGGATCGACCAGACCTCGAGGTCGTGCCGCACCCCACGATAGGGGTAGCTCTCCCGGCGCACGCCCTCGCAGGTCATGCCGAGCCGCCGGGCCACGTTCAGGCTCGGCGTGTTCCCGGCGGAGGCGATCCACTCGACGCGGTGGATGCCGCGCCGCTCGATCGCGAAGTCGAGGAGCACCCGCATCGCGCGCGTGACGAGCCCTCGCCCGGTGCCGGCGGGCTCCAGCCAGCAGCCGACCTCGCAGTTGGCGTTCTCGGCGTCGAAGTTGAGGAAGAGCACCCCGCCCACCAGCTTCTCCTCCAGCCACAGCCCGTGCAGGGACCCGGTGTCGGCGGCGCGCATGTCGGCGTACCGCTGGAGCACCTCCCGCGCCGACGCCAGGTCCGTGGCCGTCGAGCCGAAGGGGACGTACTGGTTGATGAACTCCCTCCCCCGCTCCAGGTGGGCCAGGAACTCCTCGGCGTGCCAGAGCTCCAGGGGGCGCAGCTCGGCTCCGTCGTCACCCAGCGATATCGCGTACATCCCGCTGTCGCTCCTCCTCCGCCAGCACGTCCGCCACCTCGGCGTCCGTCGCGGCGGCCAGCCTCTCATGGGCGGCACGGGACTCGGGCGGCTCGATGCTGATGCGCGGCATGCGCTTGTCGAGCCAGCGGGGCAGCCACCAGTTGGCGCCGCCGAGCAGGTGCATCAGGGCGGGGACGAGGAGGGTGCGCAGGACGAAGGCGTCCAGGGCGACGGCGGCGGCCAGGGCGATGCCGAACATGGCGATCACGCGGTCGCCGCTGAGGACGAAGGCGAGGAAGACCGAGATCATGATGACCGCGGCGGAGTTGATCACCCGGCTGGTCTCGGCGAGGCCGACACGGACGGCACGCCGGTTGTCGCCGGTCTCCAGCCACTCCTCGTACATCCGGCTGACCAGGAAGACCTGGTAGTCCATGGACAGGCCGAAGAGGACGGACACCATGATCACGGGGAGGAAGGGCTCGATCGGGCCCGCGCGGCCGAGGCCCAGCAGCTCGCTCCCCCACCCCCACTGGAAGATCGCCACGACCACTCCGAAGGCGGCGGCGACGGCGGCGACGTTCATCGCGGCGGCCTTCAGCGGGATGCCGACGGACCGGAAGGCGAGCAGGAGCAGCAGACAGCCGAGGCCGATGACGACGCCGACGAACAGCGGCAGCTTGCCGACGATCACGTCGGCGAAGTCGTCGTAGCCGGCCGTCATGCCCCCGACGTGCACGTCGAGCGAGGTGCCGGTCTCGGCGCGCGGCAGGACCTCGGAGCGCAGCCGGTCGACGAGGTCGCTGGTCTGCTGCGACTGCGGGGCGGACGTGGGTACGACGGTGAGGTACGCGGTGTCCCCGCCGGCGTCGAACGTCACGGGAGTCACCGACGCGACGCCCTCGGTGGTGCGCAGGGTGGCGTCGAGGTTGTCGAGGGCGAGTTTGTCGTCGCCGCCGTCGACCTGGGTGACCAGGGTGAGCGGGCCGTTCACTCCGGGGCCGAAGCCGTCGGCGAGGAGGTCGTAGGCCTGGCGGGTGGTGGAGGTCTGCGGGTTGTTGCCCTGGTCCGAGGTGCCGAGGCGCAGACCGAGGGTGGGCAGGGTGAGGACGGTGATCACGGCGAGGGCTGTCGCGCCGAGCGCCTTGGGGTGGCGCTCCACGAACGCCGACCAGCGGGCGGCGAACCCGGTCGGCAGCTCGGGCTCGGGTCCGTGCTCGGCGAGCCGGCGGCGCTCGCGGCGGCTGAGGGCGCGCATGCCGATGAAGGACAGCAGGGCGGGCAGCAGGGTCACGGAGGCGGCAACCGTGAGGACCACGGTCAGCGAGGCGGCGATCGCGACACCGTTGAGGAAGCCGAGCCGGAGGATCAGCATGCCGAGCAGGGCTATGCAGACCGTCGCACCCGCGAACACCACCGCGCGTCCGGTGGTGGCCACGGCGTGCGTGATCGACTCGGCGACGGGCAGACCGCGTTTCAACCCGCGCCGGTGCCTGGTGACGATGAACAGCGCGTAGTCGATGCCGACGCCGAGCCCGATGAGCATGCCGAGCATGGGCGCGAAGTCGGCGACGGTCATGGCGTGCCCGAGCAGCGCGATCCCGGAGTAGGCGGTGCCGACGCTCACCAGCGCGGTCGCGATGGGCAGCACGGAGGCGGCGAGCGAGCCGAAGGCGAGGAACAGCACCACCGCGGCCACGGCGACCCCGACGACCTCGGCGAGGTGCCCGCCCGGTGATTCGGTGAGCCCGACGGCGCTGCCGCCCAGCTCCACCCGGAGCCCGTCGGCCTCGGCGGCCTCGGCGGCGCTCACGACGGCCTCGGCCTCGCCCTCGTCGAGGTTTTCCGCGCTGTCGTCGAAGGTGACGGTGGCGTACGCCGTGTGCCCGTCCGCGCTGATCTGGGGGGCGCCCTGCTTGTCGTACGGGCTGCCGACGGCCGCGACGCCGGGCAGTTGCGCGATCCTGTCCAGCGTCCGGGTCATGGTCTGCTCGACGTCGGCGGCGCGGACGGTGCCGGACGTGGTGTGCCAGACCACGGTGTCGCTGTCGCCGCCGAGGCCGGGGAAGCCGTCCTGCAGGAGCTGGGTGGCGCGACCGGACTCGGTGCCGGGGACCTCGTAGTCGTTCGAGTACGCGGTGCCCGTCACGACCGCGGCCGCGGACACCCCGCCGAAGGCGAGCAGCCAGAGCAGTACGGCGACGAGGCGGCGTTGGACACACCAACGTGCAAGGGCTGCCACGAACGTGCTCCCGGGGGCGATGTGTGGATCTTTGATCGGGAACAGTCGTCCATGAAGTGAACAGCCCGCAAAGAACGCATGAGCGATGTGAAGCAAACTCTCGCAGGTGACGGAGATCGTTTGCCGCGTTCGTGGGGTTGCTCACAGGAGTGGGAGGCAGATCACAGGACAGTAACGGCCACTTTGTCGTTCCGGAGTGGCACGTCTCACATCAGTCGAACTGATCCCCCAGCGCCATCACCATCACTCCGGCGACGAGAAGCCACAGCGCCCGCCGGGTGCGCCCCCGGGAACCGAGAAACGCCGCGAGCGCGCAGACGGCGGCCCCGAAGGCATAGGCGGCCGGCACGAGAGCCGGGGCGGAGCCGGCGGTACGGAGCGTCGACGCGGCCAGCCCGGCCAGGGCGAGGAGCACCCCGGTGCCCGTCGCCGTCCAACGGGCCCGCCGGGCCACCTGCGCCGGGTCGTCGACGTCCTCCGGGTCCTCGGCGTCCTCGGCGTCCTCGGCGTCCAGGCCGTCGACATCCTCAAGGCCCTCGGCTCGCCCGTCCTCGGGCCTGTCGGACTGCTCCTCCCGCATCTCGGCTATCTCGGAATCTCCGCGTCCACTCATGGCCGGGGAGCGTAGCGCGTCGCGCGGGAAAAGCTGATGCGGGGCGATCCCGCGCACTGCTAGCTTCCGAAGGTCAGCCGTCCCGCGGCACACCGCCGCCGACCTGGGCAGGTGCATTGTTTGAGCGTCCGACCGAGCTCCTCCGCATCCCGTTTCGCTTCCCCGGACACAAGGAGCCCGTTCACCGATGCCGGACATCACCTCGAAGGCCTCGAAGGCCTCGACGAGTGAGGACCTCACCCAGCGGGTGACCAACCCCCGCTACCCGCTCAGCAACGGCTACGACCCCCGCTGGGTCGTCGACAACCAGATGGGCCCGAACGCACTCTGGCTGCTGGAGTGGCTGGCCCCCGCCCTCGGCCCGGACGCCCTGCGCCCCGGCGCACGCGTCCTCGACCTGGGCTGCGGCCGGGCGATGACCTCCGTCTTCCTGGCCAGGGAGTACGACGCACAGGTCACCGCCGCCGACCTGTGGATCAAGCCGGACGACAACGCCCGGCGCATCGCCGAGGCGGGATGCGCCGACCGTGTGCTGCCCGTGCACGCCGAGGCGCACGCCCTGCCGTTCGCCGAGGGCAGCTTCGACTCGATCGTGAGCATCGACGCGTACCACTACTTCGGCACCGCCGACCTCTATCTGCCCACGCTCACCCGGCTGCTCAAGCCCGGCGGGCGGATCGGTGTCGTCGTACCGGCGCTGCGGGAGGAGTTCGACGGCGTCCAGCCGCCGCAGCCCCTCAAGCAGTACTGGGAGCGGGATCCCGGCTTCTGGGCGTTCCACTGCGCCGACTGGTGGCGGCGCCACTGGAGTCGCAGCGGGGTCGTCGAGGTCGAGGCCGCCGACTGGCAGCCCGACGGCTGGCGGGACTGGCTGCGATGGAGCGAGGTGGTCGCCGAGGAGAGCACGGAGGCGTTCCACGTGGACGCGGCGGGCTGGTGCGCCGAGATGCTGCGCCTCGACCAGGGGCGCACGCTGGGCTTCGTACGACTCGTGGGGCGCCGTCTGTGAGAACGCGCCGAGGGGGCGCATCGCTGTCGATGCGCCCCCTCGGGGTTCACGCCCGTGGGCCCGGGGGCCTCAGCCCTCGCTGACGCCCAGCTTCTGAAGGATCAGCTCCTTGACGCGCGCCGCGTCGGCCTGACCCCGGGTCGCCTTCATGACCGCGCCGACCAGGGCGCCGGCCGCGGCCACCTTGCCGCCGCGGATCTTGTCGGCGATGGCCGGGTTGCCGGCGATGGCCTCCTCGACGGCGGCGGTCAGAGCGCCCTCGTCGGAGACGACCTTCAGACCGCGCTTGTCGACGACCTCGTCCGGGGTGCCCTCGCCCGCGAGGACGCCCTCGATGACCTGGCGGGCCAGCTTGTCGTTCAGGTCACCCTTCGAGACCAGCTCGGTGACCCGGGCGACCTGCGCCGGAGTGATCGCCAGCTCGTCGAGCGCCTTGCCCGACTCGTTGGCGCTGCGGGCCAGTTCACCCATCCACCACTTGCGGGCGGAGGCCGCGTCGGCACCGGCGTCGATGGTGGCGACGATCAGGTCCAGGGCACCGGCGTTGAGGATCGCCTGCATGTCGACGGCCGAAATACCCCACTCCGCGAGGAGCCGGGTACGGCGGGCCAGCGGCAGCTCGGGCAGGGCCGCCCGGATCTCCTCGACCCACTCGCGCGAGGGTGCCACCGGCACCAGGTCCGGCTCGGGGAAGTACCGGTAGTCCTCGGCCTCCTCCTTCACCCGGCCCGAGGTCGTGGACCCGGTGTCCTCGTGGAAGTGGCGGGTCTCCTGGACGATCGTGCCGCCTGACGACAGCACCGCCGCATGGCGCTGGATCTCGTAACGGCAGGCCCGCTCCACGGATCGCAGCGAGTTGACGTTCTTCGTCTCGGAGCGCGTGCCGAACTTCTCGGTGCCGTTCGGGCGCAGCGACAGGTTCACGTCGCAGCGCATCTGGCCCATCTCCATGCGGGCCTCGGAGACGCCGAGCGACCTGATGAGCTCGCGCAGCTCACGGACGTACGCCTTCGCCACCTCGGGAGCACGCTCACCCGCGCCCACGATCGGCTTGGTGACGATCTCGATGAGCGGGATGCCGGCGCGGTTGTAGTCCAGCAGCGAGTGCGAGGCGCCGTGGATACGGCCCGTCGCGCCGCCCACGTGCGTGGACTTGCCGGTGTCCTCCTCCATGTGGGCGCGCTCGATCTCCACGCGGAAGGTCTCGCCGTCCTCCAGCTGGACGTCGAGGTAGCCGTTGAAGGCGATCGGCTCGTCGTACTGGGAGGTCTGGAAGTTCTTCGGCATGTCCGGATAGAAGTAGTTCTTCCGGGCGAAGCGGCACCACTCGGCGATCTCGCAGTTCAGCGCGAGACCGATCTTGATCGCGGACTCGACGCCGGTCGCGTTGACGACCGGGAGCGCGCCGGGCAGGCCGAGGCAGACGGGGCAGGTCTGGGTGTTGGCGTCCTGCCCGAGGGCGGTCGAACAGCCGCAGAACATCTTGGTCTTGGTGCCGAGTTCGACATGGACCTCAAGGCCCATGACGGGGTCGTACGACGCCAGCGCGTCCTCGTACGACACCAGGTCGGTCGTGGTGGTCACGGTGAAACTTCCCTCTCAGCCCAGCAGGACGTCGTCGTCGCCCAGCCGCTTCAGCTCGCGGTAGAGGATGGCGAGGCCGGTGACGATGGCGGTGGCGGACACGGCGGCGTCGATCAGGCGCAGCGTGTCGCTCTCCACGCGGGCCTTCTTGGCCTGCTTGACGACGTTGACCGCACCGAACGCGGTGGTGGCCATGGACAGGTACAGGCCGGACCTGGACTTCTTGAAGCCCTTGGCCTTGGACATTGCCTTACTCACAGCGACGGAGCCTCCTCGATCAGCGGGTGACCCCACTTTTCCACGAAGGCCGCCTCGACGGCCGCCCCGACCTTGTACAGGCGGTCGTCCTTCATCGCCGGGGCGATGATCTGCAGGCCGACCGGAAGGTTGTCCTCGGGTGCCAGACCGCAGGGCAGCGACATGGCCGCGTTGCCGGCGAGGTTCGTCGGGATGGTGCACAGGTCGGCGAGGTACATCGCCATCGGGTCGTCGGCACGCTCGCCGATCGCGAAGGCGGTGGTCGGCGTCGTCGGGGAGACGATCACGTCGACCTGCTCGAAGGCCTTCTCGAAGTCGCGCGTGATGAGCGTGCGGACCTTCTGGGCGCTGCCGTAGTACGCGTCGTAGTAGCCGGAGCTCAGGGCGTACGTGCCGAGCATGATGCGGCGCTTCACCTCCGGGCCGAAGCCCGCCTCACGGGTGAGGGAGGTGACCTCCTCGGCGGAGTGCGTGCCGTCGTCGCCGGTCCGCAGGCCGTAGCGCAGGCCGTCGAAGCGGGCGAGGTTGGAGGAGCACTCGGAGGGCGCGATCAGGTAGTACGCCGACAGCGCCAGATCGAAGGACGGGCAGTCCAGTTCGACGATCTCGGCGCCGAGTTCCTTCAGCAGCTCGACGGACTCGTCGAACCGCTGGATGACTCCGGCCTGGTAGCCCTCACCGCGGAACTGCTTGACGACACCGACGCGCATGCCCTGGACGCTGCCGTTGCGGGCGGCCTCGACGACCGGCGGGACCGGGGCGTCGATGGAGGTCGAGTCCAGCGGGTCGTGCCCGGCGATGACCTCGTGGAGCAGGGCCGCGTCCAGGACCGTACGGGCGCAGGGCCCGCCCTGGTCGAGGGAGGAGGAGAAGGCGACCATGCCGTAGCGGGACACGGCCCCGTACGTCGGCTTGACGCCGACCGTGCCGGTGACGGCGGCCGGCTGGCGGATGGAGCCGCCGGTGTCGGTGCCGATGGCGAGGGGCGCCTGGAAGGAGGCGAGCGCGGCGGAGGAGCCACCGCCCGAACCACCGGGGATCTTGGTGAGGTCCCAGGGGTTGCCGGTCGGCCCGTAGGCGCTGTTCTCGGTCGAGGACCCCATGGCGAACTCGTCCATGTTGGTCTTGCCGAGGATGACGACGTCAGCGGCCTTGAGCTTCTTGGTGAGGGTGGCGTCGTACGGCGGGATCCACCCTTCGAGGATCTTCGAGCCGACGGTCGTCGGGATGCCCTCGGTGGTGAAGATGTCCTTGAGCGCGAGGGGGACACCGGCCAGCGGACCGAGCTTCTCCCCCTTGGCCCGCTTCTCGTCGACGGCGCGGGCCTGCGCGAGGGCACCCTCACGGTCGACGTGCAGGAAGGCGTGCACCTTCTCGTCGACGGCCTCGATGCGGGCCAGGTGGGCCTCGGTGACCTCGACCGCGGTGAGCTCGCCGGAGGCGATCTTCTCGGCGGTCTCGGCGGCCGTGAGCTTGATGATGTCCGTCATGGCGATTAGTCCTCCCCCAGGATCTGCGGCACCTTGAAACGCTGCTGCTCCTGGGCCGGGGCGCCGGAGAGCGCCTGCTCGGGGGTGAGCGAGGGACGGACCTCGTCCTCGCGCATGACGTTCGTCAGCGGGAGCGGGTGCGAGGTCGGCGGTACGTCTTGGTCGGCGACCTCGCTGACGCGGGCGACCGCGCCGATGATGTCGTCGAGCTGGCCTGCGAAGTGGTCGAGCTCTTCGGGCTTCAGCTCCAGACGCGCCAGCCGGGCGAGGTGGGCGACCTCCTCGCGCGTGATGCCAGGCATGCAGCGATCCTCTGGGTGAGTGTGTGTGGTTTGGCGCCAATCCTATGGGGCGGGGACCGATGCCCGTGAAACGGTTTCGCTCTGCCCTGCGGTACGGCCTCCGGCGATACGTCAATGGGCGGTACGGCAACCTGCGGTGGGTCGCCCGCCGGCACGACACTTCTAGGACGCCGTCCGGCGGATCCGCCGGCTCACACGGCGAACAGCAGCGCCGCGCTGATCAGCACGACGACGGCCGTGGCGAAGTGGATCCCGAACGCCACCGCCTTCGCCCCGCCGTGGCGCAGCACGATCACGGTGTCGAACAGCGGGATCACCGCCACGCAGAGCATGAACCACGCCCCGGCCTCGGCGCCGACGAATGCCAGCAGCGCCAGCCCCAGCGCCCCGAAGGCGCCGTCGCGCAACCCCTTGATCGTGAGATACGCGGAGGCGTCGCCCTCGGGGTCGGCCGGGACGCCGTAGCCGGCGGCGGAGGGGCCGGGCCGAAGGACGAAGCCGACCCCCATGTACAGGACGAACAGATTGAGCACGACGGCCAGGGTGTACGCGGTCACGGTCATGGCGGTTCTCCTCGTCGGGTGGGCGGCACAGATTCACTAGCAGCGCTAGCGACAAGAGCGAAGCTAGCAGAGCGGCGACAGATTGGCTAGCACTGCTAGAATCCCGGTCATGACCATCCAGACGCGCCGGGAGCGCGAACGAGCGGAGCGCGAGCGGCTGATCGTCAAGGCCGCACAGGAGCTGGCGGAGGCCGAGGGCTGGGAAGCGGTCACCACGCGCCGCCTGGCGGCGGAGATCGAGTACAGCCAGCCCGTCCTCTACAGCCACTTCAAGGGCAAGGACGCGATCATGGCGGCGGTGGCCGTGCAGGGCTGCGCCGAGATGGCCGCCGAGTTGCGTACGGCGCGCGCGGCGGCGAAAGGCAGGCGCGGGGCGCTTGCGGCGGTGGGCGAGGCGTACACGGCGTTCGCGCGGCGCCGGCCGGCGTTGTACGACGCGATGTTCACCCACCGGGTGGACCTGCCGTTCGCCACGCCGGAGGCGCCCGCGCCGCTGCAGGAAGCCTTCGGGGAGCTACGGCGCGCAGTGGAGCCGATCGCGAGGGAGGGCGAGGACCCGGGTCTGCTGACGGAGACCTACTGGGCGGGTCTGCACGGCCTGGTCACGCTGATGCGCAGCGGACGGCTGCCGGAGGGGGCGCACGAGCGGCGGCTGGAGCTGCTGACGGGGCACTTCACCGCGGGAACGTAGGGCGGCGGAGCGGTCGAGTCACTCGGCGGCCGGCAACGCGGCGCGGGGGCGCTGCCAGCCCCGCGAGCCCCGCGCCCGCAGCCACGCCGTCGTCTCGTCCGCGGGCATCGCCGCCGCGACCAGCCAGCCCTGGACGGCGTCGCAGCCCAGGTCCCGCAGCCGCTCCCACGTCTCGTCGTCCTCGACGCCCTCGGCGACCACGAGCAGGCCGAGAGAGTGCGCCAGATCCACGGTGCAGCGCACGATCTCCGCGTCCTCGTTGTCCACCGCGAGCCGGGCCACGAACGAGCGATCGATCTTCAGCTCGCTCACGGGCAGCCGTCTCAGGTGCACGAGCGAGGAGTACCCGGTGCCGAAGTCGTCCAGGGACATCTTCACGCCGTGACCGGTCAGACCGGCGAGGGTGTCCGCGGCACGCTGCGGGTCCTCCAGGAGGACGTGTTCCGTTATCTCCAGCTGGAGCGCCCCCGCCGGGACTCCGTGCCGGGCGAGCCGCGCCGCGACCGAGCCCGCGAATCCGGGCGTGTGGACGTCACGCGGGGAGACATTGACCGCGACCGGCACGTACAGGCCCTGGGAGCGCCACTGGGCCACCTGCCCGAGCGCCGTCTCCAGCACGTACTCGGTCAGATGCGGCATCAGCCCCGACGACTCGGCGATCGCTATGAACTCGTCCGGCGGCACCTTCCCGCGCTCGGGGTGCACCCAGCGGACCAGCGCCTCCAGACCGGCGACCTGTCCGTCGAAGCGGACCTTCGGCTGGTAGTGCAGGTCGACCTCGTGCGCGTCGAGGGCGCGGCGCAGATCGCCGAGCAGACCCAGGCGGTCCGGGGTGTTGGAGTCCCGCTTCGATTCGTAGACCTCCACGCCCGTGCGGTCCCGCTTCGCCTGGTACATCGCGACGTCGGCCCGCCGGAGCAGTCCCTCGGCGTCGAGGGCGTGGTCGGGGAAGACGGCGACGCCGGCGCTGGCTTCCAGGACCAGGGTGAGGCCGTCGAGGTCGAGCGGGGAGCTGAGGGCCGCGACGAGACCACGGGCGACCCGGGTGGCCGACGTCGTGGAATCGGCGACCGGCAGTAAGACGGCGAACTCGTCGCCGCCGAGCCGCGCGGCCTCCGCTCCGCGCGGCAGTGCGAGTCGCAGCCGGTCGGCGATCTGCAGAAGCAACCGGTCACCGGCGAGATGGCCGAGCGTGTCATTGACCGATCGGAAACGGTCGAGGTCGATCAGCATCAGGGCGGACCGGGCGCCGATGCGCTCGGCGTCGTCGAGCGCGGTCCAGATGCGCTCCAGCAGCCACTGCCGGTTGGGCAGCCCGGTCAGCGGGTCGCGCAGCTGCTCCTCCGCCCGGGCCCGGGCTATCCACAGCGTGGAGTCCAGGGCGATGAGCGGGATGGCGAACAGGGGCAGCAGAAGGGGCTTGGCGGTGGCCACCACGCACACCAGCGGTGCGATGCCGAGCAGTGCGACGGCGACGAGGCCCTGTCTGACCAGCGCGGTACGGGCGACGGTGGGCAGACCGCCGCGCGGGGCGTGCAGATACCAGATCAGGACCCGGGTGACCGCGAGGTAGGCGACGGCGACCAGCACCACCCCGGGGAGGGTGTAGAGGGTCCAGGTGTCCGGGTCCCAGGGGTTCTCGACGGTCGGGACACGTCCGAAGGCGGCCAGCACGAGGGCGCCGGCGGCGATGCCGAGGATGTCCACGGCCCCGTGCAGCACGCCCTGTCGCCAGCGGCCCCGGCGGGCGGCCCCGACCAGGACGACGACGGTGAGGCTGACCATGCCGGCGGGCACCCAGCCGTACAACATGAGCACGGCGAGGGTGAGGGCGGCGCCGGAGCCGGTGCCGCCCCACCAGCGGGCGCGCCCGAGGGCGACGAGGTGGCCGACGATGATGCCGGTCAGCACGGCCAGGGACCAGCCGACGGTGCCGGACGGGAAGAGGGCGTGGTCGCCGGTGAACGCCCGGTAGAACCCCCCGCCGAGAACGAACCCGGCGGCCGCGACGACCGCCGCGGGCAGCGCGGGCCAGGACAGGTGCCGGTCGTGGTCGGAGCCCGCCAGTGCGTCGGCGCGCTCGGCGTCGCGCCGCACCCCGACGGGGTGCGTCCGAGCCACGGCGCGCTGCCCCGCGCTCCCCGCGCCGCTTTCCACCCGCGAACGCTCTGCGGTGCGCGCCGCGCGCTCCCGCCACACGCCCGTCATCCGGCGCAGCCGTGAGTGCGGGGCGGCGCTATCGGTCGGTTCCATTCCCGTCCCTCTCACAACCGGCGGTGCCCACGCCACGCGGCCCGATGCCCGACGACAACCCTCAACGGCACCGCGATGGAAAACCCTTCCCCCGCCCCCGAGGAGCAGGGGGGATGCCCCGACCGCAGCTGGGCACGGCGGGCGCACCCCTCAACAGTAGGCCGCAGAAGGCTTCCACGGGCAGCGGTCGTCGACGGTTGCCCGAATGCGCCCCAGCCACCCGTATGCATCTGGTATGCGCCGATCAGGGCAAGTTCAACCGCTACTGCTCCGTCGGCAGTGCGACTTCGGCCGCCGCTTCGGGTCCCTGTTCCAGCAGGACCCCGAAACCGTCCTCGTTCAGAACAGGCACCTTGAGCTGCATGGCCTTGTCGTACTTGGACCCAGGACTGTCACCGACGACAACAAAGGAGGTCTTCTTCGAAACGGAACCGGTCACCTTCGCTCCGCGACTTTGCAGTGCCTCCTTGGCGCCGTCGCGGGTGAAGCTCTCCAGCGTGCCGGTGACGACGACGGTAAGCCCTTCCAGCGGACGGGGCCCTTCGTCCTCGCCGGTGGACTGTTCCTCCAGCGGAACTCCGGCGGCCTTCCACTTGCGGACGATCTCGCGGTGCCACTCCTCGGCGAACCATTCCTTGAGCGCGGCCGCGATGATGGGGCCGACGCCGCTGGTCCCCGCCAACTCCTCTTCCGTGGCCTGCTCGATGCGGTCCACCGAGCGGAACTCCCGTGCGAGGGCCTGCGCCGCCACCGGTCCGACGTGCCGGATGGACAGGCCGTTGAGGAACCGGGCCAGCGGACGCTGCTTCGCCGCCTCGATGTTCGCCAGCAGGGCGAGGGTGTTCTTCTTCGGTTCGCCCTTCTGGTTGGCGAAGACCGTGACGACCTTCTCCTCGCCGGTCTTGGGGTCCCGCTTCGGCAGGCCGCTGTCCGGATCGAGGACATAGGCCCTGATCGGCAGCAGCTTCTCGACCGTCAGGTCGAACAGGTCGCCCTCGTCGACCAGCGGCGGGTCGGCCGGCTCCAGCGGACGGGTGAGCGCGGCGGCGGCCACGTCACCGAAGTGCTCGATGTCCAGGCACTCGCGGCCCGCGAGGTAGGAGACCCGCTCCCGCAACTGGGCCGGGCAGGTACGGGCGTTGGGGCAACGCAGGTCGATGTCGCCCTCCTTCATGGGCCTGAGCGCCGTACCGCATTCGGGGCACTCGCCCGGCATCACGAACTCCCGCTCGCTGCCGTCGCGCAGGTCGACGACCGGGCCGAGGATCTCCGGGATGACGTCCCCGGCCTTGCGGATGACCACGGTGTCGCCGATGAGCACGCCCTTGGCCTTGACGACCTCCTGGTTGTGCAGGGTCGCGAACTCGACCTCACTGCCCGCGACGGTGACCGGCTCGACCTGGGCGTACGGCGTGACCCGGCCGGTGCGGCCGACGCCGACCTTGATGTCGACGAGCTTGGTGTTGACCTCCTCCGGCGCGTACTTGTACGCGATCGCCCAGCGCGGCGCACGCGCGGTGGAGCCGAGGCGGCCCTGCAGGCGGATCTCGTCGAGCTTGACGACGACCCCGTCGATCTCGTGCTCGACGGAGTGGCGGTTCTCGCCGTAGTGGGCGATGAACTCCCTTACGCCGCCGAGGTCGTCGACCACCCGGTTGTGCCGCGAGGTGGGCAGGCCCCAGGTCTTGAGGAGGTCGTAGGCCTGGGAGAGGCGGGTCATGCCCGTGAAGCCCTCCAGGGCGCCGATGCCGTGGACGACCATGTGCAGCGGGCGGGTGGCGGTGACCCGCGGGTCCTTCTGGCGCAGCGAACCGGCGGCGGCGTTACGGGGGTTGGCGAAGGGCTTGTCGCCCGCGGCGACCAGTCGCTCGTTGAGGTCGAGGAACTTCTCCATCGGGAAGTAGACCTCGCCGCGGATCTCCACCAGGTCGGGGACGTCCTCGCCCTTGAGGCGGTCCGGGATCTCCGCGATGGTCCGGACGTTCGGGGTGATGTCCTCGCCGGTGCGGCCGTCGCCCCGGGTCGCGGCGCGGGTGAGGCGGCCGTTGACGTACGTGAGGTTGACGGCGAGGCCGTCGACCTTCAGCTCGCACAGGAAGTGGTACTCCTGCTCGCCCAGTTCCCGCGCGATGCGGTCGGCCCAGGCGGCGAGTTCGTCGTCGTTGAAGGTGTTGTCGAGCGAGAGCATCCGCTGGCGGTGCTCGACGGCCGTGAACTCCGTCTCGTAGGACCCGGCGACCTTCTGGGTCGGGGAGTCCGGCGTGCGCAGCTCCGGGTGCTTGTCCTCCAGGGCCTCCAGCGTCTTCAGCAGCTTGTCGAAGTCCGCGTCGCTGATGACCGGCGCGTCCTTCACGTAGTACCGGAAGCGGTGCTCCTCGACCTGCTCCGCCAGCTTCGCGTGCTCTTCGCGGGCCTCGGCTGGCACCGCCGTCGTCTCCGCCTGCTTGTCGCCGGCCACCGTGTTGTCCTCCCGTTACTCTGGGTTGTCCGCGAGGGATCTCGCCGCCTTGGCGCAGTGGGCGAGGGCCCGGCGCGCGTACTGCGGGGAGGCCCCCGCGAGTCCGCACGACGGCGTGATCGTGACCGCCTCCGCGAGAAGCCCCGGTGACAGCCCCAGCCTGCGCCACAGCGTCCTGACACCCATGACGCTACCGGCAGGGTCCGACAACGGGCCGTCCGTGCCGGGGACGACACCGGCGAAGAGCCGGGTCCCCGCTTCCACCGCCTCACCGATCGCGTCGTCGTCACGCTCGGTGAGCAGGGAGAAGTCGAAGGAGATCGCCGCCGCGCCCGCCCGGCGCAGCAGGGCGAACGGGACGTCCGGTGCGCACGAGTGGACCACGACGGGACCGTCGCCGTGAACCCCGACGACGTCGCGGAGCGCGGCCTCGACGATCTGCCGGTCGACCGCCCGGTGGGTGCGGTAGCCGCTTGCGGTCCTGACCCGGCCGCGCAGTACGGCGACGAGGGAGGGTTCGTCGAGCTGGAGGACGACCCGGGCGCCGGGGACGCGCCGCCGGATCTCCTCCAGGTGCAGCCGCAGCCCCTCGGCGAGCGAGGCGGCGAGGTCGCGGCAGGCGCCCGGGTCGGACAGTGCGGCCTCGCCGTTCCTCAGCTCCAGCGCGGCGGCCAGGGTCCAGGGCCCGACGGCCTGGACCTTCAGCAGCCCCTCGTGGCCCTGGGTGAACTCCTCCAGCGCGTCCAGGTCCTCCCCCAGCCACGACCGGGCCCGCTTGGTGTCCCGCCCGGGCCGGTCCCCGAGCCGCCAGCCGCTGGGCTCCACGCGCGCGTACAGCTCGACGAGCATCCCGGCGGTCCGCCCGATCATGTCCGCACCGGGCCCACGGGCGGGCAGCTCGGCGAGGAAGGGGAAGTCGTCGAAGGATCCGGTGGCGGCCTTGGCGGCCTCGCGGGCGTCGCCGCCGGGCAGGGAACCGATCCCGGTGGCGGGGGCGAAGGTGAACGGACTGTTTTCACTCACCCGGGCAGCCTATGCAACCCCGCCCGCGAGTCTTCAACCGTGCGGCCCGGTCAGCGCCCCGGCCGCACCGTCAGGTCGTTGACCTCCGCGTCCCTCGGCAGGTCCAGGGCCATCAGGATCGCCGTCGCCACCGACTCGGGGTCGATCCACTTCGACGGGTCGTACTCCTTGCCCTCCTGCTGGTGCACCTTGGCCTGCATGGGGCTGGCGGTGCGACCGGGGTACACCGTGGTCACCCTGACGCCGTTGCCGTGCTCCTCGTGGCGCAGGGAGTCCGCCAGGGCCTTCAGGCCGTGCTTGGAGGCGGCGTACGCGGACCAGTCGGCGTGCGCGTTGAGGCCGGCGCCCGAGTTCACGAAGACCACGTGACCGTGGGCGGCGCGCAGTTGCGGCAGGAAGTGGCGGGTCAGCTCGGCCGGGGAGATCAGGTTGACGTTGAGCTGGTGGCGCCAGGACTTGGGGGTCAGGTCGCCCACCGGGCCCAGGTCGACGACGCCGGCGATGTGCAGCAGGGAGTCCACCCGGTCCGGCAACGACTGGTGGGAGAAGGCCCAGGACAGCTTGTCCGGATCGGAAAGGTCGCCTACCAGCGTCTTCGCGCCGGGGAACTGGGCAGCCAGCTCCTTCGCGCGGCCGGCGTCGCGCGCGTGGAGGACGAGATCGTCCCCGCGCGCGTGCAGACGGCGGGCGACGGCCGCGCCGATGCCGGAGCCCGCTCCGGTGATCACATGAGTAGCCATGACCGCCATGCTCGCATCAGTGCGGGCCCACTCCGCTCCCTGGCCCCGCGGCGGTGGCCGCCGAGGTCGCAGCCTCCAGGTACGCGAGCGCGTCCACCGGTTCCTCCGCGAAGAACACCAGGTCCGCCAGCGGGCGGGGCAGGAAGCCCTCGTCCTCCATGCGGCGGAACTGCTCCTTCAGGCCGTCGTAGAAGCCGGCGGTGTTGAGCAGGACGACGGGCTTGTCGGTGTGGCCGTGCTTCTTCAGTTCCAGGATCTCGGTCGCCTCGTCGAGCGTGCCCGTGCCACCGACCATGATCACCACCGCGTCGGCCTTCTCCAGCAGCAGCTTCTTGCGCTCGGCGAGGTCCTTGGCGATCACCATCTCGTCGACGCCGGGGCGGACCTTGGAGGCCAGGAACTCGACGGAGACCCCCGCGAGCCGGCCGCCCGCCTCCTGCACCCCGTCCGCGACGACCTTCATCAGTCCGACGTCGGAGCCGCCCCACACGAGCGTGTGGCCGCCCTTGCCCAGCAGTTCCGCGAACTCGCGCGCGGGACGCGTGTAACGCTCGTCGAGGTCGGCGGCGGAGAGGAAGACGCAGATTCGCATGCAGCCACCGTACGCGGGAAGAACCGGCGGCCCCGGAGCGCTGCCAGGACATGACTCACGGACACACGATCACGGTCGAGCAGGGCACCCGGCGCGTACGGGCCGTCCACGGCGGCCAGGTCCTCGCGCAGACCGACCGCCCGCTCGTCCTGCGGGAGACGGGCTGCCCCGTGCGGTACTACATCCCGCCCGAGGACGTACGGCTCGACCTGCTCATCCCCTCCGACACGCACACCTACTGCCCCTTCAAGGGAACGGCCTCCTACTGGTCGCTGCCGGACGCGGCCGACCTCGTCTGGGCGTACCCGGACCCGAAGCCGGACGTCGCCGCGATCAAGGACCACCTCTGCTTCTACGAAGTCGAAGTGTCGTAGGCGATTAGTTCCGTGCCGTACGGCAATCTGCACAGGCATGGACAAGAAGACCATTTCGGCCGACGGCACCTCCCTCGCCTACGAGAGCACCGGCGCGGGTCCCGCGGTGATCCTCGTCAGCGGCGCGATGTCCACCGGGGGCACCGTGGCGCCCCTGGCCGTGCCTCTGTCGCGGCACTTCCGCGTCGTCGCCTACGACCGGCGGGGGCGCGGCGAGAGCGGTGACACGGCGCCGTACGCGGTGCAGCGGGAGGTCGAGGACCTCGCCGCGCTGATCGAGGCGGTGGGCGGCGAGGCGGCGCTGTGCGGCATCTCGTCGGGCGGCGCCCTGGCGCTGGAGGCAGCGGCGAGCGGGCTGCCGGTGCGCCAGGTGGCGGTGTACGAGGTGCCGTTCGCAGACTTCCTGGAAGACGGCGCCGCCCTGTACGCCGAGTACCGGGCGAACCTGACCGACGCGCTCGCCCAGGGCCGGCTGGGGGACGCCGTCGAACTGTTCCTGCGGCTCACGGGCATGGCCGAGCAGACCATCCAGGGCGCACGCCAGTCCCCCCTGTGGGCTGGTATGGAGGCGATCGCGCCGAGCCTGGCCTACGACGACGCCGTGATGGGCGACGGCCTGGTGCCCCGGTCACGGCTGGCCTCGATCGGCGTGCCGGTGCTGGCCGTGGCGGGTGACGCGAGCCCCTCCTGGATGCGGGAGGCGAACCGGACGATCGCCGAGGGCGTGCCCGAGGGGACGTACCGCAGCCTGGAGGGGCAGACCCACATGGTGGAGCCGGACGTCCTCGGGCCGGTGCTGGTGGAGTTCTTCGGGGCGTGACCGATCGCGGGCTCACGCCTGTGCCTCGCGGGCGCGCACGCGCGTGTCGGTCTTGGAACTGCAGGCGCGCGGACGTCTCCGTCGGCCGGCGCACACGGCCGCCCCGTCACGCCGACCTGCGGTCGCTCATCGGGGGACGTCCCACGTGGCGCAGCTCCCGCGCGAGCCCTTGCGCCGCCCGCTGGCCATAGGCGCAGGACAGGGTGGTGAGCAGGGGCCGTGCCGACAGCTCGTACTCCTGCGACCCGACGCTGCCCAGCGCCGTGGCCGCGAGGACGCAGCCCAGACGGGCGGCGGTGACCGGGGAACGGCCCCAGCCGCAGGCCGCGAGGAACCCGGCGCGAAAGGCGTCTCCCACGCCGGTGGGATCCACCACCTCCACCCCGGGCACGGCGGGAACCGTGATGCCGTCCCCGTCGGCGGTGTCGATGCGGACACCGTCCGCCCCGAGGGTGGTGACCCAGGCACCGACGCGGGCGAGCACCTCCTTGTCGCACCACCCTGTGCGTTCGAGGAGGAGGGCGGCCTCGTCCTCGTTGGTGAACAGCCATCGAGCGCCGTCCACGAGTGCGCGCACCTCGGCGCCCGTCAGCCGGGCGAGTTGCTGCGAGGGGTCCGCGGCGAAGGGGAGGCCGAGTTCCCGGCACTGCTCGGTGTGCAGCCGCATGGCGTCCGGGTCGTCGGGAGAGACGACCACGCAGCCGATTCCCTCTCGCGCCGTCAGGATCCGCCGGAGGTCGATCTCCCGTGCTTCCGACATCGCGCCGGGATAGAAGGAGGCGATCTGGTTGGCGTCCTGGTCGGTCATGCGGACGAGGCGGGCCGTGCGCTGCCGGTCCGACACGCGCACCGCGGAGGTGTCGACGCCGTGGCTCCTCAGCCAGACGTCGTAGTCGGCGAAGTCGTCGCCCACCGAGCCGACCAGCAGGGGGTCCAGACCGAGCAGGCCGAGGGCGAAGGCGATGTTGGCGGCGACCCCGCCGCGGCGCACCTGGAGGCTGTCCACGAGGAACGACAGTGACAGCGCGTGCAGCCGGTCGGGGATGAGCAGGTCCGGGATGCGTCCGGGAAAGATCATCAGGTGGTCGGAGGCGATGGATCCGGTGACGGCGATGCGCATGTCACCGCCCTGTCGCGGCGAGCAGCGCGCCGACCCGGTCGGTCCGTTCCCAGGTGAAGTCCGGGAGTTCGCGCCCGAAGTGGCCGTAGGCGGCGGTCTCGGCGTAGATCGGCCGCAGGAGGTCCAGATCACGGATGATCGCGGCCGGCCGCAGGTCGAAGGTGTCGCGGATGGCCCTCTCGATCACCTCCTGCCCGACGACGGCGGTACCGAAGGTCTCGACGAAGAGGCCGACCGGCTCGGCCTTGCCGATCGCGTAGGCGACCTGGATCTCGCAGCGGCGGGCGAGGCCCGCGGCGACGACGTTCTTGGCCACCCAGCGCATCGCGTACGCGGCCGAGCGGTCGACCTTGGACGGGTCCTTGCCGGAGAAGGCACCGCCGCCGTGGCGGGCCATGCCCCCGTAGGTGTCGATGATGATCTTCCGGCCCGTCAGTCCGGCGTCTCCCATGGGGCCGCCGATCTCGAACCTCCCGGTGGGGTTCACCAGGAGGCGGTAGTCCTCCGCCTCCAGCTTGCTGCCCTCCTGGGCCAGCCGGGACAGCACGTGCTCCACCACGTGCACGCGGATGTCGGCAGAGAGCGTGTCGAGCTCGACATCGGCGGCGTGTTGCGAGGAGACCACCACGGTGTCGAGACGGAACGGACGGCTCCCCCGGTACTCGATGGTGACCTGGGTCTTTCCGTCGGGACGCAGACCCGGCACGACTCCGCCGCGGCGGACCTCGGCCAGCCGGCGGGCCAGCCGATGGGCGAGGCTGACGGGCAGGGGCATGAGTTCCGGGGTCTCGTCGGTGGCGTACCCGAACATCAGCCCCTGGTCCCCGGCGCCCTGCTGCGCCGGCTCGCCGTCCCCGGCCGTCCGTGTCTCGTAGGCGTTGTCGACGCCCCGGGCGATGTCCGGGGACTGGGACCCGATGGACACGGACACGCCGCACGAAGCGCCGTCGAAGCCCTTGGCCGCATGGTCGTACCCGATCTCCAGGATCTTCTTCCGGGCGAGGGCCGCGATGTCGACCCGCGCGCGCGTCGACACCTCACCGGCCACATGGACCTGGCCCGTGGTGATCAGGGTCTCCACCGCGACCCGTGCGCGGGGATCCTGGGCGAGCAGGGCGTCCACGACGCTGTCACTGATCTGATCGGCGATCTTGTCCGGATGCCCCTCGGTCACGGACTCCGAGGTGAACAGACGGCTGGCCATGATGCTCCAAAGGAATCGGGACGAGTGGGGCAGGCGCTTCCGCTCACGCGCGGCCGGGGGCGGCGGAGTCCGCCGGCGCGCTTCTGACCGCCTCGGCCAACCACATCCGGGCGCTGCCGACGCGCTCCGGGTCGGTCAGCTCCGGCACGGGCCGGCCGTGACGGGCGGCGAGTTCGGTCTGCGGCACGACCGTCGCCGTCCAGCCGTGCGCGCCGAGCCATGCGCACGGGTCCTCGACCGTGGAACGCCACGCGGCCCCGACCCTGCGCAGCCGCTCGTGCACGGCCTTCATCTGCGGCAGTTCGGTGTACGCCTGGTTGATGTGCTCGACCGCCAGCCTGCTGCCCGGGGCGGAGAGCATGCCGATGCGGTCGAGGAGACGGTCGTTGTCCGCCGGGTCGAGGTACATCATCAGGCCCTCGACCAGCCAGGCGGTCGGCTGCCCGGGGTCGAAGCCGGCGGCGAGCAGGGCGGCCGGCCAGTCCTCGCGCAGGTCGGCCCGTACCGTCCTGCGCTCGCAGGACGGTACGGCCTCGCGCACCCCCAGTACCGCCTCCTTGAAGGCCAGCAGCCCGGGCAGGTCGATCTCGAAGAGCCGGAACCCGGCCGGCCACCGGAGCCGGAAGGCCCGGGTGTCCAGGCCGGCCGCCACCAGGACCGCCTGGCGGCAGCCGGACTGTGCGGCGGCCCGGAACCAGTCGTCGAAGAAACGGGTGCGCAGGACGAAGTGGCCCTGGTTGAGGCGGCCCGCCTCGGCGACCTGGATCCATCCGACTGCGTCGACGAAGGACTGGGCGTAGGGGTCGGTGAACAGCCGGTCGGCCCGGGCGTCCTCGGTCGCCCGGGCCTGCGCGACGATGACGGCGGTCCGGCTGACTCCGCTGGTGGGGCGGGCTTGTGTGGTCATGAGTGGATGTCCCTGTCGAGGTCGGTGTCCATGGTGAGTTGGTAGGTCTTGCGGTACACCAGCCGGTCGAAGGCCACCTTCATGAAGGCGTCGCGCAGCAGGCACACGACCGGGTTCTGCCAGCGGCTGAGCACTCCGTTGGCGCGGGAGCGGCGGGCGACGCGCGCCACACGGTCCCCGCGCCGCCGCTCGTACGCGGCGAGGGCGGCGGACACGGCGTCGGCGGACGCGGCGGACGGGCCGTCGGCGAGGGCGGCGGACAGGCACTGGGCGAGGACGACCGCACCCTCCATCGCCTGGTTGGCGCCCTGGCCGAGGTTGAAGGTCATCGGCTGCGCGGCGTCTCCGACCAGCGTGACCCGGTGGGTGCTCCATCGCGGTACCGGGTCGCGGTCGAAGATGTCCACGGGGAGGATCTCCGGTTCCGCGGTGGCCTCGATCAACGCGGGTATCGGGTCGGGCCAGTGCCCGAACTCCCGCAGCAGCGCCTCGCGGACGCCGAGGCCGAGGGAGGCGGCCGTGTGGCCGAGGCGGCGGCCGATACGGTCGTTGAGGACGCCGTCCCAGTAGACGCAGTGGTCGTCGAGGCGGTAGTAGACGAACCAGCTGCCCTCTCCGAAGGTGTTGACGAACACCCCGGGCGGAACCTGCTCCGACGGCAGCCCGACGATTCCCTGACATGCCGTCATGCCCGCGTAACGGGGCGGCGGTTCGTACGGCATCAGGGCCTTGCGCACCGTCGAACGCAGCCCGTCGGCCCCGATGAGCAGCGGGCCGCGGACCGTGCGACCGTCCTCGAACCGCACCGTCACCCCGTCGGGCTCCTCGGTGAAGTCCGTGCACCGCGCGCCGAGCACCAGGTCGTCGCCGACCAGGTCACTGAGCAGGCCGTGCAGGGCGGGCCGGCTCACCGTGTAGGCGGGCGCGCCGTGGCGGCGGGTGCCGCTCTCGATGGACCAGTCGGCGAGAGCGCCACTGCGCCGGGACCGGAACCGGTAGCGGCGCAGTTCCTCCCCGATGGTGTCCAGGTGTTTGTCCAGGCCGACGGCGCGCAGCGCGAGGACCGCGTTGTGCCAGACGACCAGGCCGTTGCCCGAGGCCGCGGAGCGCAGCGCCGGTGATCGTTCGTAGGCCTTCGCCGGGATGCCGGCGGACCGCAGGGCCAGCACGGTGGTGAGCCCGGCGATTCCGCCGCCCAGGACGATGACCTCGTCGCGGTGGTCGGCCATCGCATCTCCTCTGGTGGGTTCGGCAGTGGACGCAGCCCCGCCGACGTGCGTGAACGGGGCTGCGGGAGGGGTGGTCACGCGCAAGCAGTACGGCGCGGCAAGAGAGCAGGACGGCTGGGGGAAGGCCGTGCCGTCGCCGCGCCGCACTGTCCAAGGACGCTAGGGCGACGCCTCGGCCGCCGTCTTCCCGCGCGGGGACGAACCGGGCGACGGCCGCCGGGAGGAGGTGCCCGCCGCGGGGAGGAGAGGACCGGTGCCCGAGGGGGAGTGCTCCTCCGTCGTGGGGAGGCCGAATCTCGCCCGGCCGCCGGAAGACCCGGACGCCGCCCGAACGGCAGTCTGGCCAAGGCCGGTTGAGCCGGCCGTCGGACCGTCCGGTCTCCCTGTCATCTCGTGAGGAGAGAAAACCGATGGAACGTTACGCCATCAGCTTCCGGGTCAAACCCGGCACCGAGGCGATCGTCAAGGACCTGCTCGCCACCTACTCCCCGCCCGAGTGGGTCACGCCCGACGGGACGCGGCTGCTCGGCACCTCGATCTTCATGAAGGACGGCTTGGTCGTCCGCATGATGGAGATCGACGGGAGCCTCCCCCGGGTGATGGCGCACCTGGCCAGGCAGCCCGCCATCCAGGAGCTGGAGCGCAAGCTGGACGAGTACCTGGTCGAGCCGCGCGACATGAGCTCACCCGCCGGAGCGAGGGCCTTCTTCCAGAAGGCGATGATGGAGCACGTCACCACCCGGGTCGCCGTCTTCGAGGAGCAGGAGGCGTGAGCGCCGCCCCGCGGACCCTCCTGGTCACCGGCGCGACCGGCCGGCTGGGCGAGGCCACGGTGCGGTGCCTCGCGGAACGCGGTGACCGGCTCCTGCTGACCGGCCGGGACGGTGGCCGGCTCGCCGAGCTGGCCGCCGCCTTCGGTGGCCGCGGAACGGTCAGGACCCTGTCGGCCGACACCGCGGAGCCGGACGGCGCCCAGTACGCGGCGGCCGAGGCGGTGCGCGAGTTCGGCCACCTGGACGGCCTGGTGCATCTCGTGGGCGGCTTCGCGGTGGGACCGGTCATGCTCACCGACGTCTCCTCGTACGAGGACCTGCTGAAGTCCAACTTCCTGTCGGCGGTGGTCGCCACGCAGGCGGTCCTCCCCCATCTGCGGGACGGCGGTCGACTGGTCTACTTCGGCACCCCACTGGCCGATGAGCCGCTCGCCGCGATGTCCTCCTACGCCGCGAGCAAGGCCGCCCTGACCGCCTGGGTGCGCTCGCTGGCCCACGAGGTCAAGAACCGCGGGATCCACGCCAACCTGATCTCGCTGACCCTCGTGGAGACCCCCGAGATGCGCAAGGAGATGCCGCACGTCGACCCCGGGCTCACGGTGGAGGCCGAACTCGTCGGCCGTGCCGTCCGGTTCCTCACCGGCGCCGAGTCCGACGGGATGTACGGCAGCGTCATGCCGGTCGTCGGCAGGTTCGGCTTCAGTTCCGCGCTGGCGGGCGGTCCGCCGCCGGGTGCCGGAAGGCCGGCCCGGTGAGCCCGTCGCGGGCCCGGGTGGTCTTCCTGATCCGCGTACCCGAGGCACGGCGACAGGACTTCCTGGACGCCTACGAGAAGATCCGCTTCGAGGTCGCCGCGGGGGTCCCCGGTCATGTCGAGGACCAGGTCTGCCGGTCGGCCACCGACCCGGAGCAGTGGCTGATCACCAGCGAGTGGCGTGATCTCACCGACTTCGAGACCTGGGAGAAGTCCCAGGAGCACCGCGATCTGGTGAAGCCCATGCGCGACTGCTTCACGGAAGCCCGCTCGCTGCGCTTCCACATCCACGCGTCGACCACGTCCGCCGTCCCGACGGCACCGACGAGGACGCCGCCTTCGACCGCTTCCACGGCATCGTCGGCCGGTACGGCCGGTGAAGGAGAAGAGACATGAGTTCCACGGGCACCGTGCAGAGTCAGCTGACCGACATGCTCACCTCGGTCGGTCTCGACCCCGACCTGGGTGAGGCCGCGTTCGACAAGACCTTCGAGGCGCTCGACCTGGACTCGCTGGCCCGGGTCGAGCTGGCCAGCCGGATCAAGAGCCGGTACGGCATCGACATCGAGGAGGAGATCACCCCCGAGAGCACACCCGCGGACGTCGAGCGGATGGTCAACGCCCGGCTTTCCGCCGCCGCTTGAGGACGGGAGACACGTACGCCATGTTCGGGCACACCGACAACTTCATCGACATGGAAGCCCCGTTCGGCTTCGTCTGGGACCGGACGAACGACCTGCGCCGCTGGCCGGAGCTGTTCTCCGAGTACGCGAGCATCGACATCCTGGACGAGACGCCCACCTCGGCCACCTTCCGGCTGACCATGCACCCGGACGAGCAGGACCGGGTGTGGTCCTGGGTGTCCGAGCGCCACTGGGACAAGGACGCACGGGTGGTCAGGGCGCGCCGGGTGGAGACCGGACCGTTCGAGTTCATGAACATCACCTGGACCTACGAGGAACTGGGTCCGGACACCACCAGGATGCGCTGGGTGCAGGACTTCCACATGAGGCCCGAGGCCCCGGTGGACACGGCGGCCATGACCGAGCGCATCAACCGCAACTCGGCGGTGCAGATGCAACTGATCAAGCAACGGGTGGAGCACGCCCGCCGCTGTGTGGTGGGAATGGACGACGTGCCGTCCAACACCCGGCGCGGCGGCGATCTGCGCACCCTGCTGGCGCCCCCGAACGCCGGGACGTCCGCGGGCTTTTGCGGAGCGGTCCGGCTGGAGCCCGGCGAGGGCGTCTCGGAGCACTACCACCCGTATTCGGAGGAGTACCTGTTCGTCGCCCGCGGCGCACTCCGTGTCGACCTGGACGGCGAGCCGGTGGCGGTCGGGGCGGAACAGGCACTGCACATCCCGCGCAACGTCCGGCACCGGCTGACCAACACGGGCGACGAGCAGGCCCTGGTCGTCTTCCAGATCGGGCCGCTCGCTCCCGAGCCGCACCTCGGGCACGTGGACACCGAGCCGTACCCCGGGGAGACGGCGCCCGCCGCGGACGGCGACCGCTCCGCGGCCCTGACCGGTCCGGGCGCCACGTGAGGGCCGGCGAGCGGCGCCGCAGGGCCGTCGTCACCGGCATCGGGGTGATCGCACCCGGCGGGGTGGGACGGGAGGAGTTCTGGGACCGGGTCGTCAGCGGCAAGTCGGCGATCCGGACGATCACCTCCTTCGACCCGAGCCCGTTCCGGTCCCGGATCGCCGCCGAGTGCGATTTCGACCCGGCCGAACGCGGGCTCACACCGAGGGAGATCCGCCGCACCGACCGGTTCGCGCAGTTCGCGCTCGCCTCGGCCGCGGAGGCGGTCGAGGACAGCGGGCTCGACCTCGGGGCCGCGGACACGGAACGGGTGGGGGTCTGCCTCGGCTCGGCCGTCGGCGCCTCGATCACCCTGGAGGAGGAGTACGTCGTCGTCAGCGACCACGCCCGGGAGTGGGAGGTCGATCCGCGGCACGCCATGCCCTTCCTCTACCAGGCCCTGGTGCCGTCCAGTGCCGCGACCGAGCTCGCCGTGCGGTTCGGAGCGCGCGGGCCGGCGACGGTGGTGTCCACCGGATGCACCTCCGGCATCGACGCCGTCGGGCACGCCCTGAGGCTGATCGAGGACGGCGAGGCCGATGTGATGATCGCCGGCGCCTCCGACGCCCCGATCACGCCGATCACCGTGGCCTGCTTCGACGCCATCCGGGCCACCAGCCCGATGAACGACACGCCCGAACTCGCGTCGAGACCCTTCGACGCGGACCGCAAGGGCTTCGTGCTCGGCGAGGGGTGCGCGGTGCTGATCGTGGAGGAGTACGAGCACGCCAGGGCCCGCGGGGCGCGGATCTACTGCGAGGTCGCCGGCTACGCGGCACGGGCCAACGGATTCCATATGACGGGGCTGCGCCCGGACGGAGTCGAGCTGGGCGAAGCGGTCCGGGACGTCATGGCCCAGGCACGGCTGAACTGCGAGGACCTCGGGTACATCAGCGCGCACGGCTCCGGCACCAAGCAGAACGACCGGCACGAGACGGCCGCCTACCGGTACGCCCTCGGCGACGCCGTCCGGCGGGTGCCGATCAGCTCCATCAAGTCGGTGATCGGCCACTCGCTCGGGGCCATCGGCTCGATCGAGATGGCGGCGTGCGCGCTGGCCATCGACCGGGGCGTGGTACCGCCCACGGCCAACCTCACCACCCCCGACCCCGAATGCGACCTGGACTACACGCCGTTGACCGCGCGCGAGACGCGCGTCGACCACGCGCTGTCGGTGGGCAGCGGCTTCGGCGGTTTCCAGTCCGCGATGGTGTTCTCCAAGAGCGTGAAGGACGGTGCGGCATGAGCGTACGGCGCAGCGTCATCACCGGGATCGGTGTGGTCGCGCCCACCGGTGTCGGCGTCAGCGAGCACTGGAAGCGCACCCTGGAGCGGGTCTGCCGGATCGGTCCCATAGAGGAGTTCGACACCTCGAAGCTGCCCTCGCGCCTGGCGGGCCGGGTCACCGGTTTCGACGAGAGCGAGCACGTCGAGCGCAAGCTGCGGGTGCAGACCGACCGGTGGACCTGGATGGCCCTGGCCGCCGGCCGGCTGGCCTTCGAGGACGCGGACCTCGATCCGCACCGGCACGACCCCTTCGACCTGTCCGTGGTCACGGCCAGCGCCTCCGGTGGGAACGCCTTCGGCCAGCGGGAGATCCACAACCTCTGGAGCCAGGGGCCGGGCACGGTCACGGCGTACCAGTCGATCGGCTGGTTCTACGCGGCGAGCAGCGGTCAGCTCTCCATCCGCGACCAGCTCAAGGGCGCCTGCGGGGTGCTCGTCGCGGACGCCGCGGGCGGGCTCGACGCCCTGGCCCAGGCGCGGCGGCTGATCACGCGGGGTACGGGAGCGGTCCTGGTCGGTGGGACCGAGGCACCGCTGTCGCCGTATGCCATGGCCTGCCAGGCGGGCCGGGCGACGCTCAGCCGGGAGACGGAACCGGCGTCGGCCTACCGGCCGTTCGCGCCGGACAGCCCCGGGCATGTGCCGGGCGAGGGCGGCGCCATGGTCGTGGTGGAGGACGCCGAGTGGGCCGCCCGCAGGGGCGCGCCCGCCGCGTACGCCGAGGTGCTCGGTACGGCGTCGACGCATGACGCGCACCATCCGACCGAGCCCGCACCGGACCACCGTCAGCTGGCGCGGGCGATCCGCGAGGCGGTCGAGCGGTCCGGGCTGTCACCGGAGGGGATCGACGTGGTCTTCGCCGACGGCGCCGGCGATCCGCTGCTCGACCGGCGGGAGGCGGATGCCCTGGTGGAGGTCTTCGGCAGGCGGGGGGTGCCGGTGGCGGTTCCCAAGACGGCCACCGGCAGGCTGTGTTCGGGGGGTGCCGCCCTGGACCTGTCCTGGGCGGCACTCGCCCTGGCGCACGACACCGTCCCGCCGTCGGTGCATCTGACGGCGGGCCCCGGCGACGACCTGGACCTGGTCACCACCGCACGGGAGAACGCCGGTCTGCGCACCGCGCTGGTGGTGGCCAGGGGCGAGGGCGGCTTCAACTCCGCCGCGGTCCTGGGCCTGCCGAAGAGCGGCCGGCGAACGGTCTGACCCGGGCCCGGCCCGGACCCGAGGCACGGTCATCGCGGGCCGTGAGGCGCTGTGCCTCACGGCCCGCGGCCGTGTCCGCCGGCCTCAGGAGACGACGTCCTTCGTCTGGAAGCGTCGGAAGGCCAGGGCGACGAGGAGCACCGCACACGCCGTGGACAGGGCGAGTCCCTGCGCCATCGCGGCCCAGGCGATGCGTGGCTGCAGTGTGTCGAGCCATGCGTACTGCCAGTGCGTCGGCAGGAATTCACGGGCCCTGCCGAGGGCCGTGACCGCGTCCAGGATGGTCGAGACGATCCACAGCCCGACCGCGCCGCCGACCGCGCCGAGCGGGGCGTCGGTCACCGTCGAGAGACAGAACCCGGCCGCTCCGACCACCAGCAGGCTGCCGTACACATAGGCCACGACGAGCACCATCCGCCACAGGACCTGGGAGGCCGGCATGGTGCCGCCGCCCGGCAACTGGACGTCGCCCCAGCCGTAGGCGGCGCTGCCGGCCACCAGCGCGACGGCGGGCAGCAGCAGGACCGCCACGGCGCTGTATCCGAGGGCGACCACCAGCTTGCTCCACAGGAGCCGGGCCCTGGGCACGGGGGCCGCCAGCAGGTAGCGCAGCGAGGCCCAGCCCGCTTCCGACGCCACGGTGTCACCGCAGAACAGGGCGACCGTCACGGGCAGCAGGAAGCTGCTGGAGACGAAGAGGACGAACGCCGCGAAGTTGGGACCGGAGGCCGTGGCGATGGCCACCAACGCGGGGGCGCCGCCGTCGCCGTCCGTGGGCGACCCCCCGAGGGCGAACGCCGTCAGCAGCACCAGCGGCAGCGCGGTCACGGTGGCGAACGTCGCCAGGGTCCGGCGGCGCCGGAACTGGCGGAGCGCCTCCACGCGCAGCGGCAGGGCTCCGCCTGGCCGGTAGCCGGTGGCGGCCACCGCCGTGCCGCTCTCGGCGGTCTGTGGGATCCCCCGGGCCATCACTGTCCTCCGATCAGGGTCAGGAAGGCGTCCTCAAGGCGGCGGTGCGGTCCGATCCGCTCCACCGCCACGTCCATCCGTACGAGTTCCACGACCAGCTCCGGCGCGGTGACCGAGCCGAGGCGGACCAGGAGGCCCTCTTCGACGGGGGTCGCGGAGGCGACGCCGGGCAGCGCGGCGACCTTCCGCGCCAGCGCCTCGCTCCCTGGATCCGCGGTGCCGACCAGCAGCAGCCCGTCGTCCCCGGTGATCTCGGCGACGGGCCCGGAGGCGACCAGGCGGCCCCGGTCCATCACCACCAGATGGGTGCAGCACTGCTCGACCTCGGCGAGCAGATGGCTGGAGACGATGACGCTGCGTCCGGTGGCCGCGTAACGCGTCAGGACGTCCCGCATCTCACGGATCTGCGCCGGGTCGAGTCCGTTGGTCGGCTCGTCGAGAACGAGCAGGTCCGGGAGTCCGAGCATGGCCTGCGCGAGGGCGAGGCGCTGGCGCATGCCCTGCGAGTAGGTGCGGACCGGGCGGTCCAGCGCGGCGCCCAGACCGGCGATCTCCAGCGCCGGCTCACGGTGGGCGTCGGCCTCGGGCCGACCGGTGGCCCGCCAGTACAGGTCGATGTTCTGGCGTCCGGTGAGGTGCGGCAGGAAGCCGGGGCCCTCGACGAAGGATCCGAGCCTGGACAGGGCCGGTGCCCCGGGCCGCACCTCCTGCCCGAAGATCCTGATGGAGCCGGAGTCCTGCCGGATGAGGCCCATCAGCATCCGCAAGGTGGTGGTCTTACCGGCGCCGTTGGGGCCGAGGAGCCCCAGAACCTGCCCTCGCTCGACGGTGAACGACAGATCGTGCACCGCGTAGCGGTCGCCGCCGCCGGCGTACTTCTTGGTCAGCCCCGTGATCCGCAGCGGCACGCCGGCGGGTGCCCGATCGGGCGCGGGCGCCGGGCGGCGGGCCGGGCGCCGGGCGGTCAGCAGCAGTACGGCGGCCGCCGCCACCGCCCCGACCGGCAGGGCCCAGGTCCACCAGGGCACACCGGCGGACTCGGTGACGGTGAGCGCGGCGGAGGTGGGCACCGTGAGGTGGCCCGCCCGGATGCGGTAGGTGGCGGGTTCGGCCGGTGAGGCGAAGCCCAGGTCCGTGCTGGACACCACGACCCGTAGCCGGTGGCCGGTCTCGAAGCGGTGGTCGACGGCGGGCAGGGAGACCCGTGTCGTCCCGCCGTCCGCCGCCGTGACCGGGCCGACCAGTTCGCGGGGCAGGATCTGGCCGCCGTCCGGGCCGACGTCGTAGAGCTTGACGAAGAGCACCGCGTCGCGGTCGGCGCGGACCGTGAGTTCCAGGGTCGGCGCGCCGGTGACCTGCAGCGGGGCGTCCAGCGGGGCGCTGGTGAAGGCCGCGCTCGCGCCGCGGGACTCCCACGCCGGGCCCATGCCGGCGGCACTCGCGAGGGAGGACAACGAACCGAGTCCGGGAAGAGCGGTCACGCTCGGCGGGGTGCCGCCCGCCGGGTTGACCAGGGTCTGCTCGGGGCCCCGCAGGGCCACGGTCCTGCGTGCCGTCCCACCGAGCCCCGGGTAGCGGGCGGCCGTCGCTCCGTCGAGCGTGGCGGTCCCGGTGGCGGTGTCGGTTCCGCCCTTGCGGCTGACCCGGAACGCGGGCCCGGCGCCGTCGCCGCCCGCCTTCTTGAGGTGGGTGTCGAACCAGCCGACCGTGCGCCGGTGCACGCGGCCGGTCTCGTCCTCCCCGCCGTCGTGGCCGCCGAGGATCCAGTCGACGGCGACGGGCGTGGCGTTCCTCGCGACGGCCTGTGCGATGGCATCGCCCTGGTCCAGCGGGAACAGCGAGTCGGTCTGGCCCTGGACCACCAGCGCGGGTACGGAGATCCGCCGCGCGAACGCCGCCGGGCTGACCTCCCTCAGCAGTTCCCGGGTCCGTGCGTCGGCCCGGCCGGTGACGGCCGAGCGCTGGAAGGCGGAGCACACCTCGGCGGTGAAGCGTCCGCACGCGGGGTCACGGGGATCGGTCAGCCCCTGGCCGAAGAGGATCCCGGACCACAGCTTCTTGAACACCCCTCCGGGGAAGAGGGCTTGGTGCAGGTCCCAGTAGGTGACGGAGGGAACGATGGCGTCGATCCTGCGGTCCTGGGCCGCGGCCAGCAGCGACACGGCGCCGCCGTACGACCCTCCGGCCATGCCGACGACCGGATCACCCGCACGGTCCGTGCGGACCTCGGGTCGCCGGGCGAGCCAGTCGAGCAGCCTGCCGACGTCCGCGACCTCGCCGTCGGCCGCGTTGAGTCCGATCCGGCCGCCCGAGGCACCGAAGCCACGCGCCGAGTAGGTGAGGACGGCGTACCCGGCGCGGGCGAGCACCCCCGCCTGGTCGCGTTCGCTGTCCTTGCTCCCGCCGAAGCCGTGCGCGAGGATCACGGCCGGCCGCCTCCCGCCGCCGGGCGCGGTGTAGTACGAGGTGTCGAGGCGGACCCCGTCCGCACCGGTGAGGAAGCGGTCCTCCCGGTCCACCCGCGCCGGGTCGTCCGCCGTCGCCGTCCAGGTCAGTGCGAGGGCGACGAGGGCGAGGGCCGCGGCAGCCGCGGTCCACCGCCCGCGTGGCCCGCGCAGGGCCCGCAGCCGCCGTCGTAACGTGTCCGTCTTCACCGTCTCGCTCTCTTCTCGGTACGGCGATGCCGGTGCACCGCGCGGATGCGCCGGGGACCGGCCGGGGAGCCGGGGCCCGGTCATGGGTGGTCGAGCGGCAGCCGGACCCGGAACACCGCGCCCTCACCCGGGGTCGCGTCGACCTCGGCGCTGCCGCCGTGGGCCCGGGCGACGGCCGCGACGATGGCAAGCCCCAGCCCGGAGCCCTCCTTCGGGCTGTCGCCGGGCAGCTGGGCACGGCTGCGGGAGGGGTCGACGCGGAAGAAGCGCTCGAAGACGTGCTGGGCCTGCTCCTCGTCGAGTCCGGGTCCGCTGTCCGCCACCTCGATCAGGGCCTGTCCGTCCCGGGCACCGATCCGTACCCAGGCCTCGGTTCCGTCCGGGGTGTGCTGGCGGACGTTGGAGAGCAGGTTCGCCAGGACCTGCCGCAGCCGGTCCGCGTCGCCGCGGACCATCACCGGGCCGTCGGCCGAGGCGGTCTCCAGCAGCAGTTGACGGTCCGGGGCGAGCATCCTGGCGTCGTCGACGGCCTCCCCGGCCAGGGCGCCGAGGTCGACCGGCGCCAGAGCCAGCGGAAGTCCCTGGTCCAGGCGGGCGAGGAGGAGCAGCTCCTCGACCAGGGAACCCATGCGGCGGGCCTCCGACTCGATGCGGGCCATCGCCTGGGCGAGGTCGTCCGGCCGGTGCGCGGCGCCCCGCCGGAACAGCTCCGCGTAGCCGCGGATCGTGGCGACCGGGGTGCGCAGTTCGTGCGAGGCGTCGGCGACGAAGCGGCGCAGCCGCTCCTCGGCCCGGCGGCGCTCGTCGAACGCGGACTCGATCTGGCCGAGCATGGCGTTCAGTGCGAGGCCCAGCCTGCCGACCTCGGTGCGTGGCCCGGCGGCCGGGATCCGGCGGGCCAGGTCGCCGTCGCCGATGGCCGCGGCGGTGGTGGCGATCGACTCCAGGGGGCGCAGTCCACGGCGTACGGCTCGCCACGACAGCAGGGTCACCGCCAGCAGGGCGGCCGCGGCCGAGGTCGCCGCGACCACGCCGGTGCGGTGCATGAGTTCGTCGGCCACCGTCGTCCGCATGCCCACGAGCAGGATGCCGTCGGGCAGGGGCGAGGAGTGCAGCAACCAGTCGCTGCCGTCGGCGCCCGGCACCGTGTGGAAGGAGCCCTCGGGGGTGCCGTCGGCGGTGGCCCGCTCGGGCCACAGGGCGGAGGGCAGGGTGCGCGGCAGGTCCGGGCGGACGCCGAAGTCGGAGGTCTGGCGCACCTGGCCGTCCCGGGTGCGGGTCTGGAAGAAGGACGGGAGGTCGCCCTGCTCGACGGAGGCCCGCCAGACTCCGGTCAGCTGGTCCGCGTCGCGCGGCAGTGTGAGCCGCCCGTCGCCGCCCGGCGCGGCGAGGTCCGCGCGCAGTTGCCCGGAAACGGCGGCGAGCACCTCGTCGTTCTGGTCCTGACGCCAGTCCTGCAGGGCGCCGAAGGTGGCACCGACGGAGAGGGCCATGCCGAGGGCCAGGAGTCCGGAGAGCACCAGGACCAGCCGGGTGCGCAGGGTCATCGGCCGGCCCCGCGGTCCTGCCGCCCGGTCTCCCGGCGCCGGGCGTCGGCGTCCTGCAGGCGCAGCACATAGCCGACCCTGGGGACGGTCTGGATGAGCGTCGGCTCGAAGACGTCGATCTTCCGGCGGAGGTAGGAGACGTACGTCTGCACCACGGCGTCGCTGCCGCCGAAGTCGTACTCCCAGACGTGGTCCAGGATTTGACGCTTCGTCAGGACTCGCCCGGCGTGCGCCGCCAGATACCGCAGCAGCTTGAACTCCGTCGGCGTCAGGTCCACCCGCACCCCCTGCCTGCGGACCTCGTGCGCCTCGTCGTCGATCTCCAGATCCGCGAAGGTCAGCCTGGTGCGCTCCTCGGGGTGCGCGGTCCTGCGCAGCACCGCGCGGATACGGGCGATCAGCTCCTCCAGGCTGAAGGGTTTGGTGACGTAGTCGTCGCCCCCGACCGTCAGCCCGGCGATCTTGTCCTCGGTGGAGTCACGGGCCGTCAGAAACACCACGGGCGCCTCGAACCCGGCCTGCCGCAGCCGCCGGCAGGCGTCGATGCCGGAGCCGTCCGGCAGCATGACGTCCATCACGATGAGGTGCGGCCGGAACGCCTCCACCAGCTCGGCGGCGGCACTCCCGGTGCCCGCCACCGCGGTGTCGTACCCCTCGTAGCGCAGCGCGGTGGCAATGAGGTCCGCCAGATAGCTCTCGTCGTCAACAACCAGGACACGCAGCGTCGTCAGGTTCACACCGCAAGTGTCACCCGTTCGGGCCCCGGCCCGTGGGGCTGTCGCCGCATTGACAGAGATCTCTAAGAACGGTCCATGAGCGGTGTAAGAACTCTCTGATGGCCTGGTGGCATGGAGAAAATCTGCGACTTCGTCCTTGGACGGAAGCGACTTGTGCGGATGCTCGTCATCCTGATGCTGCTCGCCGGGGGCGCGGCCATCGGCCTCTTGCTCCCGAACATGGACGAGCGCAACGCCTACCCCGGACTGCCCGGGTACGAGGCCAACCAGCAGATCATGAAGACCTACGGCAACGGCGGCTACGAACGGCCCTTCGTTCCCGTCGTGACCCTGCCGGAGGGACAGCGGGCCGACGCCCCGGAGGCGAAGGCGGCGCTCGGCCGCGCGTTCGACGAGGCCGCCGAGAAGCTGGACGCCCGCGTCGCCTCGTACGCCAACACCTCCGACGAGGCGTTCCTCGGCGACGGCGGCCGGACGACCTTCGGCCTGGTCTTCGGCGGACCCGTGGAACAGGGCGGGCTGCCGGGCAGCGCGCTGGGCGAGGCGCCCGAGCTCGGCCCGCTGATCGTCGACGCCATGCGCGACGAACTGCCGCCGGGCTCCGAGGTCCATGTCACCGGGCTCGACACGCTGGCGACCGGCGCCGACCAGGGCGGCCTCAACGTCCCGGTGAAGCTGCTGGTCACCATCGGCGCGGCGATCACCGTGCTGCTGTACGTCTTCCGTTCCGCGCTGGCGTTCGTGCCGCTGCTGACCGCGCTGGTCGCGGTGCCCGTCTCGTTCGTGGGGCTGCTCGCGGTGAGCCCGTTCATCTCCGTGCACGAGACGACCGTCATCATGCTGCCGCTCTTCGGGGTCGGCATCGCCATCGACTACGCGCTGATCCTGGTCACCCGCTGGCGGGAGGAGGAGGCGAAGGGCCACCACGGTGACGACGCGGTGCGCCGCGCCATGGCCACCTCCGGGCACGCCATCGTCTTCTCGGCGGGCGCGGTCGCCATCGGCCTGGTCACCATGGTGCTGCTGCCGATTCCGCTGATCCGCAGCCTCGGCGTCGGCGGAATGATGGTCACCGCGGCGAGCGCCCTGGTCTCGCTGACGCTGCTGCCGCTGCTGCTCAGCTCCTCGGGCAAGCGCCTGCAGCGCCGCAGGGAGGCGGGGCGGGCGGACCGCGAGGCCCTGAAGCGGGAGGCGTCCGCCGGGCGGTTCTGGACCGGGGTCGCCAAGAACGTGGTGCGTTTCAGGTGGCTGACCGCCGCGGCGAGCGGTTCGGTCCTGCTGGCCCTGTCCTTCACGGCGTTCGGCCTCAACCTGTCGGTGCCGACCACCGACCACCTCTCCGACTCCGGCGCGGGCCGGGCGGGACTCACCGCGCTGACGGACAGCGACGTGCCCTCGGGCACCCTCACGTCCTTCGACGTGTACGTCCCCGAGGGCACCGACCCGGCAGCCGTGGCGGACACGCTCCGCGACACCGACGGGGTCTACGCGGTGGCCGCGCCGCAGGACGGGCAGTGGCGCCAGGACGGTTCCGCGGTCGTCACCGTGCTGCCGAGCGACGAGGGCGGCTCGCCCGCCGGTGAGGAGACCATCGCCCGGGTGGTCGACGCGGTGCCGGACGGCACCATGGTCGGCGGCAACGTCACCCAGCAGATCGACTACGTGGACGTCACCTACACCGCCTTCCCCTGGATGCTGGCCGTGCTGTCCCTCGTCACCTTCGTGATGCTGGCACGGGCGTTCCGGTCCCTGCTCCTGCCGCTGAAGGCGATCCTGCTCAACCTGCTGTCGCTCGGGGCGGTGCTCGGCGCGATGGTCATCCTGTGGCAGTGGGGCTGGGGCACCGAGGCCGTGCTGGGCATCCAGCCGGACGGTTCCATCGGCACCTTCGTACCGGTGACCATCTTCGCCTTCCTGTACGGGCTGTCGATGGACTACGAGGTGTTCATCCTGTCCCGGATCCGGGAGGAGTACGACCGCACCGGATCCACCCGGACCGCCGTGGTCAACGGCGTCGGACGCACCGGCAGGCTGGTCACCTGCGCCGCGCTGATCCTGTTCTGCTCCTTCGCCTCGATGGCCTCCGGCGGGGAGCTGGACGTGTCGATCTTCGCCTCCGGCATCGCGCTGGGCATCCTGATCGACGCCACGCTCATCCGCGGGCTCCTGGTACCGGCCACGGTCGCGATGATGGGCAAGTGGAACTGGTGGCTGCCCGCCTGGGCCGCCCGCCTGCTGCGGGTCCAGCCGTCACCGGTCCACGAGGAGGCGGTGACGCACGAGCGGCCGGCCGATCCGGAACCGGTGGGCGCGGCCGGCACGGGGCATGGCTGACGCCTTGTCGCCGCCCCGGCCCCCGGGCGCGCATCGCCGCCGCGGCCGACCCGGAGCGGTCGGCCGCGGCGGCGATGCGCGCCGGGCAGGGCCGCTACGCCCCCTCGTGAGGGGTCCAGCGGTAGAAGGACGTCGCGCCGGCGTCCGCCGGGCTGCGCCAGGTCTCGGGGTCGTAGGGCGCGATGAGGGGATCCAGGTCGGCGCACAGCTGCTGGAAGTCCTCACGGACCCGTGCGGCGGCCATGGCGCGGTCGGCGTCCCCGTCGAACTCCACCAGGTGGAAGTAGAGGTCGTCGTGGTAGTGGAAGAGTTCGCGGCGGGTCACCCCGAGGTCGGCCGGCAGCGAGGTCCGGTCGGAGGCCGCGAATATGGAAGCGACTTCCTCCGCTTTCTCCGGTGCCATGCGGGCGACGATGAGAATCCGATCGGCCATGGACGTCTCCTGTGTGACGGCGGACATAATTCGGCAGTCACGCTAAGGCGGCCCGGCCCGATCCGTCTTCCCCACCCGGGGGGAATTCAGCCTCCCCCGCGCGGAGGAGATCCACCGGATGCGCGGAGGTCAGACAAGCCCGTTCTCGTAGGCGTAAATGACCACCTGCACGCGGTCCTGCACGCCCAACTTGCGATACAGGTGCTGCACATGCGATTTGACCGTGCTTTCACCCAGGGTGAGTTTCTCCGCGATCATCGCGTTTCCGTATCCCTGGACCAGCAGCCGGAATACATCGAGTTCCCGGCTGGTGAGGGTCGTCAGCTCGGATGCGGCGGAGGAAGGGACGGCGGGCCGGCGGACGAACTCCCCGATGAGGCGCCGGGTGACCGACGGGGACAGCAGGGCACCGCCGTCGGCCACCTCCCGTACCGCCTCGGCGAGTCGCGCCGGGGAGGAGTCCTTGACCAGGAAGCCGCTGGCTCCGGCCCTGAGCGCCTCGAAGACGTACTCGTCCTGGTCGTACATGGTGAGCATGACGATCTTCGGCGCCGGGTCCCGCGGGCCGCCGGAGAAGATCCGCCTGGTCGCCTCCAGGCCGCTCATCCGGGGCATGTTCACGTCCATCAGGACGACGTCCGGCGCGGTGCGCCGGACGAGCTCCAGCGCCTCGGCGCCGTTGGACGCCTCCCCGAGGATGGTGATGTCCTCCAGCGGTGCGAACACGGCGCGCAGCCCCTGGCGCACCAGTGGCTGGTCGTCGGCGATGAGTAGGCGTATCGGTTTCATGGGCCTTCCTGGGAACTCTCGGTCGGAGTGCGTGCGTGTCGCGCCCTGGCCACCCGCGGAGGTCGAGGCGCACGAGCCGGGAGTCCGTCGGCATGGGCGGCCGTCCGTGCGCGGCGGCGCTCCGCCCGCCGGCGCCGGTGCCGACCCGACCGGTCGCGTCGGGCAGGGCCTGGGTGGCGACCCGACCGGTCGCGTCGGGCAGGGCCTAGGCGGTTGCCGGGAGGGGCCGACCGGGACGGCTGGGCAGGGCGGTCGTGATCCGTACGCCGCCGCCGGGCAGTTCCTCGTAGTCCAGGGAGCCGCCCAGTTCGGCGGCGCGTCGGCGCATGTGGAAGAGGCCCTGGCCGGCGCCGGGGACCAGAGGGGCCGTGGAGGGGCCGCGCCCCAAGGAGCGCACGCCGTCGTCGCTCCTGGCGGCCGGTCGGTTGACGATGCTCACATCGAGTTGTTCGCCGAACTCGACCCGTACCTCTATGGGCCCCTCACCGTGCTTGATGGCGTTGGTGACGCCTTCCTGGATGATCCGCAGCGCAGCGAGTCGTGTGCTGGCGTGCAGATTCGCCTCGGCCTCGACATTGCCGAAGTGGACGGCGAGGTCCACGTGCGGGAGGTCGATGCCGAGGGCGATCACATGGTCCGACAGTGAGGTGTCCTTCGCCGGCGCTCCTCCGGATCGCGGCAGCCAGCCGACGGCCTCACGGATCTCTCGCTGGACCTCCAGGGCCAGGTCTTCGATGGCGTGCGCCGTCTTTGGCGCGTCGGTGGACAGTTGCCGGGCGTGCATGACGATGCCCAGCATTCGGTGGCCCGCACCGTCGTGCAGTTCCGAGGCGATGCGGATCCGCTCACGGATCCTCTCCTGCCGGGCGAATTCCTTGAGCTGACGCCCCCGCATTCTTGAGCGGACCAGGACTCCCAGCGCGAACGAGAATGCCACGAGCTCGAAAATAAATAGGCTACGCACAAGTGAAAGAATGGAGAATATTCCGCTCCCCACAGTGGATCATCCCCCCGTAAGAACATCCACCGGTCTTTCAAACGACCGTACCATGGGCGCGTTGAGTACGGGGAGCGGGATCATGACGAACCCTGAGTAACCTCTTAGAGTTCTCTGTGAGTCCCACAGAGCGCGTCACCCCGGGTCGCGCATTGTGAACAGATTTCGGGTGAGGCGGTCGGGAATTCAACATTCCATTTATCGGGATGCGGCTCCGGCGCATTCCGGGTTCTCAGCCGACCGAGGCCGCCGCCCGTACCGTCGACGCGATCGTCGCCGAGCCCACCACGCGCGTGCCGTCGTACAGGACGATCGCCTGGCCGGGTGCGACACCGCGGACCGGCTCGGTGAAGCTGACCTCCAGGGAGCCGTCGACCAGCTCGGCGGTCACCTCGGTCTCGCCGCCATGGGCGCGCAGCTGGGCGGTGTAGGTGCCGGGGCCGGTCGGGGCGGCGCCGCACCAGCGGGGCTTGACGGCGGTCAGGGCGCTCACGTCCAGGGCGGAGGCGGGGCCGACGGTCACCGTGTTGTCCACCGGCGAGATGTCGAGGACGTAGCGCGGCTTGCCGTCGGGGGCCGGGGTGCCGATGCGCAGGCCCTTGCGCTGGCCGATGGTGAAGCCGTACGCGCCCTCATGGGTGCCGAGCTTGGCGCCCGTCTCGTCGACGATGTCGCCCTCCGCCTTGCCGAGGCGGTTCGCGAGGAATCCCTGGGTGTCGCCGTCGGCGATGAAGCAGATGTCGTGCGAGTCGGGCTTCTTGGCCACCGCGAGGCCCCGGCGCTCGGCCTCCGCGCGGATCTCGTCCTTCGTCGTCACGGTGTCGCCGAGCGGGAACAGGGCGTGCGCCAGCTGTCTCTCGTCCAGGACGCCGAGGACGTAACTCTGGTCCTTGGCCATGTCGGAGGCGCGGTGCAGTTCGCGTGTGCCGTCCTCGTTCAGGACGACCTTGGCGTAGTGGCCGGTGCAGACCGCGTCGAACCCGAGGGCCAGGGCCTTGTCGAGCAGGGCGGCGAACTTGATCTTCTCGTTGCAGCGCAGGCACGGGTTGGGGGTGCGGCCGGCCTCGTACTCGGCGATGAAGTCCTCGACGACATCCTCACGGAAACGGTCGGCGAGGTCCCACACGTAGAACGGGATGCCGATGACGTCCGCGGCACGGCGGGCGTCGCGGGAGTCCTCGATGGTGCAACAACCCCGCGCACCCGTGCGGAAGGACTGCGGGTTCGCGGAGAGCGCGAGATGGACGCCGGTCACGTCGTGGCCCGCCTCGGCCGCGCGGGCGGCGGCTACGGCGGAGTCGACCCCGCCGGACATGGCGGCGAGGACGCGGAGGGGGCGGGAGGGCTGCGCGGTGTCAGTCATAACCCTTCCAGGGTACGGGGGCGCGGGAACCGGGACCCGCGAGTATCCGTTGACGATCACATGGGACAGCGGAAGGCTCCGAAGGACGGCGACCGGAAGGTCGGGCGCCGCGCGTTGCTGATCGGTGGGACGGTGGCGGCGGCGGGCTCGGCCGTGCTGGCCCGCGACGAGCTCGCGCGGCTGTGGTGGCGGGTGCCCGGCGTGGAGAAGCCGCGCAAGGAGGGCGAGGTCGACCATGCCGGCGCGCGGTGGGTGGCGGCGTCGGAGGCGAACTGGAGAATGGCGGACCGCCCCGACGACTACGGCATAGACATGGTGATCATCCATGTCACCCAGGGCAGCTTCGACAGCGCCGTGAAGGTGTTCCAGGACCCGGAGCACGGTGCGGCCGCGCACTACATCGTCCGCAAGGACGGCCACGTCACGCAGATGATCCGCGAGCTGGACGTGGCGTACCACGCGGGCAACCGCGGCTACAACGAGCGCAGTGTGGGCATCGAGCACGAGGGCTTCGTGGACCGGCCGCAGGACCTCACGGACGAGATGTACGCGGCCTCGGCGCGGCTCACGGCCCGGATCTGCGCACGGTACGACATCCCCGTCGACCGCGAGCACATCATCGGGCACGTGGAGGTACCGGGGACCGACCACACGGATCCCGGGGAGCACTGGGACTGGGACCGGTACATGAAGCTCGTCCGGAAGGCTCGTACGGCACCGGCGTGAGCGGTCACCAGAGCGCGGCGACCAGGGCCACGGCGGGTGGGAGTCCCTGGCCGAGCGCTCCCCGCCACAGACGGGGGAAGGAGGCGGCGAAGACGAGCGCGGAGACGATCAGGAACGCGCAGAGGTAGACGACGAGGGTCCGGCCGACGGTGGTGTCGCCCGTCCGGAGGGCCACGACTGCGGCGACGAGGCCGAGTCCGAGGAGGATGTTGTACACCGCCACACCCGAGCGCCACAGGGTGACTTCAGGGGCGTCGGCGGTGGAGGTCGTCAGGAAGCGGCGGACCGCCGGACGGTCGTAGCAGAAGCGTTCCAGGATGCCGACGACGACATGCGTCAGCGCTGCGATGAGGGCGAAGACCTGCGTGACGAGGTTCACGGGCGGAGTGTCCGCCTGTGTCCGTCCCCGAGCAAGAGCGCGCGTCGGGACCGCGCGCGCCCCTTATGTCAGCCCCGCCGCCCGCGCCCGTTCCACCGCCGGGCCGATGGCCTTGGCGACGGCCTCGACGTCGGCCTCCGTGGAGGTGTGGCCGAGGGAGAAGCGGAGCGTGCCGCGGGCCAGGTCGGGGTCGGTGCCGGTGGCCAGGAGGACGTGGCTGGGCTGGGCGACGCCCGCCGTGCAGGCGGAGCCGGTGGAGCACTCGATTCCCTGGGCGTCCAGGAGCAGCAGCAGGGAGTCGCCCTCGCAGCCCGGGAACGTGAAGTGGGCGTTGGCGGGGAGGCGTCCGCCGGGTGCCGGGTCGCCGCCGAGGATCGCGTCCGGGACGGCCGTACGGACCGCCTCGACCAGGGCGTCGCGCAGGGCGCCGATCTCGGTGGCGAACCACTCGCGCTGTTCGGCGGCGAGGCGGCCGGCGACCGAGAAGGAGGCGATCGCGGGGACGTCGAGGGTGCCGGAGCGTACGTGCCGTTCCTGGCCTCCGCCGTGCAGCACGGGCACGGGGGCGTGGTCGCGTCCGAGGATCAGGGCGCCGATGCCGTACGGACCGCCGATCTTGTGGCCGGAGACCGTCATCGCGGCGAGCCCGGAGGCGGCGAAGTCGACGGGGACCTGACCGAAGGCCTGGACGGCGTCGGCGTGCAGGGGGACGCCGAACTCCGCGGCCACCTCGGCCAGTTCACGGACCGGCATGACCGTGCCGATCTCGTTGTTGGCCCACATCACGGTGGCCAGGGCGACGTCGTCGGGGTTGCGGGCGATGGCTTCGCGCAGGGCGTCGGGGTGGACACGGCCGTGGGTGTCGACCGGGAGGTACTCGATCGTGGCGCCCTCGTGTTCGCCGAGCCAGTGGACGGCGTCGAGGACGGCGTGGTGTTCGACGGGGCTGGCGAGGACGCGGGTGCGGCGGCCGGCCGGGGCGGCGTCGCGGCGGGACCAGAACAGGCCCTTGACCGCGAGGTTGTCGGCCTCGGTGCCGCCGGATGTGAAGACGACCTCGCTGGGGCGGGCGCCGAGCGCTTCCGCGAGGGTTTCGCGGGCCTCCTCGACGGATCGCCTCGCGCGACGGCCGGATGCGTGCAGGGAGGACGCGTTGCCGGTGATGCTCAGCTGGGCGGTCAGCGCCTCCGCCGCCTCCGGGAGCATGGGAGTCGTCGCGGCGTGGTCGAGGTAAGCCATGGTGGCCATGATTCTAGAGGGCGCCGGTAAGGGGGCCGGTGTCAAGGTCGGTCCGGGGTGCGGGTGGGCGGCGCCTGTGCGGGTGCGGCCCCGCGAGCCCATGAGTCCGTCAGGTCTGACCTAGAAGCTCCACGAGAGCGTGTTGTCCGCCTGCATGAAGGTGAACAGGACCACCAGGTCGGCCACCCCGAGGCCCATGCCCAGGTAGGCGCGGCCCTTGCGGTTGGTGCCTCGCCACAGCGCCACCGCGGCCAGGACGATGGCGAGCGGGCCGAGGAAGATGTTGAAGACGAGGAGGCCGACGAGGCCGAGGACGAAGGACGCCACGGCCATGCCGTCGGCATCGCGGGTGCGGGTGCGGGGACGAGCGGTGGCCGGTGCGGTGAGATGCATGGGTGCCAGCTCCTGAGAAGTCGGTTCGGTCCGGATCGCGGAGTCAGTGACGGCGCGCGTGGCGCTCGCGGGCGGCGAAGACGGCCAGCCACACCGCGATCACGGCGGCTGCGACGACGGTGAAGCCGAGCGGCGCATGAGCCACGGTGCCCAGCAGCACACCCAGCAGCAGCAGTGCGGCGACGAGGAACAGCATGAGATGGATCCCCCTCCGAGACCTCTCGCGTCGATCTCTCTCGTGACATTTCGGTGAACAGTTGTGGTAACAGTTGTTCACTGACTCCAAGTCTAGCGCGCCCCACGGCTTTTCAATTCCAGAGAACAGTTGTTAACTGCATGGTATGAGTCACACCCTCGGCATTCGGCAGGCCCAGAAACAGAAGACCCGACAGGCCCTCCTGGACGCGGCCTTGGGACTGCTGGAGGAACAGAGCCTGAGCAGCCTGGGCCTGCGCGAGGTCACCCGTGAGGTCGGCGTCGCCCCGACGGCCTTCTACCGGCACTTCCGCTCCACCGCCGACCTCGGCGTGGCCCTCGTCGAGGAGGCGCTCGGCAGCCTGCACCCGATGATCCGCACGATCGTTTCCTCGTCCGGGGACAGCGAGCAACGCATAGAGCGCGCCGTCGGGTTGATCGCCCAGCACGTCGCGACCCATCCCGCCCACGTGCGTTTCATCGCCCGCGAGCGGCATGGCGGGGTGCAGTCGGTGCGCGAGGCGATCCAGGACCAACTGGCCCGTTTCGCCGACGAGGTGAAGGTCGCGCTCACCAAGGACCCGGTCTCCGAAGGCTGGGACGACGACGACCTCCTCATGCTCGCCAACCTCTACGTCGACCAGATGCTGATGACGGCCTCCCTCTTCCTGGACGCCCTGGAGGAACCCGAAGAGGAGCGGCGGCGCGTCGCCCAGGTCGCGACCCGCCAGATGCGCCTGATCAACATCGGCCGGGAGCACTGGCTGAACTGAGTGCCCGTCACGCTCGGGTGTACGCCCGGCACGAGTGGCCACGACGCAGAAGGGCGGCACCCCCGCACCGGAGGTACCGCCCTGTCGTACGTACGGCGTCCCGCACCAGCCGCTGGTCGCCGCGCCGGGCTCAGCTCAGCCTCGCCCTCGCCAGCTGCCTCGACTGGGCCACCAGCCGGTCCGCGCTGTCCCAGACCTCGGCGTCCTCCTCCAGGAAGCCGCCCGCCAGGTTGCGGGTCGTGATCGACACCCGCAGCGGTCCGGGAGCCGGGCGGCAGCGCACGTGGACCGTCAGTTCCACCGTGGGGACCCAGCCGGAGATGCCGATCTCGAAGGCGGTGGGGGGCAGGGCGTCCACCGCGAGCAGCAGGGAGAGGGGGTCGGGGTCGCGGCCGTCCGCGAGGCCGAACCAGGCACGCATCTCGCCCTTGCCCGAAGGCTGTCCGAGCGCCCAGCCCAGGGTGGACGGGTCGAGCTTGAGCATCAGTCGGTCGGCGATCGCCGAACTGCCGGACACCGGGGCCGGTCCGTCCTCGGGACCGAAGCAGTGGTCCATCGGCGGGATCGCGGGCGGCTTCGCCGTCGTGCGCACGTCGTCGGGGAGGGAGTCCAGGTCGCCGTAGGAGGCGAGGACACGGATCCGCTCGACCTCACGGCCCTCCTCGTCGTACTGGAGGAGCGAGGCCTGGCCGGTCGACAGGGTCCGGCCCGTGCGCACCACGTCCGTGCGGACGACCGCCGGGCCCGGCTGGGAGGCGGTCAGGTAGTGCGCGGAGATGGTGAACGGGTCGCTGTGCGGCAGGGCGTCGGCGAGGGCGCGGCCGAGGACGGCCAGCAGGTAGCCGCCGTTGACGGCGCTGATGATGGTCCAGCCGGCCGAGAGGTCGATGTCGTAGACGCCGGGCGCGCGCCGGGTGAGCGCGGTGTCGCGGTCGAACTCGCTGTCGCCGATCGACGCTCGCGGGGCCGTCGGGGCGGAGGCTGCTTCTGGCATGGATGAACCGTACAACAGCTAACTACTAAGCGGTAGCTTTGGACGGGAAACCGCCGCCACCGGCGTTGAGACCTGCGCAACTTTTCGGTAAGTGTCCCCTCTCGCCCGAAACCCGGACCCCGATCTCCCCCTCTATGAGGACATGAGTCTCACCGGGGCCCCTTTCCTCTACACCCTCGTCGCGTTGTGCGTCGTCGCCGTCGTGCTGCCGCTGGTCCTCTGGTCGCGGATACGCGGTCCCAGAGTCGTGCGGGGCGCCACCCGGGTGCTGATGGTGCTGTTCGCCCAGGGCACGGCGGTCGCCCTGGTCTTCACCCTGGTCAACAACTCCAACCAGCTGTACGACAACTGGGGCGACCTGCTCGGCACCAGTGACCATGTGCACAAGGCGGCCGACCTCGGGACGAACGGCACCGGCGGGATCGCACTGGAGAAGCTGCCGAAGGTCCGGCAGGTCTTCAAGCCGGCCAAGGGACCGGGCATGCGAGAGGAGGGCGGGGTGCTCGTCACCCAGCTCAAGGGCCGGGTGTCCGGGGTGCACGCCGAGGTCAACGTCTGGCTGCCGCCGCAGTACCGCGACCCCGCCTACCGCGACCACAAGTTCCCGGTCGTCGAGGTGCTGCCCGGCTACCCCGGCTCGTCGAAGGCGTGGTTCGGGACCATGGACGCGACCCAGCAGCTCGCGCCGCTGATGCGCAGCGGGCAGATCGAGCCGTTCATCATCGTCTCGCCGCGCACCACGCTGCTGCCGGGCGTGGACACCGGCTGCGCGAACATCCCGGGCAAGGTGAACGCCGACAGCTGGCTCAGCGTCGACGTGCCGAAGATGGTCATGGACAACTTCCGGGCCCAGGCCGCGCCGGACGGCTGGGCGGTCGCCGGCTACTCGGCGGGCGCGCACTGCGCGGCGAAGCTCGCCGTCGCCCACCCGGACCGCTACCGGGCCGCGGTCAGCATGTCCGGCTACAACGACCCCGTCGCCGTACCGAACTCGCTGGCGGGGAAGACCCCGGCCCTGCGAGCCGCGAACAACCCCTACGAGCTGCTCGGCAAGTCCCGGGTGCCTCCGCGTGTCGCGCTCTACTTCTCCGGCCAGCCGAAGGACGGGTACGAGGCGGCCCTGGCCGTGCAGCGGATCGCGAAGGCGCCCACGACGGTGGACGTGGTGTTCATCCCGAGCAGCGCGGGCGGCCACACCATGGCGCTGTGGAAGCCGCAGGTGGTCCCGGCGTTCCGCTGGCTGACCGATGTGATGGGGACGGGCCATCGGGTCCGTACGGTGCCCGGGGCTACTCCTCTCGCACCGTCGACCGTCGGTTCCAGGCACGCGGAGCTCGCCAGTGGAACCGCATCGCCAGCAGCCGCAGCACGAAGGCCGTGACGGCCGCGAGCGTGCTGGTCAGCGGGGTGAGAGCGTCGTAGTGGATGCACAGCGCGACCATCGTGGCGCCGACGATCGCCGGGACCGCGTACAGGTCGCGGTCCCAGCGCAGCAGTGAGGGGACCTCGTTGGCCAGGACGTCGCGCAGCACACCGCCGCCGACGGCGGTCGCGAGGCCGAGGGTGGCGGATGCGGTGAGGTTCAGGCCGTAGTCGTACGCCTTGGTCGTCCCGGCGACGCAGAACAGGCCGAGGCCCGCCGCGTCGAAGACGTTGACGCCGGTCTGGATGCGCTCCACGTGCGGGTGGAGGAAGAAGACCAGGAGCGCGGCGAGCAGCGGGGTGAGGAAGTATCCGAGGTCCGTGAAGGCTGCCGGGGGCACGGCGCCGATGACGACGTCCCGGAACAGCCCGCCGCCCAGGGCGGTGACCTCGGCGAGGACGGCGATACCGAAGACGTCGAAGTTCTTGCGGACCGCCAGCAGGGCGCCCGAGATGGCGAAGACGAAAATGCCGATCAGGTCGAGCGTGTGCTGGACGGACGGGCTGAACAGTTGCTGGAGCACCCGTACATTCTCGCGCAGCAATCAGCCCCCGCCTTGCAAATGAAGGCGGGGGCTGTGCGGTGGTACATAGTTACGAGCCCTCGGAGTCCCGGCTCTTCTGCTCGGCGACCGCTTCCGGCTCCGTCGACGGGGCGTCGGCGGCGGGACCGGTGGAGTCGGTCGGCTCGTCGGCGGGGCCTTCGGTGCCGGCCGCGGGCACGTCGGGCGTCGTCCGGTCGCCGGGGCCGGTCGCCGGGGCCGCGTCTGCGGCCGGCGCCGGTTCCTGCGCCGGCTCCTCGGCCAGGGGTGTCTCCCCGGCTTCCGCCCCCGCCGGCTTCTCGTCGCCGGCACCCACCTTCGCCGCCACCGCCGCGGACGTCACCGCGGACTCGGCCAGGACCTCGTCGGCGACCAGTTCGGCCGCCTCCTTGGCCTCGGCGAGCAGGACCGTCTCCTGCGGGGCCTGGTCCTCGAAGTTCTCAGGGTGGTGGCAGGCAACGCGCTGGCCCGGCCTCAGCTCCAAGAGCTGCGGTTCCGTGGTCCGGCAGATCTCCGTCGCCTTCCAGCACCGGGTGTGGAAGCGGCAGCCGCTGGGCGGGGAGATCGGCGAGGGGACATCGCCGCGGAGCAGTATGCGTTCGCTCTTGGCACCCCGGCGCTTGGGGTCGGGGACCGGGACCGCCGACATCAGGGCCTTGGTGTACGGGTGCATCGGCGCCTCGTACAGCGAGGTGCGGTCGGCGAGCTCGACGATCTTGCCGAGGTACATCACCGCGATACGGTCCGAGACATGCCGTACGACGGACAGGTCGTGCGCGATGATCACGTACGTGAGGCCGAGTTCCTCCTGGAGGTCGTCCATGAGGTTGACGACCTGCGCCTGGATCGACACGTCCAGCGCCGAGACCGGCTCGTCGGCCACCACCAGCTTGGGCTTCAGTGCGAGCGCCCGCGCGATGCCGATGCGCTGGCGCTGGCCTCCGGAGAACTCGTGCGGGTAGCGGTTGTAGTGCTCGGGGCTCAGGCCCACCAGCTCCAGAAGCCGCTGGACCTCCTTCTTCACCCCGCCCTCCGGCTCGACACCCTGGAGGCGGAACGGCGCCGAGACGATGCCGCCGATGGTGTGCCGGGGGTTCAGGGAGCCGTACGGGTCCTGGAAGATCATCTGGATGTCCCGCCGCAGCGGACGCATCCCGGCCGTGTTCAGCCGCGTGATGTCCTTGCCCTCGAAGTGGATCGAGCCGCCGGTCGGGTCCTGGAGCCGGGTGATGACCCGCCCCATGGTCGACTTGCCGCAGCCCGACTCCCCGACCACACCGAGGGTCTCGCCCTTGCGCACCTCGAAGTCGATGCCGTCGACGGCCTTGACCGCGCCGACCTGACGCTGGAGCACGCCCTTGCGGATCGGGAAGTGCTTCTGCAGGCCCTCGACCTTGAGGAGCACCTCACGGTCGTCGACCGCCGCGGGCGCCTCGTCCGTCTTCTTCGTCTCACTCACAGCTTCGGCGCAATCTCTTCGGTCCAGATCCGCGTGCGGTCCTCCGGCGAGAGGTGGCAGGCGGAGAAGTGCCCGCCGCCGACCTGCTGGAGCTCCGGGCGCACGGTACGGGTGACATCGCCCTTGGGGACGTCCGCGTACGGGCAGCGGGGGTGGAAGGCGCAGCCCGAGGGGACGTTGATGAGGCTCGGCGGCTGGCCCTTGACGGGGATGAGCCGCTCGGAGGTCTCCCGGTCGATGCGCGGCATCGAACCGAGCAGGCCCCAGGTGTACGGGTGCTGCGGGCGCTCGAAGACGTCGTCGACCGAGCCGCGCTCCACGCACCGGCCGCCGTACATCACCAGGACGTCGTCGGCGATCTCGGCGACCACGCCGAGGTCGTGGGTGATGAGGACGACCGCGGAGCCGAACTCCTTCTGCAGGTCCCGGATGAGGTCGAGGATCTGCGCCTGGACGGTGACGTCGAGGGCGGTGGTCGGCTCGTCCGCGATGAGCAGTTCGGGGTTGTTGACGAGCGCCATGGCGATCATCGCGCGCTGGCGCATACCGCCGGAGAACTCGTGCGGGTAGTTGTCGACGCGCTTGTCCGGCTCGGGGATGCCGACCCGGTCGAGCATCTCGACGGCCCGCTTGCGCGCGGTCTTCTTGTTGACGTCGTGGTGGACCCGGTAGGCCTCCACGATCTGGTTGCCGATCGTGTAGTACGGGTGCATCGCGGACAGCGGGTCCTGGAAGATCATCGCCATCTCGCGGCCGCGCAGCCGGCGCACCTCGTCCGGGTCGGCGGAGACCAGTTCCTTGCCGCCGAGCCAGATCTCACCGGACATCTGCACGTTCTTGCCGCGCGCCCCGAGCCGGTGCAGGCCCATGATCGCCAGCGAGGTGACGGACTTGCCGGAGCCGGACTCACCGACGATGCAGAGGGTCTTGCCCTTCTCCACCTGGAAGGTGAGCCCGTCGACGGACTTGACCAGGCCGTCGTCGGTCGGGAAGTGCACCTTGAGGTCGCGGACCGCGAGGAAGGCGTCGGGTGCGTTCGAGGGCGAGGGTTCGCCCACGGCGGCGCCGGTCTTGGAGAGTTCGGTCACGAGAGCCTCACGCGCGGGTCGGCGGCGGCGTAGAGCAGGTCCACCAGGAGATTTGCGATCACGACGAAGAAGGCGGCGAGCAGGGTGACGCCGAGGATCGGGGGCAGGTCGTTGTCGGTGATGCCCTGCACCGCGTACTGACCGATGCCGGGCAGCGAGAAGACGGTCTCGGTGATCACGGCGCCGCCGAGCAGCAGACCCAGGTCCATGCCGAAGACGGTGATGATCGGGGTCAGCGCGGCCCGCAGCCCGTGCCGGGCCACGACCTTGCGCTCCCGCAGGCCCTTGGCGCGGGCCGTGCGGATGAAGTCCTCGTTCATCGTCTCCAGCATGCCCGAGCGGGTCAGCCGCGCGTAGATGGCGGAGTACAGCAGGGCGAGCGAACACCAGGCGGGGAAGAGGGTGTTGGCCCACTGCGCCGGATTCTCGGTGAACGGTACGTAGGTGCGGCCGAAGATCGGCCATTGGAAGGTGAAGAGCAGCAGCGCCAGGTTGCCCGTGAAGAACATGGGCAGCGAGACGCCGGCGAGGGCGACGCCCATGAAGGTGCGGTCGAAGAAGCTGCGGGGCTTGAGCGCGGAGATCACGCCGATCAGCACACCGGACACCAGCCACAGCACGGCGGCGCCGGCGGCCAGCGAGAGGGTCACCGGAAGGCGGGAGGTGAGCTGCGGCCACACCTCGACGTGGTTCTTGAAGGAGTAGCCGAAGCACGGCGCGTTGCACTGCGTCGTGGTGGGGCCCAGGTCGTAGGTGGCGCCGGCCACGATCCCCTTGATGAAGTGCCAGTACTGGACGTACAGGGGCTGGTCCAGACCGAGGTTCTGCTTGACCGCGGCGATGTCTGCCTTCGTCGGGCTCTTTCCGATGTACTGCTGCGCGAGCTGGTCGGCGGTCTGGCCGGCGAGCCGTGGCAGCAGGAAGAAGATCGCGAAGGTGACCGCGGTGACGACCAGCAGCAGGATCACTGCCGCGACCGTCCGACGGAGGATGTACGAGATCACGGGGACCGGCGCCGGTGCCCGTGGGCCGCGAAGCCCACGGGCACCAAAGCCTTCACCTGCCTTCCGGGGCTACTTCTTGGTCGTGCCGATGTTGAGGTAGTCGTACTGACCGCTGAAGGCCGCCGTGGACACCAGGTTGGTGAAGTTGGCCGGACGGTACAGCAGGACCTTGAAGTAGGTCAGCGGGACGAGGGCCGCCTGGTCCATCGCACGCTTGTCGATCTGCGCGTACAGGCTGTTGCGCTGGGCCTCGTCCTCGGTGGCGATGGCCTTCTCCAGCATCTCGTTGATCTGCTTGTCGTCGATGTACGAGAGGTTGGTGTTGCCGGACGCGCCGATCGCGTCACCGTGCAGGATCTGCTGCAGGAAGCCGTAGCCGGACGGCCAGTCGGCACCCCACTGCATCATGTGCAGACCGATGTTCTGCTTCTTGTCGAACTCCGGCACACCCGCGTAGTCGGTGAAGTACTTGCCCGACGGGTACTGCTTGAGGGTGGCGTCGATGCCGGCCTTCTTCAGCGAGGCGATGATCGCGGTGGCCGCGTCGATCTCCTGCGGGCGGTCGCTGCGCGCCGAGATGTTGGTCTTGATGCTCGACTTGCCGCAGGCCTTCAGCTGCTCCTTGGCCTTGGCGACGTCACCCTTGTGGTCCTTGGTGGCGTAGGCGTCGGCCTTCTCGTAGCCGGGGATGTCCGGCGGCAGGACGGTGGTGGCGATGTCACCGCGGATCGGGCCGCCCTCGGCGGTCTGCACGGAGACCTTGTCGATGGCGTACTGGACGGCCTTGCGGCACTCGACCTTGTCGAACGGCGCGACCTGCGTGTTGATCGCCATGTAGACCAGGCGGCCGCCGTAGGTGTTGTCCGTGTTGGCCTTCAGCGCGGCGTCGTTGACGACCTTCGCCTGGGTCGCGGCCTGGACACCGGTGCCGCCGAGGTCGATCGCGGTACCGGCCTGGACGTCCTGGTCGATGGTCTCGGAGTTGACCTTCAGCTTGACGACGATCTTGTCCGGGTACTGCTTGCGCAGCGGGTCCGTCTTGGCGTCCCAGTTCTCGTTGCGCACGAGGACGGCCTGCTTGCCCTCGTCGTAGCTCTCGAACTTGTACGAGCCCGAGGACACGATGTTCTTGACGTAGTCGATGCCCTTGTCCTTGGCCTTGGGCACCGGAGCCGTCTGCGGCGTCGCGACCAGGTAGTCGAACTCCTGGAAGGCACGGTTGAGCTTGAAGACGATCGTGGTGTCGTCCGGCGTCTCGATGGACGCGAGGCCCTTGCCGCTCTTGTCCTTGTACGGGCCCTTGTACTTGTCGCCGCCCTCCAGGAACTGCTGGAAGTAGTTCGGGCCGAGGGAGAGCACGTCACGCGCGAAGTTGGAGCGCTCGACGGCGTACTTGACGTCCTTCGAGGTGATCGGCGTGCCGTCCTCGTACTTCAGGCCCGAACGCAGCTTGTACGTCCAGGTCTTGCCGCCGTCGCTGGGCTCACCGGGGCTCGCCGCGAGGTCCGGGACCAGCTCGTTGCCGGCCTCGCCCGCGGCGGGCTTGAAGGTCATCAGCGGGCGGGCGTAGAGCCGGCTGAGGTTGTACATGTACGCGTAGTACGTGTTGCCGGGGTCGAAGGAGTCCGGCACGTCCGAGTACTCGTACGTGACCGTGCCCCCCTTCTGGGTGGAGGCGTTGACGACACCCTTGGTCGCTGCGTTGGCCCCAGCCGACTTGTTTCCGTTCTCACTGCCGTCATCGGCTTTGCTGCATGCCGAGAGCAGCAGGCTCGCACTGCCGAGAGCCGCAACCGCGGCCAGCGTTGACCTTCGCATGATGGTCCGCTTCCCCTCCATTGTTGGAAATCTTTTGGACTCGCTCCGCGGCCGCGGGTCAGCGGCTGCGCGGGTCGAGAGCGTCACGGAGACCGTCGCCGAGCAGGTTGAACGCCAGCACGGTCACGAAGATGGCCAGACCAGGCACGATCATGAACTGCGGGTCGACCTGGTAGTAGTCGACCGCCTGGTTGATCATGCCGCCCCAGGACGCCTGCGGGGGCTGGATGCCGACGCCGAGGAAGCTCAGGGACGCCTCGAAGAGGATGTTGGTCGGGATGAGCAGCGTCGAGTAGACGATGATCGGGCCGACGAGGTTCGGCAGCAGCTCCCGGAAGAGGATGTACGGCCCCTTGGCCCCCATCCCCCGCGAGGCGTCGACGAACTCCCGCTCACGCAGGGCCAGTGTCTGGCCCCGCACGATACGGCCCAGGTAGGGCCAGTTGAAGAAGCCGATGACGAAGATCAGCACCGTGATGTGCAGCGGCAGGCCCTCCAGCCCGAAGGCACCGCCCTGCAGGGTGGCCGAGATGGCGATGGCGAACAGCAGGAGAGGGAACGCCAGGAAGGTGTCCATCAGCCGGCTGATGATCGTGTCGACCCGGCCGCCGTAGTAGCCGGCGACCACGCCGAGGACCGCGCCGATCGTGTTGGACAGGATCGTGGCGCCGAAGGCGACGACCAGCGAGACCCAGGAGCCCTCCAGGATGCGGGTGGCGATGTCGCGGCCGAACTTCGGCTCGACACCGAGCGGGTGCTCCCAGCTCATACCGCCGAAGTCACCCTTGGGCAGCGAGGTGTTGGGGTCGATCAGGTCCTGGTTCAGGGCGTTCGGGTCCAGTCCGAACAGCGCCTGGATGGGCCGCGACAGCACGGCCAGCAGGATCAGAAGGATCACGATGATCCCTCCGGCGACCGCCACCTTGTCCTTCTTGAAGCGGGTCCAGGCGATCTGCCCCAGAGACCGACCCTCGATCTGCTTGGACTCGACCCCCGCGAGCACGGCCTCGGGCTGGGCCTCGGCCTGCGATCCGGTGGTCTCGATCGGTGCCGTCACTTTGCGCTTGACCCCTCTCGGCCGGCTGTTGCCGACCCCCTGGCTGCCGCTGTAGCGGTTGCTTCCACTCGTGCACGGGACCGACCGGCCCGTGTCTTGCGGGGAGTCTTCAACGCTTTGGCGATCAGTCGCCAGAGCTGGCAGGGAAAGGATGCGCAACCGTGATGCTGTCTGAGGAGTTCCGTTATCCGAACAGAAGGTCACGCCCGCCGGACGCGCGCCAGTCGGGGCGTATGCGGGCGGACCGGGACCTTCCGATCGCATCTACGCGCGGAGATCTGCCTGCGAAACCACCGTCCGCCAGCCTTCGGACCTGTGAGAATCGGCCTGCGACCGATCAGTAGGGTAACGCGTGAGTGATCAGTAACGGCCCTGCGCCGGTGGGTAGCCGTAACCGGACGCCGGAGCCTGCGCGGGAGCGGCGGCGTGCGCCTCGCGGTCGTAGAACGGTCGGGTGTTCGCGCGCATCCACAGGGCGACCGGGTCGTCCTCGTCGGACATCGCGACGGTCGACACGGGCAGTCCGTCGGGGACCGCGCCGATCGACTGCGACATCATCGAGCGCACCGAGTCCACGGCCTGCGGGCTGGTGTCGTACACGTCGAGACCGATGGCGAGATACGGGGCGCCGAGCGCCGGCTGCACCCAGGCGCGGCGCAGCGCGCGCACGGCCGGGGTGCGGTGGGCGTTCTGCGCGAGCAGGGCGTAGAACTGCGGGATCTCGATGCCGGGTTCCGACAGCCGCAGCGGGCCGGCGGGCTGGCGGTCCAGGCCGGTGGCGATGCGGCGCAGGTCGAGCCACGGGATGCCGACGCCGCCGCCCGGGGCGTGCGGGTTGAGCCAGAGGCCGTAGTGGTCCGGGTAGAGGGTGCGGGCGACGTCGACGCCGTCGACCACTTCGTAGGAGCGGTTCCAGCCGCTGGCCGACAACTCCTGGGCGGAGGTGACGCAGGGGGCGTAGCCGTAGCCGTCGACCTCCATGTTCCCGTACTGGGCGTCCGGGGAGCCGGCCTGGCCGTGCCACAGCAGCATCCAGACCTGGCCGGAGGACGGCGTCGCGAGCGCGCGCAGGAGGGCCTCGTAGGCGTCGTAGCGCCCGGGGGTCACCTGGCGCAGCATGTGCTCGACCTGACCGGTCGAGGTTGTGCCGCTCGCGCTCACCTTTTACCGCCCCTTCGGGAAATTTTGGCTGTGGGCCCAGCTTAGGCGCTCCACCGGGAGAACCGTTGAGAGCTCGGGACTTGATGTGGTCTGCCGTCTGCGGGTGCGTCGTGGCCGGTCGCGCAGGTCCCCGCGCCCCGCCGGGGCGCTCGCCTGCGCGGCGCTCAGAAGTCCCGCTGGTAGAAGGGGCGGACCTGCCGGCGCATCCAGTCGATCACCGGGTCCTGGGCCACGTCCAGCAGCACCAGGTTGACCGGCCACCGGACCGGGCTGCGGCCCAGCGCGCGGGCGACGGCGTCCATGGGGGCCGCGCGCAGGTCGCCCTCCCAGTGGGCGAGTTCGACACCTATGAACATCACCGGGGTGGCCGTCTCGATCGTCGCCAGGCAGCGGCGGGCCGTGGTGACCACACCGGTGGCGGCGAACTCGGCCGAGGCGGCCGCGAGGAAGTCGACCGGGTCGTCCTGCCAGTCCGGCTCGTAGAGCTTGACGCGGCCTCCGGAGGCGACGCCGTCCAGGGGCGTGCGGCCCGCCCGGCACAGCTCGGCCACCGCCGCCGGGGGCAGGGGGACGCCGACCACGCCGTCCGGGTTGACGGCGATTCCCACCTGCGGGGGCAGACCGCGGGCGAACTCCACGGCGGGGGCGACGGCGAAGGACATGTGGGATCCGACGACCTGGCGGAACTGCTCCTCGGAGCTGAAGACCGGGACGTAGGCCTGGCCGCCGATCTCCAGCGTGGGCAGGTCGAGCGGGCCGCTGTGCGGGCCGCCGCCGCCCGGCAGGGGCACCCAGACGAAGCTGCGGCCCAGCACCTCGATGATCCGGCCGCCCGCCGTGGGCAGCCCGAGGGAGGCCGAGAGCACCTCCTCCAGCTCGTTGCCGGGCCAGCCGCCGTGCGGGTGGAGGTGTGTCTGTGCCGGGAAGTCCGCGGGGAGATCCGCTGGGATGTCCATCTGTCCGACCGCCTGCTGTGAACTTTCGTCTGTGGACCGAAAGGCTAGCCGGTGGCCGGCCCGCGCACGGATACGGCCGGTCAGCCGGTGAAGGCGATCCTGCGCAAGGTGTCCGCCGCCTCCCGGTCGATCAGCACCGCCGCGCCGCAGCCCCGGGGCAGGTGGCCCTTCTCGACCGAGCGCAGCAGCCGCGCGGCAGCCGTGCGGTGACGCAGGAAGGCGTAGCGGGAGACGCCCCGCCCCCGCTCGCGCTGGCCCTCAAGGGCCGTGTCCGGGGCGACGTCGAGCAGCAGCATGTGCAGGGTTCCGCCGCGCCGCCGGGCCTCCCGGGCCAGCCAGCCCCGCACCCAGGCCTGGGTGCCGCAGTCGTGCACGACGACGCCCTCGCCGGAGCGCAGGGCGCGGCGCAGTCCGGCGTAGTGCGCGAGGCGGACCAGGGGGCGGTAGACGGCATAGGGGAGGAAGCCGGGCATCCGGGCCTCCCAGCGGTCCCGGACGTCCTGGGAGTCGATACGGATGCCCTTCACCGTCCGCCGCATCAGCGTGGACTTGCCGCTGCCGGGCAGGCCCGTGATCACGACGAGGTCCTCGGGGGCGAAGAGCAGGGCGTGCGGGCTGTGGCCGGCGCGCTCCCGCAGATCGCGGACCACGGAGGCCGGGCGCGCCTCGCACGCCCCCCGGGCCGAGGTCGTGGGCTGCTTCGGCAGCGCGAGGCCCGAGGTCGTGGCGTACGCCGTCGTCCTGTCCACCGTGATCGTCCTCCCCTGGGGCGGTTCACGAGTCCCGTCCCCGTCGAGTGTAAAGAGAAGGTAATGCCCGGTGTCTCTCGTTTCAGTCCTCTTACAGCAACAAGCCTGCTACAGGGTGCTGTGTACGCCTGTGTACTCGCCGCGGCCCCTGTGAACCACCCCCCTGACGCAGTGCGGGGATGCGTGCAATGATGTCCGCGCCAACTGCATACCGGCCGTTTGAATCCGCGCGGGAGAGTCCCTGGCAGTGCATCGCCGGGGCGCCGAAGGAGCAAGTCCCTCCCTTGAATCTCTCAGGCCCCGTTACCGCGCGGGCGAGGCACATCTGAAAAGCGGGCCGCACCCCCCTCGTCGAGGGCGGGCGCCGCCCCACCCAAGGTGCAAGCCATGGACCCCCGCGGGTCATGGCGAACCTCTCAGGTTCCGATGACAGATGGGGAGGACCGACCTCGCCCTCACGCATCTGGGAGACGACCGACCGTGAGCAGTACGCCACTCCGTCACACCGCGCTCGATGCCCTGCATCGCTCGCTCGGCGCGACGATGACCGACTTCGCCGGCTGGGACATGCCCCTGCGCTACGGCTCCGAGCGCGACGAGCACATCGCCGTGCGGACGAAGGCCGGGATCTTCGACCTCTCCCACATGGGCGAGATCACCGTCACCGGTCCGCAGGCCGCCGCCTTCCTGAACCACGCCCTGGTCGGCAACATCGCCTCCGTGGGTGTCGGCCGCGCCCGCTACACCATGATCTGCCGGGCCGACGGCGGCATCCTCGACGACCTGATCGTCTACCGGCTCGCCGAGAGCGAGTACATGGTCGTCGCCAACGCCTCCAACGCCCAGATCGTGCTGGACGCGCTGACCGAGCGGGTGGCCGGCTTCGACGCCGAGGTCCGCGACGACCGGGACGCGTACGCGCTCATCGCCGTCCAGGGCCCCGAGTCCCCCGGCATCCTGAAGTCGCTGACCGACGCCGACCTCGACGGCCTGAAGTACTACGCCGGACTGCCCGGCACCGTCGCCGGCGTGCCCGCCCTGATCGCCCGCACCGGCTACACCGGTGAGGACGGCTTCGAGCTGTTCGTGAAGCCGGAGCACGCCGTCGAGCTGTGGCAGGCACTGACCAAGGCGGGCGAGGGCGTCGGCCTGGTCCCCTGCGGTCTGTCCTGCCGGGACACGCTGCGCCTCGAAGCGGGCATGCCGCTGTACGGCCATGAGCTGTCGACCTCGCTCACGCCCTTCGACGCCGGGCTCGGCCGGGTGGTGAAGTTCGAGAAGGAGGGCGACTTCGTGGGGCGCGAGGCCCTGGAGCGGGCCGCCTCCCGTGCCGCGGAGAACCCGCCGCGCGTCCTCGTCGGCCTGGTCGCCGAGGGGCGTCGGGTGCCGCGGGCCGGGTACCCGGTCGTCGCCGGCGGCGAGGTCGTCGGCGAGGTCACCTCCGGCGCCCCCTCCCCCACGCTGGGCAAGCCGATCGCGATGGCGTACGTCGACGCGGCCCACTCGGCGCCGGGTACGGCCGGGGTCGGCGTGGACATCCGCGGCAGCCATGAGCCGTACGAGGTCGTGGCGCTGCCCTTCTACAAGCGGCAGAAGTAGACACTTGGCCGGAAGCAGAGACCGGCCGCACAGCAGTCACCGACAGCGACCCGTGCGTGACCTCGCGCACGTTTGCGCTGCTCATCCGGGTTTCCAGCACACCCCATTCCGCATCCCTCCCGCGCGTACAGGAGAATTCAGGCCATGAGCAACCCCCAGCAGCTGCGCTACAGCAAGGAGCACGAGTGGCTGTCGACCGCCGAGGACGGCGTCGCGACGGTCGGCATCACCGAGTTCGCGGCGAACGCGCTCGGCGATGTCGTCTACGCCCAGCTCCCCGAGGTCGGCTCGACCGTGACCGCGGGTGACACCTGCGGCGAGCTGGAGTCGACCAAGTCGGTGTCGGACCTGTACTCCCCGGTCACCGGTGAGATCACCGAGATCAACGAGGACGTGGTGAACGACCCGGCGCTGGTGAACTCCGCCCCCTTCGAGGGCGGCTGGCTGTTCAAGGTACGCGTCACGGAGGAGCCGGCCGACCTGCTCTCCGCCGACGAGTACGACGCCCACACCGCCGGCTGAGGAGTCGTAGCCCCTTATGACTGAGATGTCTGACAAGTCGCTTCTGAACACGCCCCTGCACGAGCTCGACCCGGCCGTCGCCGCCGCGCTCGACGCCGAGCTGGAGCGCCAGCAGTCCACCCTGGAGATGATCGCCTCCGAGAACTTCGCGCCGATCGCGGTCATGGAGGCCCAGGGCTCGGTCCTGACCAACAAGTACGCCGAGGGCTACCCCGGCCGGCGCTACTACGGCGGCTGCGAGCACGTCGACGTCGCCGAGCAGATCGCGATCGACCGGGTCAAGGAGCTGTTCGGCGCCGAGTACGCCAACGTCCAGCCGCACTCGGGCGCCTCCGCGAACCAGGCCGCCCTGTTCGCCCTGGCCCAGCCCGGTGACACGATCCTCGGCCTGGACCTGGCCCACGGCGGCCACCTCACCCACGGCATGCGGCTGAATTTCTCCGGCAAGCAGTTCAACGTGGTCGCGTACCACGTGGACGACGCCGGTCTCGTCGACATGGCCGAGGTCGAGCGGCTCGCCAAGGAGCACCGGCCGAAGGTGATCATCGCCGGCTGGTCGGCGTACCCGCGGCAGCTGGACTTCGCCGAGTTCCGGCGGATCGCCGACGAGGTCGAGGCGTACCTGTGGGTCGACATGGCCCACTTCGCGGGCCTGGTGGCGGCCGGCCTGCACCCGAACCCGGTGCAGTACGCGGACGTCGTCACCTCCACCACCCACAAGACGCTGGGCGGCCCGCGCGGCGGCATCATCCTCGCGAAGAAGGACTTCGCGAAGAAGCTGAACTCGTCCGTCTTCCCGGGCTTCCAGGGCGGCCCCCTGGAGCACGTGATCGCGGCCAAGGCGGTCTCCTTCAAGGTCGCCGCGAGCGAGGAGTTCAAGGAGCGCCAGCGCCGTACGGTGGAGGGTGCGAAGATCCTCGCCGAGCGGCTGACCGCCGCCGACGCCCGTGCGGCGGGGGTGAACGTGCTCTCCGGGGGCACCGACGTGCACCTGCTCCTGGTCGACCTGCGCGAGTCCGAGCTGGACGGCCAGCAGGCCGAGGACCGTCTCCACGAGGTCGGCATCACGGTCAACCGCAACGCGGTCCCGAACGACCCGCGCCCGCCGATGGTGACGTCGGGGCTGCGCATCGGTACGCCCGCCCTGGCGACCCGCGGCTTCACCGCCGAGGACTTCGCCGAGGTCGCGGACGTGATCGCCGAGACGCTCAAGCCGTCCTACGACGCCGAGTCGCTCAGGGCCCGGGTCAGGGCGCTGGCCGACAAGCACCCGCTGTACCCCGGTCTGAACAAGTAGTTCCTTTCCGTGGGGTGTCCCGCACACTGGTCGGTGAGCGGGCGGGGCACCCCGTGGAAGCCCTTCTGCACCACCCCGTATTGAGGAGTTCCCCGTGGCCATCTCGGTCTTCGACCTGTTCTCGATCGGCATCGGCCCGTCGAGCTCCCACACGGTCGGCCCGATGCGGGCGGCCCGCATGTTCGCCCGCCGCCTGCGCAACGAGGACCTGCTGCCCTCCGTCGCGTCCGTCCGCTGCGAGCTGTACGGCTCGCTCGGCGCGACCGGCCACGGCCACGGCACCCCGAAGGCGGTGCTGCTGGGCCTGGAGGGGGCCTCCCCGCGGACGGTGGACGTGGAGTCGGCCGACGAGCGCGTCGAGGCCATCAAGGCGGAGGGCCGGATCCGGCTGCTCGGCGAGCACGAGATCCCGTTCTCCTTCGACGACGACCTGGTCCTGCACCGCCGCAAGGCGCTCCCCTACCACGCGAACGGCATGACCCTGTGGGCGTACGACGCCTCCGGGGCTGAGCTGGTGTCGAAGACGTACTACTCGGTGGGCGGCGGCTTCGTCGTCGACGAGGACGCGATGGGCGCGGACCGGATCAAGCTCGACGACACGGTGCTGAAGTACCCCTTCCGCACGGGTGACGAGCTGCTGCGGCTGACGCAGGAGACCGGCCTGTCGATCTCCGCGCTGATGCTGGAGAACGAGCGCGCATGGCGCACGGAGGAGGAGATCCGCGAGGGTCTGCTGGAGATCTGGCGGGTGATGCAGGCGTGCGTGTCGCGCGGCATGTCCCGCGAGGGCATCCTGCCGGGCGGTCTGAAGGTCCGCCGCCGGGCCGCGAACACCGCGCGCAAGCTGCGCTCCGAGGGCGATCCGAAGGCCCTGGCCATGGAGTGGATCACGCTCTACGCGATGGCCGTGAACGAGGAGAACGCGGCGGGCGGGCGCGTGGTGACCGCCCCGACGAACGGTGCCGCGGGCATCATCCCGGCCGTGCTGCACTACTACATCAACTTCGTGCCGGGCGCCGACGAGGAGGGCGTCGTCCGCTTCCTGCTGGCGGCCGGCGCGATCGGCATGCTCTTCAAGGAGAACGCGTCCATCTCCGGCGCCGAGGTCGGCTGCCAGGGCGAGGTGGGCTCGGCCTGCTCGATGGCGGCGGGCGCGCTGGCCGAGGTGCTCGGCGGTTCCCCGGAGCAGGTCGAGAACGCCGCCGAGATCGGCATGGAGCACAACCTGGGCCTGACCTGCGACCCGGTCGGCGGCCTCGTCCAGATCCCGTGCATCGAGCGCAACGGCATGGCCGCGGTGAAGGCGGTCACGGCGGCGCGGATGGCGATGCGGGGGGACGGCTCGCACAAGGTGTCCCTGGACAAGGTCATCAAGACCATGAAGGACACGGGCGCCGACATGTCGGTGAAGTACAAGGAGACGGCGCGCGGAGGTCTTGCGGTCAACATCATCGAATGTTGACGATTCCACATCAGGGACGCCTCAAAGGTGCCAAGGTGGGACATACATCGGACCCGACTCCTGCCCCCCACCGGCACGTCAGGGAGTTCCCCCATGCTGCGCGGCATCGACGTGAGTGCGTACCAGTCCTCGTCCTACGACACCGACGGCCTCTCCTTCGTCTTCATCAAGGCGACGGAGGGCCGCTCGTACATCAACCCCAAACTCGCCGCCCAGACCGAGCGCGCCCGCGACGCCGGACTGGTGGTCGGCTTCTACCACTTCCTGTGGCCCGGCAACCTGTCGGCCCAGGCGGACTACTTCGTCGCACACGCCCCGGACAGGCCGGGTGACATCCTCGCCGTGGACTGGGAGACGACGAGCGACGGGACGCACGCGAGCAACGCCGAGAAGGACCTCTTCATCCGGAAGGTGAAGGAGAGACGGCCCGGCAATCCGGTGGTTCTGTACGCCAACCGCCACTACTGGCTCGACGTCGACAGGACCTCGTACGCGGGTGACGGGCTCTGGATCGCCGACTACGTGGCCGCCGGCAAACCCCGCATCCGGGCGAAGTGGCGCTTCCACCAGTACACGGACGACCCCTTGGACAAGAACGTGGCGGATTTCCCCAGCAAGGCGGCGCTGCGCGAGTGGGCCGAGAACGTCTGACGGTTCGATCACCTAGCGAGGGAGCAGATTTCGGCATGGGTGCATCTGTCGCCGCGGTCAGCAGCAACGGGACGTACTCGTTCACCAAGCCGAACCGGGAGAGCATCACGCTCGTCGCCGGGTTCGGGGTGGAAGGGGACGTGCATGCCGGTGAGACCGTGAAGCACCGGTTCCGGATGCGGAAGGACCCCTCGCAGCCGAATCTGCGGCAGGTGCACCTCATGCACGCGGAGTTGTTCGACGAGGTGCGTGCGGCCGGGTTCGAGGTCGCGGCCGGGGAGTTGGGGGAGAACGTCACCACCCGGGGGATCGATCTGCTGGGCCTGCCCACCGGGACCCGGCTGAGGCTCGGGGACGAGGCCGTGGTGGAGGTGACCGGGCTGCGCAATCCCTGCGCTCAGATCGACGGCTTCCGCAAGGGGCTGATGCGGCAGGTCGTCGAACGGGACGCCGAGGGCGGCGTGCGGTTCAAGGCCGGGATCATGAGTGTGGTCGTCGAGGGGGGTGTGGTGCGGGCCGGGGACCCGGTCCGCATCGAGCTGCCGGACGGACCGCACCGGCCGCTGGAGGTCGTGTGAGCGAGCGCCCCCGATGACGAAGGGGCGCCCGTGGCCCGCGCAGGCGGTGGCCGGGCGCCCCTGCGCGGGCGTCACTTGTTCAGGAAGGTCCAGAACTCGTCGAACGACAGGAGCTTGTCGCCGTTCAGGTCACGGCTCTTGATGATCGCCTCGGCGACCGCCTCGGTGACGTTCCAGTCGCCGCCCTGAGCCAGGGCGGTCTTGAACTCGGCGGCGGTGATGGTGCCGTCCCCGTCCGCATCGATGCGCTCGAACTGCCTACGTGCTTCCTCGATGTCGATGTTCGCCACCGGTCCGCCCCTCTACTCGCGTCTGCTCGCGTCTGTCGTGTGGTGCTGGCTTGCTGCCGCAGGTCAGATTAACCGCCCGCCCGCGCGCCGGCCGCGGCGGCCACCCGGGCGGGGCGGAGTCACGGAGCACGAAGGAACGATGGTGGCACGGGCCCTGCGGCTGCTGCTGCGCAACCACCCCTGCGCTAACGGAAGATGCCGGTGTGCCCCAGGGAGTACCGGCCCGGCTGCGGGTACACGGCGAGGCCGTGGGGGCCGCTGCCGACCGGGATGCGGGCGAGTTGCTCACCGGTACGGGTGTCGATGGCGTACACCTCGGCGTCGTACCGTCCCGACAGCCACAGCACCTTGCCGTCGGCGGAGACACCGCCCATGTCGGGGCTGCCGCCCTCGGGGAGGTGCCACTTCTTGGTGAGCCTGTTCTTGGTGAAGTCGAAGACGGAGACGCTGCCCTCGCCCCGGTTGGAGACGTACATCTCGCGCGAGTCGCGGCTGACGTAGAGGCCGTGGCAGCCCTTGCCGGTGGGCAGCAGCGTCGGCTTGTCGAACTTGTCGCCGTCCAGCACCCACATGCCGTGGGCCATCATGTCGGCGATGTAGAACCGCTTGCCGTCCGGTGACACCTTGACGTCCTGGGGCATGGCCCCCTCGAACGGCAGCTTCTGCTGCCCGACCACCTTCATCTTCTGTGTGTCGACCTTGAGCAGTTCCCCGCTGAACTCGCAGGAGACGATGAAGTACCGGCCGTCGAGGGAGAAGTCGGCGTGGTTGACGCCGTAGCAGGTGACCGGCTCGGTCTTGACCCGCTTCATGGTGTGGGGGTCGCGGAAGACCAGTTCGCGGTCCAGGGAGGCCATGACGACGGCGTACTTGCCGTGGGGGGTGAAGTAGAGGTTGTACGGGTCGTGGACCTTCACCTCCTTGCCCGCCTTGCCGGTCTTCGGGTCGATGGGGGTGAGGGTGTGGCCGCGGTTGTTGTTGACCCACAGGGTCTTCAGGTCCCAGGACGGCACGACGTGCTGGGGCTGACGGCCGACGGGAATGGTCTCGATGATCTTGTACGTCTTCGGGTCGATGACGGAGACGGTGTCCGACTCGGTGTTGGGGACGTAGACACGGGACGGGAAGTCCTTGACGACCGGGGAGAGCTTGTTCGGGCGGTCGGCGGCGTAGACGTCCTTGGGGTCGAGGACGGGCGGCATGCCGGGCAGTGCGTCCACGGGCCGCTGCTTCGCGGGGGCGGGGACGGCGGCCCGGGTGCCGTCGCGGGACTCGGCGGCCCGGCTCCCGCCCGTGGCGGACTCGGTGCCACAGGCGGCGAGCGCGAGAAGGCCGACGCCGGCGAGGAGGGTGCGGTGGGTCAGGTTCACCGGACCATTTAATGAGCACGGTGCCGAAAAGCGCATGATTCACCCGAAGGGTGGATATATACGGGTCGCCGAGTCACAGCCGGTACGCAGCGGTTCGGCGCCGGCCCGACGTGCCACCGCCCCTCACCCCGGGCGCAGGTGCTCGATCGTGACCCGGTGCCGCTCGGTCAGTCGCCGGGCGATCAGCGAGCGGTGGCAGGCCTGCGGGTCGCGCTCCACGCAGAACAGCGCCGCCGTCCCCACCCGCGACAGCGCCGACACGATCGGCGTGAGGTCGGCGCGGTCGAGGATCTCGGTGGTGTAGCGGCGGGTGTACTCGGGGGCGAGTTCACGGCGCGTGCGCTTGCCGACCCCTCGGCGGTCGTCCTCGGCGTACTGCAGCAGGCGCAGTTCGGTGGTGGGGGCGAGCTCGGGGTGGTGCTCGTAGGCGATGCCGGCCCGGGCGAGGGCGGTCTGCAGTCGGCGTGAGTTCGCCCAGGCGTACTCGGGTCCCCGGACCCCGCGGCGCTGACGTACGTCGAGCAGGAGGCGGACGTCCGCGTGCCGCAGGCTCGTCAGGAAGGTCTCGGCGTCGAAGCCGTAGACGCCGATCGTCACCATGGTGAGCACCCGAGTCACCCTCCCGCCTGCTGCTCGTGCCGGTTCGACCGGCACGAGCGGCTCGGGCGGCGAGGTCGCGTCACGCGACGGCCGTCCCTTCGAGCTCGACCATCTGACCGGGGACGGCCAGCCGTGTCACCCCGAGCATCGTGGTGGCCGGCGCCACCCCGGCGGCGACCAGGCGCGATGCCAGTACGCCGTAGTGCGGGAACAGCAGATCGACGTCGGTGGTGTAGACGTTGAGGCGGACGAGGTTCGCGAGGGACATGCCGGCCGCGCCGAGCACGCCCTCCAGGTTGTCGAGGCTGAGCGCCAGCTGTGCTGCCATGTCACCGTCGTGCAGGGGCCTGCCGTCGTCGCTCATCGCGGTCTGTCCGGAGCAGTACAGCGTCCGGGTGTGCCCAAAGACGAGCTCACCCTGGTTGAATCCCAGCTCCGCCGACCAGGTCACCGGGTTGACCGCCGTTCGTTCCACTGCCACATCAGCTCCGTTCGCATCATCGCAAGGACGTACGCCGTCGGCGCGGCAACCGCGCTCGCCGACGTCGTGCTCACGACCCTTCCAACAAAGCACGACACCCTTCGTCATGTATTCGATAGGGTTTTCGCATGCGCGCCGATCGGCTGGTCTCGCTGGTGCTGCTGCTGCGTCAGCGCGGTCGACTGACCGCGACCACGCTGGCCCGCGAGCTGGAGGTGTCCACTCGTACCGTGCTGCGCGACATCGAGGCGCTGTCCGCGGCCGGCGTCCCGGTCTACGCCGAACGCGGCCGACACGGCGGGTTCGCGTTGCTGCCCACCTTCCGGACCGAGCTCACCGGACTGAACCACGACGAGGCCCTCGCCCTGCTGGCCGCCCAAGCGGGGCGTGGCGAGCGGGCGTTCGGCCTCGGCTCGGCGCTCGCCTCGGCCATGCGCAAGGTGGTCGACGCGTTGCCCGAAGGGCATCGGGCCACCGCGAGCGACGCGGCCCGGCGCGTTCTCGTCGAGCCGGAGACCGATCTGCTCTCACGCCGGTCGGTCACCGAGGAGGTGCCCGCCACGACGATGGCCGAGATACGGCGCGCGGTGTTCGCCGGACGCCGACTGCGCATCCACTACGCCGCCACGGACCAGCCACCGCGATGGCGCACGGTGGACCCCGTCGGCCTGGTGACCGTGCGCGACCGGAGCTATCTGCTGGCCACGAGATCGGGTGCGGACCGTACCTACCGGCTGTCTCGGGTGCTGGCCGCCGAGGAGCTCCCCGAGCCGGCCCAGCGGCCGGACACGGTGGATCTGGACCGGATCTGGCGGGAACGCTGCGCGCGGTTCCTGTCCAGCGGCCATATCGCCGTGCTGGTCCGGGTCGAGCCGCAGCGGCGTGAGGACCTGCTGAGCACGGCGGTGACCGTCCGCACCGCAAAGCCCGAGGCGGACGGCCGGCTGCGGCTGGAGGCGACGTTCCAGGATCTGCGGCACGCCGAGTGGGCGCTGTGGCAGCTCGGTACGGACGCGGAGGCCCTGGCGCCGGCCTCGTTGCGCACCCGTCTGCGCGACCGCGCGGCCGCGCTCGCCACCCGCTACGCGGACGCGCCCTGAGAGCGGCTCAGACGCGCCCCGCACCGCATGTCTATCGGTCGGCCACCCGCATCTCGAACCATGTGGTCTTGCCGCGCGGCAGCAGGTCGACGCCCCAGCGGTCGGAGAGCTTGTCCACCAGGAACAGGCCCCGGCCGCTGACGTCCATCTCCTGAACCGGCATCAGGCAGGGCAGTCCGCGGGACGGATCGCGAACCTCGACGCGGATCCAGCCGCGGCGGCGGCGCATACGCAGTCCGAAGACACGGGCGCCGGTGTGGCGGACGGCGTTGCCGACGAGTTCCGAGACGAGCAGGACCGCGTCCTCGGTCATCTTCGGACCCAGACCCCACTGGCGGAGCACGATCACCTGGGCCAGCCGGCGCGCCGTTGCGGCGGACTCGGGACGGGACGGGAGCGGAACCTCCGCCTCCGTCGGATTACCGAACAGCTCCAGTGCCTTGGAAGCAGCTTCGTCCTCGGCCGCCGGCGACCAGCGTGCCGTGGTCGCACGGCCGTGTCCCCGCGGCTGTTCGATACCCTCCAGCCCCGCCATGCCCCCATCATGGCCGCCGACGGCGCCCCGCGTGGCCGTTCCCGTGGAATACACCCCCCGGAATCCGGCATTCCACACCTCTCCGACGGCATATGACATAGGCAGTTCAGAGCCCGCCACAGCCTGTCCGACCTGCGGCGAAGGGTCTGCTGGAGGCAATCGACGGGCTCCCTCGACAAGGCACGCTTAAGGCTGCCTTAAGGCTGCCATAAACCGCCCCATCGAGGGACCCGGATCAGACACTCCGTCAATTGCAAGTGGTTCTACGGAGTTTCACATCAGACGTTTCCCGGGCGATCATCCGGCCTCGGCCGGACGTTCAGAGGAACTTCGCCTTGCCCGGCCCTTCTTCGACGAAGCTGCGCATCCCGCGCTCGCGGTCCTCGGTCGCGAACAGGCCCGCGAACCAGTTCCGTTCGACCGCGAGACCGGTCTCGATGTCCGTCTCCAGACCCATGTCGATCGACTCTTTCGCCGCGCGCAGCGCGAGCGCCGGGCCCTGCGCCAGTTTCGCCGCCCAGGCGTGCGCCTCGGCGTACACCTGGTCCGCCGCCACGACCCGGTCCACCAGGCCCAACTCCCGGGCCTCCGCCGCCTTCACCATGCGGCCGGTGAAGATCAGGTCCTTCGCCTTCGAGGGGCCCACGAGGCGGGCCAGCCGCTGGGTGCCGCCCGCGCCGGGGATGAGGCCGAGCAGGATCTCCGGCTGGCCCAGCTTGGCGTTGTCCGCGGCGATCCGGAAGTCCGCGCACAGCGCCAGCTCGCAGCCGCCGCCGAGCGCGTACCCCGTCACGGCCGCGACGACCGGCTTGGGGATCCGGGCCACCGCCGTGAACGACTCCTGCAGGGCCCGTGCGCGCAGGACCATGGCCGTGTGGTCCATGGCCTGCATCTCCTTGATGTCCGCGCCCGCCGCGAACACCTTCTCCCCGCCGTAGATCACCACGGCCCGTACGTCGTCACGCCGGCCCGCCTCCTCGGCCAGCTCCTTGAGCCTGTCCTGGGTGGCGACGTCCAGCGCGTTCATGGGCGGGCGGTCGAGACGCAGGGTGCCGACGCCCTCGGCGACTTCGAGATTCACGGTCATGCGAGCAGGTTAACGTCGACTAACGGGGACGGCCCCGGTGCCGTACCTCACACCGAGGCGGACATCCGGGGCCGTGCGCCGAGAGGACCTGGTCAGGCCTTCCACTTCTCCCACGACATGTTCCAGCCGTTCAGGCCGTTGTCCGGAGCCACCGTCGCGTCCTGGGAGTTCTTCACGACCACGACGTCGCCGATCATCGAGTGGTTGAAGAACCACGCCGCCGGGGCGTTCTTGTCCCACGCGCCCTTCACGTCGCGCAGGCCGACGCAGCCGTGGCTGACGTTGCGGTTGCCGAAGGCGTCGCCGCCCCAGTAGTTGCCGTGGACGAAGGTGCCCGAGTCGGTCAGGCGGATGGCGTGCGGCACGTCCTTGATGTCGTACTCGCCCTCGTAGCCGACCGTGTCGCCGTTCATACGGGTCTGGACGAACTTCTCGGTCATGACCATCTGGCCGTTCCAGGTCTCGTACCCGGGTGCGCCGGTGGTGACGGGAATGGTCCTGACGACCTTGCCGTCCTGCATGACCTTCATCTTCTTGGTCTTCACGTCGACGACCGAGACCTGGTCGCGGCCGATGGTGAAGGAGACCTTCTTGTCCTGCTCGCCGTAGACCCCGGATCGGCCCTCGACGCCGTCGAGGTTGAGGTCGACGGTGACCTTGGTGCCTTCCTTCCAGTACTTCTCGGGCCGGAAGTCCAGACGGTCGTTGCCGAACCAGTGGCCCGCCACCTCGACGGCCGGCTCGGTCTTGATGGTGATCGCCTTCTCGACGTCCTCGGGGTTGGTGATGCCCCGGCTGAACCGGATCGAGAACGGCATCCCGACGCCGACCTCGGATCCGTCCTCCGGTGTGAAACGGCCGAGGAAGGTGTCCTTCGGGGTCAGCGTGGTGAAGTCGGCCTCCTCGGTGGCCTTTGCGCCCTCGGCGTCCTCGGCGACCGCGTGCACCGTGTACTTCGTGGCGGCGGCCAGGTGCGTGGACGGCGTCCAGCTGGCGCCGTCGCCGGATATCTTTCCGGCTATCGCGTTGCCCTTGGCGTCCTTGACCTCGACGGCCGTCAGTCTGCCCTTGTCGGCGGTGACCTTCAGCGCTCCGCTGGTCCCGACGGACTCGGCGCCGTCCTTCGGGGCTATCGTCACGACCGCCCGCGACTCCTTGGCCCGGGCCGCACCGGAGTCCTCGCCCTTGCCGTCGCCGGTCCCCGAGCCCGATCCGCCGCTCCCACCGCACGCGGTGACCGTGAGCAGCAGTACCCCCGCCAGTGCCGCCATCCCCTTGCGCCTGCGCGCATCAACCGACGCCCCCGATATCGGCCGCACGTTCAAAGTCGTTCTCCCCTCCCCGGGCCCCCAGGACCCGCTCCCCCGCGCGCCTACCGCGCGCTCCGGCGCATATTAACCACAAGGCCAGGGGCGTCGGCGCCGCGCGATTGTCACCATTCCGTTCCAACATCGGCAGATAGCCGGTTGGTCGAGCAACACACCCCCGTGTCCGGTTACTTCACCGCACTCCCCGCCTTCCACTCCTTCCAGCCCATATTCCAGCCTCCGAGGCCATTGTCGGGAGCGACCTTTTTGTCGTTGCTGTGGACGACCTCGACGACGTCCCCGACGAGGCTGCGGTCGAAGAACCAGCCCGCGGGCGTCTCGGAGCCGCCGCCCTTGACGTCCCTGAGTCCCACGCACCCGTGGCTGACGTTGCTGCGGCCGAAGACCGAGGCGTCCGCCCAGTAGTTGCCGTGCAGGAAGGTGCCGGAGTCGGTCAGGCGCATGGCGTGCGGGACGTCCGGGATGTCGTACTCGCCCTTGCCGTTCTTCTTCTTGAAGCCGACCGTGGCACCGTTCATGCGGGTCAGTTCGAGCATCTCGGTGACCACCATCTTGCCGTTGTAGGTGGTCGTCCTCGGGGCGCCGGCCGTGATGGGAACGCTGGTGAGCAGCTCGCCGTCGCGCCGTACCTCCATGGTGTGCTTCGCGGCGTCGACGAGGGAGACCTGGTGGCGACCCACGGTGAAGGAGAACGTCTTGTACTGGAGCCCGTACACCCCGGGCGCCCCTTCGACGTCCCGCAGGCGCAGGGCGACGGTGACCCGGGTGCCGGGCTTCCAGTAGCGCTCGGGGCGGAAGTCGAGGCGGGCCCTGCCGAACCAGTGCGGGCGGATCTCCACGGCTGGCTCGGCGGTGACCTGGACGGCGCGTTCGACCTCGGCCCGGTTCTCGATCTGCCGGTTGAACTCCAGGGAGACGATCATCCCGGTGCCGACGGTGGCGCGGTTCTCCGGGGTGACGTATCCGATGAAGCGCTCCTCGGGGACGTACGTGGTGAAGGTCGTGTGCCGGGCGCTGCGCCGCCCGTGGCCGTCGACGGCCACCGCGTCGACCGTGTACCTGGCGGCCAGCGCCAGGCCGGTGTCCCGGGGTTCCCAGCGCAGGCCGTCCTCGGAGATGCGGCCGGGCACCTCGGACTCCTGGGCGTCCTGGGACCTGACGACCTTCACCGACTCCAGGCGCCCGCTGAGCACACGGACACCGAGCCGGTCGCCGGGGCGTACGCCTTTGGTGTTGTCGTCCGGCGTGACCCGGATGACGTCCTCGGGCGCGGGCGGTTTGCCGAGCATCCGGTCGATGCCGCCCCGGCCGGTGTCCGAGGTGCAGCCGGCCGCCCCGGCCAGCAGGCCGGCCCATGTCAGTACGGCGGCCAACACGGCCCCCGCGCGCCGCGCGCGCCCTTGTACGTGCCTCACGAAGACCCCAACGACCGGGGTGGCCCTGGGGAAACGTGAGTGCGAGGCACCCGGTGGGCAGAACAGTGGGGAGGACGACGCGAGGGGAGCCGCGGACCGGGACTCCGTGGGCTCCTTCCCCGTTCGTGTGGTCCCTGAGCCGTGGGAGGCCGACAGGTGTCGAGCGCAGCCGAGCAGGAGGCGGTGGCCCAGGGGGTCGCCGCTGAGGAGGTGCGCCCGGCCTCGGTGGTGAACGGGGCGCGGCGCAAGGTGCCCGCGGTGCCCGTGTGGCCGGGCACGCCGGTGCCGCTCGGCGCCCGCTTCCGGGTCGGGCCGGACGGGGTGGCGGGCACCAACTTCGCGCTGTGGGCGGGCGGGGCGGAGGCGGTCGAGCTGTGCCTGTTCGACGAACACGGCAAGGAGACGCGCGCCAAGCTGACCGAACTGACGCACGAGATCTGGCATGGCTTCGTGCCGGGTGTGATGCCGGGCCAGCGCTACGGCTACCGGGTGCACGGCCGCTGGGACCCGTGGACCGGTGCCCGCTGGAACCCGGCGAAGCTGCTCCTGGATCCGTACGCGCGGGCGGTGGACGGCGACTTCAGCCTGCCGCCGGAGGTGTACGGCCATGTCCGGGACTGGCCGCAGCAGCATGTCGCCGACACCGTGCGCGACGAGCGGGACTCGGCGCCGTACGTCCCGAAGGGCGTGGTCGTCCACGACGAGGCGCCCGACGACGAGTGGATGGACGACCGCCGGCCGAAGACGCCGTGGGCGGACTCCGTGATCTACGAGGTGCATGTGCGGGGCTTCACCAGGCTGCACCCCCAGATCCCGGAGGAGCTGCGCGGCACGTACGCCGGTCTGGCCCATCCGGCGGCGATCGAGCACCTGGTGAAGCTGGGCGTGACGGCGGTGGAACTGCTGCCGGTGCACCAGTTCGCGCACGAGGACCATCTGCTCCGCAAGGGGCTGCGCAACTACTGGGGCTACAACTCCATCGGCTACTTCGCGCCGCACGCCGCGTACGCCGCCACCGGTACGACCGGCCAGCAGGTCGGCGAGTTCAAGCAGATGGTCCGCGCGCTGCACGCGGCCGGGATCGAGGTCATCCTCGACGTCGTCTACAACCACACGGCGGAGGCGGGCGAGTTGGGCCCGATGCTGTCGTTGAAGGGCATCGACAACCGGGGGTACTACCGGTTGCAGTCGGACCCGCGCCGGTACGCGGACTACACGGGCTGCGGAAACACCCTGCACGTCGTCCAGCCGCACGTGCTGCGGCTCATCACGGACTCGCTGCGGTACTGGGTGACGGAGATGGGGGTGGACGGCTTCCGTTTCGACCTGGCGGCGGCGCTGGCGCGCTCGATGCACGACGTCGACATGCTGTCCCCGTTTCTCGCCGTCATCGCCCAGGACCCGGTGCTGCGGCGGGTGAAGCTGATCGCCGAGCCCTGGGACGTGGGCTCGGGCGGCTACCAGGTGGGCGCCTTCCCGCCGCTGTGGACGGAGTGGAACGACCGCTACCGCAACGCCGTACGGGACTACTGGCGAGGCGCGCTGCCGGACGTACGGGACCTGGGGTACCGCCTGTCGGGGTCCAGCGACCTGTACGCGTGGGGCGGGCGACGGCCGTACGCCTCGGTCAACTTCGTGACCGCGCACGACGGTTTCACCCTGCGGGACCTGGTCTCCTACGAGCGCAAGCACAACGAGGCCAACGGCGAGGGCAACCGGGACGGCACGGACGACAACCGGTCCTGGAACTGCGGTGCCGAGGGCGAGACGGACGACGAGCGGGTACGGGCGCTGCGGCGGCGGCAGCTGCGGAACCTGCTGACGACCCTGCTGCTGTCGACGGGGGTGCCGATGCTGGTCGCCGGTGACGAGCTGGGGCGGACCCAGCGCGGCAACAACAACGCCTACTGCCAGGACAACGAGATCAGCTGGCTGGACTGGGGACTGCTGCAGGACCCGGCCTGGAGGGCCCTGTTCGACCTGACGTCCCGGCTGATCGAGCTGCGGCACCGGCATCCCGTGCTGCGGCGGCGGGCGTTCTTCTCCGGGCGGGCGCACTCGGCCGACGGGCTGCGGGACCTGGCCTGGTTCACCGTGCGGGGCACGGAGATGACGGAACGGGACTGGTACGCGCCCGCCGCCACCCTGGGCATGTATCTGTCCGGACGGGACATCCCGGGGCGGGACGAGCGGGGGGCGCCGATCGTCGACGACAGCTTCCTGGCGGTGCTGCACGCGGGCGACCGGCCGGTGAGCTTCGTGCTGCCCGGTCCGCCGTGGGCGCGGCGGTACGAGGTGGTCGTCGACACCTCGCGCGAGGAGCAGCGGGAAGCGCCGGGCGTGGAGCATCGGGCGGGGACGGAGATCACGGTGCCGGCGCGGGCCGTGCTGCTGCTTCGCGCGCACGGCTGAGGCGGCTCGGCCCGAGCACCGGGTCGGTGGCCGGGTCGGTGGCGAGCGCCGCCCGGGCGGCGCGGCCCGCGTCGAGCACGCGCGTACGGCCCCGTCCGCCGGGACGGCCTTCGCACGCCTCCCAGGTCGTAGGACCAACGACCGAACCCGGACGGGCCGAAACTCAGTGGGCAGTGTCAGTGGCGATCCGTACGCTCGCCACTGATGGTGACGACACGTGCAACCGCCGACGACAGCCCTGACCGGGCCGACCGTTCCGCCGTACGCACGCTGCTGCGGCTGTGGCCGTATGTGCGGCCCGTGCGGCTGCGGCTGTTCACCGCCGCGTTCGTGGCGGTCGTCGCCTCCTGTCTGGCCCTGGTCATTCCGCTCGTCCTGAAGTGGATGGTGGACGGGCCCGTGGCCGACCGGGACCCGGCCGGGGTGTGGCTGGGCGCGCTGTACCTCCTGCTGCTCGGGATCGCGGAGGCGTTGCTGTTCGGGCTGCGCCGGTGGCTGGTCGCGCGGCCGCTGGCAGGGGTCGAGGCGTCGATGCGGGCGGATCTGTACCGGCATCTCCAGCGGCTGCCGGTGGCGTTCCACGACCGGTGGGCGTCGGGACAGCTGCTGTCGCGGGGCACGACCGATCTGATGCTGCTGCGGATGTTCCTCGCCTTTCCGTTGACGTTCCTGCTGGTCAACGGCGTCACGATCCTCGTCGGCGTGATCATCATGCTGCTCCAGGACTGGACGCTCGGGCTGGTCATCCTGGTCCCGGCCGTGCCCGTGCTGATCACCTGCGTGATCTTCGAGAGGCGGTACGCCTCCGTGGCGCGCCGCGCGCAGGACCAGGTCGGCGACCTGACGACGGTCGTCGAGGAGAGCGTGCTGGGCATCAGGATCATCAAGGGGTTCGGGCGGCACCGCAGCCAGGCGAGGGCCTTTCGGGAGCTGTCGCGGACGTTGCGCGGCACGGAGCTGCACAAGGCGCGGCTGCTGGCGACGATCTGGGGCGTCATCGTGACGCTGCCGGAACTGGCCATCGGGGCGGCGCTGGTGCTGGGGACCGTGCAGGTGGCGGACGGGGAGCTGTCGGCGGGGACGCTGGTGGCGTTCTTGTCGACCGCGCTCGCTCTTCGGTGGCCGGTGGACTCCATCGGATTCCTGCTGGCGATGAGCCAGGAGGCGGCGACGGCCACGGAGCGGTACTTCGAGGTGATGGACGCGGTGCCGGAGAGGCAGGAGGTCGAGCGGCCCGCCGTCCGCGGCGACGACTCGACGGCGCCCGCGGACCGCACGGACCTCGGACTCCGGTTCCACGACGTGCGGTTCCGCTACCCCGACGCCCCGGAGGGCTCCCCGCCCGTCCTCGACCGCATCGACCTCCACATCCGGCCCGGTGAGTCCATGGCCCTGGTCGGAGCGACGGGCAGCGGCAAGACGACGCTCACGGCCCTCGTCCCCCGTCTCCACGAGGTGACGTCCGGCCGGATCACGCTCGACGGGCGGGACATCTCCGCGATGCCCAGGCATGAGCTGCGCGAGCTCGTGGCCGTCGCCTTCGAGGAACCCACGCTCTTCTCGGCCAGCGTGGCCGACAACGTCCTCATGGGCGCCGGGGACGCGGCCGGCGAGCCCGAGCTGCGGCGGGCGCTCGCGGTGGCGCAGGCCGACTTCGCGCACTCCCTGCCGCACGGCACCGGGACACAGGTCGGCGAGCAGGGCCTCAGTCTCTCCGGCGGGCAGCGGCAGCGGCTGGCGCTCGCCCGGGCGGTCGTCGGGCGTCCCCGTTTCCTCGTGCTGGACGACCCCCTGTCGGCTCTGGACGTCCACACCGAGGCCGCAGTCGAGGCCGCCCTGCGGGACGTGCTCGCGCAGACCACCGCCCTGATCGTCGCCCACAGACCCTCCACCGTGCTGCTCGCGGACCGGGTCGCCCTGCTCTCCGGCGGGCGGATCGCCGCCGTCGGAACCCATCACGAGCTGCTGCGCACCAACCCCGAGTACGCCCACCTCATGGCCGGGACCGAGGAGGCCGACCGATGACGGCGACGACCGCCACCGCACCGGGCAGGGAACAGCCGGCCGAGGAGCCCCGCAAGCCGGACGACCCCTTCGACCGCGACGTCCTGCCCACCCCGCCGGGTGCCACCTCGGCGCTCCTGCGCTCCCTGCTCGCCCCGATGAAGGCCCGCGTCACCGCGACCACGCTCCTGCTGCTGCTCCAGCAGGCGGCCGTGCAGGCGGGCCCGCTGCTGGTGGCGTACGCCATCGACTCGGCCGTACCGGCGTTCCGGCGCGACGACCTCGGGCCGCTGATCGCGGTCGCCGTCGGCTATCTGCTGTGCGCCCTCGCCTCCGGCGGGCTCCAGTACGCGTTCATCCGGCTCTCCGCCCGCGTCAACCAGGACGTGCTGCTCGACCTGCGCGGCCGTATCTTCCGTCATGCCCAGGCGCTGAGCCTGGACTTCCACGAGCGCTACACGTCCGGGCGGCTGATCTCCCGTTCCACCACCGACGTGGAGTCCCTGCGCGAGCTGCTCGACGAGGGCCTGCAGGAACTCGTCACCGTCATCCTGTCCTTCGTCTACATCTCGGCGATGCTGCTCTGGCTGGACCTCGGCCTGGGCGCGGTCGCCGTGGCCTCCCTGGTGCCGCTGTACCTGCTCGTACGGTCCTACCGGCGGCGTGCCGCGCGCGTGTACACCCTGCGGTCCACCGCGATCGCCGCGGTGATCGTGAAGTTCGTGGAGACGATGAACGGCATCCGGCCGGTGCGCGCGTTCCGGCGCGAGGCCGTCAACGACGCCGACTTCCGGGTCCTCAACTCCCGCCACGAGCGCACGAACGGCGACGCCCTGCTGGAGATGGCCCGGTACGTCACCGGCTCCCGGATCGTCGCCAACACGGCCGTGGCGGGGATCGTGCTGTGGGGCGCCTACCGGGTCGCGGGCGGCACGCTGGCCCTCGGTGTGCTCGCGGCGGCCGTGCTGTACCTGCGGCGGCTGTACGACCCGATCGATCGGCTCGGCATGTTCCTGAACTCCTACCAGTCGGCGGCCGCCTCCCTGGAGAAGATCGCCGGGCTGCTCGCCCAGACGCCGTCCGTGCCCGAGCCGCAGACGCCCGTCCAGCTCCCGGACCTGGCGTCGGAGCACCCCGGCCGCGAGGTCGTCTTCGACGGTGTCCGGTTCGCCTACCGCACCGGCGGCGAGGTCCTGCCCCGCTTCGACCTCACCCTCCCGGCCGGCCAGACGGTCGCGGTCGTCGGCTCCACCGGCGCCGGAAAGTCGACGCTGGCCAAGCTGCTCGCCCGCTTCTACGACCCCTCCGAGGGCCGGGTCCTGCTGGACGGCGTCGACCTGCGCGAGCTGGCCGTGCCCGAGCTGCGGCGCGGGGTGGTGATGGTGACGCAGGAGGCGTTCCTGTTCTCCGGCACGGTCGCCGAGAACATCGCCATCGGCCGGCCCGACGCCACCCGCGAGGAGATCGAGCGGGCCGCGAAGGCCATCGGCGCCCACGACTTCATCAGCTCGCTGCCCGACGGCTACGACACCGACGTACGCAAGCGGGGTGGGCGCATCTCGGCCGGTCAGCGTCAACTGGTGGCCTTTGCGCGGGCGTTGCTCGCCGACCCGGCCGTGCTGATCCTCGACGAGGCGACCAGCTCGCTCGACATTCCCGGCGAGCGGGCGGTGCAGCGCGCGATGTCGACGGTGCTGCACGGCCGTACGGCCGTCGTCATCGCGCACCGGCTGTCCACGGTCGAGATCGCGGACCGGGTACTGGTCATGGAGCACGGGAAGATCGTCGAGGACGGTACGCCGGCCGAACTCGTCGCGGGCACGGGCAGGTTCGCGGATCTGCACCGGGCGTGGCGGGACAGCCTGGCGTGAAGGTTCAGGGGGGCGACAGGTGATCGACGCGTACGAGGACCCGGGCGAGCCGGACTGCCGCGGCGGGTGGCGGTATCTGTGGTGGCTGGTCGTGCGCCAGCCGGTGCGGTCCGTCATGGGGGCGCTGATCTCCAGCGTGTGGATGGTGCTGCTGGCGGCGACCCCGTATCTGCTGTCCCGTGCCGTCGACGAGGGGCTGGCGACAGGTGACCACGGCGCGCTGGTGGGGTGGACGGGCGCGCTGTTCGCCGTGGGGGCGTTCAACGCCTGGCTGAGCATCATGCGGCACCGCACGATGACGCGGGTGCGGATGGACGCCAACTTCCGCACGGTCAAGGTGCTGGTGGGCCAGGCGGTACGGCTGGGTGCCGCGCTGCCCCGCCGGATCGGCACCGGGGAGGTCGTCACGATCGGCGTGGGCGACGTCCAGACCATCAGCCAGAGCCTGACCGTCGTCGGGCCGGGGGTCGGGGCGGTCGTCGCCTATCTGGTGATCGCCGGGTTGCTGGTGTCGGTGTCGGTGCCCATCGCCGTCGTGGTGCTGCTGGGGATGCCCCTGGTCGGCGTGCTCGTCGGACCGCTGCTGGGACGGCTGCAGGGGACGGAGTCGGAGTACCGGGAGCGGCAGGGCGTTCTGACCGCACGGATCGCCGACCTCGCGGGCGGGCTGCGCGTCCTGAACGGGCTGGGCGGCAAGGGCCTGGTCGCCGACGCCTTCCACCGCGACTCGCAGCGGCTGCGGGCGCAGGGGTACCGGGTCGGGGCGGTGACCAGCTGGGTGCAGGCGCTCGGTGTGGGACTGCCGACGCTGTTCCTGGCCGTGGTGACCTGGCTGGCGGCGCGGCTGGCCGCCCAGGGTGCCATCAGCGTGGGCGAGTTGGTGTCGGTGTACGGCTATGTCGCGGTGCTGGTGGGGCCGGTGGCGTTCTTCATCGAGTGCGGTTACCAGGTCAGCCGCGGGGTGGTGGCGGCGCGGCGGGTCGTACGGTTCCTGCGGCTGGAGCCGATGGCGGACACCGGCACCCGCCAGGCGCCGGCCGAACCGGCGGTGCTGCACGACCCCGAGTCCGGGGTGCGGGCGCTGCCGGGCCGACTGACCGCGCTGGCCGGGGCGCTGCCCGCCGACGCCGCGGCCGTGGTCGACCGTCTCGGCCGGTACGTGCCGTCGGCGGCGACCTGGGGCGGCGTACCCCTGGCCGAGATCGGGTTACCGCAGCTCAGGGAGCGCATCCTGGTCGCCGATCACGAGGCGGACCTGTTCGCCGGCACGCTGCGGGAGCTGATCGCCGGCCATGCGGAACCGGCCGCCCTGGACGAGGCGGCGCTCACCCGGGCCGTGTACACGGCCGTCGCCGAGGACATCGTCCGGGGCCTGCCCGACGGCCTCGACTCCCCCGTCGACGCGCAGGGCCGCAACCTCTCCGGCGGCCAGCGCCAGCGCGTCCGCCTGGTCCGCGCGCTGCTGGCCGATCCGGAGGTGCTGCTGGCGATCGAGCCGACATCGGCGCTGGACGCCCACACCGAGGCGCGTGTCGCGGACCGCCTGCACACCGAGCGCACCGGCCGCACGACCGTGGTGACCACCACGTCCCCCCTCGTCCTGGACCGTGCGGACGTCGTGCACTACCTGGTCGACGGCAAGGTCGCGGCCACCGGCACCCACCGCGAACTGCTGCACGGGGAGCCGGGGTACCGAGCGCTGGTGGCCAGGGACGAAGACGTCGAGGAGGCGCTGACGTGACGGAGGACCAACGTCCCGCAGGGGCAGGGGGAACCGACCGATCGACCCCGTCGCGCCCGGCACACCGCCCGGACGCCCCGGCGCGCGACCGCGCAGCCCTCCCCGTGGCCGGGCCCCGGGACGTCCGCCGGGCCACCGTCCGCCTGGTCCGGGCCGACGCCGGGGCTTTCACCGCCGTCCTCGCCCTGAACGCCCTCGCGGCGATCGCCGGCCTCGCCGGCCCCTGGCTGGTGGGCCGCATCGTCGACGAGGTCCGCGCCGGCCACGGTGTGACGACCGTCGACAAGCTGGCCCTGGCGATCCTGGGAGCCGCGACGGCGCAGCTGCTGCTGGCCCGCTGGGCCCGCTACGTCGGCCACCGCTTCGGCGAACGGACCCTGGCCCGGGTCCGCGAGGAGTTCGTGGACCGCACGCTCGCGCTGCCCGCGTCCGTCGTGGAACGGGCCGGCACCGGGGACCTGACGGCACGCGGCACCGCCGACGTGGCGGCCGTCGGCACCACCCTGCGCGACGCCGGGCCCGAGTTGCTCATCAACTCCGTACAGGTCCTGTTCCTGCTGGGCGCGGTCTTCGTCCTGGACCCCCTGCTCGGCGTCTGCGGTCTGCTCGGCCTGGCCGGGCTGTGGCCGGTGCTGCGCTGGTATCTGCGCCGCGCCCGCACCGGCTATCTCGCCGAGGGCGCGGCCACCTCCGACGTCGCGGAGGTCCTCGCGGCGACCGCGTCGGGCGCCCGCACGGTGGAGGCGCTGCGGCTGGAGCGGCGGCGGGTGGCCGCGAGCCGGGACGCGCTGGAGGTCTCCCGCCGGACCCGCCTGCACACCCTCTTCCTGCGCACGGTGTTCTTCCCGGCGGTCGAGATCGCCTACCTCCTGCCCGTGGTGACCGTCCTGCTCGCCGGCGGGGCGCTGCTCGCGCGGGGCACGGTCAGCCTGGGCACGGTGGTCGCGGCGGCGCTGTACCTGCAGCAGTTGGCCAACCCGCTGGACGAGATCCTCATGCGGGTCGAACAACTCCAGAGCAGCGGCGCCTCCTTCGCCCGGGTGGAGGGCCTGGCCGGCGCCCCGCGGGCGGCGGACGCCGACTCCCCCACCCCCGGGGACGACCGGATCGACGTGACCGGCGTGCACTACTCCTACGACCGCGGCGGCGAGGTCCTCGGCGGCGTGGACCTGACCGTCCGGCCGGGCGAGCGTCTCGCGATCGTCGGTCCCTCCGGTGCCGGGAAGACCACGCTGAGCAGGCTGCTGGCCGGTGTCGACGCGCCGACCCGCGGCTCGGTGACGGTCGGCGGCGTCCCGGTCGTCGCCCTCGGGCCCGAACGGCTGCGCCGCCAGGTCGTGCTGGTCACCCAGGAGCACCACGTGTTCCTCGGCACGGTCCGCGACAACCTCCGGATCGCCGAACCGTCGGCCACCGACGAGGAGTTGTGGGCCGCCCTCACCGCGGTCGGCGCCGACACCTGGGTACGGCGGCTGCCCGAGGGTCTCGACACGGCGCTGGGTGACGGAGGGCACCGTACGGACGGCTCGCAGGCCCAGCAGCTCGCCCTCGCCCGTGTGGTGCTGGCCGACCCGCACACGCTGATCCTGGACGAGGCGACGGCCCTGCTGGACCCGACCACCGCCCGGCACACCGAGCGCGCCCTGGCCGCCGTGCTGGAGGGCCGTACGGTCATCGCCATCGCGCACCGCCTGCACACCGCGCACGACGCCGACCGGGTGGCCGTGATGGAGGGCGGCCGGCTGACCGAACTCGGCACCCATGACGAGCTGGTCACCGCGGACGGGGCGTACGCGGCGCTGTGGCGGTCGTGGCACGGGAAGCGGCCGGAGCGGCCGGTCTGAACAGGCGATCTATGCTCGATGGGGAGGAGATCCCGCCCCACCGAGGAAAGCCAGAGCAGAAAGCCGCGGTCCATTGAACTTCTGGTCGATCTACGAGCACGGCTTCGCGCGGGTCGCCGCGTGCACCGGCCACACCGTCATCGCCGACCCGCACGCCAACGCCGAGACGGTGCTGCGCCAGGCGCGCGCCTGTGCGCGGGAGGGGGTGGCGGTCGCCGTCTTCCCGGAGCTGGGCCTGACCGGCTACTCGATCGAGGACCTGCTGTTGCAGGACGCGGTGCTCGACGACGTCGAGCAGGCGCTCGGCTCGGTGGTGGCCGGGTCGGCGGACCTGCTCCCGGTGCTGGTGGTCGGCGCGCCGCTGCGCCATCGCCACCGGATCTACAACTGCGCGGTGGTCGTGCACCGGGGCCGGATCCTCGGCGTGGCGCCCAAGTCGTACCCGCCGAACTACCGCGAGTTCTACGAGCGGCGGCAGATCGCCTCGGGTGAGGACGAGCGCGGCGGCACGATCCTGGTCGGCGGCGAGGAGGTCCCGTTCGGCGTGGACCTGCTGTTCGAGGCGGCGGACGTCCCCGGTCTGGTGCTGCACGCGGAGATCTGCGAGGACATGTGGGTGCCGGTGCCGCCGAGCGCGGAGGCGGCGCTGGCCGGGGCGACCGTGCTCGCCAACCTCTCGGGCAGCCCGATCACGGTGGGCCGGGCCGAGGACCGGCGGCTGCTGTGCCGGGCGGCGTCCTCGCGGTGTCTGGCGGCGTACGTGTACTCGGCGGCCGGTCTGGGCGAGTCGACCACGGACCTGTCGTGGGACGGCCAGACCATGATCTACGAGAACGGCGTCCTGCTGGCCGAGACGGACCGCTTCCCGCTCGACGACCAGTACGCGGTGGCCGACGTCGACCTCGACCTGCTGCGGCAGGAGCGGCACCGGATGGGCACGTTCGACGACAACCGGCGCACTCACGCCGATCGCACCGGCGACTTCCGCCGGGTGCGGTTCCGGCTCGACCCGCCGGCGACCGACCTGGGGCTCAAGCGCCGGGTCGAGCGCTTCCCGTTCGTGCCCGCCGACGCCGACCGGCTCGCGCTGGACTGCTACGAGGCGTACAACATCCAGGTCGCGGGACTGCAGCAGCGGCTGGCCGCCATCGGTGGCCCGAAGGTGGTCATCGGGGTGTCCGGCGGCCTGGACTCCACGCACGCGCTGATCGTCGCCGCCCGGGCGATGGACCGGGCGGGCCGCCCGCGCAGCGACATCCTGGCCTTCACCCTGCCCGGCTTCGCCACCAGCGACCACACCAAGGACAACGCCCACAAGCTGATGAACTCGCTCGGCGTCACCGCGGCCGAGCTGGACATCACGCCGACGGCGCGGCTGATGCTCAAGGAGATGGGCCACCCGTTCGCGTCCGGCGAGCCGGTGTACGACGTCACCTTCGAGAACGTGCAGGCGGGGCTGCGCACCGACTACCTGTTCCGCCTGGCCAACCAGCGCGGCGGCGTCGTGCTCGGCACCGGTGACCTGTCGGAGCTGGCGCTGGGCTGGTCGACGTACGGCGTGGGCGACCAGATGAGCCACTACAACGTCAACGGCGGGGTGCCGAAGACGCTGATCCAGCACCTGATCCGCTGGGTCATCGGCAGCGGGCAGTTCGACGAGGAGACCGGAAGGACGCTGGCGGCGATCCTCGACACGGAGATCAGCCCGGAGCTGGTGCCGGGCGAGGAGATGCAGTCCACCGAGTCCAAGATCGGCCCGTACGCGCTGCACGACTTCACGCTCTTCCATGTGCTGCGCTACGGCTTCCGGCCGTCGAAGATCGCCTTCCTGGCCTGGCACGCCTGGCACGACACGGACGCCGGGGCCTGGCCGCCGGGATTCCCCGAGGCGAAGCGAGTGGCGTACGACCTGGCGGAGATCCGGCGCTGGCTGGAGGTGTTCTGCCGTCGCTTCTTCGCGTTCGCACAGTTCAAGCGGTCCGCCATGCCGAACGGGCCGAAGGTCTCGGCCGGCGGTTCGCTCTCCCCGCGCGGTGACTGGCGCGCGCCGTCCGACGGCAACGCCCGGGCGTGGCTGCGGGATCTGGCGCGGGTCGACGGCGCCTCGACCGAGAAGTAGTCGGCCGTCGAGCGGCGGGAGGGCTCACACGCTGTGGGCCCTCCCGGCGTTCCGGTTCGCATACCGAACATGAACTCCCGGACAACGAACGATTTCCGGCCAAGTTCATGACGCGACCCTGACAGAAAGCGCGGTCAGCTGGCACTCTTCCCACGGCCGCGTCGCAACAACCCCACAGCACCGCCCTACGGCGGTGCAGCCGCGGCTGTACTCCCGCACGCGCACGTCCTTTCCGCACGCGCACGTCGTTCTGCGTACCACCTGCTCTGCCCGGACGGCCCACCCGCCGGACGGTCTCCCCTGGCCGCGTGATCCGCGGCCGCGCAGAAGGAGTCAGTGTTGAGAGACAGTTCCTCCCACAGACGCACCCCCCACGCCCCGCGTCACCACTCCACGCACCGCCGGGCCGCCGCCGTGGCCCTGGTCGGCGTGTCCGCCCTGATCGCCGCGGCCGTCCAGTCGGGCGCCGCCACCGCCGCCCCGGAGAAGGCACCGTCGGCTGCGGGCAAGGTCGTACCGGGCGCCGAGTCGGTCAAGCTCTCCCCCGCCCAGCGCGCCGCGCTGATCCGCGAGGCCGACGCCACCAAGGCGGACACCGCCGAGGACCTCGGCCTCGGCGCCAAGGAGAAGCTGGTCGTCCGTGACGTCGTCAAGGACGGCAACGGCACGGTCCACACGCGCTACGAGCGGACGTACGACTCACTGCCCGTCCTCGGTGGCGACCTGGTCGTGAAGACCACGAAGTCCGGCGAGGCGGCGGGCGTCGTCAAGGCCACCCGCGCCGCCATCAAGCCGGCGACCACCAGGACGTCCGTACCGGCGGCCGCGGCCGAACGGCAGGCGCTGGCCGCCGCCAAGGCGGAGAAGGCCAAGAGCCCCGATGTGAACCGGGCGCCCCGCAAGGTGATCTGGGCCGCGGACGGCAAGCCGGTCGTGGCCTACGAGACGGTCGTCGGCGGCTTCCAGCACGACGGCACCCCGCAGGAACTGCACGTCGTCACCGACGCCACCACCGGCGAGAAGCTGTACGAGTGGGAGGCGATCGAGACCGGCACCGGCAACACGGTGTACAGCGGCACGGTGAACCTGACCACCACGCAGTCCGGTTCGACGTACAACCTCACCGACGGCGCCCGCGGCAACCACAAGACGTACAACCTCAACCGCGGCACCTCCGGCACCGGCACCCTGTTCTCCGGACCGGACGACGTCTGGGGCAACGGCAGCCCGTCCAACCTGGAGTCCGCGGGCGCCGACGCGCACTACGGTGCCGCGCTGACCTGGGACTACTACAAGAACGTGCACGGGCGTTCCGGTATCCGCGGCGACGGCGTGGGCGCGTACTCCCGGGTCCACTACGGCAACAACTACGTCAACGCGTTCTGGTCGGACAGCTGCTTCTGCATGACGTACGGCGACGGTTCGGGCAACGCCAACCCGCTGACGTCGATCGACGTGGCCGCGCACGAGATGACCCACGGGCTCACGTCGAACACGGCCAAGCTCGTCTACTCCGGCGAGTCGGGCGGCCTCAACGAGGCGACCTCCGACATCTTCGGCGCGACGGTCGAGTTCTTCGCGGGCAACTCCTCCGACGTCGGTGACTACCTCATCGGCGAGGAGATCAACATCAACGGCGACGGCACGCCGCTGCGCTACATGGACAAGCCCAGCAAGGACGGCTCGTCCAAGGACGCCTGGTACTCGGGCATCGGCTCGATCGACGTGCACTACTCCTCGGGCCCCGCGAACCACTTCTTCTACCTGCTGAGCGAGGGCAGCGGCACCAAGACGATCAACGGTGTCACCTACAACTCGCCCACCTCGGACGGCCTTGCGGTCACCGGCATCGGCCGCGACAAGGCGGAGAAGATCTGGTTCCGCGCCCTGACCACCAAGTTCACCTCCACGACCAACTACGCGGCGGCCCGCACCGGCACCCTCGCGGCGGCCGGTGAGCTGTACGGCACCACGAGCGCCGAGTACAAGGCCGTCCAGCACGCCTGGGCGGGCGTCAACGTGGGCACGCGCCCGGGCGACGGCGGCGGTGGCGGCACGTCCTTCGAGAACACCGCCGACGTGTCGATCCCCGACCGGGGCGCGGCGGTCGAGTCGCCGATCACCGTCTCCGGGCGGACGGGCAACGCGCCGTCCAACCTCCAGGTCGCCGTGGACATCGTCCACACCTACATCGGTGACCTCAAGGTGGATCTGGTCGCCCCCGACGGCACGGCGTACACGCTGAAGGGGTACGGCACCGGCGGCAGCGCGGACAACATCAACACCACCTACACGGTGAACGCCTCCTCCGAGGTCGCCAACGGCGTCTGGAAGCTGCGGGTCCAGGACAACGCGGCCATCGACACCGGCTACATCAACAGCTGGAAGCTCACCTTCCCGTAGGCCGGTGAGCGGTCCGTCCCCAGACAGGGCGTCGTCTCGGTGGGTTCAACTCCCGCCGGGACGGCGCCCGTTCACATGAACGAAACATTTACCGGACAGTCGAGATTTGGCCAACATCACCTCACCCTCCTGACATGTACGCGTCCTAGGTGCCACTCTCCTTGCACCCGCCGCACAAGCACCCCCCGCACTCCCCCACAAAGGAGCTCGTGTGACACCCCTCTACGCGCGTCACAAGCGCACCACTCTGGCCATAGCCACCGCGGTGGCGGCCGGAGCCCTGCTCACCACCGGCCTGAGCGCCGGCAGTTCCGCCGCCGGGACCCCGGAGCGCGGCGACAGAGCGGCGGCTCCCCTCGCCGCCCCGGTCGCGCTCGCCCCCGCCGCGCGCACCGCACTCATCAAAGACCAACAGGCCGAGGCAGCCCGGACCGCCGACGAGATCGGCCTCGGCGCCCAGGAGAAGCTGGTCGTCCGTGACGTCGTCAAGGACGCCGACGGCACCGTCCACACCCGCTACGAGCGCACCTACGCGGGCCTTCCCGTCCTCGGCGGCGACCTGGTCGTCCACGAGACCGAGGCCGGAAAGGTCGCAGGCGTCACCAAGGCGACGAAGGCCGCCGTCGAGGTCGGCGACCTCACCGCGGACCTCACCAGGGCCACGGCCGAGAAGCAGGCCCTCAAGGCGGCCGAGGCCGAGGGTTCCACCAAGTCCGCCGCCGACAAGGCTCCGCGCAAGGTGATCTGGGCCGCGAACGGCAAGCCGGCCCTCGCCTACGAGACGGTCGTCGGCGGCTTCCAGCACGACGGCACCCCGCAGGAGCTGCACGTCGTCACCGACGCCACCACCGGCGAGAAGCTGTACGAGTGGGAGGCCATCCAGACCGGTACCGGCCACAGCCAGTACAACGGCACGGTGACCGTCGGCACCGCGAAGTCCGGCTCGACGTACCAGCTCAACGACTCGACGCGCGGCGGCCACAAGACGTACAACAAGGCCCGCTCGACCTCCTCCTCGGCCGGCACCCTCTTCACGGACGCCGACGACATCTGGGGCACCGGCACCGCGACGACCTCCTCGACCGACCAGAACGCCGCCGTGGACGCCCACTACGGCGCCCAGGTCACCTGGGACTTCTACAAGAACGTCCTCGGCCGCAACGGCATCAAGAACAACGGCGTCGCCGCCTACTCCCGCGTCCACTACGGCAACGCGTACGTCAACGCCTTCTGGTCCGACAGCTGCTTCTGCATGACGTACGGCGACGGCGACGGCAACGTCAAGCCGCTGACGTCCCTGGACGTGGCGGGCCACGAGATGACCCACGGCCTCACCTCCAACACGGCGGGGCTGAACTACAGCGGCGAGTCCGGCGGCCTGAACGAGGCGACATCGGACATCCTCGGCACGGCGGTGGAGTTCTACGCGTCCAATGCCAAGGACCCCGGCGACTACCTGATCGGCGAGAAGGTCGACATCCGGGGCAACGGCACCCCGCTGCGCCACATGGACAAGCCCAGCAAGGACGGCAACTCCGCCGACGCCTGGTCGTCCGGTCTGGGCGGCATGGACGTCCACTACTCCTCGGGCCCGGCGAACCACTTCTTCTACCTCCTGGCCGAGGGCAGCGGCAGCAAGACGATCAACGGCGTCACCTACGACTCCCCCACGTCCAACGGCTCCACCGTCACCGGGATCGGCCGCGACAAGGCCGTGCAGATCTGGTACAAGGCGCTGACCACGTACATGACGTCGACGACCACCTACAAGGGCGCTCGTACGGCGACCCTGAGCGCGGCGTCGGCCCTGTACGGCTCCACCAGCACGGAGTACAAGGCGGTCGCGGCGGCCTGGGCCGCCGTCAACGTCAACTGACGCCGATTCGCCCATGGGGCGGCACCCGGGAGGAAGGCATTCCCGGGTGCCGCCCTACTCTTGTGTCCCATGTCTTTGGGGCCATTCACGTACGCCGACATCGGCGCCACCCGGGAGGACGGCTTCTGCCCGCCCGGCTTCCACCCCCTCCACGTGCGCACCCGTATAGGCGAGGGCGAGAAGGTCTTCCGCAGAGCCGCCGAGGCGGTCATGACCTGGGAGATGCACCGGGCGATGGGCGTCGGCATGGACGTCTCCGCCGACCGCGCGGCCCCCGAGGTCGACGTCACGGTCACCCTCGGGCGCGTGATCAAGGCCCCCTGCCGGGTCGTCTGGACGGTGGAGGAGTACCGCCGCACCGGCTGGGCCTACGGCACGCTTCTCGGCCATCCCGAGTGCGGCGAGGAGTCCTTCGTCGTCGACCGCACGGGGGACGGCACGGTGTGGCTGACGGTGAACGCGTTCAGCCGGGCGGCGAAGTGGTACGCGCGGGCCGGAGGGCCGGCCACCCGCGGGCTGCAGCACGCTTACGCGCGGCGGTGCGGGGTGGTGCTGCGGCAGCTGTGCGAGCGCGAGTCCGGGGAGGGCTGAGCACACCCCGCCCTCCCCGGGCGGCGTCAGCGCATCAACACGCCCGCCCCCTCCCCCGCCTCCTGCGAAGGCACCGCCACCAAGCCCAGTTCCGCGCCCGACGCCAGCAACCGGTGGGAGGGGAGGATGCGGACCGTGTAGCCGTAGGGGCCCGTGCGGTCCAGGGCCAGCGGGCCCTCGTACACCCGGCGCCCCTCCGGGTCCGGGCCGCCCACCGGTTTGAGGGGGACGGTCGACGCGTCGGCGATGCGGTCCTCGGAGTCGACACGGCCCGAGACCGCCTGGACCTCGACGTCGTCGGGCCCGAGGTCGCCGAGGCCGACCCGTACGCGCAGGCTGAGGGTGGAGCCGAGTTCCGCGGTGGAGGTCGCCGCCGACGTCTCCACGTGGTCGACCGTGACGCCGTGCCACGCCGAGCGCACCCGCGCCTTCCAGCCGGCGAGTTTGCGCGCCGCCTGCGGTGTCATCGTGCGATGGGCGTAGGCGGCCGGGGCGTACAGGCGCTCGACGTACTCCCGGACCATGCGGCCGGCCAGCACCTTCGGGCCGAGCAGCGTCAGGGTCTGGCGGACCATCTCGATCCAGCGGTCCGGCAGGCCGTGCTGGCCCCGTTCGTAGAAGCGGGGGGCGACACGCTGCTCCAGCAGGTCGTACAGCGCCGCCGCCTCTATGTCGTCGCGGCGGTCGGGGTCGGTTCCGGTGCCGTCCGCGGTGGGGATGGCCCAGCCGAAGTCCGGCTGGAACCACTCGTCCCACCAGCCGTCCAGGACGGAGAGGTTGAGGCAGCCGTTCAGGGCCGCCTTCATCCCCGACGTGCCGCACGCCTCCAGCGGCCGCAGCGGGTTGTTCAGCCAGATGTCGCACCCGGGATACAGCTTCTGGGCCATCGCCATGCCGTAGTCGGGCAGGAAGACGATCCGGTGGCGTACTCGTGGGTCGTCCGCGAACCTCACCAGTTCCTGGACCAGGCGCTTTCCACCGTCGTCCGCCGGGTGCGCCTTGCCCGCGACGACGATCTGGATCGGCCGTTCGGGATGCAGGAGCAGGTCCATCAGGCGGTCGCGGTCGCGGAGCATGAGCGTCAGCCGCTTGTACGACGGGACCCGGCGGGCGAACCCGATCGTCAGCACGTCCGGGTCCAGGACGTCGTCGATCCAGCCCAACTCGGCCGTGCCCGCACCCCGTTGCCGCCAGGAGGCGCGCAGCCGCTCCCGCACCTCCGTCACCAGCTGCTCGCGCAGGGCCCGGCGCAGCTCCCAGACGTCCTGGTCGGGGATGTCCGCCACCGAGTCCCAGCGGTCCGAGCCGCCGACGGTCATGGCGTCCTCGGTGCGTTGGGCGCCGATCTGGCGGGCGCCGAGACGGAAGACCTCGGGGGCGACCCAGGTCGGGGCGTGGACACCGTTGGTCACCGAGGTGATGGGCACCTCGTCGGGGTCGAACCCCGGCCACAGGCCGGAGAACATCTCCCGGCTGACGTTGCCGTGCAGCAGCGAGACGCCGTTGGCCCGCTGGGCCAGGCGCAGGCCCATCACCGCCATGTTGAACAGGTTGGGCTCGCCGCCCGGGTAGGTCTCCATGCCCAGCCGGAGGATGCGTTCGACCTCGATGGTCGGCAGTTCGGCGGCGGGCCCGAAGTGGTGGGCGACCAGCTCGCGGTCGAATCGGTCGATGCCGGCCGGGACGGGGGTGTGGGTGGTGAAGACGGTGCCGGCGCGGACGGCTTCCAGCGCGGCGTCGAAGTCGAGTCCCTCGGCACAGAGTTCGGCGATGCGCTCCAGGCCGAGGAAGCCCGCGTGGCCCTCGTTGGTGTGGAAGACCTCGGGTTCGGCGTGGCCCGTCAAACGGCAGTACGCGCGGACCGCCCGGACACCTCCTATGCCCAGCAGCATCTCCTGGAGCAGGCGGTGCTCGCTGCCGCCGCCGTAGAGCCGGTCGGTCACTTGGCGCTCACCGAGGTCGTTCTCCTCGACGTCCGAGTCGAGCAGCAGCAGCGGCACCCGGCCGACCTGGGCCAGCCAGATCCGGGCGTGCAGCGACCTGCCGCCGGGCAGGGCGAGCAGGACCCGGGCGGGGGTGTCGTCGGGCTCCTTGAGCAGCGCGAGCGGCAGTTCGTTGGGGTCCAGGACGGGGTAGTGCTCCTGCTGCCAGCCGTCCCGGGACAGGCTCTGGCGGAAGTAGCCGTGCCGGTACAGCAGCCCGACACCGATCAGGGGCACGCCCAGGTCGCTGGCGGCCTTGAGGTGGTCGCCGGCGAGGATGCCGAGGCCGCCCGAGTACTGCGGGAGGGCGGCGGTGATGCCGAACTCGGGGGAGAAGTAGGCGATGGCGGCGGGGAACTCGCCGGGCTGGTCCTGGTACCAGCGCCGACCGCCGACGTAGTCGGCCAGGTCGTCGGCGACGGCGGCGAGCCGGCGCAGGAACCGGCGGTCCTCGGCCAGTTCCGCGAGCCGCCCGGGAGGCACGCTCCCCAGCAGCCGTACGGGGTCGCGCCCGCAGGCGGCCCAGCGTTCGGGGTCGACGGACTGGAACAGATCGCGGGTCTCCGCGTGCCAGGACCAGCGCAGGTTGCGCGCCAGGTCGCTGAGGGGCCGGAGGGGTTCGGGGAGGACAGGACGGACGGTGAATCGACGGATCGCCTTCACGGTTCCACCTCGGCGCTTCGCTGGATGACGCACGACAGTGTGCGTCGTCGTGGTTCCTGACGGTACCGGCGCTCGTGTCACCCCCGCTGGGAGCTCTGCCCCCAGACCCCCGTTTCGGCCTGAACGGCGTCGTCCTGCCACGCCGGACGGCCGATATCGCCCACGTCCGTCCGAAAGCCGTCGCAACCTTTGCGCATCCCGTGGGGTCGATATGGCCGATTCCACCCCCGTAGGCGTCCTTGTGGCGGCTTCTCACGACGGGAGAGGCTGACGGGTGGCGCACCGGCCCCGGCCCGTGCACCCGGCGATCCGGGGCCGCGGTGCGCCGAGTCGAGGAGGGGAACCCACACCATGGCACGGACGCTTTCGCGGCGTCTGCGCGGGGCGGGTGGTCGGGCCGCGGTGATGTGTGTCGCCGCGCTCTCGGCCACCACCCTGCCCGCGCACGCCGCACCGGAGGGGCAGATACCGGGCGCCGCGGACCCCGGCGCCGTCAGCGGCAGTTACGTGGTGACACTCAACGGGGGAACGAAGGCTCTTTCGCCGGCCGGGAAGAGTCTCGCCGAGAAGTACGGGGTGAAAATAAGCCATACCTACGGCACCGTCCTCAACGGCTACGCGGTCCGCGCCGACGCGAGACAGGCAAGGCTGCTGGCGTCCGACTCCCGGGTCGCCTCGGTCGTCCAGGACACCCGCGTGACCCTCAGGCGCACGCAGCAGAACCCGCCGTCCTGGGGGCTCGACCGCATCGACCAGCCGAAGCCGCCGCTGGACGGGAGGTACACCTGGCCCGGGTCCGGGGGAGCCGGCGTGACCGTCTACGTCATCGACACCGGCATCCGCGTCTCGCACAAGGACTTCGGCGGCAGGGCGCACCACGGCTGGGACTTCGTGGGCGACGACAGGACGGCGGGTGACGGCAACGGCCACGGCACCCACGTCGCCGGCACCATCGCGGGCAGGCAGTACGGCGTCGCCAAGAAGGCGCAGGTGGTGGCCGTGCGCGTCCTCGACGACGCGGGGGGCGGCACCACGGCCGATGTCATCGCGGGCATCGACTGGGTGACCCGGCACGCGAAGAAGCCGGCCGTCGCCAACGTCAGCCTCGGCGGCCCCCGCAACGCCCAACTGGACGCGGCGGTACGCAACTCCATCGCCTCCGGTGTCACCTACACGGTCGCCGCGGGCAACGACGGGCTGCCGGCCGGCCTCTCCTCCCCGGCGGCGGTGGAGGAGGCCGTCACCGTCGGAGCCACCGACCGGAAGGACACGCGGGCGGCCTTCTCCAATTTCGGCCGTTCCCTGGACCTGTTCGCGCCGGGCGCCGCCATCACGTCGGCGTCGTACGCGAGCGACACCGGCAGGGCGACCTACTCCGGTACGTCGATGGCGTCACCGCACGCGGCGGGCGCTGCCGCGCTCTACCTCGCCGGCCATCCCAAGGCCCAACCCGCGCAGGTGGGGCGGGCGTTGGTGGCACGGGCGGTGACCGGGAAGGTTTCCGGTCGTGGGCTCGGTTCGCCGGACAGACTGCTGCGGGTACCGGCCTCCTAGGGGCTGTCGGCGGCGCGGCGCAGGCACCGGTCCCGTTCGTCCGGAACGGGGCCGGTCTTGTGTGTAGACATACGCGTGAGTAGTTAACAAAGTGCCGGATTGCGTACCCGAATAGGGTGGGAAGGCTCCTCCGGTACACCCCGCCCGTGCGCCCCCGGGCGCACACCCCCCACGCGGCACAGCCGCACAGCGACACAGCCACAACGCAGGACCCACCTCCCCACAGCAATCCGCCCACCAACGTTGACGCGGACAGGAGCGGTCATGCCCGCCATGCACCACCAGTCGTCACCCCCGACACGCAACGCAGTAGCACCCCCCGTACCCCGCACCGTCACCGCCGATCCCGGACCGCCCCGCGCGGAGCGACCCTTCGCGAGCGACACGGCCGGCGGCGTCGGGCGCATACCCGTCCTCGACGTCCGGCCGATGGTCCAGCAGGGGCGCAGGCCGGCCAAGGCCGTCACCGGCGAGTCCTTCGAGGTCTCGGCCACCGTGTTCCGCGAGGGCCACGACGCCGTGGCCGCCAACGTCGTGCTGACCGACCCGGACGGCCGGCCGGGCCCGTGGACGCCGATGCGGGAACTGGCCCCCGGCACCGACCGCTGGGGCGCCGTCGTCACCGCCGGTGAGCCCGGCCACTGGACCTACCGGGTCGAGGCCTGGGGCGATCCGGTCACGACCTGGCGGCACCACGCCCAGATCAAGATCCCGGCCGGGATGGACACCGACCTGGTCCTGGAGGAGGGCGCGCGCCTGTACGAGCGTGCGGCCGCCGGGGTGCCTGAGAGCGAGGGCCTACGGGAGGTGGTCCTCGGGGCCGTCCGCGCGCTGCGGGACGAGAGCCGGCCGGCCGCGTGGCGGCTGGCGGCGGCGCTGACACCCGAGGTGGACGCGGTGCTGGGGCGGTATCCGCTGCGGGACCTGGTCACCGCCTCGGACCCGCTGCCGCTGCTCGTGGAACGCGAACGCGCCCTGTACGGCGCCTGGTACGAGTTCTTCCCCCGTTCCGAGGGCACCGCCGACCGGCCCCACGGCACCTTCCGCACCGCCGCCCGCCGGCTGCCCGCGATCGCCGCCATGGGCTTCGACGTCGTCTACCTGCCACCCGTCCACCCCATCGGCACGACCCACCGCAAGGGCCCGGACAACACCCTGTCCGCCGGCCCCGACGACGTCGGCGTGCCCTGGGCGATCGGCTCCCCCGAGGGCGGCCACGACGCCGTCCACCCCGACCTGGGCACCATCGAGGACTTCGACCACTTCGTCGGCGCCGCCCGCGAACTGGGCCTGGAGATCGCCCTGGACTTCGCCCTGCAGTGCTCCCCCGACCACCCCTGGGTGCACAAACACCCCGAGTGGTTCCACCACCGCCCCGACGGCACCATCGCCCACGCCGAGAACCCGCCGAAGAAGTATCAGGACATCTACCCCATCGCCTTCGACGCCGACATGGACGGTCTGATCACCGAGACCCTGCGTGTCCTGCGGCACTGGATGGACCACGGGGTGCGTATCTTCCGCGTCGACAACCCCCACACCAAACCGGTCGTCTTCTGGCAGAAGGTGATCGCCGACATCAACCGCACCGACCCCGACGTGATCTTCCTGGCGGAGGCCTTCACCCGGCCGGCCATGATGCACACCCTGGCCCAGATCGGCTTCCAGCAGTCCTACACCTACTTCACCTGGCGCAACACCAAGCAGGAACTCACCGAGTACCTCACCGAACTGTCCGGGGAGGCCGCCGCCTACATGCGGCCCAACTTCTTCGCCAACACCCCCGACATCCTGCACGCCTACCTCCAGCACGGCGGACGCCCCGCCTTCGAGGTACGCGCCGTCCTGGCCGCGACCCTCTCGCCCACCTGGGGCATCTACAGCGGCTACGAACTGTGCGAGAACACCCCCCTGCGCGAGGGCAGCGAGGAGTACCTGCACTCGGAGAAGTACCAGCTGCGCCCCCGCGACTGGGAGACCGCCGAACGCGAGGGCCGCACCATCAGCCCCCTGATCACCAGGCTCAACACCATCAGGCGGGCGAGTCCGGCCCTACGGCAGCTACGCGACCTGCACTTCCACCACGCGGACCAGGAAGCGGTGATCGCGTACTCGAAGCGAAGCGGATCGAACACGGTTCTGGTGGTCGCCAACCTCGACCCCCACCACACCCAGGAGGCCACGGTCTCGTTGGACATGCCGCAACTCGGCCTGGACTGGCACGAGTCGGTGCCGGTGCGCGACGAGCTCACCGGTGAGACCTATCACTGGGGCAGGGCCAACTATGTGCGTCTGGAGCCGGGCCGCGCGCCCGCGCACATCTTCACCGTCCTGCGACCGTCCACCCCGCTGATCGGAGGGTCACCCACAACATGATCGTCAACGAGCCCGTTCAGGACACCTTCGAGGACACTCCCGCCAAGGACCGCGACCCGGACTGGTTCAAACGCGCCGTCTTCTACGAGGTGCTGGTCCGCTCCTTCCAGGACAGCAACGGCGACGGCGTCGGCGACCTCAAGGGCCTCACCGCCAAACTGGACTACCTGCAATGGCTCGGCGTCGACTGCCTGTGGCTGCCGCCGTTCTTCAAGTCACCGCTCAGGGACGGCGGCTACGACGTCTCCGACTACACCGCCGTCCTGCCCGAGTTCGGCGACCTGGCCGACTTCGTGGAGTTCGTCGACTCCGCCCACCAGCGCGGCATGCGGGTCATCATCGACTTCGTCATGAACCACACCAGCGACCAGCACCCGTGGTTCCAGGAGTCCCGCAAGGACCCCAACGGCCCCTACGGCGACTACTACATGTGGGCCGACGACGACAAGCAGTACGGCGACGCCCGCATCATCTTCGTCGACACCGAGGTCTCCAACTGGACCTTCGACCCGGTCCGCAAGCAGTACTTCTTCCACCGCTTCTTCTCCCACCAGCCGGACCTCAACTACGAGAACCCGGCCGTCCAGGAGGAGATCCTTTCCGCACTGAAGTTCTGGCTGGACCTGGGAATCGACGGTTTCCGGCTGGACGCCGTGCCCTATCTGTACGCGGAAGAGGGCACGAACTGCGAGAACCTCCCGGCCACCCATGAGTTTCTGAAACGGGTGCGGAAGGAGATCGACGCCCACTACCCGGACACGGTGCTGCTGGCGGAGGCCAACCAGTGGCCGGAGGACGTCGTCGACTACTTCGGCGATTTCCGCAGCGGTGGCGACGAGTGCCACATGGCGTTCCACTTCCCCGTGATGCCGCGGATCTTCATGGCGGTGCGGCGGGAATCGCGCTATCCGGTCTCGGAGATCCTCGCCAAGACCCCGGCCATCCCGTCGGGCTGCCAGTGGGGCATCTTCCTGCGCAACCACGACGAGCTGACCCTCGAAATGGTCACCGACGAAGAGCGCGACTACATGTACGCGGAATATGCCAAGGACCCGCGGATGCGGGCCAACATCGGCATCCGCCGCAGGCTCGCCCCCCTGCTGGACAACGACCGCAACCAGATCGAGCTGTTCACCGCCCTGTTGCTGTCGCTGCCCGGCTCGCCGATCCTCTACTACGGCGACGAGATCGGCATGGGCGACAACATCTGGCTCGGCGACCGCGACGCCGTCCGCACGCCCATGCAGTGGACGCCCGACCGCAACGCCGGCTTCTCGTCGAGCGACCCGGGGCGGCTGTTCCTGCCCACGATCATGGACCCGGTCTACGGCTACCAGGTCACGAACGTCGAGGCGTCGATGTCCTCGCCGTCCTCTCTGCTGCACTGGACGCGCCGGATGATCGAGATCCGCAAACAGAATCCGGCGTTCGGACTCGGTTCCTACACGGAACTCCAGTCGTCGAATCCGGCGGTGATCGCATTCCTGCGTGAATACGAGGACGATCTCGTCCTGTGCGTGAACAACTTCTCGCGGTTCGCGCAGCCGACGGAACTGGATCTGCGGCGGTTCACCGGGCGACATCCGGTCGAGCTGTTCGGCGGGGTGCGATTCCCGGCCATCGGTGAACTGCCGTACTTGCTGACCCTCGGCGGGCACGGCTTCTACTGGTTCCGGTTGCGCAAGGAAGCCGCCTGAGACCCCGGGCGGGGCGGTTTCCTCCGCCCCGCCCGGGGCACGCATCAGTAACACCCCGACCGGCCCGGGGAAAGGACGCGACGCCATGTCGGAAGCCGTCACCCGTACCTTTACGACCTCTCCCGGTCTCCTTCCCTCGTTGGAGCCGCTGCTGCGGGAGTGGTTGCCACGACAGCGCTGGTTCGCGGGCAAGGGGCGTCCGGTCACCGGGTTCTCACTGGTGGCGGCCACCGAGCTGCTGCCGCCCGGCGGCAGGCTGGGCCTGTACCACCTGCTGGTGCGCGCCCATCAGCCACTCGCGCCCGTGCCGGGCGCCGCCGAGCAGCCCGCGGACTGCTACCAGCTCCTCATAGGCGAGCGCGAGGCGTTGCCGCAGCGGCTGGCGCCCGCGCTGATCGGACACGTCGCCGACGGCCCGCTCGCCGGACGCACGGTGTACGACGCCCTGTACGACCCCCGCCCCGCCGAGCTGCTTCTTGAGGCGCTGCGCACCGAAGCCCGGATCGGCGGTCTGCGGTTCGAGCGGGAGGGGGGTCAGGAGATCCGGTCCGGTCTGGTGCCGCGCCTGCTCACGTCCGAGCAGTCGAACTCGTCGGTGGTGTACGGCGATACGTTCATCCTGAAGTTGCTGCGTCGCGTCGTCCCCGGCGTCAACCCCGACCTGGAGCTGCCGCTGGCGCTGGCCCGCGAGAGCTGCGACCGGGTGCCCGCGCCGACGGCGTGGATCCGGGCGGAGCTGGCCGGCGAGCCGTACGTCCTGGGCGTCCTGCAGCCCTTCGTGCAGGGCGCGACGGACGGCTGGGAGCTGGCGCTGCGCGAGCTGGCCAAGGGCGAGGACTTCGCCGCCGCGGCCCGGGCGCTCGGCCGCGCGACCGCGGAGGTGCACATGGCGCTGGCCCGCACGCTGCCGACCGTGACCCTGCAGCACGCGCAGGTGCAGCAGCTGGTCGACGGCATGGTCGAGCGGCTGGACGCGGCCGCGCAGGCGGTGCCCGCGCTGCGGCCGTACGCGCCCGACCTGCGGTCCGCCTTCGCGGCGCTGGCCGATCTCGCCGCCGAGGGGTGCACCTGGACCGCCCAGCGCATCCACGGCGACCTGCACCTCGGGCAGTGCCTGCGCTCGCCCGCCGGACGGTGGTGGCTGATCGACTTCGAGGGCGAGCCGTCGAAGCCGCTGGCCGAGCGCCGGATGCCGCAGCCGCCGGTGCGCGACGTCGCCGGGATGCTGCGCTCCTTCGACTACGCCGCCCACTCGGCCGACCCGCCGGTACCGGGCTGGGCGGACGCCTGCCGGGCCGCGTACTGCTCCGGGTACGCGCAGGTCAGCGGGGTCGATCCGCGGACCGATCCGGTGCTGCTGCGCGCGTACGAGACCGACAAGGCGATCTACGAGGTCGTCTACGAGGCCCGTCACCGCCCCGACTGGCTCCCGGTACCGCTGTCGGCGATACGCCGCCTCGCCGCGGACGACGGTCCCCCGGCGCCCGCGGCTCCCGCCCCCGCCCCCACCCCCGTATCCCCACCCTCGCCTAGGAGGCCCCGCCCGTGACCCCCCGCACCACTTCTTCTTCCAGCGGTTCGGACCCGCAGCTGACGGCCGACGCACCGGCCGTGGAGACGACCGAGGAGAAGGCCGAGAAGAGCGTCGCCAAGAAGGTGACGACAAGGGCCGCCGAGAAGGCCGCGGAGGCCGTGAGGAAGGGGACGGCGAAGAAGGCGGCCACGAAGACCGCCGCGGCCGGGAAGACGACCGCGAAGAAGACGACCGCCAAGAAGGCCGCGGCGAAGAAGGCCACGGCCAAGAAGACGGCAGCCGCGAAGGCACCAGCCAAGAAGACGGCAGCCAAGAAGACGGCCGCCGCGAAGACCACCGCGAAGAAGACGGCCGCGGAGAAGACGGCCGCGGAGAAGGCCACGGCCAAGAAGGCGACCGCGAAGAAGGCCGTCGCGAAGAGCACGGCTGCCAAGAAGGCCGCCCCCGCGGGCAAGGACGCCACGAAGAAGATCCCCGCGCAGAAGGCCACCGCCAAGAAGATCCCCGCGCAGAAGGCCACCCCCCGGAAGGCCACGGCGGGCGAGCCCGCGGCAGGCAAGGCCACCGCACCGCACTCCGCCCCGCCGCCGGGAACGCCCGTCACCGTCTCCCCCGTCGCCGCCTCTGCCCCCCTCGGCGCCTGCGCGCTCGACGCGTCCGACCGCGACCGCCTCCTCGGCGGCACGCATCACGACCCGCACTCCGTCCTGGGCGCGCATCCGGCACCCGGTGGTGTCGCCCTGCGTGCCTTCCGGCCGTACGCCCTGTCGGTGACCGTCGTCGCCGCAGGCCTGCGGGCGGAACTGCACGACGACGGGGAGGGCTTCTTCTCGGGGCTGCTGCCGCTGCGGGAGGTGCCCGACGGCTACCGGCTGCTCGTGGCGTACGAGGGGACGCTCCAGGAGACCGAGGACGCGTACCGCTTCCTGCCCGCGCTGGGCGACCTCGACCTCCATCTGATCGGCGAGGGCCGCCACGAGCAGCTGTGGCGGGCGCTCGGCGCCGAGCCGATGACCCACCAGGGTGTGACCGGAACCCGCTTCACGGTGTGGGCGCCGAACGCACGTGGCGTGTCCCTCGCCGGCACCTTCAACTACTGGGACGGCACGGGGTACCCGATGCGCTCGCTCGGCGGCACCGGCGTCTGGGAGCTGTTCGTGCCCGGCATCGGCGAGGGCGAGCTGTACAAGTTCGAGATCACCCGGCCGGACGGCTCGAAGACCCTGCGCGCCGACCCGATGGCCCGCCGTACGCAGGCCCCGCCCGAGACGTCGTCCATCGTGCACGCCTCGCACCACGAGTGGGGGGACGACGAGTGGCTGGCGCGACGCGCGGAGCGGCCCGCGCACGAGGCGCCGTTCTCGGTCTACGAGGTCCACCTGGGGTCCTGGCGACCGGGGCTGACGTACCGTCAACTCGCCGAGCAGCTGCCCGCGTACGTCAAGGACCTGGGCTTCACCCACGTCGAGCTGATGCCGGTCGCCGAGCACCCCTTCGGCGGTTCCTGGGGCTACCAGGTCACCGGCTTCTACGCGCCCACGGCCCGCCTCGGCACCCCCGACGACTTCAAGTACCTGGTCGACTCCCTGCACCGGGCCGGCATCGGCGTGCTGATGGACTGGGTGCCGGCGCACTTCCCGCGCGACGACTGGGCGCTGGCGGAGTTCGACGGGCGTCCGCTGTACGAGCACGAGGATCCGCTGCGGTCCGCGCACCCGGACTGGGGCACGCTGGAGTTCGACTACGGCCGCCGGGAGGTGCGCAACTTCCTGGTCGCCAACGCCCTGTACTGGTGCGAGGAGTTCCACATCGACGGCCTGCGCGTGGACGCGGTCGCCTCCATGCTCTACCTGGACTACTCGCGTGAGCCGGGCCAGTGGGTGCCGAACGAGCACGGCGGGCGGGAGAACCTGGACGCGGTGGCGTTCCTGCAGGAGATGAACGCCACGGTGTACCGGCGGGTTCCGGGGGTCGTGACCATCGCGGAGGAGTCCACGGCCTGGGACGGCGTGACCCGCCCGACGCATGCGGCCGGGCCCGGCGGCTTCGGGGGCCTCGGCTTCGGGCTGAAGTGGAACATGGGCTGGATGCACGACTCGCTTCAGTACATGGCCAAGGAGCCGGTGCACCGCAAGTACCACCACGACGAGATGACGTTCTCGATGGTGTACGCCTACAGCGAGAACTACGTCCTGCCCATCTCCCACGACGAGGTGGTGCACGGCAAGCGGTCACTGGTGTCGAAGATGCCCGGCGACTGGTGGCAGCAGCGCGCCAACCACCGCGCCTACCTGGGCTTCATGTGGGCCCACCCGGGCAAGCAACTGCTCTTCATGGGGCAGGAGTTCGCGCAGGGCGCCGAGTGGTCCGAGGCGCACGGCCCGGACTGGTGGCTGCTGGATCCGGCGTACGGGGCGGAGGCGGACCACCGGGGGGTGCGGGATCTGGTCCGCGACCTCAACACGGTCTACCGGCACACTCCGGCGCTCTGGCAGCGGGACACCGACCCGTCCGGGTTCGAGTGGGTGGTCGGGGACGCCGCCGACGACAACGTCTTCGCGTTCCTGCGCTACGACGCGGAGGGGGCTCCGCTGCTGGCGGTGTCGAACCTGTCTCCGGTCGTGCGGCACGAGTACCGGCTCGGGGTGCCGGACGATGTCCCCGCGTGGCACGAGACGCTGAACACCGACGCCGCGCGGTATGGCGGCAGCGATGTGACGAACCCCGACCCGATCAAGCCGGAGGCGCAGCCGTGGCACGGCCGCGCCGCGAGTATCCGGTTGACGTTGCCCCCGTTGGCGACGGTGTGGCTGCGCCCTGCGTAGTTCTGCGCCCCCGCCGCCCCTAGCCGTTCCCGTTCCCTGGGGGCTGCCGCCCCCGGACCCCGCTCCGGCCCTGAAGGGGCCTCGTCCTCAAGCGCCGGACGGGCTGAAAGACCAGCCCCTCCGGCGCTTGAGGAGCGGGGGTCCAAGGGCGGATCCCCCTGGCTGGCGGGGGCGAGACCGGTTCAGGCGGTGGCCAGTGCCCTCGGCAGGCGACCCGTGTGCAGCACCCCGAGCCGCTGCGTCGCCCGCGTCAACGCCACGTACAGATCACTCGTGCCGTACAACCCCGGCTCCACCACCAGCACCGAGTCGAACTCCAGCCCCTTCGACTGGCGCGGGTCGAGCAGCACGACGGTCCGTGTGAGGTCGGGCTGCTCCCCCGCCGTCACCCCGTCCAACCCCGCCGCCAGCCTGCGGTGCAGATGGCGCGGCGCGATGACCGCGAGCCGGCCCTCGGCCGGGGTCAGTTCCCGGACCGCCTCGGCCACGGCGCCGGGCAGGTCGTCGGTGGCCCGTACCCACGGCCGTACCCCGGTCGAGCGCACCGAGCTCGGCGGCTCGAAGTCGGGGTCCTCGGCACGTACCACGGCCGCCGCGAGCTCCATGATCTCGGCCGGGGTGCGGTAGTTGACGCCGAGGCGGGTGTGCTCCCAGCGGTCCTCGACGTACGGCGCGAGGATCTTCGACCACGAGCCGACACCCGCCGCCTCCGCCGTCTGGGCCGGGTCGCCGACCAGCGTCATGGAGCGGGTCGGGCAGCGCCGCATGAGCAGCCGCCAGGCCATCGGCGACAGCTCCTGGGCCTCGTCGACGATGATGTGCCCGAACGCCCAGGTCCGGTCGGCCGCGGCCCGCTCGGCGGCGCTGCGGTGGTCGTCCTCCTCGTGGCGTTCGGCGAAGCGCTCGGCGTCGATGATGTCGTGCGCGGAGAGGACCTCGGAGCCGTCGGGGTCGCCGTCCTCCTTGTCCTCGAACTCGTACGTCCGGGAGGCGTACGACACGTCCAGCACGCCCTGCGCGTAGGCGATCTGCGTCTGTCGCTCGCGCTCGGCCCGTGCCCGCGCCACCCGGTCGTCCTCGCCGAGCAGCTCGGCGGCCTCGTCGAGCAGCGGCACGTCCGCCACGGTCCAGGCCCGCGTGACCGGGCGGCGGACGGCGGCGGCGTCCTCGTCGGGGAGGTAGCCCACGGGGTCGGCGAGGAAGTCGGCGACCAGCCGCTGCGGTGTCAGGCGCGGCCACAACTGGTCGATGGCGGCCCAGACCTCGGGGTTCTCGGCGATCTCGTCCCGGATCTGGGTGATGTCACTGGCGTCCAGCAGGTTGGTGCCGTCGTAGGGGTCGGTGCCGACGCGTTCGGCGTACAGCTCGGTGAGCGTGTTGAGGATGTGGCCCTCGAAGTGCTCGCGGGCGACGTTGTGCGGCAGCTTGGCGGCGCGGGTGCGCTCACGGGCCACTCGGACGAGGTCGTCGTCGAGCATCAGCACCTCGCGGTCGTGCTCGATCGCGATCACCGGGTCGGGCAGTGCCTGCCAGTCGCGGACGACCTCGGCGAGCACGTCCGCCATGTCGGCACGGCCCTTGACCGCGGCCGCCTCCCGGGTGTCGGTCGCCGTCGCCCGTACGCCGGGGAACAGTTCGCCGACCGTGGCCAGCAGCACGCCGGTCTCTCCGAGCGAGGGCAGCACCTCGCCGATGTAGCCGAGGAACGCGGGGTTGGGTCCGACGATGAGGACCGCCCGTTTGGCCAGCAGTTCCCGGTACTCGTACAGCAGGTAGGCGGCGCGGTGCAGGGCGACGGCCGTCTTGCCGGTGCCGGGGCCGCCCTCGACGACCAGGACACCGCGGTGGGGTGCCCGGATGATCTCGTCCTGCTCGGCCTGGATGGTCTGCACGATGTCGTTCATCCGGCCGGTGCGCGCCGAGTTGAGCGCGGCGAGCAGGACGGCGTCGCCGGTCGGGTCCTCGTGGCCGGTCCTCTCCTGGTCGCCCAGGTCGAGGATCTCGTCGTGCAGGGCGGTGACCGTACGGCCGCTGGTGGTGATGTGCCGCCTGCGCCTGATGCCCATCGGGGTGTGGCCGGTGGCCAGGTAGAAGGGGCGGGCGACGTCGGCGCGCCAGTCGATCAGGATCGGCGTGCGCTCGACGTCGTCGGTGCGCAGGCCGATGCGGCCGATGTGGTGGTGGACGCCCGAGGACAGGTCGATCCGGCCGAAGCAGAGCGAACCGTCCACGGCGTTCAGAGCGGCGAGCAGTCCGGACCGCTCGGCGACCAGGATGTCCCGCTCCAGCCGGGCCTGCATGGGCTTGTCACCCTGGGCGAGCGCGTCCGTGACACCGGCCTCGGTGTCACCGCGCAGGGCGTCCACGCGCGCGTACAGGCCGTCGATGAATTCCTGCTCGCGCCGCATTTCACCGTCTTGGAATTCGGTGTTTGACAATTCCACTCCCGCCCGGATATACTGTGCTCACTGAACTTGTCCGCGACCACCCATTGTGAAGTCGCGAACCATTGAATATACCTAAAGAAATCCCCCGAGCGCAATTGCTCGGGGGATTTTCTGTATTCCGGTTCCGGTGGGTCGAGACCTCGTCGGATCGGACCGCGTCGGATCAGATCACGTCGGCCAGTTCCTCCAGCAGCCGCCGCTTGGACCGCGCCCCCACCATCGACAGCACGGGCTCACCGCCGCGGAAGACCATGAACGTCGGCATCGACAGCACCTTGTACGCGTTCGTGGTCAGCGGGTTGGTGTCCACGTCCAGCTGGACCACCTTGAGCCGCTCCCCCTCCTCCTGCGCGAGCGCGCTGAGCACCGGCCCCATCTGCCGGCACGGCGGGCACCAGTCCGCGGTGAACTCCACCAGCACCGGCAGCTCCGCTCCGATCACCTCCGCCCCGAAATCCGCGTCCGTCACCTCGGCCACGCCCGCCGCCCTGATCACAGCTCCCGCCCTCCCAGTTCGCACAACGGCTCCGGACCACCCGGAGCCAGCGCGTCGGCGGCCAGCTCGTCCCGCGCCGCCTCCGCGCGCGCCAGCTGCGCCCCGACCTTCGCCCGCACCGCCTGCAACTCGCCGATCAGCGCGTCGAGTTCGTCCAGCTTGCGCCGGTAGACAGCGAGCGACGCCGGGCAGGAGTCGCCCTCCGGATGCCCGGCCCGCAGGCACTCCACGAACGGCCGGGTCTCCTCCAGCTCGAACCCGAAGTCCTGGAGCGTCCGGATCTGGCGGAGCAGTTCGAGATCGCTCTCGTCGTACGTCCGGTATCCGTTCTCCCCGCGCCGCGCGGGCAGCAGCCCGCGCGCCTCGTAGTACCGCAGCGCCCGCGTCGTGGTCCCGGCCCGTGCGGCCAGCTCGCCGATTCGCATACGTCGAACGTAAGCCTTGACGCCGACGTCAGGGCAACAGCGGTTTTCGCTCCACCGGGGAGGTGAGCACGATCGAGGTCGTCGTACGCCCGAGCGCGGAGATCTCCTCCAGGACATGCTCCAGGTGGACGGTGTCCCGGACGGCGACCTTGAGGATCCAGCAGTCCTCGCCGACGACATGGTGCACCTCGGTGATCTCCGGGCGCTCGATGAGCTCCAGGGTCCTCGGGTGCTTGAGGTTGTAACCGCCGTGCGGGTTGACCCGGATGAAGGCCTGGATGCCGTAGCCCAGCCGGGCCGGGACGACATGGGCGCCGTAGCCGTTGATCGCACCGGACGCCTCCAGTCTCCGCACCCGCTCGGTGACGGCGGCCGGGCTCAGCCGCACCCGGCGGCCCAGCTCGCTCAGCTTGATCCGGCCGTCGGTCTGGAGCAGCTCCAGGATCTGCCGGTCCAGCGCGTCGAAGGCCGCCGAAGTTTCGTCGGCGGCGGCCCGCAGATGCCGTGGTTCTTTCGGTGCGTTGACCTGAACTCCCATGGTTCCCCCTTCAGGACGTCGTGGTGTGCCAGGAAAAATTATGGTCATGGAAAAGGCACGGGAAGTACTGGTCATCGGCGGCAACCGCTATTTCGGCAAGCGGCTGATCGCGCGTCTGCTCGCCGCCGGGGACCGGGTGACGGTCCTGAACCGGGGGTCGTCGCCGCCACCGCCGGGGACGGTGCATCTGGTCGCCGACCGCGACGACGAGAAATCCCTGACGGACGCCCTCGGTTCGCGCGTCTTCGACGTCGTCGTCGACCAGGTCTGCTACACCCCGCGGCAGGCGGACGTCGCCCGCCGGATCTTCACCGGCCGCACCCGCCGCTACGTCATGACCTCGACCGTCGAGGTGTACGAGTACGAGGACGCGCCCGCGCTCGTACGGGAGGGGGCCGTCGACGCGCGCACGGTCCACGTCGACCTCGACCTCCCCTGGACGGAACCGGAGTTCCTCACGGCCCACTACGGCGAGGGCAAGCGCCAGGCGGAGGCGGTGCTCGCCGCGGACCCCGCGTTCCCGTACACGGCCGTGCGCGTCGCCCACGTCCTGGGCGGGGACGACGACTTCACCGGCCGGCTGGACCACTACGCCGAGCGGATCCGCGGCGGCACGCCGATCTCCGTGCCCACCGACAACCGGCCGGCCACCTACATCCACGTCGAGGAGATCGCCGACTTCCTGTTCTGGGCCGCGGGCGAGGACTTCACGGGCCCGGTCAACGCGGCCTCCCACGGGCTGCTGACCACTCAGGAGCTGTGCGACGCGGTGGCCGCGCACGTCCCGGACGGCAAGGCGGTGTTCCAGGCCGTCGAGGTCGGCGAGGTCTCCCCGTTCTCCTTCCGCCGCTCCTACGGCATGGACAACTCCCGGGCCGCCCGGCTCGGCTTCCCCTTCGGCCGGACCCGGCAGTGGCTGCCGCGGGCCGTCGCCGAGACTCTCGGAAAGGGCGACTGACATGCGGTACCGCACACTCGGCGACGTACGGGTGAGTGCCGTCGGGCTCGGCGCGATGCCGCTGTCCATCGAGGGCCGGCCGGACGAGGAACGCGCCCTGGCCACCGTGCGCGCCGCCCTGGACGCGGGCGTGACGCTGCTGGACACGGCGGACTCGTACCACCTGCCCGGGGCCGGCCCCGGTCACAACGAGCGGCTCGTGGCGCGCGCACTCAAGGGTGCCGCCTCGGACGTACTGGTGGCCACGAAGGGGGGCCGCGGCCGGTCCGCCGACGGCGGCTGGACGGTGAACGGCGACCCACGCCACCTGAAGTCGGCCGCCGAGGGCTCCCTCAAGCGGCTCGGCGTCGACACCATCGACCTCTACCAGCTGCACAAGCCCGACCCCGCCGTGCCCTTCGAGGAGTCGGTGGGCGCGCTGCGCGAGCTGCTCGACGAGGGCAAGATCCGACTCGCCGGCATCTCCAACGCGGACGTGGGGCAGATCCTGGTGGCCCGCGAGATCCTGGGAGACCGACTGGTCTCGGTGCAGAACCGGTACTCACCCGCCGTGCGCGACAGCGAGCCGGAACTGCGGCTGTGCGCCGAACTGGGGCTCGCGTTCCTGCCGTGGAGCCCGCTGGGCGGCATCTCCCGCAGTTCCCTGGACGGACCGGCACCGACCGGGGGCGAGGTGCGCTTCGGCGCCTTCCACGCCGTGGCGGCCGCACATGGCGTCAGCCCTCAACAGGTCTGCCTCGCCTGGTTGTCGGCGAAGTCACCCACCGTCATCCCGATCCCGGGCGCGAGCCGGCCCGAGACGATCCGGGACTCCGCCGCCGCGGCGGGGCTGCAGCTGAGCCCGGCGGAGCTGGCACTGCTGGACGGCGACGGGACCACTCGGACGAGCTGAACACCCACCGAGGCGGACCCCGCGCCCGGACCCGTCCCCGTCACTCCCCCGGCGCGGCAGCCGGACGGGCGAACCACTCACGGGCCGCATCCGGGCGGCCGGTGAGCAGCAGGAGGAGGCCGGCGATCGGGCCGCGGACCTCCTCGCCCTCGCCCCGCGTCCACTCGATGTCGGTGGCGACCAGCCGGGCCCGCGGGAGCGGCCAGGGGCGGGGCGGGAAGCGCATGGTCCACACGCGGTCGGCGGCGTCACGGGCGGCGTGCGGGGGCATCGGGCGTGCACGGCCGAGCGCCAGGGCGATGTCCTGACCGTGGACGAGGATGTCGAGCAGGGGTTCGCGGGGCGAGGTGGTGGGGGCGAGGGCGCGGGAACCGATGATCGAGCGCAGGTTGGCGACGATCTCGGCGACGGGCAGCCGGGCCTCACGCACCGCCGAGTCATGGACCATCCGGTTCCAGTTCCCCCGGGCGCGGACCATCTCCCGTACGCCGTCCCGGTAACTGAAGCGCGCCGCCATGGTCAGATGCGCGGCGACGTCCCGCACCCGCCAGCCGCCGCATCGCGTCGGCGTCTCCCACTCCTCGGGGCTCAGGTCCTCCAGCAGGTCGGCCAGGCTGGCACGCTCCCGGTCGACGATCTGCCAGCGCTCGTCCACACCCAGCACGACACCCATGGGACCACCCACCCACTCAAGTGGTAAGCTTCTCTGACCAAATTAGTCAGAGACTCTGACCGAAGTCAAGACGGCAGGAGGCGCCGGGCATGGTGGCGGAGAGCGAACTCAACACGGGTGTGCTCCTGTTCCTCCCTTACCGCGCCCTGGAGAACCGTGTCTTCGCCGCCCTCGCCGAAGCCGGCTTCGACGACTTCACGCCCGCGCAGGCGCGGGTCATGCAGCGCATCGGCCCGAACGGGACGCGCCTGACCGAGCTGGCGGAACAGGCCCAGGTCACCAAGCAGACGGCGGGCTTCCTGGTCGACCAGCTGGAGAAGGCCGGCTATGTGCGCCGGATACCGGACCCCACCGACAGACGGGCCCGGCTGGTGTGCGGGGCGCAGAAGGCCCGGGCCGCCAAGGAGGTCGCCGACGCGGTGGTCGCCGAGGTGGAGAAGGAGTGGGAGGAGCACCTCGGGAAGCGGCGGATGAAGCAGCTGCGGGAGGCGCTGACCCTGCTGCGGGAGATCACGGACCCCTGGGCCCAGGACCCGTGACGCCGTCAGGCGCACGGCGGTTGCCGTGCGCCTGAGTCGCGGTCCGGGGAGGCGGGGCGACGAACGCCGACCGGGCGGCTGCGCGACGGGGGAGCGTCTCAGCCGCCCGGAGGGCGATGGCCGGGTGTCCGGCCCCGGTTCAGGCGGGGCCGGACACCCGGAGCGGGTGGGGCCGGAGGTCAGGCCTTGGCGAGTTCCTTCTCGCCGCCCTGTTCGGGCACCTCGGCCGGGGCGCCGTGACCGTGGCCGTCGTCCAGGAGCGTCGTCTCGTCGAACGGCAGCTGCCCGGCGAGCACCTGGTTGACCTTCTCCTTGTCGATCTCCTTCGTCCACGTGCCGATCAGGACCGTGGCCACCGCGTTACCCGCGAAGTTCGTCAGGGCGCGGGCCTCGCTCATGAAGCGGTCGATGCCGACGATGAGGCCGATGCCGTCCACGAGGGCGGGCTTGTGCGACTGAAGACCACCGGCCAGCGTGGCCAGGCCCGCGCCGGTGACACCGGCGGCGCCCTTCGAGGCGACCAGCAGGAACAGCAGCAGCGGGATCTGCTCGCTCACCGACATCGGCGTGCCCATGGCGTCGGCGATGAACAGGGACGCCATGGTCATGTAGATCATGGTGCCGTCGAGGTTGAAGGAGTAGCCGGTCGGGACGGTGATGCCGACGACCGGCTTGCTGACGCCGAGGTGCTCCATCTTCGCGATGAGGCGCGGCAGCGCGGACTCGGAGGAGGAGGTCGACAGGATGAGCAGGAACTCACGGCCCAGGTACTTGAAGAGCGTGAGGATGTTGAGGCCGGCGACGATCCGCAGCAGCGCGCCGAGCACGATGAAGACGAAGAGGAAGCAGGTGACGTAGAAGCCGAGCATCAGGATGGCGAGCTGCTTGAGCGCGTCCAGTCCGGCGGACCCGGTGACGGCGGCGATGGCACCGAACGCGCCGATCGGGGCGGCCCACATCACCATGCCGAGGATGCGGAAGACCAGGCGCTGGATGTGCTCGATCCCGCGCAGGATCGGCTCTCCGGCCGAGCCCATGGCCTGCAGCGCGAATCCGGCGAGCAGGGCGACGAGCAGGGTCTGCAGGACCGACTCCGAGGTGAAGGCGGAGACGATCGTGGTCGGGATGATGCCGAGCAGGAACTCGGTGGTGTCCTTGGCCTCGGCGTCGACCTGCGCGTGCCCGGCGTCCTTGACGGCGTCGGTGACCGCGAGCCCGGTGCCCGGCTCCAGGATGTTGCCGACGACGAGACCGATACCGAGCGCGACCAGCGACATCGCCAGGAAGTAGACCATCGCGATACCGCCGACGGCGCCGACCTTGGCGGCCTTGCGTACCGAGCCGATACCCAGCACGATCGTGCAGAAGATGATCGGCGAGATCATCATCTTGATCAGGTTCACGAAGCCCGTACCGATGGGCTTCAGCTCCACCGCGAAGTCGGGTGCGACCAGACCCACGGTGATACCGAGGGCCACCGCGATGATCACGGCGATGTAGAGGTAGTGCGTGCGGTCCCGCTTGGCGACGGGTGCGGCAGGTGCCGTATCGGGGGAACTGGCGGCGGCCACGGCTGCCCTCCTTGACGTCTTCGTCGGCATCACCGGCGTGCGGCTCACGTCCGGGGTGGGGGTTCGCTGAGCGGGTGCCGCGCCCCGGTCCGGGGACGACGCCCTGGGGACGGGGGTCGTATTCAGCGATGCGGTGACTATCTCCCGCTGTGTGAGGGCGGTCACCCTTCCGTTCATTTAGTTCACCATCGGCCAGGGAGGCAGACTGACGGCATGCGCATCCCCGTCCCGAGACCCCGCAGCCTGGCCGGCCAGCTCTTCGCCATGCAGGCGGTGCTGATAGCGGTGCTCGTCGCCGGGTACGCGGTGTTCACCTACGTCAGCGACCGCGGCCAGGCCGAGGACGCCGCCGGACGGCAGGCGATGGCCGTGGCCCAGTCGATCGCGGACGCCCCGTCCGTGCGGGAGGCGATCCGCACCCCCGATCCGACGGCCGAGCTCCAGCCGTACGCCCTCAGGGTCCAGCGCGACGCCGAGGTCGACTTCGTCACGATCATGAACCCGGCGGGCATCCGCTGGACGCACCCCGACCCGAAGCAGATCGGCCAGCACTTCCGCGGGCACACGGAGCGCGCCCTGCGCGGGGACCCCTTCACCGAGACGTACACCGGCACGCTCGGCTCGTCCGTGCGCGCCGTGGTGCCGATCTACGACGGCGACACGGCACCGAGGAGCATCGTCGGGCTGGTCAGCGCGGGCATCCGGGTCGAGGAGATCAGCAAGCGGGTGCAGGACCAGCTGACGGCGCTGCTCGGGGTGGCGGCGGGCGCGCTGGCGCTGGGCGCGATCGGCACGTACGTCATCAACGCCCGGCTGCGGCGGCACACCCACGGCATGAACGCCGCCGAGCTGAGCCGGATGCACGACTACCACCAGGCCGCGTTGCACGCCGTGCGCGAGGGGCTGCTGATGCTGGACGGGCAGTACCGGGTGGCGTTGATCAACGACGGCGGGCGCGAGCTCCTCGGGGTGCCCGCCGACGTGGTGGGGCGGTCGGTCGCGGAGCTGGGACTGCCGGCGCCGCTGACAGGGGCTCTGCTGGCCTCGGAGCCACGGGTCGACGAGGTGCATCTGGCGGCGGAACGGGTGCTGGTGGTGAACACCTCGCCGGTCTCCGGCGGTGAGCGGCGGGGCACGGTCGTGACCTTGCGGGATGTGACCGAACTCCAGTCGCTGATGGGCGAGTTGGACTCGGAGCGGGGTTTCACCCAGGCGCTGCGGTCGCAGGCGCACGAGGCGGCGAACCGGCTGCACACGGTGGTCTCGCTGATCGAGCTCGGACGGGCCGACGAGGCGGTGGAGTTCGCCACCGCCGAACTGGAGCTGGCGCAGGCCCTGACGGACCAGGTCGTCGCGGCGGTCAGCGAGCCGGTGCTGGCGGCGCTGCTGCTGGGCAAGACGGCCCAGGCCAACGAGCGGGGCGTGGAACTCGTCGTGTCGGAGGACAGCCGGCTGGACGACCGTCTGCTGCCGCCGTCGCTGCCCGCCCGGGACCTGGTGACGATCCTCGGCAACCTCATCGACAACGCGGTGGACGCGGCGCAGGGGAGCGTGCGGGCGCGGGTGACGGTGACGGTGTACACCGAGGACGCGGAGCTGGTGCTGCGGGTCTCCGACACGGGAGCCGGGGTGGATCCCGCGCACGCGGACGCGGTGTTCGAGCGCGGGTTCTCCACGAAGCCGGCGGGGCCGGGCGGGCGCGGGCTGGGGCTGGCGCTGGTGCGGCAGGCGGTGCATCGGCACGACGGCGCCCTGGCGGTCGCCGAGGCCGCCGGAGGCGGGGCGGAGTTCGAGGCGCGGTTGCCGTTGGACGAGGGCGGCCGTGGTGCCGTGAGTGACGGCACGGAGGGCGACGGCGCCGTGAGTGACGGCACGGAGGGCGACGGCGCTGTGAGTGCAGGGCGCCCGTCGGAGGGCGAGCCCGTGCCGGGCGGCCGGGGTGCGCGGCGGGCGGGGTCCACGCGGGGTTCCGAGGGCGCGGCGGTTTCGGGAGGTGACGTATGACGGCGGCCGAGCAGGCGATTCGCGTCCTGGTCGTGGAGGACGACCCGGTGGCGGCGGACGCGCATGTGATGTACGTGGGGCGGGTGCCCGGATTCGTCGCGGTCGGCAAGGCGCACACGGGGGCGGAGGCCCGGCGCGCCCTGGAGCGGACGCCGGTGGACCTGCTGCTGCTCGATCTGCATCTGCCGGATGTGCACGGACTGCAACTGGCCCGGTCGCTGAGGGCGGCCGGGCATCACGCGGACGTGATAGCGGTGACGTCGGCGCGGGACCTGGCCGTGGTGCGCGAGGGGGTGTCGCTGGGCGTCGTGCAGTACGTCCTCAAGCCCTTCACCTTCGCAACGCTGCGCGACCGGCTGGTGCGGTACGCCGAGTTCCACGCGGCCGTGGGGGAGGCGAGCGGACAGGACGAGGTGGACCGGGCGCTGGCGGCCCTGCGGGCCCCCGGACCCGCGGCGCTTCCCAAGGGGCTCAGCGCACCCACGCTGGAACGGGTGACCCTGGCACTGCGGGAGGCCGAGGAAGGGCTCACGGCGGCCGGGGTGGCCGAGGCGGTGGGCATCTCCCGGATCACGGCCCGGCGCTATCTGGAGCATCTGGTGGAGGCCGGCAGGGCCGAGCGGAAGCCGGTCTACGGGCAGGTGGGACGGCCGGAGTTGGTGTACCGGTGGATTCCCGGCGCGGGTGCGGGCCGGTAGCCGACGCCCGGGTCCCGTCCTTGCGCGCGGACTCCTTGACCTGACCAGCCCAATCCTTCGCAGACGCATTGACCTGACCTGACCACCCAACCTACGTTCACCAGGCAGCCATCCCCGCGCCACAACGACGTGCGCCCGCAGGAGGTCATGCCCGTGCGCCCCACCGCCGCCCTCCCCACACTCCTCGCCCTCACCGTCGCCGCCGCAGCCACCCTCACCGCCTGCGGCAGCGGATCGGGAAGCGATCCGGACACCCTCAAGGTCTCCTTCAAGCAGTCCACGGACAACTCCGTCAAGGTGATGGACACCTACCTCGCGGACATCAGCAAGCAGTTCGAGGAGGCGAACCCCGGCAAGAAGGTCGAGTTCGTCCCCATCAAGGCCCCGGACTCGGAGTACTACACCAAGCTCCAGCAGATGATGCGCTCCCCCAAGACCGCCCCCGACCTGGTCTACGAGGACACCTTCCTCATCAACTCGGACATCACCAGCGGGTACTTGAAGCCCCTCGACCCGTATCTCGCCAAGTGGAAGGACTGGGGGCGGTTCATCGACACGGCGAAGGCCGCGGCCAAGGGTGAGGACGGCCGCACGTACGGCGTCCCGGACGGCACCGACACCCGCGGCCTGTGGTTCAGCAAGGACGTCTTCGCGAAGGCCGGTCTGCCCGCCGACTGGCAGCCGAGGACCTGGGAGGACGTCCTCGACGCCGCCCGTGCCGTCAAGGAGAAGGTCCCGGACGCCATCCCCCTGAACATCTACACCGGCAAGCCCGTCGGTGAGGCCGCCACCATGCAGACGTTCGAGATGCTGCTCTACGGCACGAACGACGGCACCTCGGACCCGCTGTACGACAAGGGCAGCAAGAAGTGGATCGCCGGCAGTCAGGGCTTCGAGGACGCCCTGGCCTTCGTGGAGACCGTCTACAAGGAGAAGCTCGGCCCCGACGTCTCCGACGCCCTCGACCCCAACGTGATGACCCGGGTCCGCGGCGAGTGGCTCCCGCAGGGCAAGCTCGCGATCGCCCTCGACGGCTCCTGGCTCCCGCAGGACTGGCTGCCGGGCAGCGGCCACGAGTGGCCCGAGTGGTCGAAGGAACTGGGTCTGGCCGCCATGCCCACCCAGAAGGGCCAGGCCCCCGGCAAGGTGAGCATGTCCGGCGGCTGGACCTGGTCGATCCCGGCGAAGGCGGGCAACCCCGACCTGGCCTTCGAGTTCATCAAGACCATGCAGACGAAGGCGAACGCCCAGAAGTGGTACATCGCGAACTCGGGCATCGCGGTCCGCGAGGACGTGGCCTCCGACCCCGCGTACGTGAAAGCCCAGCCCGGCATCGCGTTCTTCACGGACCTCGTCGCGAGCACCCACTACCGGCCCGCCTACCCGGCGTACCCGAAGGTCTCCACCGCCGTCCAGGAGGCGATGGAGGGCGTGACGACGGGGGACATGTCGGTCGAGGAGGCGGCCGCGGGCTACGACGAGGAGCTGCGGGCGGCCACGGACGACCAGGTGATCGAGAAGTGAACCGGGCCGTGAGCGGCAGCGAGGGCCGCCCATGACCGCCGAAGCACGGCACGCGGTGGACCCGGCGACCACCGGACCCCGCTCCGGTCCGCCGCGTGCGCGCCCCGGTTCCGGCGCGCGCGGCGCGGGCCGCCGCGCCCTCGCCCGGGCCCTGCCCCTCTCCCCCGCCCTGGTCCTGCTGCTCCTCTTCCTCGCCGGCCCCATCGCGTACTGCGCCTACATCGCGTTCACCGACCTCCAACTGACCGGCCAGGCCGAGGAGTCGTTCGTCGGCCTCGACAACTTCCGTACGGCCTTCGACGACGAGGCGTTCCTGAACGCGGTGTGGCTCACCCTCGTCTTCACGGTCGTCTCGGCCCTGATCGGCCAGAACACGCTGGGCCTGGCCCTGGCCGCGATGATGCGGCGGGCGTCGAAGCCCGTGCGGACGGTGGTGGGCGGCATCGTCATCACGGCATGGGTCCTGCCGGAGGTCGTCGCCGGATTCCTCCTCTACGCCTTCTTCCGCCGCGAGGGCACCCTGAACGCCATCCTGGACTGGCTGCACCTGCCCACCCAGAACTGGCTGTTCACCCTCCCGATCCTGGCGGTGTCCTTCGCCAACGTGTGGCGGGGCACGGCCTTCTCGATGCTGGTCTACTCGGCGGCCCTCGACGAGATCCCGAAGGAGATCACGGAGGCGGCCGAGGTCGACGGCGCGGACGGCCCGCGCCGCCTGTGGCACATCACCCTCCCGATGATCCGCCGTTCCATCGGCACCAACCTCATGCTGATCACCCTCCAGACCCTGTCCGTCTTCGGGCTGATCTGGGTGATGACCAGGGGCGGCCCGGGCGGCAGGAGCCAGACGCTGCCGCTGTTCATGTACGAGGAGGCGTTCCAGAAGAGCATGATCGGCTACGGCACGGCCGTGGCCCTGCTGCTCCTGGTGGTGGGCTCGTTGTTCTCGGTGGTGTACCTGCGGCTGCTGCGAACGGAGGTGTGAGGCCATGCCCCGGACGCTCTCGTCCCGCCGGACGGCGCACCGCCTGGCCGCGGACGCGGGCCTGCTGGCTGTGGCCGCCGCGTTCGTGCTCCCGCTGGCCTGGGTGATCCTGTCCGCGCTGGACACGGACGCCGACCTCCGGGTGAAGCTCCCCGAGGGGGTGACCCTGGACAACTTCGACGCGGTCCTGACCCCGGACATCACGTTCACCCCGCTGCTCAACAGCCTCCTCCTGTGCGGCGGCGGTACGGCCCTGACGGTGGTGTGCGCGGCCCTGGCCGCCTACCCGCTGTCGCGGTTCCGGTCCCGTTTCAACCGGCCGTTCCTGCTCACGATCCTCTTCGCGACGTGCCTGCCCATAACGGCGATCATGGTGCCGGTGTACGCGCTGTTCGTGCGGGTGAACCTGATCGACACCATGCAGGGCACGGTCTTCTTCTTCGCCGCCTCCCAACTGCCGTTCGCCGTCTGGCTGATGAAGAACTTCATGGACGGAGTACCGAAGGAGCTGGAGGAGGCGGCCTGGACGGACGGGGCCTCGTCACTGCAGTCGCTGGTGCGGATCGTGCTGCCGCTGATGGGGCCGGGCGTGGCGGTGGTGACGGTGTTCTCGTTCGTGATGATGTGGGGCAACTTCTTCGTGCCGTTCATGCTGCTGCTCACACCGGACCAGATGCCGGCGGCGGTGAGCATCAACGAGTTCTTCGGGAACCGGGGCACGGTGGTCTACGGGCAGCTGGCGGCGTTCTCGATCATCTACTCGACGCCGGTGATCCTGCTGTACGTGTTGGTGGCGCGGCGGCTGGGCGGGGGGTTCGCGTTGGGCGGGGCGGTCAAGGGGTGAGACTCGCGGGACGTGGAGCGTCGGGATCGAGCCGCATCCCACGCGCTCCTGCACCTCGATCCGCGGCCCCGGGTGCCGCACTCGTCTTCGACGACCGGTCACGCGGGCGATCCCCGCGCGAGCCGTTCGGCGCCCGCCCGGACGGGCCGGATTCCGTACCGGAATCGGAAGCCTTCGCGAATATGCTCCGTGACCTTGCCGTTCACCGAACGTGACGAGCAGCGGGAGCCGCCGCACCGCCACCCCGGCACCGGCCCCACCTCCGGCCCACCCGGCGGCGCGGGCGATCCCCCCGCCGGCGAACCGGCGAGTAGCCGTATCTTCCTACAATCTGTGATCCTGGCCGAACAGACCGTAGTCACCACGCGCCGCTCGCCCTACGTTGTGGCCCGTGCGCCGACCCCCAGCTCAACCGAACCAGCCGAACCGCTCCGGCCGGACCAGCCGGTCCGGTCACCGGACCCCGCCCACTCCCCCGTTCGACGCCCCCGCCGCCCGCCGGCTCCGCACCGCGCTCAACATGGGACCCGAGCACGTCGCCTACGGCATGCGGGCCTCGTACGGACTGCCCTATGTCACCCAGGACCTGATCGTCGCGTGGGAACGGGAGATCGCCGCCCCGACCAGCACCGAACTCACCGCGCTCGCGGGTGTGCTGTGGTGCTCGCCCAGCGAGCTCCTCGGCAAGCCCCGCACCCTGCGTGAACACCGCATCGCCCGCGGCCTGGCGCCCGAGGACGTCGCCCGGACCGTCGGGCACGAACCGGCCGCCTATCTCCACATGGAGGAGCACGACGACTGGCGCGGCACCGACCGCCAGTCCGCCGCCCTGGCCGAGGTGCTCGGCCTGTCGATCCCCGACCTCATCACCGTCACGGGGCGCGACGGCAGACTCGCCGAGTTGCTGCGCAGCGCCGTGACGACGCGCTGGCAGGCGTACGTCCGCCCGGTCGGCAGGATGGTGCCCCTGGACCGGCGCGTTCTGGAGACCGCTCTGCAGGAGCTGCACCAGGACTACCAGGGGCAGATGACCGCCACCCTGAGCTGGGGCGGCGGCAACAGCGAGACCAGCGCGGCCGGCCGGGAGTTCCTCGACGGGATCGTGGAACGCTTCTGGACCAGGGTCCAGCACGGCACGGACTAGGTTCTGTCGTCCGGATCCGTCCGGTTGTGCGACACCCGTCAGAAGACCGACTCGGCCTCGTCCATCCGGTCCTTGGGCACCGTCTTCAGTTCGGTGACCGCCTCGGCCAGCGGCACCATCACCACGTCGGTGCCCCGCAGCGCGGTCATCCTGCCGAACTCGCCCCGGTGCGCGGCCTCCACCGCGTGCCAGCCGAAGCGGGTGGCGAGGACGCGGTCGTACGCGGTCGGTACGCCACCGCGCTGGACGTGGCCGAGGATGACCGGCTTGGCCTCCTTGCCGAGGCGGCGCTCCAGCTCGAACGCGAGTGCCGTGCCGATGCCCTGGAAGCGCTCGTGGCCGTACTGGTCGATCTCGCCCTTGCCGTAGTCCATCGTGCCGTCGGCCGGGTGGGCGCCCTCGGCGACGCAGATCACCGCGAACTTCTTGCCGCGCGAGAACCGCTCCTCGACCATCTTCACGAGGTCGGCGGGGTCGAACGGGCGCTCCGGGAGGCAGATTCCGTGCGCGCCGGCCGCCATGCCGGACTCCAGCGCGATCCAGCCCGCGTGCCGGCCCATGACCTCGACCACCATCACACGCTGGTGGGACTCGGCCGTCGTCTTCAGGCGGTCCATGGCCTCCGTGGCGACACCGACCGCGGTGTCGAAGCCGAACGTGCGGTCCGTGGAGGAGATGTCGTTGTCGATGGTCTTGGGGACGCCCACCACCGGCAGGCCCGCGTCCGACAGCATGCGCGCCGCCGTCAGGGTGCCCTCGCCGCCGATCGGGATCAGCGCGTCGATGCCGAAGTCCGCGACCATGTCCTCGGCCCGGTCACAGGCCTCGCGCAGGCGGTCGCGCTCCAGCCGGGAGGAACCGAGGATGGTGCCGCCGCGGGCCAGGATGCCGCTCACGCTGTCCAGGTCCAGGGCGCGGTAGCGGCCGTCCAGCAGGCCCGAGTAACCGTCCTCGAAGCCGATGACCTCGTCGTCGTAGTTGTCGACCGCCCGGTGCACGACCGACCGGATCACGGCGTTCAGGCCGGGACAGTCGCCGCCTGCGGTGAGAACTCCGATACGCATCGTGCTGTGTCTCCTGCTCGCTGTTGATGCCGGTGAGCCAGTCCGATTGTTTCATGTCCCCACGGACGCTGTCGCTCCCCTACTGACGGGCGCCTTATCCACAGCCGGGGGTATTGTCAAGAGGGTTTCGCTCACCTCACTGGGCGATTTTGCGGCCCCGGTGACGACGGCGGACGAAGACGACGGACATCAGACGAAACGGAGAGCACGCGTGACGCGCAGCGTGTACGTGACCGGCATCGACCGCGGCGACGGCCGCCAGATCGTCGAACTGGGGGTCATGGAGCTGCTGACCCGGCAGGTCGACCGGGTCGGGGTGTTCCGGCCGCTGGTGCACCACTCCCCGGACCGCTTGTTCGAACTGCTGCGCGCCCGTTATCGCCTCTCCCAGGACCCGTCCACGGTCTACGGCATGGACTACCACGAGGCGTCCGCCCTGCAGGCCGAGCGCGGGACCGACGAGTTGGTGTCCACGCTGGTCGACCGGTTCCTCGTCGTCGCCCGTGACTACGACGTCGTCCTCGTCCTCGGCACCGACTACGCCGACACCCAGCTCCCGGACGAGCTGTCCCTCAACGCCCGCCTCGCCAACGAGTTCGGCGCCTCCGTGATCCCGGTCGTGGGCGGCCGCAAGCAGAGCACCGAGTCCGTCCTCGCCGAGACCCGCAACGCCTACCGGGCGTACGACGGGCTGGGCTGCGATGTGCTCGCCATGGTCAGCAACCGGGTCGCCCGCCAGGACCGGGACGAGATCGCCGAGGCGCTCCGCTCCCGGCTGCCCGTGCCCTGCTACGTCGTCCCCGACGAGCCCGCCCTGTCCGCGCCGACCGTCGCGCAGATAGCCCAGTCCCTGGACGCCGAGGTCCTGCTCGGCGACGACTCCGGACTCGCGCGCGACGCCCTCGGCTTCGTGTTCGGCGGTGCGATGCTGCCGAACTTCCTGACCGCGCTGACCCCGGGCTGCCTGGTCGTCACCCCGGGCGACCGGGCCGACCTGGTCGTCGGCTCGCTGGCCGCGCACAGCGCCGGCACCCCGCCGATCGCGGGTCTGCTGCTCACCCTGAACGAGCGTCCCGGCGACGAGATCCTCACCCTCGCCTCCCGCCTCGCCCCGGGCACCCCGGTGCTCTCGGTGCCGGGCTACAGCTTCCCCACCGCCGAGCAACTCTTCGCCCTGGAGGGGAAGTTGAACGCGGCGACGCCCCGCAAGGCGGAGACCGCCCTCGGCCTGTTCGAGCGTTACGTCGACACCGGCGACCTGCTGAAGCGGGTCTCGGCGCCGAGCAGCGACCGGGTCACGCCGATGATGTTCGAGCACAAGCTGCTGGAGCGGGCCCGCTCGGACATGCGCCGCATCGTGCTGCCCGAGGGCACCGAGCCGCGCGTCCTGCACGCCGCCGAGGTGCTGCTGCGCCGCAACGTCTGCGACCTCACCCTGCTCGGGCCGGTCGACCGGATCCGCAAGCAGGCCGCCGATCTCGGCATCGACCTGGGCGACAGCGAGCTGATCGACCCGGCGACCAGCGAACTGCGCGACTCCTTCGCCGAGAAGTACGCCAAGCTGCGCGCCCACAAGGGGGTCACGGTGGAGCTGGCGTACGACGTCGTCTCCGACGTGAACTACTTCGGCACGCTGATGGTGCAGGAGGGGCTCGCCGACGGCATGGTCTCCGGCTCCGTGCACTCCACCGCCGCGACCATCCGGCCGGGGTTCGAGATCATCAAGACCAAGCCGGACGCCTCCATCGTGTCGTCCGTCTTCTTCATGTGCCTCGCCGACCGGGTCCTCGTCTACGGCGACTGCGCCGTGAACCCCGACCCGAACGCCGAGCAACTGGCCGACATCGCCATCCAGTCGGCGGCGACGGCCGCGCAGTTCGGCGTGGAGCCGCGGATCGCGATGCTGTCGTACTCGACGGGCACGTCCGGTTCGGGCGCCGATGTCGACAAGGTGCGCGAGGCGACCGAGCTGGTGCGGGTGCGGCGGCCCGACCTGAAGATCGAGGGACCCATCCAGTACGACGCCGCCGTGGAGCCGTCCGTCGCCGCGACCAAGCTGCCGGGGTCGGAGGTCGCCGGGCAGGCGACGGTTCTGATCTTCCCGGACCTCAACACCGGTAACAACACCTACAAGGCCGTGCAGCGCTCGGCCGGCGCGATCGCCGTCGGCCCTGTCCTGCAGGGCCTGCGCAAGCCGGTCAACGACCTGTCCCGGGGCGCCCTCGTCCAGGACATCGTCAACACCGTCGCCATCACGGCGATCCAGGCCCAGTCCCCCGCCCCGTCCCTCAACGAGAAGGCCAGCGCCCAGTGAGCCCGACCCGTGTCCTCGTCCTCAACTCCGGCTCCTCGTCGGTGAAGTACCAGCTGCTCGACATGCGCGACAGCAGCCGCCTGGCCGCGGGCCTCGTCGAGCGCATCGGCGAGGAGACCTCCCGGCTCAAGCACACGCCGCTCGCGAGCGGCGGCGAGAGCCGGGAGTGGACCGGGGCGATCGCCGACCACGAGGCCGCCCTGAAGGCCGTGTCGGCGGAACTCACCCGGGACGGCCTCGGCCTCGACTCGGCCGAACTGGCCGCCATCGGCCACCGGGTGGTGCACGGCGGCAAGCACTTCACCGAGCCGACCGTCATCGACGACGCCGTCCTCGCCGAGATCGAGCGGCTGATCCCGGTCGCCCCGCTGCACAACCCGGCCAACCTCACCGGCATCCGCACCGCCCGGGCGCTGCGCCCGGACCTGCCCCAGGTCGCCGTCTTCGACACCGCGTTCCACACGACGATGCCGGAGTCGGCCGCCCGCTACGCGATCGACGTCGAGACCGCCGACCGCCACCGCATCCGCCGCTACGGCTTCCACGGCACCTCGCACGCCTACGTCTCCCGGGCCACCGCGAAGCTGCTGGGCAAGACGCCCGAGGACGTGAACGTCATCGTGCTGCACCTGGGCAACGGCGCGTCCGCGTCCGCCGTGCGAGGCGGTCGGTGCGTGGACACCTCCATGGGGCTGACGCCTTTGGAGGGGCTCGTGATGGGTACGCGATCCGGTGACATGGACCCGGCCGTCATCTTCCATTTGATGCGTGTCGGCGGAATGTCCACGGACGAGATCGACACTCTTCTCAACAAGAAGAGCGGGCTGATCGGACTGTGCGGGGACAACGACATGCGGGAGATCCGCCGCCGGATCGAGGAGGGTGATCAGCAGGCCGCTCTCGCGTTCGACATCTACATTCACCGCCTGAAGAAGTACATAGGCGCCTATTACGCGGTGCTCGGCAAGGTGGACGCGATCGCCTTCACCGCCGGGGTCGGTGAGAACGCGGCACCGGTGCGGGAGGCGGCCGTGGCGGGCCTGGAGGAGCTGGGCCTGCTGGTGGACGGCGAACTGAACGCCGTACGCGGTGACGAGCCGCGGCTGATCTCGCCGGCGCACGCGCGGGTTGCGGTGGCCGTGGTGCCTACGGATGAAGAACTGGAAATCGCGACACAGACGTATGCGCTGGTCGAGGAAAGCAACTGAGCGGTAACCAGAACCGAGCAGTAACCGCAACTGAGCGAGGTTCCGCCCATTTGTATCTTCCGCCAGACGGAATATTCCGTAGCGAAACAAACCGATAGGATCGCCCCATGCGCCGTTCGAAAATCGTTTGTACTCTCGGCCCCGCGGTCGACTCCCATGAACAGCTTGTCGCGCTGATCGAGGCGGGCATGAATGTCGCCCGCTTCAACTTCAGCCACGGCACGCACGAAGAGCACCAGGGGCGGTACGACCGCGTCCGGGCCGCCGCCGCCGAGACCGGCCGAGCGATCGGCGTCCTCGCCGACCTCCAGGGCCCCAAGATCCGTCTGGAGACCTTCGCCGAGGGCCCGGTGGAGCTGGAGCGCGGTGACGAGTTCGTCATCACGACCGAGGACGTCCCGGGTGACAAGTCCATCTGCGGCACCACCTACAAGGGCCTGCCGGGCGACGTCACGCGCGGCGACCAGATCCTGATCAACGACGGCAACGTCGAGCTGAAGGTCCTGGACGTCGAGGGTCCGCGGGTGAGGACGATCGTCATCGAGGGCGGCGTCGTCTCCGACCACAAGGGCATCAACCTGCCCGGCGCGGCCGTGAACGTGCCGGCACTGTCGGAGAAGGACGTCGAGGACCTGCGGTTCGCGCTGCGCATGGGCTGCGACCTGGTCGCCCTGTCCTTCGTGCGGGACGCGAACGACGTGCAGGACGTGCACAAGGTCATGGACGAGGTCGGCCGCCGGGTCCCGGTCATCGCCAAGGTGGAGAAGCCGCAGGCGGTCGCCAACATGGAGGACGTCGTGATGGCGTTCGACGGCGTGATGGTGGCCCGTGGCGACCTGGCCGTCGAGTACCCGCTCGAAAAGGTCCCGATGGTGCAGAAGCGGCTCATCGAGCTGTGCCGCCGCAACGCCAAGCCGGTGATCGTGGCGACCCAGATGATGGAGTCGATGATCACCAACTCCCGCCCGACCCGCGCCGAGGCCTCCGACGTGGCCAACGCGATCCTGGACGGCGCGGACGCCGTCATGCTGTCGGCGGAGTCCTCGGTCGGCGCGTACCCCGTCGAGACCGTCAAGACGATGTCGAAGATCGTCACCGCGGCCGAGCAGGAGCTGCTGAGCAAGGGCCTGCAGCCGCTCGTCCCCGGCAAGAAGCCCCGCACCCAGGGCGGTTCGGTCGCCCGTGCCGCCTGCGAGATCGCCGACTTCCTCGGCGGCAAGGGCCTGGTCGCCTTCACCCAGTCCGGCGACACCGCCCGCCGTCTGTGCCGCTATCGCGCAGCCCAGCAGATCATCGCGTTCACCACGGACGAGGACACCCGCAACCAGATGACGCTCAGCTGGGGCGTGGAGCCGCACGTGGTGCCGTTCGTGGGCAGCACCGACGAGATGGTCGAGCTGGTGGACCAGGAGATCGTCAAGATGGGCCTGTTCAACGAGGGCGACATCGTGGTCATCACGGCCGGCTCCCCGCCCGGGGTCCCCGGCACGACCAACATGGTCCGGGTGCACCACCTGGGCGGAGGCGCGCGGGACTGACCGCCGCGACGAAAAAACTGTGGCCCGGCCCTCGTTCACGAGGGACCGGGCCACAGCCTGTGTGCGGCTCCCGAACGGGCTCTGTGGGTCCGGGCTCAGTCGGTGATGTACTGACGCAGCCCCGGCACCGTCAGCGTGCCGCCGAACTGGCCGGCCTGCGTGACCTTCACCTTGGTGAAGTAGATGAACGGGATGTTCAGCGGCGGCGGGTGCTCCGGGTCGAACGTCACCGGGATCAGACCGAGCAGGTTGCCGGAGATGCTCTCGGTGTACATCACCGTCTTGCCGTCGGTGATGGTGGACTTGGAGCCCTTGGCCGCCTGCACGTGGTGCGTCTTGCCGGACTGCTTGTCCTTGACGAGCTGGTGCAGGTCGCCGATCTCGGTGCCGTCGGAGATGACGTACTTCAGCACCTTCTTGGTCTTGCCGCCGGCCGTCTTCACCTCGACGATGCCCTGGTAGTCGGCGCCCTTCAGGGTCAGCGAGCTGGCCTCCAGGAACCAGGGGTCGTCGGGCACCAGGATCTTGTTGTCGATCCCGCCCTCGTCGTCCGTGGCGGCGGGGCAGTCCTCGGGGTCCGGTGTGGCGCTCTCGGACGGGCTCGGCGAGGCGGTGACCTCGTCGGCCGCCTCCTCGGCCGCCTCGGAAGCGCCTTCGGCCGCCTCGGACACCGTGCCGGTCGTGTCCCTCACGGTGTCCTCCACCGTGTCGGTGACCTTGCCGGCGGCGTCGTCGGCGGTCTCCTGGGCGGCGTCGGAGGTGTCCTCGCCGTCCGCGGACGGCGACGGCTCGCTCTCGCTCTCGGACGCCGAGGCGGACGGCGTCGGGCTCGGGCTCTCCGTCTCCTTCTCACCGCCGGTGAAGATGCCCGTGATCGCGTCGCCGATGTCCTCCAGCAGGTTGCCGCCGCTCTCGGACGCCGACGGCGCCGGAGTGGCCGCGTCGCCGGACTGTGCCTCGCTCGACTTGCTCGGGGAGGGGGCGGGTGCGGGCTCGGCCGCGTCGTCGGAACCTGAATCCGACGAGGAGGAGTCACCCGAAGCGCCCGAGTCACCCGAAGCGCCCGAGGAACCCGAAGTGCCCGTGGAGTCCGAGGCGTTCGAGGAGCCGGACGAATCCGAGGATCCCTCGGAGGCCGACGGTGACGGGGTCGGCCGCGCCGTTTCGTCGGCGGACTCGTCGGCCTCCGGAGACGGTGACGCTGACGCGTCGCCCTCCAGTGCCGCCACGCAGTCCTTGTACTCGTCGGCCGTCAGGCTGTTGGCGAGCGGCGTCGGCTGCTCGTCGGCCAGGGCCAGCGTCGGCGTGAACCCCATGCCCATGAGAACCGCGGTCGGCATCGCCGCCATGGCTATCGCCTTGCCGGCCGGCATCTGCAGTCTGGTGAACAGCGGCTTCTTGGGCGCCGCGTGGCGGGGGCCCGTTCTCGCCCGTGCCGGGGCCGCAGGGATCTGCTCGCGGTCCGCTTCAGCCGACACGGTTCCCTCCGATACGGTCCTCGACCCGCAGGCCGTCCCCCTCGCCGTCGTGGCCGGGGCCACCGTCGGCGGGCGTGTGGTGCGGCGGGTACGGCTGTCCCGGCTCCGCGGCGGTGCCCTCGGCACCGGGGAATCCGGCACCCTCGCCCGTCGGACCCTCCGCGTCGTCCTGCTGCCCGGTCGCCCCGGGCCGGCCCTTGGCCGGCACCCACGAGACGGCCAGCGCGCCGCCGACCATCGCCAGCAGGAAGCCGATGAGGAAGCCCCCGATGTTGGAGACCACCAGCGACACCAGAGCGAGGATGATCGCCGCGACACCGGCGAAGACTCGCGTGACCTGCTGGAACCACATGGTCAGGCCCAGCGTGATCAGCAGGACCCCGATGATGAGGGAGCCGGCACCCGCGGTGGTCGCCATGGTGAGCGACATGGTTCCCAGCTTCAGGGTGGCGTAGGGGAAGTAGGCGATCGGCACCCCGCCGAGGATGGTGAACAGCCCTGCCCAGAACGGCCGACTGCCCCGCCAGTCACGGAATCGCCGACGTAGCCGGGTGATGGTCCCGGCGCTCTGGACCGGAGTCTCGGCACTCATGGAAAACAGCTCCCTCGGTCCGGTGGAGGTACGTACCGGCTCGGCCGTAGGCGTTCAGAAGCCGGAAGGTGTGAGTCTGTGATGGTGGGCCCGGCGAACGGCCGGGCCGGGACCGCGGGGCGGGGAAACCGTGACTTCCCCGCCCCTTCGAGACGGCTCAGCCGTCCCGCGGTACCCGTGACACGGAGGCTGTCAGAAGCACTCCATGTCCTTGTTCGTGCCAAGACGCATCGACAGGCCGTTGAGCGTGAAGGTGCCCGCCGTGGTCGCCCACGCCGTCTGCTCCACGTTCGTGAGCGTCGCCTTCCTGGCCTGCTGGGCGAAGCCGCCCGGCAGCACGCTCTCGCCCTGCTTGACCTCGGGGCCACGGGTCTTGTCCTTGACCGCGACGCCGATGTCGATGTCCTCGAACTTCGCATTGGCGTCGAGCTGGGCGACGTCGATGTAGAGGTTCTCGGCCGTGACCGGCTTGTCCGGGTTGTTCCCCGCCTCAAGGCGGAGATAGATGTTGCCTATGCCAGGGATCGGCGTCGCGACCGACTGGCACATCTTGGTGATCTCCGCGTCCTTGAACGACGAGATCGCGACCGGGACCTTCTTCTTCTTCTTGCCCTCGACCGTCTCGTAGACCTCGTCGATCCCGCCGTATTGGGCGAATCCCGTGCCTTCGAGGTGAGCGGCCTTCACCTTGAACTGCTGGCCGGAGACACTGAACGACGCGGCCAGCGCACCCTGCGCGAGCCCGACACCCACCGCCGCGGCCGCGGCGACGCTGGGCACCATGACCACAGCGAACCGCTTCCATCTGGTCCCGCCACGCACCTGGGACTCCATATTTCCTCCTTCTCGGACGTACATCTCCTGGCCCCGGCTGCCGCAGAACACTCGACGGCTCAGCCGGGCAGGGATGGGAGAAGTGCTACGTCCTCGGGAAGGAGAGCGCCCGCGCTCGGTGGCGCGCACCGCGCCCGAATCACCGGCGATCACCCCCGAGCGACAACCACTGGTCGCGCCTGACACGCATCACGCACAACCTTGCTGGACAGGCTTCGCCGGGAGAGCGAAGACCCCCCTGCCCAAGAGCCGGCGCCACTGCCGCCGACTCTGCTCGGTGGGGACCCAGGAACTCCCGTGACCCGACCGGCTGTCGGGGTGCGGGAATGGACCGAGCGTGGCCGATCGTGGTGCATTCTCGCCGCCCGCACAAGGGGCTTCGTTACTCGGTAGTAACGGCCGGATAACCGAACAACGACCCGCCGGTCTCGAACCGCGACGCAGGGTTGCGTCAAGCGACCGGATAAATCCGGGTTTCAACGGACAGAATCCGGCAGAACGACGCCTCTGACTTACCTGCAGTAACCGCGGCCGCGATTACCAAGATTTGGTAAAGCGCGGCCGCAGAGGCACTCTTTCGGAAGGTTCTTTCACTCGGGCAACACGCGCGATTGCGTTTAGTGACTGGTCAGAACAGTGCTCGAGCCAGGGCCCTGCGCGCCGCCGCCACCCGCGGATCCTCGGCACCCACGACCTCGAACAGCTCCAGCAGCCTCAGTCGTACGGTGTCCCGGTCGTCACCCACCGTGCGCTGCACGGTCTCGATGAGCCGCCCGAAGGCGTCCTCGACATGCCCGCCCACCAGATCCAGGTCGGCGGCGGCGATCTGCGCCTGCACGTCGGCGGGCTTCTCGGCGGCGTCCCTGCGCGCCTGTTGGGGGTCGAGCCCCTGCACCCGCTGGAGCAACTCGGCCTGGGCGAGCCCGAGTTTGGCCTCGCTGTTCGCCGGGTCCTCACTCAGTACGTTCTTGTAGGCCTGGACGGCGCCACCCAAGTCGCCCGCGTCCAGGGCCTGTACGGCGGCCTCCAACAGCGCGTCGTACGGCCCGGCCGGCGTGGCCGGAGCGGTCTGGGCGCCACCCGGTTCGGCGTCCGGATCGACGGCGAGACCGGTGAGGCCGAAGCGCTGTTCGGCGACGGTGACGAGCTGGTCGAGCGTCTGACGGATCTGCGCCTCGCTCGCCGCCCCCTGGAAGAGCGGCAGCGCCTGCCCGGCGACGACGGCGAACACGGCGGGGATGCCCTGCACGCCGAACTGCTGCATCAGCATCTGGTTGGCGTCGACGTCGATCTTGGCGAGGAGGAACCGGCCGTTGTACTCGACGGCCAGGCGCTCCAGCACCGGGCTCAGCTGCTTGCAGGGCTCGCACCACTCGGCCCAGAAGTCGATGACGACCGGCACCTCGGCGGAGCGCTGCAGGACCTCCCGCTCGAACCCGGCCTCATCCACATCGATGACGAGGTCCGCGGGCGACACCGCCCCTCCCCCGCCCTGCCGGGCGGTCTCGGCACGCGCCTGCTCCGCCTTCGCCTTGGCCTCCTGGGCCGCCTTCACCGCGGCGAGGTCGACGACTCCGCTCATGGACATGTTCCGTGGCTGCATGCGTCTATCCTCCCCCGTTCGGTGCGCACAGTGAAAAGCGGTGTGGAAGCCGGGTCGGTCACGTGGTGTTCGACGCCGGGTCCCCACCCCGCGTCAGTGGTCATCGCTTTCGCTACGAGTCGTAGCGTAATGGCAGCGCGGGTCCCGGGGACACCCCCCTCCCGTGATCTCCCTCACGGCGCCGCACAAACCCCACGCGCTTATGGTCGGGGCATGCAGAGCCGTCCCGCCGTCACCCGCCCCGGACGCCCGCGCAGCGCCGCCGCGGACGCCGCGATCCTGGCCGCGACACGGGAGGCTCTGGTCGAACTGGGCTGGTCCAAGCTCACGCTGGGAGACGTGGCCACCCGCGCCGGGGTTGCGAAGACGACGCTCTATCGTCGCTGGTCGGGCAAGAACGAGTTGGTCGTCGACGCGGTGGCCGAACTCTTCGACGAACTCCGGCTGCCCGACCGGGGCACCCTCGCCGCAGACATCGAGGGCGTCGTCCTGCAGTTCGCGGCGATCCTGGCCCGCCCGGAGGCGAAGAGCGGTCTGATGGCGGTGGTCGCGGAGTCGACGCGGGACGACGCCCTGCGTCAGCGCATCCGCGAGTCGATCGTGAACCGCCAGAAGGGGCTGGTCCTGGAGGGACGGAGCAGAGCCCAGGCCCGCGGTGAGCTGCCGCCCGAGTCGGACCCGTCGGAATCGGCGCGCACGGTCGACCTGATCTTCGACGTGATCGCGGGCGCGGTGGTGCACCGGGCCCTGGTGAGTGCCGAGCCGGTCGACGCCGACTGGGTCACCGCCTTCACCCGGCTCCTGCTCCACGGCCTCACCGCAGCAGCGACCACCTGACGGCCGTCCCGCTCCACGGCCCGTCCCGCTCCACGGCCGGCGCAGGTCACCGGATCGCACGCGGCGCGCACAGCAGTGCGGGCGCGGGGAGGAAAGGCCTCCTCCCCGCCGCACGCCGCCCGGCCGGCTCAGAACCCAGCCGGCTCGGTGTACACCCCCCACTCCTCGCGCAGCACTCCGCAGATCTCGCCCAGCGTCGCCTCGGCGCGTACCGCCTCCAGCATCGGCTCGATCATGTTGGCGCCCTCGCGCGCCGCGACGAGCATCGCGTCCAGCGCGGCCCGTACGGCACGGTCGTCCCGGGCCTCCTTGCGCGCGCCCAGCACCCGTACCTGCTCGCGCTCCACCTCGTGGCTCACCCGCAGGATCTCCAGGTCGCCGGTGACGGAACCGGTGTGGGCGTTGACCCCGACGACCCTCTTGTCGCCCTTCTCCAGGGCCTGCTGGTAGCGGAACGCCGACTCGGCGATCTCCCCGGTGAACCACCCGTCCTCGATCCCGCGCAGGATCCCGGAGGTGATCGGCCCGATCGGGTGCTGCCCGTCCGGGTGGGCCCTCAGGCCCCGCTCCTTGATCTGCTCGAAGATCTTCTCGGCGTCCGCCTCGATCCGGTCCGTCAACTGCTCGACGTACCAGGAACCGCCCAGCGGGTCGGCCACGTTGGCGACGCCGGTCTCCTCCATGAGGACCTGCTGGGTGCGCAGGGCGATCTCGGCGGCCTGTTCGGAGGGGAGCGCGAGGGTCTCGTCGAGGGCGTTGGTGTGCAGCGAGTTCGTCCCGCCGAGCACCGCCGCCAGCGCCTCCACCGCCGTACGCACGACGTTGTTGTACGGCTGCTGGGCGGTCAGCGAGACGCCCGCGGTCTGCGTGTGGAAGCGCAGCCACTGCGCCTTCTCGCTCTTCGCCCCGTACACGTCCCGCATCCAGCGTGCCCAGATACGGCGGGCGGCGCGGAACTTGGCGATCTCCTCGAAGAAGTCGACGTGCGCGTCGAAGAAGAAGGACAGGCCGGGGGCGAACACATCCACGTCGAGCCCGCGCGACAGGCCCAGCTCGACGTACCCGAACCCGTCCGCCAGCGTGTACGCCAGCTCCTGCGCGGCCGTCGAACCGGCCTCGCGGATGTGGTAGCCGGAGACGGACAGCGGCTTGTAGGCGGGGATGCCGGCCGCGCAGTACTCCATGAGGTCGCCGATGAGGCGCAGGTGCGGCTCGGGCTGGAAGAGCCACTCCTTCTGGGCGATGTACTCCTTGAAGATGTCGGTCTGGAGCGTGCCGTTGAGCACACCCGGGTCGACGCCCTGACGCTCCGCCGCCACCAGGTACATGCAGAAGACGGGTACGGCCGGACCGCTGATGGTCATGGACGTGGTCACGTCGCCGAGCGGGATGTCCTTGAACAGGACCTCCATGTCGGCGGCCGAGTCGATGGCGACACCGCAGTGCCCGACCTCGCCGAGCGAGCGCGGGTCGTCGGAGTCGCGGCCCATGAGCGTGGGCATGTCGAAGGCGACGGAGAGACCGCCTCCGCCGTTGCGGAGGATCATCTTGTAGCGCTCGTTGGTCTGCTCGGCGTTCCCGAACCCGGCGAACTGCCGGATGGTCCACGTCCGCCCTCGGTACCCCGTGGCGTACAGCCCGCGCGTGTAGGGGTACTCCCCGGGCCAGCCGATCCGCTCGAACCCCTCGTACCTGTCCCCCGGTCGGGGACCGTACACCGGCTCCACGGGATCTCCGGAGAGCGTGGTGAAGTCCGCGTTGCGCTTGCGCGCGGCGTCGTACCGGGCCTGCCAGCGTCGGCGGCCCTCCTCGATGGCGTCTGCGTCCATACCCTCGAATTTACTAGGACGTCCAAGTAAATGTCGATGGGAGAACCGCCGCACCCTCGGTACGGCGGTCGCGTCAGGCCTTGGCGGCAGCCGGGGCCGGCTCGCCGAGCAGGGGTTCCACCTCTCGGGTGACCTTGCGCTCGACGAAGAAGGCGGCGAAGGGGATCGTCCCGGACAGCAGCAGCCACAGCAGCTTGCCGAACGACCACTTGGCCTTGGAGCCGAGGTCGAAGGCGAAGATCAGGTAGATGATGTAGAGGAAGCCGTGCACCTGGGAGACGGCGAAGGTGACGTCCTCGCCCGTGTCGAAGCCGTACTTGAACACCATGCAGGTGCACAGCACGAGCAGCATGACGGCGGTGACGTAGGCCATCACCCGGTAGCGGGTCAGGACGCTCTTCTTCATGCGTACGAGCGTAACCACCCGTTCCGGAAGATCTTGCCCCGGCCCCGGGTCAGCCCTCGTCGAAGTCGTGGGCCGCGATCCTGAGCGGCCGCAGCATCGCGAAGATCTCCGCGCACTCCTCGGCGTCGTACACCCCGAGGCCGAAGTCCATCGCCATCAGGTCCCGGGTGGCCGCCTCGACGACCTCGCGACCCTTGTCGGTGATGGAGGCGAGGGTGCCGCGCCCGTCGTTGGGATTGGGCCGCTTGTCGACCAGGCCCGATCTGACCAGCCGGTCGACGGTGTTCGTCACCGAGGTGGGGTGCACCATGAGACGCTCGCCGATCTTGGACATCGGCAGTTCGCCGGCCTTCGAGAAGTTGAGCAGCACCAGGGCCTCGTACCGCGCGAACGTCAGCCCGTACGGCTTGACCACCGCGTCGACCTCGGCGAGCAGGATCTGGTGCGCGCGCATGATCGAGGTGATGGCGGCCATGGACGGCACGTTGCCCCAGCGCTGCTTCCAGAGTTCGTCGGCGCGGGCGATGGGATCGAAGGGAAGACTGAGCGGCTTCGGCACGGGACTGACCTTACCGGCCGGTCACATGGTGGTCAGCCCCGTCTCGCCCATCGGTCGCGCCCTTACCCCGGCACCGTCTCCCGCACCTCGAAGACCGCGGTCCACCGGTCGTCGTGCAGACAGGCGTTCATCGGCTCGACCAGGGCCGAGTGGTCGGGGTCCGTCCGCCACCGCTTGACGGCCTCCAGGCTCTCCCACTCGCTGGTCAGCAGCCACCGGGCCGGGTCGTCCAGCGAGCGGCACAGCTGCTCGCCGAGGTGGCCGGGGAAGCGCAGGGCGCGCTTCAGCACGCCCTGATAGGACTCGACGAAGTCCGCCTCCCTCCCGTCCCGCACCCGCAGCAGCCGCACGACGCGCACGCGTTCCATGGCGCTCCCGTCAGGACGGGTCGAGGACGACGGGGAGTTCCGCAAGGCCGCGGAAGGCGGGGAAGGGCACCGTCAGCCACCGCGCGTCCTCGGGCGCCACGTCCAGGGTCATACGGGGGAAGCGTCCGAACAGCGAGCTGAGGGCGGTGTGCATCTCCAGGCGGGCCAGCGGCGCGCCGATGCAGTAGTGCGGGCCGTACCCGAAGGCGAGGTGCGTGGCCTGGACGTTCTTGCGCCGCACGTCCATCTCGTCGGGCGCGGCGAACATCTCCGGGTCGCGGTTGGCCCCGGTGATGGAGATCTGCACCAGCGCACCCTTGGGGATGAGCTGGTCGCGGAGCACGATGTCCTCCTTCGCATAGCGGAAGGTGGAGTTCTCCACGGAGGTCTCGAAGCGGAAGATCTCCTCGATCGCCGAGGTCAGGGACGTCGCGTCGCGCAGCGCCAGCTCCTTCTGGTCGGGGCGGCTGAGCAGGTGGTAGACGGCGTTGCCGATCTGGTACGCCGTCGACTTGTGGCCCGCGAAGAGCAGCACCCACGCCGTGGACACGAGCTCGTGGTCGGTGAGGGCGCCCTCCTGGTCCTGGGCGGTGACGAGCGCGCTGAGCAGGCCGCCGTCGGGCTCGCTCCGCTTGCGTGCGCACAGACCCACCAGATAATCGCGCAGGTTTCCCTCCGCAATTTCCAGCGCCTTTCTCGCTTCCGGTCCGAATCCGGTCTGAGCGACGGTGGCCGACCATTCCTGAGCCTGTTTGCGCTCGTTTTCCGGGACGCCCAGGAGTTCACAGATCACATGCATCGGGAGCGGGAAGCAGAACTCCGGGAGCAGGTTCACCGGGCCCGAGGTCGGGCATTGATCCAGGAGATCGTCGGTGATCTGCTGGATACGCGTCCGCAGCGATTCCACCCTTTTCGGAGTGAAGGTGCTTCCGACGATCCTGCGGAGCCTGGTGTGTTTCGGCGGATCCGAGAACAGCATGTTGTCGTCCAGCGCGATCGACGAGTCACCGAAGATGCGGTGGTAGGCGTCGATGGCCCCGTACATGTCCTTGCTGAGCCTGGGGTCGGCCAGGGCCGCGCGGGCGTCGTCGTACCGCGTGATCAGGTACGTCTCGACGCCGTGGGGCGGTGACAGCGGGCAGACGGGCGCCTTTTCCCTGAGCGCGGCGTACACGGGGTGGGGGTTGGCGCGGAACTCCCGGCTGCAGGACGAGGCCGCGGCCGCGGCCTCCTCGGGCGACAGTGCCTCGGATTCCTCGGATGCGAACGCTTGCGTCATTACCTGTCCCGGGGTAGGCGTGGTTTCCGGCGGTCGGATTCCGTCGGTCATGCCACGGTTTCCCGGGTGGCAGCGCGGCGCAAACGGCACTGCGCCATACGGGTCGGCTCGTCGCTCGACGTGTGGGCCGGAGTCCGAACTGGTAAACATCGTCGACGTGAGTGGACACGCAGCGGAATCGGTACCAGTTCTCATTGTCGGCGGATCCCTGGTGGGTCTTTCCACTTCGGTTTTCCTGGGGCGCCTCGGAATCGAGCACATGCTCGTGGAGCGGCATGCCGCCACGTCGACGCACCCGCGCGGGCGCGGCAACAACGTGCGCACCATGGAGATCTACCGGACCGCCGGTCTGGAGTCACGTATCCGGCAGGCGGCCGGTGTGCTCGCCGGGAACGACGGAATCCTCCAGGTCGACACCCTCACCGGAAAGCAGCGCCGCTGGATCATCGGGGACATCGCCGGCGGCATGGACGTCACCCGGGTCAGCTCCTCGGACTGGTGCCTGTGCAGCCAGAACGACCTGGAGCCCGTGCTGCTGGACTACGCCCGTCAGAGTTGCGCCGACATCCGCTTCGGTGCCGAGATGCTCTCCTTCACGCAGGACGCGGACGGGGTACGGGCCCGGGTCATGCGCCGGGACACCGGTGAGACGTACACCGTGGACGCCGGCTTCCTGGTGGCCGCCGACGGTCCCCGCAGCCCCGTCCGCGGCGCCCTGGGGATCAGCCAGTCGGGGCCGGGCGAGCTGTTCCACAACGTCAGCGTCACCTTCCGGAGCCGGACGCTGAGGAACCACGTCGGAGAGAAACGATTCGTCGTCTGCTACGTCACCGATCCCCGAGGGGAGGGTGCCCTGCTGCCGGTGGACAACGAGGAGCGTTGGGTGATCCACGTCCCCTGGTATCCCGACCGGAACGAGACGCTGGAGGACTTCACCGACGAGCGGCTGGCGGCCCACATCCGCGCCGCGGTCGGGGTGGCCGACATCGACGTCGAGATCACCGGCAGGGCCCCCTGGCACGCATCGAAGCGGGTCGCCGACAGCTACGGCGAGGGCCGGGTCTTCCTGGCCGGTGACTCGGCCCACGAGATGCCGCCCACCGGGGCGTTCGGCTCCAACACCGGCATCCAGGACGCCCACAACCTCGCCTGGAAGCTGGCCGCGGTGCTGCGCGGCTGGGCCGGGCCGCGGCTGCTCGACTCCTACGGCGGTGAGCGGCGCCCCGTCGCCCTCGCAACCGGCACCCGCGCGTGCGTCCAGGCGGCCGACGAACAGCACCCGGGCTTCAGTCCCGCCGCGGGCCGCAACAACGACCCGGCGGACCTGATGACCGTCGCCCTGTGCTACCGGTACGCCTCCGACGCCGTGGTGGGCGCCCCGCCCGAGCGGCCGATCGTCCCCGACGCCTTCCTCCTGGGCGGCGAGCCGGGCAGCCGCGCCCCCCACATGTGGGTGATGAGGGACGGCGAGCGGATCTCCACGCTCGACCTCTACGAGCGCTCCTTCGTGCTGCTCACCGGGTCCGGGGGGCAGAAGTGGCGGACCGCGGCGCAGAAGGCCGCCTCGAACCTGGGCGTCCCGGTCGAGGTGTACCTCGTGGGCACGGGGCCCGACCACGACCTGAGCCCCGAGGCCGACGCCGACTGGGCCGACCTGCACGGCACGGCCGAGGACGGTGCGGTCCTCGTACGCCCGGACGGCTTCGTCGCCTGGCGGGCGGACGCGGCGATGCCGGACGCCGACCGCGTCCTGACGCAGGTGCTGCAGACGGTGCTCTGCCGCGACTGACCTCCCTGCCGGACCGCGCGGACCGCGCTTCGGACGGGTCGCACCTTCCGGCCCGCCTCCACCCCACTCACCCCGAGGACGTTGTTATGAGCCTTGCCGGACGCGTCGACGTCCATCACCACTTCACCGCTCCCGCCTGGCTGGACTGGGCCGAGGAACGAGGCGTGGTCGACCGCGAGAAGCTGCCCTGGTGGACCCGCTGGGACCTGGGCACGGCCCTGGAGGTCATGGACAAGACGGGCATCGAGACCTCCGTGATGACCGTCGCGATGCTCGGCCGGTTCCGGGAGCGCGCCGAGCGCCAGGAGAGCGCGCGCATCGCCCTGCGGGCCGCGGCCGACGTCGTCGAGAGCCACCCCCGGCGCTTCGCCTTCTTCACGCCCGTGTTCCTCGACGACCTCGAACTCTCCGAGTGGAGCGTCCGGCACGGCCTCGACGAGCTCGGTGCCGTCGGGGTGAGCACCCGCACCAGCGTGGACGGCGCGGTCCTCGGGGACGAGTCGCACGACCGTCTCCTGCGGGAGCTGGACGAACGCTCCGCGGTCATCAGCACGCACCCCATGGAGGTGCCCGCCGGAGGCAGGGACGGCGGTGCGGCACTGCCGGGGATGCCGCCCTTCGTGTGCGACTTCCTGATGGACACCACCCGCGCGGCCATCAACCTCATCAGGAACGGCACCCTGGACCGCTATCCGAACCTCAGCTTCGTCCTCCCGCACGGGGGCGGCTTCCTGCCGTACATGGCCACCCGGCTGGAACTGTTCGGCGGGCGTGTCACCCCGGCCATCGAGCCCGGCCGGGTCCGTGACTACCTGCACCGGTTCTACTTCGACACGGCCGGGCCCATGTCCCCCTCGGCGACGCCCACGCTGCTGGCCACGGTGGACCCGGGCCGCATCCTCTTCGGCACGGACTGGCCGCCCACCCCGGCGCATGTCATCGCCGACAGCGTGGCACCCGCGCTGGACAGCGATCCCTTCCTGACGGAGCAGCAGTTGCAGGACATCAACCGGGAGAACGCGCTGCGGCTGATGCCGGCGCTCGCGCGTTGAGCGACGGCGGCGCGCAGGCCGCCGCCCGCACCGATTCGGTGCGGGCGGCGGCCTGTCCGGTTCAGTCGCGCTGCCAGTGGTAGAAGCGCCGCGCCATCGCGTCCCTGGGCCCGCGCCAGGTCTGCGGGTCGTACGGACTGACGAACGCTTCGAGCCTCCTGCTGATGTCGACGAACTCCGGGTGCCCGGCGACCTTCGCGATGGCGGGGCCCGGGTCCTGTTCGGCTTCGATGAAGTGCATGTACACATCGCCGAACTGGAAGAGGGAACGCTGGGTCACACCGACGAGGTGCGGGAGTTCGCCGCGGTCGGAGTCCGCGAAGACGCCGGCGATGTCCGGTGCCGACTGCGGGGCCATCCTGGCGACGATCAGGGCGTGGTGCATGAGTTCTCCTCGGGCGACGGTGCCGCTCAGGCCGGGGTGCTGGAGGGGGACCGCTGCTCGCCCGCGGCCTGCTCGACACGGTCGCGGATGAGGGCCATCTGGATGGGCGAGTTGCGGTTGATGATGTCCGTCATCCCGGCGTCGTCGACCGGGGCGTCGGGCTTCATGGCGAAGTCCTGCGTCCAGTGCATCCGGGTACCGGCGGGAGTCTCCTCGTACTCCCACACGATGTTCATGTACTCGAACGGGCCGGTCTCGACCCGGCGGGCCCTGACGACGAGCTTCTCGCGGTCGGCGACCCGTTCCGAGACCCAGCTCCACACCTTGCCGTTCTCGTCCGGGTGCATGGTCAGACGGAAGGTGACCGTGTCGCCCTCGCGGGACAGCACCTCGCAGGAGGCGTACTCGCTGAACAGCTGCGGCCACCGCTCCAGGTCGTTCGTCATGTCCCAGACGAGGTCGACGGGTGCGGCGATGGTGATCTCGTTCTCGGTGTGTCCAGGCACGTCAGGCTCCTGTCGTGAGTGCGCCGTTGACGAGGTCGAGGAAGGCGCGGGGGCTCTTGCTGCGCTCCGCGTCGGTGGGCAGCGCCCGGCCGTGCCGGTTCTCCAGCTCGCCCACGATGCCGAGGAGACCGAGCGAGTCCAGGCCGAAGTCGGCGAAGGGGGCGTCCGCGCGGGCCCGGAGGTCCTGCGGGTCGACGGTCACGCCGGCGGCCTTCTTCATCAGCGCGGCCAGTTCCTCGACGGTCAGTCGGGTCACTTCGGTGGTCATGTCCGTTCTCCTTGTCGTGCCGGTGGTGAGGGTGGGTGCCGCCGGGCCGGTGCTCGTCCACGGCGCCGGCCGGGCGGCAGCCGTTCTAGAGGGAGGCCCCGGGGCCCTTGCGCAGCACCAGCGCCGCGTTGGAGCCCATCAGGCCCCGGCTGAGGATCAGCGCGGTGCGCAGTTCGGCGGGGCGGGCCGTGCCGGTCACCAGGTCGATGTCGTGGCAGATGTCGAAGACGCCCGGTGTCGGGGGGATCTGCCCGTGCTCCATGGCCAGCACCGCGGCCACGATGTCGAGCAGGGGCGCCCCGCAGTAGGACCGTCCGATGCCGGTCTTGGGGGCCGTGACCGGCACCCGGGTGCCGTGCGGGCCGAGGGCGTCGGCGAGGGCGAGCGCCTCGGCGCGGTCCGCCTCGGGTACGCCCAGGGCGTCGGCGAAGACCACGTCGATCTCCTCCGGGGCGCAGCCGGCCTCGTCGAGGGCGCCGCGGACGGCCTGCGCGAGCCCCTCCCGGGACCGGTCCCAGCGCGAGGCCCCGGTGAAGGTGGCGGCGTGTCCCGCCACGGTGGCCCGCACGGGCGTGGCGCGGCGCCGCGCCCGGTCCAGGTCCTCGACGATCAGTACGGCACCGCCCTCGGCTGGTACGAAGCCGCAGGCCGCGGAGGTGAAGGGGCGGTAGGCGCGGGCCGGGTCCTCGACGGTGCTGAGCTCGCGGTAGCCGAGCTGGCAGACCCCGGAGTACGGGGCGAGCGGCGCCTCGGCCGCTCCGACGACGACCACGTCCGTGCCCCGCTGCACGGCACGGGCGGCGTGCGCGACGGCGTCGAGACCGCCCGCCTCGTCGCTGGCCACCACCCCGCACGGGCCCTTGAAGCCGCTGCGGATGGAGATCTGTCCGGTGCTGGCCGCGTAGAACCAGGCGATCGACTGGTAGGGCCCGACGAACCGGGACCCCTGCCCCCAGAGTTTCTGCAGTTCCCGCTGGCCGAACTCGCCGCCGCCGGAGCCGGCCGCGGTCACCACGCCGACGGAGTAGGGCGAGTCGGCGGCGGTGGTGCTCAGTCCCGCGTCCTTGAGGGCGGCGTCGGCGGCGGCCAGGGCGTAGTGGGTGAAACGGTCGGTCTGGACGAGGAAGGTCTCCTCGATGAGCGCCGACGGGTCGAATCCGCGGACCTCGCCGGCGACGCGGAGGGGGAGGTGCTCGCAGCCCTCCCTGGTTATTCGGTCGAGGACGCTCGCGCCCTCCTTGACGGACTTCCAGTAGGTGTCGGGGTGCAGGCCGTTGGGCGCGACCACGCCCATGCCGGTGACGGCGGTCTGTCGGGTGCGTATGCCACTACCACTCATCGTTTCCTCCCAGCCGGCCCCGTCAGGAGGACCGCGGACTGGAACCCGCCGAAGCCGCTGCCCACGGAGAGCACGTTGTCGAGCCTGCGGGAGCGTGCGGTGCGCGGGACGTAGTCCAGGTCGCACTCCGGGTCCGGGGTCTCGTAGTTGGCCGTCGGCGGGACCACCTGCCGGGCCAGGGCGAGGACGCAGGCGACGACCTCGATCGCGCCGATCGCGCCCAGCGAGTGGCCCACCATGGACTTGATCGAGCTCATGGGGGTGTCGTAGGCGTGGGCGCCCAGGGACTTCTTGACCGCGGCGGTCTCGTGCCGGTCGTTCTGGCGGGTCCCGGAGCCGTGCGCGTTGACGTAGTCGATCTCGGTGGGGTCCACGCGGGCGTGGGCGAGCGCCTCGTCGATGGCGCGGGCCATCTCCAGGCCCTCACTGGTCAGACCGGTCATGTGGTACGCGTTGCCGAAGGTGGCGTAGCCGCCGATCTCGCAGTAGACGTGCGCGCCGCGTGCCCGTGCGTGCTCCAGTTCCTCCAGGACGAGGACGGCGGCGCCCTCGCCCATGACGAACCCGTCGCGGCGGGCGTCGAAGGGCCGGGAGGCGTGCTCGGGGTCGTCGTTGTTGGGCGACGTGGCCTTGATGGCGTCGAAGCAGGCCATGGTGATCGGGGAGATCGGGGAGTCCGAGGCCCCGGCGATGCAGAGGTCGGCGCGGCCCTCCTCGATGGTCTGGAAGGCGTAGCCCACCGCGTCGAGTCCGGAGGTGCAGCCGGTGGAGACGGTCTGCACCGGCCCCTGGGCGCCGAAGCGTTCGGCGACGTCGGCCGCGAGGGTGCTGGGCGAGAAGGCCCGGTGCAGCTCCGGTTCGGCGGCGCGGTGGTCGACGTCCCAGCGTCGGCCGCGTTCGCTGACCAGGACGTAGTCGTGCTCCAGGCGGGTCGTGCCGCCCACCGCGCTGCCCAGGGACACGGCCACGCGCCAGGGGTTCTCCGCGGCGAAGTCGACGCCGCTGTCGGCCACGGCTTCGGCGGCGGCGACCTGGGCGAACTGGATGTACCGGTCGGAGCGTTCCACCAACTCGGGGTCCAGGCCGTGGGCGAGGGGGTCGAAGTCGCACTCGGCGGCGATGCGGGAGCGCAGTCCCTCGGGGTCGAACAGGGTGATGCCACGTGTCGCGGTACGGCCGCTCGCGAGGAGGTCCCAGAACGCGGGGACCCCGATGCCTCCCGGAGCGACCACACCTATGCCGGTGACCGCCACCCGCCGGGTCACGACAGGACCCCCGGTCGTTCGCTCTGCCCGCCCTCCTCCTGGACGAGGGGGTACGCCTTGATGTCGTCGCTGATCTCGGGGGCCTCGGTGTCGACGTGGCCGAGGCTCGGCTTGGGCGCGAGCGGGCTCAGATGGAAGACCATGCGGGCTTCCTCGTCGCCGACGTTGCGGAACCGGTGCCGCATGTCGATGGGGATCATGAGGCCCTGGTCGGAGCGGAGAGGAAACGTTTCACCATCCAGGTCGACCTCCAGCCGGCCCTCGACGACGTACACGAACTCCTCGGAGTAGGGGTGGTAGTGCTCGCTGATGCGTTCGCCGGGCCGCATGATGGCCAGGCCCATGAAGCCGCTCGTGGCGCCCACCGTGACAGGGGTGAGCAGGGTGCGCAGGTCACCGCCGCGCTTGCGGTTGGGCTCGATCTCTCTCACGTCCACGACGCGCGGGCGCATCTTCTCCATGCTTCTGTCTCCAGGTCGTTCGATGGGGTGTCGGTCCCTGCGCGGTCAGGACTGCGCAGCCCTGCGGTCGGTGATGAGCCTCATGTCGGCGTGCGTCAGGAGACGGGTCGCGTCCCGCTCGCCCGTGGGCGGTTCGGTCACGCCGAGGGCGGCGCCGTCGAGCAGCCGCGCAAGTACCGCGGCCTTCCTGGGGCCGTGGACGCCGAGCGCCCGGACCGGGTCGGTCTCGGGGTCGCCCGTCACGTCGATGAGGCGGACGACGATGTCCTCGCGCTGGAAGACGGTGCTGCGGTGCACGGGGCTCGCGGGGTCGGCCGCCGCGGTCTCGTCCTGCCGGGAGAGCAGCCGGGCCAGCGCCGTCCCGCAGCCCTCACGGGCGGGGTAGTAGAGGGCGTGCCGGGTGATGCCGTCCGGTTCGGGGCCGCCGCGGGCCACGTGGTGGACGGCCGGCATGGCGGCGCGGACGAAGAAGGCCCGCGCGGACTCGGGGTCGGCCAGATCGCGGTGCTGCTCCAGATGCGGGTTGAGGGCCTCCTCCACGGCCCGCACCTCGGGCTGCCGCGAGACGTGGCGCAGCGCCGCCGTCAGGTCGCCCTCCACCTCGACGGTGCGCACGACCCGGTTGCCGTGCATGAAGAGGGTGGTGCGGCGCAGCCGTGTGGAGTCGTCGACGCGGGACTCGGGCGGCGCGTAGCCGGCGAGGATCTCGGCGACCTTGGATTCGGAGCCGGGCTTGACGGTGAAGGTCAGGGCGTGGCGCGTGACGCCGTCGCCGAGTCGTGCGGATGGCTGGAGGCCGCCGATGCCCGGGCGGGCGCCGCCGGTCTCACGGACGATGCCGTAGCGCATCGACCTCAGTTCTCGGACGCAGTTCTGCAGGGGCTTGACCGTTTCGAGGTGCTCTTCACTGTTCACCCAGGCGAGGTACGGCGGGGCGGTCGCCCATTCGCTCGTGATGAGCCACTGGGACGGGTTCTCCAGCGACTGGCACAACTGGTCACCGAGGTGGCCGGGGACCGAGGCGACTCGGTCGCGCATCTGCTCGTACGCGTCGAGGAAGTCCTCCTGGGCGCCTTCGTGGAGGTCGACCAGAAGGGTGACGCGCATCCTGGAGCCGTCGAACGCCGACTGGGAGGTGTAGGGCGAAGTGGTCATCCGGCAGACCCTTCCTTCGCGGGAGCAAGCGGCGGCCGTCCGTGTCCCACCAGTGCGAACTCCGGTCGGCCCTGAGCCTTCATCGTGTGTGAGCGGCACGGGGGGCGCGAGCCATGCGGGCCAATTGAGGGAACTGCCCGCCGTTCGCCGGAGGTCCGTTCGCGGCCGCGCACGGACGGCGGAAGGCGCGGGGGCCCCGCCGGCACGGCGTCAGGCCCACGGGACGAACCCGAAGGAGCGGACGGCGACGTGCTGTTCGCTCGGTGCCGAGCGGCGGCGGCGGTCCGGAGGGAGCCAAGTGCCGTCAGAGGCCCAGCGGTTGAAGGGCGCGGTCAAAAAGAGAACCCCGGCCCGTGGGGCCAGGGTTCTCACTGCGCTGCGGCGGCCGGCGGCTACGGTGCGAGGTACCGCTCCACCGTCTCCACCTTGGACGTCAGGCCGTCCGTCACGCCGGGTCGGATGTCCGCCTTGAGCACGAGCGACACACGCGGCGCCCGGGCCTCGACGGCGGCCACGGCACGCTTGACGACGTCCATGACCTGGTCCCACTCGCCCTCGACGGAGGTGAACATCGCGTCGGTGCGGTGCGGAAGGCCCGACTCGCGGACGACGCGCACGGCGTCGGCGACGTACTCCCCCACGTCCTCGCCGACGCCGAGCGGGGTCACGGAGAACGCGACGATCATGCGTTGACGATCCCTTCCTTGCGGGCGCGGGAGGCGATGACCGCGTTCTCGGCCTCGCGCCTGAGCCTGCGCTCGGCGAAGAAGCCGCCCGCCGGGAGGACGGAGAGGACGAAGTAGAGCGCGGCGGTCTTCAGCGGCCACTTGGCGCGGTTCCAGGCGTCCGCCCAGAAGATCACGTACAGAACGAAGAGGATGCCGTGGACCGCGCCCATCACCGGCACCGCGTTGAACTCGGTGGTCCGCTTCAGCACCGAGCAGACGAGCAGGACGAGGAACGACACCGCCTCGGGGGCCGAGACGAGGCGGAGGCGGCGGAGGGCGGTGGCGGTCTTGATGTCCACGGGTCACCTTCGGGGGAGAGAAGCGGGTCGGCTCGAGCAGCTTGTGAACACAAGCACAAGCGCTCGCCCATTGTGGCAAACCCTGGTGAACGACTCGGGCCCGGGGTGGCGGTCGCACGGGTGACACACCTCACGCCGGACGGCACCCGCGGGAGTTCCTGACGGACGGGCCCTCAGGGTGTGGTCAGGGGTGAAGTCCACCCACGGGATCTGTCGGCGGCAGCCACCTGCGGCTACCTTCACTCCGTGGCGATGTTCCGACTTCAGGGCAGCAAGGTGCTCGCCGTCGACATGACCGGAGACGCCGTGAAGGCGAAGAACGGCTCCATGGTCGCGTACGACGGTCAGATGGCCTTCAAGAAGATGAGCGGCGGCGGCGAGGGCATCCGGGGGATGGTGACCCGGCGCCTGACCGGCGAGCAGATGACGATGATGGAGGTGAAGGGGCACGGCACCTGCTGGTTCGCGGACCGTGCCTCCGAGATCAACCTGGTGAGCCTCCAGGGCGACAAGCTGTACGTCGAGTCGAGCAACCTGCTCGCGACGGACGCGGGACTGCGGACCGGCACGTCGTTCACGGGGCTGCGCGGCGCGTCGCAGGGCAACGGGGTGTTCACGACCACCGTCGAGGGGCACGGCCAGGCGGCGATCATGTCGGACGGGCCGGCCGTGGTGCTGCGGGTCAGCGCGCAGTACCCGCTGACCGTCGATCCGGGGGCGTACGTCGCCCACCAGGGGAACCTGCGGCAGTCCTTCCAGTCCGGCGTGACCTTCCGCACCCTCTTGGGCGAGGGCGGTGGGGAGGCCTTCCAGATCCGGTTCGAGGGGGACGGCCTGGTGTACGTACAGCCGAGCGAGCGGAACACGATCGCGGGGGACGTCTGACATGGCCTTCCGCGAGATCAACTCCAAGATGGTCGAGGCGACCGTCGCGCCCGGCCAGCGGCTGTTCAGCCAGCGCGGCGCGATGCTCGCCTACAAGGGCGAGGTGTCCTTCACCCCCAACTCGGCGGGCGGCCAGGGCGGCATCATGTCGATGATCGGGCGCAGGGTCGCGAACGAGGACACGCCGCTGATGACGGTCGAGGGCAGCGGCACCGTGCTCTTCGGACACGGCGGCCACCACGTCCAGGTGATCAACCTCACCGGCGACACCCTGTGCGTCGAGGCGGACCGTCTGCTCGCCTTCGAGGGCACCCTCCAGCAGGGCACGATGTTCCTCGGCTCGCAGGGCGGGGTCATGGGCATGGTCCGGGGCCAGGTCAGCGGGCAGGGGCTGTTCACGACCACGCTGAAGGGGCACGGCGCCGTCGCCGTGATGGCGCACGGCGGTGTCTTCGAGGTCCCGATCACCCCCCAGCGCCCGGTCCATGTCGACCCCCAGGCCTACGTCGCCCACCACGGCGACGTCCGCAACAAGCTGTCCACCGCCCTGGGCTGGCGCGACATGGTGGGCCGCGGCTCCGGCGAGGCCTTCCAGCTGGAGCTGAGCGGCAACGGTGCGGTGTACGTCCAGGCGTCGGAGGAGAAGCTGTGAGCCACTACCCGGCCGGGGGTCCCGCCGTGCACGACCCCATGACCCTGCCCTGCGACGACAACGTCAACCCGTACACCTTCTGCGTGGAGCTCAAGGGGAGCCAGTGGTTCCTGCAGAAGGGGAAGATGATCGCCTACTACGGCTCGATGGAGTTCAACGGCGTCGGGCACGGCCGACTGGACCGTCTGGTCCGTACGTCCTTCCATTCGCCTCTGCACGCGAGCGACTGGGTCGTGGCGGAGGGCTCGGGGAAGATGCTGCTGGCCGACCGGGCCTTCGACGTGAACTCGTACGACCTCGAAGACGGCAATCTGACCATTCGCTCCGGCAACCTGCTCGCTTTTCAGCCAACTCTTGCTCTCAAGCAATCGATCGTGCCGGGATTTTTGACACTCATCGGAACCGGAAAGTTCGTGGCCGCATCTAACGGTCCGGTGGTGTTCATGGAACCCCCGATCCGGGTGGACCCGCAGGCGCTCGTCGGCTGGGCCGACTGCCCGTCGCCGTGCCACCACTACGACCATGGCTACATGACCGGCGTAATGGGCGGTCTACGTGCACTGACAGGCCTCGGAGGGGCCTCCGGAGAGGAGCACCAGTTCGAGTTCGTCGGAGCCGGCACCGTGCTGCTCCAGTCCTCCGAGACCCTCATGGCCGAGCACGCCACGGGGGCGGTCCCAGCCGAGGCCGGAGTACCCGGCGGTGGGACGCACACAAGCCCTTCACATCAGGCCGGGGCACCGCGCCTTCCCGGACAGCTGGGAGACCTCCAGCGTCGCTTCGGGCTGTGAGCGGTAGTCTGCGGAGTGTGACATCGAACGTGTGCGCACACAGTCGGGTCACAGAAAACCCCTCACTAGTTCGCCTTTCAACTTCTTAGGTAGACTTCATTCATGGAGACCGAGACGGCCACCCGCTGGCTGACCGATGCGGAGCAGTGCGCCTGGCGCACCCACCTGGAGGTCAACAGGCTGTTGACGTACCAGCTCGAAAAAGACCTGCAGCCGTTCGGCCTGACAATGAACGACTACGAGATCCTGGTGAATCTCTCCGAGTCCGACGACGTACGGATGCGGATGAGCGACCTCGCGTCCGCCACCCTCCAGTCCAAGAGCCGCCTCTCCCACCAGATCACCCGGATGGAGAACGCGAACCTGGTCCGGCGCGAGAACTGCGAGTCCGACCGCCGCGGGCTCTACGCGGTGCTCACCGAGCACGGCATGGAGACGATGCAGAAGGTCGCCCCGCACCATGTGGCGTCCGTGCGCCGGCACTTCATCGACCTGCTGTCCCCCGACTCCCTGACCGAGCTCGACAAGGCCCTGAAGCCGATCGCGGAGCACCTGCGCGGTCAGCGCGGGCGTCCATGACCCGAGCCGGGCCGGCGGCTTCCGGCACCTACTGAACCGACGGCAGGCGGAGTTCGAACAGGGCTCCGCCCGTCGGTGCCCTGTCCACGGTGAGCGTGCCACCATGGCGTACGGCGACGTCGCGGGCGATGGCCAGACCGAGCCCGGCACCGCCCTCGTCCCGGCTGCGGGCCTCGTCCAGCCGCACGAACCGCTCGAAGATCCTCTCCCGGTCGGCCTCGGCCACCCCGTCCCCGTCGTCGGCGACGGCCACGACGGCCCACGCCCCCTCCCGGCCTACGGTCACGGCGACCGCCGAACGGGCGTGCCGCCCGGCGTTGTCCAACAGGTTGGTGAGCACCCGCCCCACCTGCCCCCGCGACCCGGCGACCTCCACCGCCTGCGCCCGCACCGTCACCCCGGCCCGCCCCTCGGCCTGCTCGCGGGCCAGCGCGCCCAGGTCGAACCGCTTCTCCCCGGGCCGCTCCCCCGCGTCCAGGCGGGCGAGCAGCAGCAGGTCGGCCGCCAGGTCCTGCAGGCGTACGGTGTCCTGCACCGCGCCGCCCAGATCGAGCAACTCGGGGTGGGCGGCGCCCACTTCGAGCTGGGTGCGCAGCGAGGCGATGGGGCTGCGCAGTTCGTGCGAGGCGTCGGCGACGAACCGGCGCTGGCGTTCCACGGATGCCTCCAGGGCGGCCAGCGTCTCGTTGGTGGTCAGCGCGAGCCGGGCGACCTCGTCGTGCGTGTCCGGCACCGGAACGCGGCGCGCCAGGTCCTCGGAGGCCGTGATCGCGGCCATCTCGCCGCGGATGCCCTCCACCGGACGCAGGGCCCGCCGGGTGACCAGCCAGGTGACGCCGGCGACCACGCCGAGCAGCAACGGGAAGCCGATCAGCATGACGGTCAGCGCGGTCTTGACGGCGCTCTGCTCGGCGGAGAGCGGCGCGCCCGCGTACACGGTGAGTGTGCCCCTGCCCTCGACCTCGACATGGACGGCCGCGAAGCGGTAGTCGCCGCTCTCGCCGTCGAGCGTGGCGGTGCCGTTGGTGAAGGTGGTGTGCTCGCTGATCTCGCCCGGCCGGAGGGGCTCGGTGGTGGAGTCGTCGTCCGAGTCGCCGGAGGCCGCGGGGTCGACGTCGTCCGCGTCGTCGTCGCCGTCGTCGGAGTCCTGGGCGCTCGTGGCCTTGGTGGGCGACGGCTGCGGCCGTACCGCATCGGTGCCCGTGCCGCTGATCCGTTCCAGGTCCCCGCTGGCCGCGATCAGCCTGCCGTGCTCGTCGACGACCTGGACCGGCTCGTCGTTGTCCACCGACAGCGGTTCGCCCGCCGGCGCGATCGCGATCTCGGTGGCCACGGTCCGTGCGGTGCGCTCCGCCTCGGTGCCGGCCTGCCCGATCAGGTTGGACCGCAGCGACAGCAGTACGGCGGTGCCGGCCACGACCAGCGCCACCGCGACCACCAGCGTGGCGGCCAGCGTCGCCCGGGACCGGACGGAGCCGAGGAGACGGCCCGTCACGGTGATGCCTCCAGCCGGTAACCGGCGCCCCGGACCGTGCGGATGAGCCCGGCGCGCAGCTTGCGGCGCAGGGTGCTCACGTACACCTCGACGATGTTCGGATCGCCCTCGTAGGCGAAGTCCCAGACGTGCTCCAGGATCTCGGCCTTGGACACCACCTCGCCGGCCCGCAGCACGAACTGCTCCAGGACCGCGAACTCCTTGGCGGTGAGGGTCACTTCGTCGTCGCCGAGGAAGACGCGGCGGGCGGCGGTGTCGACCTTGAGGTCGCCGTGGACGTGCACGGGCGAGGCGCCCGCGCCCTGTCCGCCGCGCCGCAGCAGCGCTTTCACCCGGGCGACCAGGACGACGTACGAGAACGGTTTGGTGAGGTAGTCGTCGGCGCCGGTGTCCAGTCCCTCGGCCTCGTCGTACTCGCCGTCCTTGGCGGTGAGCATCAGGATCGGCACGTCCTGGCCGGCGTCGCGCAGTGCGGCACAGACCCGGTAGCCGTTCATGCCGGGCAGCATGATGTCGAGGATCACCAGGTCGTACGACCCCTCCGAGGCCCGGTACAGCCCTTCCCGCCCGTCGTGGACGACGTCCACGGCATAGCCCTCGGCCGACAGTCCCCGGGCGAGGGACTGGGCCAGGCGTCTTTCGTCCTCGACGATCAGCAGGCGCATGCGTACAGCCTGGCAAAGCGAAGCTGAAGATCTCTTCAGGGGGCTTCAGGTTCCGCTCAGCGTCGGTTCGGCAGATTGGTTCCCGTCGAAACGAAGCGCCACGAAGCGACTCGGATCGACAGCAATCGCAACGACTCGGGAGGGAACCTCATGAAGCGCAACATCGTCATCGCCACCGTCACCGCCGCGGCGCTGATCGGCGGCGGCACCGTCGCGGCCTACGCCTCCGGTGGCGACGACAGCGCGAGCACCCAGCGCCAGTCGAACGTACGGGTCGCCGACGACCGCGACGACAGCGCGCAGGACCGGGCGGAGGACCAGGCGGAGGACCGGGCGGAGGACACCGCCGACGACCGGGACGACGACGCCGCCGAGGCCGCGGCGCGGACCCGCACCGCGAAGGTCACCGCCGCCGACGCGATCGCGGCCGCGCTGAAGCACACGCCGGGCACGGCCGTCGCCGCCGACCTGGACGACGACGGCTCGAACGTCTGGGAGGTGAACGTCGTCAAGGGCGACGGCGCCGAGTACGACGTCCGGGTCTCCGCGGACGACGGCAAGGTCCTCGGTGCCCAGCGCGACGACGATGACGACAACGACGGCCGTGAGGATCTGGCCGCGCTGAAGGGTGCGAGCGTGGACGCCCGCGAGGCCGCCCGGGCCGCCGCGGCGAAGGGTGCCGTCAACGACGTCGACCTCGACGACGACGGTCCGGCGGCCTGGAGCGTTCAGACCACGAAGGGTGAGTGGAAGGTCGACCTGAAGACCGGCAAGGTCACCCAGGACCACGACGACCAGGACGGTCAGGACGACCGCGACGGCGACGACGACTGACGCCGGTCCGCCGCCACGGCACCCCCGTCCCCCACGTCCGCAGGGGCGCCCCCGTGATGGGTGGCGCCCCTCGCCGCTGCGGCGGCCGCGAGCAGCGTCACCGCGCCGGCCGTCGCGAAGCTCCAGCCCGTCGACAGCGGTCCGACCAGGACTCCGGCGACCGCGGCGCCGGCCGTGGCGCCCGCGTTCACGGCGGTGTTGACCCAGGCTCCGGCCTGCACCCGGACCTCGGGTGCCGCGCTCTCGTCGGCGATGAGGTACGCCGTGGTGATGGCCGGCGCCACGAAGAGCCCGGCGACCGCCATGAGCGCCGCGAGCGTGCCGAGCCCCGGAGCGAGCCCCGCGCCGAGCAGCGCCAGTCCCAGGCCGGCCGCCAGCAGGGGCAGCCGTACCCCGGCCGAACTGCGCCAGGCGACCGCCCCGTTGACGAGCCCCCCGACGGCGCTTCCGGCGGACAGGGCGGCGAGCACCCAGGCCACGCTGTCATCGCCGTGCCCGTGCCCCTCCGCGAACGCCACGACGAGCAGATCCGCCACACCGAGGGCGAGTCCGACGCCCGCGGCGGCGATCACGGGCCGCCGGACCCCGCGCAGCACCCGACGCCGGCCCTTGCCGCGCGACGCGGCCCCTGTGTCGCCGGGCCGTACGTCCCGCACCGCCGGCGACGACACGAACGCCGCCGTTCCCGCCGCCATCAGCGCCGCTCCGACGATGATCCCGACGGCCGGCGGCGCTACGCCGACGACCACGCCGACCAGCAGCGGGCCGAAGACGAAGAGCAGTTCCTCGGCGACGCCGTCCAGGCTGTAGGCGCGCTGCAGCAGCGCACGCTCCGGGGCGAGCCTGCCCCACACGGCACGCATGGTGGGCCCCAGCGGCGGGGTGCAGGCCCCCGCTGCGGCGGTCACGGCACCCAGGACGAGCGGTGAGGCGGCGCCCGGGCGCCAGACGGTCACCGTGAGCAGACCGAGCAGCGCGACGTAGGCCCCGGCCATCGGCACGAGCGCACGGCGTGGCCCGTGCCGGTCGATCAGGGACGCCCGCACGGGCGACAGAAAGACGCTGGTCCCGGAGAACAGCGCCATCACGACACCCGCCACCGCGTACGACCCGCTGGCCCGGGTCACGGCGAGCATCACGGACAGCGGGACGATCCCGTACGACAGCCTGCCGGTCAGGGCGGCGGCGAAGGTACGGCGGGCATGGGGGATGCGCAGCACCCGCGCATAGGAAGCAGACATGGTGGTTCCTCGAAGGAGGCGTGAAAAGGGGACACCGAGGAGCCGCGGGAGCGGAGTGCTCGGACCGCGGCTCGGTGTGCGCCCTACGCCAAGGAGAGGAACATGCCGATCAACCTACCAGCAAGCAGGCGGAGTTGACCGGATCAGGCCTGCGTCAGCTCCGCCACCAGCTCGTCCGCCGCACGGTAGGGGTCCAGTTCCCCGGCGGTGATCTTCTCCGCGAGGGCACCGAGCCGTCGGTCGCCGTGCAGGTCGGCGATGCGTTCACGCAGGGCGGTGACGGCGATGGTCTCCACCTCGCGGGCGGCGCGGGCCCGGCGGCGCTCGGCCAGGACACCGCGCTCCTCCATCCAGGCCCGGTGCTTCTCCAGCGCCTCCAGCACCTCGTCGACGCCCTCGCCGCGCGCGGCGACCGTCTTGACGATGGGCGGGCGCCAGTCGCCGGGGCCGCGGGACTCGCCGAGGCCGAGCATGTGGTTGAGCTCGCGGGCGGTGGCGTCGGCGCCGTCCCGGTCGGCCTTGTTGACGACGTACACGTCGCCGATCTCCAGGATGCCCGCCTTCGCGGCCTGGATGCCGTCGCCCATGCCCGGGGCGAGGAGGACGACGGAGGTGTCGGCCTGGGAGGCGATCTCGACCTCCGACTGGCCGACGCCGACCGTCTCGACCAGGATCACGTCGCAGCCGGCCGCGTCCAGGACGCGGATCGCCTGCGGGGCGGCCCAGGCCAGGCCGCCCAGGTGGCCCCGGGTGGCCATCGAGCGGATGTAGACGCCGGGGTCGGAGGCGTGCTCCGACATCCGCACCCGGTCGCCGAGCAGGGCGCCGCCCGAGAAGGGCGAGGACGGGTCGACGGCCAGGACGCCGACCCGCCTGCCCTGCTTGCGGTACGCCGTCACCAGGGCGGACGTGGACGTCGACTTTCCGACGCCCGGGGATCCCGTCAGCCCTACGACGTACGCGTTGCCCGTCAGCGGGGCCAGCGCCGCCATGACCTCCCGCAGCTGCGGGGACGCCCCCTCCACCAGGGAGATCAGCCGGGCCACGGCCCGCGGCCGGCCTTCCCTGGCCTGGGCCACCAGGGTGGAGACGTCCTGCATCACAGCTCCGTTCGCGAAAGAGGTCCTACTAAGGAGAACTCAGGCCTTGGGTACCCGCACGATCAGCGCGTCACCCTGGCCGCCGCCACCGCACAGCGCGGCCGCGCCGACGCCGCCGCCGCGCCGCTTCAGTTCCAGGGCCAGGTGCAGGACGAGCCGCGCACCGGACATACCGATCGGGTGACCCAGGGCGATGGCTCCGCCGTTGACGTTCACCTTTTCCGGGGACACCGCGAGGTCCTTCATCGACTGCACCGCGACGGCGGCGAAGGCCTCGTTGATCTCGATCAGGTCGAGGTCGGAGACCTCCAGGCCCTCCTTCTTCAGGGCGTGCAGGATGGCGTTGGAGGGCTGGGACTGCAGCGAGTTGTCCGGGCCCGCCACATTGCCGTGCGCGCCGATCTCCGCGATCCAGTCCAGTCCGAGTTCCTGCGCCTTGGCCTTGCTCATCACGACCACGGCCGCCGCGCCGTCGGAGATCTGCGACGAGGAGCCGGCCGTGATGGTGCCGTCCTTGGAGAACGCCGGACGCAGCTTGCCCAGGGACTCCGCGGTGGTGTCCCCGCGGATGCCCTCGTCCTTGCTGAACAGGACCGGGTCGCCCTTGCGCTGGGGGATCTCGACCGGGGTGATCTCGGCCTCGAAGATGCCGTTCTTCTGGGCGGCGGCGGCCCGCTGGTGGGACAGGGCCGCGATCTCGTCCTGCTCCGCACGGGCGATGCCCAGGCGGGTGTTGTGCTTCTCCGTCGACTCGCCCATGGCGATGTTCTCGAAGGAGTCGGTCAGGCCGTCGTACGCCATCGCGTCGATCATCTGCACCGCGCCGTACTTGAAGCCCTCGCGGGACTTCGGCAGCAGGTGGGGGGCGTTGGTCATGGACTCCTGGCCGCCCGCGACGACCACGTCGAACTCGCCGGCGCGGATCAGCTGGTCCGCCAGCGCGATCGCGTCGAGGCCCGACAGGCAGACCTTGTTGATGGTGAGCGCCGGGACGTTCATCGGGATGCCGGCCTTGACCGCGGCCTGGCGCGCCGGGATCTGCCCCGCCCCGGCCTGGAGCACCTGGCCCATGATCACGTACTGCACCTGGTCGCCCCCGATCCCCGCACGGTCGAGGGCGGCCTTGATCGCGAAGCCGCCGAGGTCGGCTCCGGAGAAGGACTTCAGCGAGCCGAGCAGTCGTCCCATCGGGGTGCGGGCACCCGCCACGATGACGGACGTCGCGCCGTTTTCAGAAGACATGAGGTGCGATCCCCTTCCAGCCTGTACGGCCGAGGAGTGAACGAGGGTTTACTTCGAATGTACTGAGTGGCACTCCGTGCCGTCACCGGGCCGTCGGTGTGATCGCGCGCACGTTGCGTAACCATCTCCGGAGCGCTCCACTGAATCCATGCTGACGCGAATCGACCACATCGGAATCGCTTGTTTCGATCTCGACAAGACCGTCGAGTTCTACCGGGCCACGTACGGCTTCGAAGTCTTCCACTCCGAGGTCAACGAGGAGCAGGGCGTGCGCGAGGCCATGCTCAAGATCAACGACACCTCCGACGGAGGCGCCTCCTACCTGCAGCTTCTTGAGCCGACCCGCCCGGACTCCACCGTCGCGAAGTGGCTCGACAAGAACGGCGAGGGCGTCCACCACATCGCTTTCGGTACGGCGGACGTCGACGGCGACGCGGACGACATCCGCTCCAAGGGCGTACGGGTGCTGTACGAAGAGCCCCGACGCGGCTCCATGGGGTCACGAATCACCTTCCTTCACCCCAAGGATTGCCACGGCGTACTGACAGAACTGGTCACTTCGGCGCCCGTTGAGTCACCTGAGCACTGACCCTCGTACATATGGGCCGGTAGGGTTGGGGGCGGTCGCCGCTCACTCCAGGGTGACCCGGCCCCTCCGTCGCGCGGAGGGACCGTCCGGGGTCCGGGTTTCGGGGGACGAGGGTCGGGGCAACAGCCCGTGCTCCGCCGTTGATCTGACACCATTCCCCGGGGGCCCCGTTCGGCGGATGGACGGTGCCCGTATGGAGAGACTTGCGACCAGGGGACGGATGGGACCGCGCAGTGCGGGGCTACGAACGCCAGGAGCGAGAGCCGGCGGCTGACGTCGACCACCTCTCTCGGTTCGAGGCCGAGATGGATCGGCTGAAGACCGAGCGGGAGAAGGCGATCCAGCACGCCGAGGACCTCGGCTACCAGGTCGAGGTGCTGCGCGCCAAGTTGCACGAGGCGCGGCGCACCATCATGTCCCGGCCGGCCTTCGACGGCGGTGACATCGGCTATCAGGCCGAGCAGTTGCTGCGCAACGCCCAGATCCAGGCCGACCAGCTGCGCCAGGAGGCGGAGCGGGAGCTGAGCCAGGCCCGCGCGCAGACCCAGCGCATCCTCCAGGAGCACGCCGAGCAGGCGGCCCGGCTCCAGGCGGAGCTGCACCAGGAGGCGGTGACGCGCCGCCAGCAGCTGGACCAGGAGCTGGCCGAGCGACGGCAGACCGTCGAGTCGCACGTCAACGAGAACGTGGCCTGGGCGGAGCAGCTGCGGGCCCGCAGCGAGCAGCAGGCCCGCCGGCTCCTCGACGAGTCCCGCGCCGAGGCCGAGCAGGCCATGGCCGCCGCGCGCGCCGAGGCCGAGCGGCTCGCCACCGAGGCCCGCCAGCGCCTGACGAGCGCGGCCGAGGAGGCCCGGGCGGAGGCCGAGCAGATCCTGCGCCGCGCCCGTACGGACGCCGAGCGGCTGCTCAACGCCGCCTCCACCCAGGCCCAGGAGGCCACCGACCACGCCGAGCAGCTGCGCAGCTCCACCGTTTCCGAGTCGGACGCCGCCCGCCGCCAGGCCACCGAGCTCAGCCGGGCCGCCGAGCAGCGCATGGCCGAGGCCGAGGAGGCCCTGCGCAAGGCGCAGTCCGAGGCCGAGAAGCTGGTCACCGAGGCCAAGGCGGCCGCCGAGAAGACGCTCGCGGGCGCCGAGTCGGCCAACGAGCAGCGGATGCGGACGGCGAAGGAGCAAGTCGCCCGGCTGGTCGAGGAGGCCACCAAGGAGGCCGAGAACACCAAGGCCGACGCCGAGCAGGTCATCTCCGACGCCCGTGCCGAGGCCGAGAAGCTGCTCGCCGAGGCCACCGAGAAGGCCCGCACGATCACCGCCGAGGAGAGCGCCACCCAGCTCTCCAAGGCGGCCAAGACGGCCGAGGACGTACTCAACAAGGCGCAGGAGGACGCGCAGCGGACCACCAGGGCCGCGGCGGAGGAGGCCGAGCGGATCCGCAGCGAGGCCGAGGCCGAGGCGGACCGGCTGCGCTCCGAGGCGCACGACATCGCCGAGGAGCTCAAGGGCGCCGCGAAGGACGACACCAAGGAGTACCGCGCCAAGACGGTCGAGCTGCAGGAGGAGGCCCGCCGGCTGCGCGGCGAGGCCGAGCAGCTGCGCTCCGAGGCGGTCGCCGAGGGCGAGAAGATCCGCGCGGAGGCCCGCAAGGAGGCCGTCCAGCAGATCGAGGAGGCGGCCAAGACCGCCGAGGAGCTGCTCAGCAAGGCGAAGGCCGACGCGGACGAACTGCGCCAGAAGGCCACGACGGACAGCGAGAAGGTCCGCACCGAGGCCATCGAGCGGGCGACGACGCTGCGCCGCCAGGCCGAGGAGACCCTCCAGCGCACCCGTCAGGAGGCCGAGCGGCACCGCGAGGAGGTCGTCGAGCAGGCCGAGGGCATCAGGTCCGACGCCGAGCGCGCCGCCCGGGAGCTGCACGAGGAGACCGAGCGCGCCATAGAGGTCCGCCGCAGCGAGGCCGCCGAGGAGCTGACCCGGCTTCAGAGCGAGGCGGAGCAGCGGCTCGCCTCCGCCGAGCAGGCGCTCACCGACGCCCGCGAGGAGGCCGCCCGGATCCGGCGCGAGGCCGCCGAGGAGACCGACCGGCTGCGCACCGAGGCCGCCGAGCGGATCCGCACGCTGCAGCAGCAGGCCGAGGAGGAGGCCGACCGGCTGCGCACCGAGGCCGCGGCGGACGCGTCCGCCTCCCGTGCCGAGGGCGAGGCCGTCGCCGTACGTCTGCGGTCCGAGGCCGCGGCCGAGGCCGAGCGGCTGAAGGCGGAGGCGCAGGACACCGCCGACCGGGTCCGTGCGGAGGCGCAGGCCGCCGCCGAGCGGCTCGCCGCGGAGGCGTCCGAGACGCTGGCCGCCGCCCAGGAGGAGGCCGCCCGGCGCCGCCGCGAGGCCGAGGAACTCCTCGGTTCCGCCCGTCAGGAGGCCGACCAGGAGCGCGAGCGGGCCCGCGAGCAGAGCGAGGAGCTGCTGGCCTCCGCCCGCAAGCGGGTCGAGGAGGCGCAGACCGAGGCGGTGCGGCTGGTCGAGGAGGCCGACCGGCGCGCCACCGAGATGGTGTCGGCGGCCGAGCAGCACGCCCAGCAGGTCCGCGACTCGGTGTCCGGGCTGCACGAGCAGGCCCAGGAGGAGATCGCCGGGCTGCGCAGCGCCGCCGAGCACGCGGCGGACCGTACCCGCCGGGAGGCCGAGGAGGAGGCGGACCGGGTCCGCACCGACGCCTACGCCGAGCGGGAGCGGGCCAGCGAGGACGCGGGCCGCGTCCGGCGCGAGGCGAACGAGGAGGCCGCGGCCGCCAAGTCCCTCGCCGAGCGCACCATGGCCGAGGCCATCGCCGAGGCGGAGCGGCTGCGGTCGGACGCCGGCGAGTACGCCCAGCGGATCCGCACCGAGGCGTCCGACAAGATCGCCGAGGCCGACCAGGCCGCGTCGCGCACCCGGGCGGACGCCCGCGAGGACGCCAACCGGATCCGGTCGGACGCGGCGACCCAGGCCGACACCCTCATCACCGAGGCACGCAACGAGGCGGAGCGGCTCCAGACGGAGACCGTCGCGGAGGCCGACCGGGTGCGCGCCGACGCGCTCGCCAAGGCGGAGAAGCTGGTCGGGGACGCCACGTCGGAGGCGGAGCGGCTGCGCGCCGAGGCCGCCGAGACCGTGGGGTCGGCCCAGCAGCACGCCGAGCGGATCCGCAGCGAGTCCGAGCGGGTCAAGGCCGAGGCGGCGGCTCAGGCCGAGCGGTTGGTCGCCGCCGCGCGCGAGGAGGCCGAGCGCACCCTCGACGAGGCACGCAAGGACGCCAACAAGCGGCGCTCCGAGGCCGCCGAGCAGGTCGACAAGCTCATCACGGAGACCACGGCCGAGGCCGACAAGCTGCTCACCGAGGCGCAGACGCAGGCCCACAAGACGACCGCGGACGCCGAGGCACAGGCCGACACCATGGTGGGCGCCGCCCGCAAGGAGGCCGACCGGCTGGTGTCCGAGGCGACGGTCGAGGGGAACTCGCGCGTGGAGAAGGCCCGCACGGACGCGGACGAGCTGCTCGTCGGCGCCCGCCGGGACGCCACCGCCATCCGGGAGCGCGCCGAGGAGCTGCGTGAGCGCCTCACCAGCGAGATCGAGGAGCTGCACGAGCGGGCCCGTCGCGAGGCCGCCGAGACGATGAAGTCGACCGGGGACCGCTGCGACTCCCTCATCACCGCCGCCGAGGAGCAGTTGGCCAAGGCGCAGGCGAAGGCCAAGGAGATCGTGTCGGAGGCCAACTCCGAGGCGGGCAAGGTCCGTATCGCCGCCGTGAAGAAGGCCGAGGGGCTGCTGAAGGAGGCCGAGCAGAAGCGGTCCACGCTCATCAAGGAGGCCGAGGAGCTCAAGGCCGAGGCGATCCGCGAGGCGAGGCGCACGGTCGAGGAGGGCAAGCGGGAGCTGGAGGTCCTGGTCCGTCGCCGCGAGGACATCAACGCCGAGATCTCCCGGGTCCAGGACGTCCTGGAGGCGCTGGAGTCCTTCGAGGCGCCGTCGGCGGGCAAGGACGGCGGGGTCAAGGCCGGTGCGACGGTGGGGGCACCCCGATCGGGTGGCAAGTCGTCAGACGGCTAGCGCGGCGAGCGGGTTCCGGTGTCTCCTGGGGCCTTTGACCAAGTTTTTGGCAAGCCGTCCGGCGGTTAGCCACTCAAAAGGGGTCTCATTCTCCAGATCAAACACGTATCCGCTCGATGACACACCGCTTCGGCCCCTAGGATTCCACTTATCACCTCACCGGTCTCATTCGACAGGAACCCCATGAGCGACACTTCCCCCTACGGCTTCGAGCTTGTGCGGCGTGGGTACGACCGCGCTCAGGTGGACGAACGGATCTCCAAGCTCGTCTCCGACCGTGACAGCGCTCTCGCCCGCATCACCGCTCTGGAAAAGCGCATCGAGGAGCTCCACCTCGAAACGCAGAACGCCCAGGCCGCCGTGACCGACGCCGAGCCGTCGTACGCGGGTCTCGGCGCGCGTGTCGAGAAGATCCTCCGCCTCGCCGAGGAAGAGGCCAAGGATCTGCGCGAGGAGGCCCGCCGCGCCGCCGAGCAGCACCGCGAGCTCGCCGAGTCGGCGGCCCAGCAGGTTCGCAACGACGCAGAATCGTTCGCTGCGGAGCGCAAGGCCAAGGCCGAGGACGAGGGCGTCCGCATCGTCGAGAAGGCCAAGAGTGACGCGTCCCAGCTGCGCGCCGAGGCCCAGAAGGACGCGCAGTCCAAGCGTGAGGAGGCCGACGCCCTCTTCGAGGAGACCCGCGCCAAGGCCGCGCAGGCCGCCGCCGACTTCGAGACGAACCTGGCCAAGCGCCGCGAGCAGTCCGAGCGCGACCTGGCCTCGCGTCAGGCCAAGGCCGAAAAGCGCCTCGCCGAGATCGAGCACCGCGCCGAGCAGCTGCGCCTGGAGGCCGAGAAGCTGCGCACCGACGCCGAGCGCCGCGCCCGCCAGACGGTGGAGACGGCCCAGCGCCAGGCCGAGGACATCGTGGCCGACGCCAACGCCAAGGCCGACCGGATCCGTTCGGAATCCGAGCGCGAGCTGGCCGCCCTCACCAACCGCCGCGACAGCATCAACGCCCAGCTGACGAACGTGCGCGAGATGCTCGCCACGCTCACGGGCGCCGCGGTGGCCGCCGCCGGCACGCCGGCCGAGGACGAGCCCATCTCCCGGGGTGTTCCGGCGCAGCAGTCCCGGTAACGCCTCGGCGTCCGGAGACTGAAACTTCCGCGAAGCCCTCTGCCGCTGGGGTGGCAGAGGGCTTTGTGCCGTTTTAGCGTGGGCGGCATGATCGAGCTCGAGGGACTGACCAAGCGTTACGGGGAGAAGGTCGCGGTCAACAACCTCACCTTCACCGTCAGACCGGGCATGGTCACGGGCTTCCTCGGTCCCAACGGCGCGGGCAAGTCGACGACCATGCGGATGATCCTCGGCCTGGACCACCCCACCGCCGGGAACGTCCGGATCGACGGAAAGCGCTACGACCGGCTCAAGGACCCGCTGACGTACATCGGTGCGCTGCTGGAGGCCAAGGCCTGGCACGGCGGGCGCAGCGCCTACAACCATCTGCTGTGCCTGGCGCAGAGCAACGGCATCCCGAAGCGGCGGGTGGCCGAGGTACTGGAGACGGTGGGGCTCACCGCGGTCGCGAGGAAGAAGACCAAGGGCTTCTCGATGGGCATGGGGCAGCGGCTCGGCATCGCGGGCGCGCTGCTCGGCGATCCACGGATCCTGATGTTCGACGAGCCGGTCAACGGCCTCGACCCCGAGGGCATCCACTGGATCCGCAATCTGATGAAGTCCCTTGCCGCGCAGGGCCGTACGGTCTTCGTCTCCTCGCATCTGATGAGCGAGATGGCGCTGACCGCCGACCACCTCGTCGTCATCGGACAGGGCCGGCTGCTGGCCGACACCACCATGGCCGACTTCATCGAGCGCAACTCCAGGTCGTACGTCCGGGTCCGCACCCCGCAGCGGGAACGGCTGCTGGACGTGCTGCAGACGGCCGGGATCACGGCCGTGGAGACGGGCACCGGCGCACTGGAGGTGGACGGCGGCAAGGCGGAGCAGATCGGGGAGCTGGCGGCGCGGCACGGGGTCGTACTGCATGAGCTGAGCCCGCAACAGGCATCGTTGGAGGAGGCGTTCATGCAGCTGACCGCGGAGTCGGTGGAGTACCACGCGCACACCGGGGCGCCGCCCGAGCCGCAGCAGCCCTGGGGTGAGGGCTGGAGGAGGAGCTGATCATGGCAGCCACCCAGATCATCCGCTCCGAGTGGACCAAGATCCGGTCCGTGGCCTCCACCGTGTGGACGCTGTCCCTCGCCGTGGTGGTGACCATCGCCCTCGGCATGCTGATCTCGATCCTGTCGAGGAACGAGTTCGACTCCATGCGCGAGCGGGACAGGCTCTCCTTCGATCCGACGTTCATCAGCTTCGCCGGGATGAGCCTCGGTCAGCTCGCGATGATCGTGTTCGGGGTGCTGGTCGTCTCGAACGAGTACAGCACCGGCATGATCCGCACCTCGCTGGCCGCCGTGCCGCAGCGCGGCACCTTCCTGTTCAGCAAGATCGCGGTGGCGACCGGCCTCGCGCTGGTCGTCGGCATGGCCACCAGCTTCGTCGCCTTCTTCCTCGGGCAGGCGATGCTGGGCGAGCACCGGGCGCAGATCGGTGATCCCGGTGTCCTGCGCGCGGTGATCGGCGGCGGTCTCTACATGACCCTGATCGCGATGTTCTCGATGGGCGTCGCGGCGATGCTGCGCTCACCGATGCTGTCGCTGGGCATCCTGATGCCGTTCTTCTTCCTGGTGTCCAACATCCTCGGCAATGTCTCGGCCACCGAGAAGATCGGCCGGTATCTGCCCGACCAGGCGGGCAGCAAGATCATGCAGGTGGTCACCCCGGTCGACGACGCAACTCCGTACGGCCCCTGGGGCGGGCTCGGCATCATGGTGCTCTGGGTGATCGCGGCGCTCGCGGGCGGTTACCTCACGCTCCGGAAACGGGACGCGTAGCCGGGGGCCGGCGTGGCGAGGTTTTACTTCCCCTTGAGTGGAACCGTCAGCGCCTCGATATCCTCCTAACCCTTACGGGGGCGTGTGCCCCGCTGTCCTGATTCTTTCGATGGGTGCGGAGCATGATCGAAGCAGTCGGCCTGACCAAGCGCTACGGCGACAAGACCGCTGTGTACAACCTGTCCTTCCAGGTGCGGCCCGGAGCCGTCACCGGCTTCCTGGGCCCCAACGGCTCGGGCAAGTCGACGACGATGCGCATGATCCTCGGCCTGGACAACCCGAGCGCGGGTCATGTGACCATCGGCGGCTACCCGTACCGCAGGCTGCCCAACGCCCCTCGCCAGGTCGGCGCCCTGCTCGACGCCAAGGCCGTGCACGGCGGCCGGGCGGCGCGCAATCACCTGCTGTGCCTGGCCCAGCTCTCCGGCATCCCGGCCCGGCGGGTGGACGAGGTGCTGGGCGTGGTCGGTCTCCAGGACGTGGCGCGAAAGCGCTCCAAGGGCTTCTCGCTCGGCATGGGCCAGCGGCTCGGCATCGCGGCCGCGCTGCTGGGCGACCCGCAGGTGCTGCTGTTCGACGAGCCGGTCAACGGCCTCGACCCCGAGGGCATCCTCTGGGTGCGGAACCTGATGAAGTCGCTGGCGGCCGAGGGCCGCACCGTCTTCGTCTCCAGCCACCTGATGAGCGAGATGGCGCTGACCGCCGACCATCTGATCGTCATCGGCCGCGGGCAGCTGCTCGCCGACATGAGCGTCAAGGACTTCATCGCGGCGAACTCCGCCGGGTTCGCCCGGGTCCGGACGCCCGACACCGAGCCGCAGCTGCGCGAGAAGCTGGCCGGCGCGCTGACCGAGGCGGGCGGCCACGTGCTGCCCGAGCAGGACGGTGCGCTGCGGGTGACCGGGCTGCCGCTCCCCCGCATCAGCGACATCGCGCACGACACGGACGTACGGCTGTGGGAGCTGTCGCCGCACCAGGCCTCCCTGGAGGAGGCGTACATGCGGATGACGCAGGGCGCGGTCGACTACCGCTCGTCCATCGACCAGAAGGAAGGGCTCCAGCAGCCGCTGCCGCCCGGGGCCACGCCGCCGATGCCGGTACCGGGGCAGGGCCAGCCCGGCTGGTACGCCCCGCCGCCGCCGCAGCAGGGCGGGCAGCCGTTCGCCCCGCCGCAGGGAGCGCCGCAGGGACCGTACGGCGCCCCGGCCGCGCCCGGCGCGAGTGCGCCCAACCCGTACGCGCAGGCGGCCCCGCAGGCGCCCCAGGACCAGCCGCCGGCGCAAGCACCCGCGCCGCAGGCCGTCACCGCGCCCCCGCAGCCGCCCGCCCAACCGCCTGTCACCCCGCCCGCCGCCGCCCCGACCAAGCCCGAGGACGCCCGATGAGCACGCCCCAGCCCCCGATGCCGCAGACCGCCGCACCGAACTGGCAGGCGGCGCCCGGCTCGTCGTACCCCACCTACACCTCGCCCATCCCGGTCGTGCGCGCGCACCTCGGGCACGCGATCGCCTCCGAGTGGACCAAGATCCGGTCGGTGCGCTCCACGATGTGGACGCTCGGCGTGTTCGTGCTGCTCGTCGTCGGCATCGGCCTGGCGGCGGCGGCACTGGTCGCCGCCAACTCCTCGGAGGGCAGCATGAGCGGTGAGAACCCGCTGGCGCTGGGCTTCTTCGGGCTGCTGCTCGGCAGCATGTGCATCATCACGCTCGGTGTGCTGACCACGGCGTCGGAGTACGGCACCGGCATGATCCGGACCACGATGACCGCGTGCCCGAGCCGGGCGCGGGTGCTGGCCGCGAAGGCGATCGTGTTCTTCGTGGTCGCGTTCGTGGTGACGCTGGCGTCGGCTCTCCTCGTCGCCCTGGCGGACGTGTCCATCCTGGACGACGCGCGCGAGCCCACCGGTTCCGAGTGGCTGAAGGGCACGGTGGGCATCTCGCTCTACATCGCGCTGCTGGGCCTGCTCTCGCTCGTCGTCGGCTCGATCATCCGGCACTCGGCGGGCGCGATCACGATCATGATCGGCGTGCTGCTGGCCCCGATGGTCATCGCCCTGTTCATGTTCTCGGAGTCGCTCAAGGACGTTCAGGAGGCTCTGCTGGAGTACTCCATCCCGAACCAGCTCAGCGTCTTCTACTCGCAGTCCCTGTCCGACTCCGGCCCGTCGGGCTGGGATCCGCTGTGGATCATGCTCGGCGTGACGGCCGCCGCGTTCGCCGGCGCCTACGCGCTGCTGGAGAAGCGGGACGTGTGAGCCCGCGCGGCTAGAACCTCGGCGCGTTACGGGACCGCTGCACCCGCGTGGTGCGGCGGTCCTTCGCGTTCCAGCACGCCTTGTGCCAGTGGCGGCGGTCGTCGACGCCCGCGTGGGCCTGCCAGGCGACGACGTGCGGGACGCCGTCCGGGATCATCTGGTCGCAGCCCGGGCAGCGGTACGCCTTGCCCTGTGCGCTCGCTCCGGCCACATGCCGTACGTTCCAGTCCTCGCCGTCCCAGCTCTCCGAGGACTGGAAGCCGCCGTAGCGGCCGGAGCGGTCGTCGTCGGCGCTGCGTCCGGGCGAGGCAGACCCGTTCGGGGCCTTGGGTCGGTTGCGACGCGGGGACACGGAACACCTCACGGGGCTATACAGGATGCACGGGTCATGTCCAGCCTACGCGGCGGGGACAGGGGTAGTCGTACGGCACCAACCCCCACAAGTCCCTCACTCCGGCGTTCATTCTGCAGACAATCCGCAAATCTCTTCGCCAGGCCGTGTCCTCGGCACGTGTCAGACGGTTATGCCCGGTGGGGGAGCTCCGCGTCGGAGCCAAGGAAGCAGGAAAAAGCAATGCGCGTAGGAAGTTTCGTGTTGGCGGCCCGGTTCCCGGGCCAGGGCGACGGGGAGGCGCTGCACCGCGCGGTCCGCTCCGCCGAGGTCGCCGAGGAAGCGGGGCTCGACACGGTCTGGCTGGCCGAGCACCACTTCGTGCCCTACGGCACCTGTCCGTCGGCGATCACCCTGGCAGCGCTCCTGCTGGGCCGCACCAGGCGACTGCGGGTCGGCACGGCGGTCACCGTACTGCCCACCGCCCACCCGGTGGCCGTCGGCGAACAGGCGGCGCTGCTGCACGTCGCTTCCGGCGGGCGGTTCTCGCTGGGCGTCGGGCGCGGTGGACCCTGGGTCGATCTGGAGGTGTTCGGCTCGGGTCTCCAGGCGTACGAGGAGGGGTTCCCGGAATCACTCGATCTGCTGGTGCGCTGGCTGCGTGAACCGGCGGTCGCGGCGGCGGGCGAGCGGTTCAGCTTCCGTGAAGTCCCCGTCGTACCGAGGCCGTCGGAGTGCCTCTCGGAGGTCGAGGGGCCGGAGGTGGTCGTCGCCTGCACCTCGCCGGCGAGCGTCCGCCTCGCGGCCGAGCGCGGGCTGCCGATGCTGCTGGGGATGCACGTGGGCGACGAGGAGAAGGCCGAGATGGTCGCCCTGTGGCGGGAGCACGCGCGGGCCTGCGGCAGGCCCGCGGAGGAGGTTCTGGGCGCGGCCCATGTCTCGGCCGGCGTCTGCCAGATCGCGGACCGGCGCACGGACGCGGTCGAGGCCCTGACGAAGGCGATGCCGGGCTGGCTCCGGCAGGGCCTGGAGGCCCATGTCACGGTGGACGGCCGCCGACGCGCGATGCGTGACCCGCTGGCGTACACCGAACTGCTGTGCGGACTGCACCCGGTGGGCACCCCGCGCCTGTGCGCCGACCGGCTGGCGGCCACCAGCGAGCGGACCGGCATCTCCCGTTTCGCCCTGCTCGTCGAGGGCACGGGCGATCTGGCGGCGACCGAGGAGAACGTACGGCGACTGGGCGCCGAGGTGCTGCCGCAGCTCGACCGATGACCCGGGCCGGGCCGAAGTGCCCGGCGTGCCAGAGGGCTTGCCGCCCCGTACTGAATGCACCTCCCGCGTAGGGAGCGGCAAGCAAACGGCTCTGCGTCAGCAGTCCCTGAACTCCGGAGACTGGTTCAGCAGCTGACTGCGGACCGAGGTGAAGCGGGCCAGCGTCTCGTCGACCGAGGCGTCCAGCGGGAACACCGCAACCCGGTGGCAGTTCTGGAAGGCCAGTCGCACCCCGAAGTGCCGCTGCAGCGCGCCGCGTATCGCGTCACTCGCAAGTGCACGCAGCAGCTGGCCACGTGCCTGCTCGTCCGGCGGGGGCGTCTGGTTGTCGGCGAACTGACCGCCGTCCACCTTCAGCTGAGCCACCAGGGAGCTGATCATCCCCCATGCATAGGGCAGGGAGGTCCGGACGCAGTCGACGAATTCGGCTTCGTCGACCTCGCCTCGCTCGGCCTTCTCGAGTAGGGCCGGTGAGACGTCGAGCGACATGGGTTCTCCTCTCGCACCCCCGCAGCAGCAGGGGTTGCCGGACAGATGCGGGAGACCGCGATGCCGGACACTGTGCGTACACACCTCGCGACCTCCCGTTTAATACGGTAGGCAACGGACGGTGACCGCACCAGGAGAATGCGTACATGGACGGTCCTCGTTAGGCGCACAATCGGCCAGAAATGAACAGGGGCAGTCCGGGGTCATACGGACTCCCCCAGGGCGAATCGCGTCCACCTGGGCCCGTCGAGTAGCGTTGCCGACCATGCGTCTCGTCATTGCCCGATGCTCCGTCGACTACGCGGGCCGGCTCACCGCCCACCTGCCCTCGGCGCCCCGTCTGATCCTGGTCAAGGCGGACGGCAGCGTCTCGATCCACGCCGACGACCGGGCCTACAAGCCCCTGAACTGGATGTCGCCGCCCTGCACCCTGAAGGAGGGGGACGGCGAGCAGAAGGACGTCTGGACGGTCACCAACAAGGCGGGCGAGAAGCTCATCATCACCATGGAGGAGGTCCTGCACGACTCCTCGCACGAACTCGGCGTGGATCCTGGCCTGATCAAGGACGGCGTGGAAGCGCACCTCCAGGAGCTGCTCGCCGACCGCATCGAAACGCTGGGCGAGGGCTACACGCTCATCCGCCGCGAGTACATGACGGCGATCGGGCCGGTCGACATCCTGTGCCGGGACGCCGAGGGCCGGACGGTCGCGGTGGAGATCAAGCGCCGGGGCGAGATCGACGGCGTGGAGCAACTCACGCGCTATCTGGAGCTGCTGAACCGCGATCCCCATCTCGCGCCGGTCCGCGGCATCTTCGCGGCCCAGGAGATCAAGCCGCAGGCACGGGTCCTGGCGACGGACCGGGGCATCGGCTGCCAGGTGCTGGACTACGACGCGCTGCGCGGGATCGAGGACGACAAGCTGCGGTTGTTCTGAGCGTCCGGGAGCGGTACCGCGCCGACTTCTGCGCGCGAACAGTTCCACGACGACAGGGCCGGGTCCGTGCGACGGACCCGGCCCTGTCGTCGTGATCGGCGCGTCAGATCACGGCGTCCGGGCTGCTGCTCGACGTGCCCGCATCGGTGCTCTGCGGGGCACTCGCGGACGTGGTGGTCTCCGCCGGGCCGGACGGGGCCGGTCCGCTGGCCGACGTCGAGGTGGACGGCGGGTCGGTCGGCGTGTCCGTCGGCTCGTCCGTGGGGTCGTCCGTCGGGTCCGTCGGGTCGTCGGTGGGGTCGTCGGTCGGGTCGTCCGTCGGGTCCGTCGGATCGTCCGTCGGCCTGGTGGGATCGTCGGTCGGCCTGGTGGGGCTGCCGGTCGGCTTCGTCGGATCGTCGGTCGGCCGGGTGGAACCACCGGTCGGCTTCGTCGGATCGTCCGAGGGCTTGCCCGACTCGGTCGGCGTCGGATCGTCCGAGGTGCCGAGCGTGCCGTCGGGCCCCGGATCCGTCGGCCGGCTGGTCGCCGTGCCGGTGTCGCCGGAGCTCTGCCCGTCGTCGCCCTCAGCCTGGTCGGCGCCGAGGCTGTCGTCGCCGATGCCCTGGCTCGCGGACGGGTTCACGCCGACCCGCTCGGCCGGGGTGTCGGGGTCGTTGTCGGACGTCGCGCCGAGCGTCACCACGGTGCCGAGCACGGCCACGAGCAGCGCGCCCGCGCCGGCCGCGACGAGGTTGCGCCGGGCGAAACTGCGCACGCCGCCCCGGCCCTTGTGCGAGCTCGCCGAGGACGTCGAGGGCCCGGCCGGCGAGCCGAGATGCGTGACCAGCGTCGCGTCGCCCCCGCCCGAGGGGAACGCGGCCGGCACGCCGCCCGGCGGCGACTGCGACTCCTCGTACCGCGCGTCCGGCACCTCCTCCCCCGCGGTCGCGCCGAACGCGGCCACTCCCGGCGTCGTACCGGAACGGTCCGAGACCAGCGCGAGGGCGCGGCGGCCCGCGACCGTGCCGCGCTTGTCGGCGAGGGCACCGCGCAGGCCGATGGAGGTCTCCAGCTCGGCACGGGCCCGGTCCAGCCGGCCGCGGCAGAGCGCGAGGACACCCAACTCGTGGTGGAAGTAGGCCTGCTCCGCGACGTCACCGGCCAGCCGGGCGGCCTCGGCGCCGGCCCGCAGCGCCCGCTCCCAGGCGCTCCAGTGCAGCCCCGCGGCGAACGCGGGCGCGGCCGTGCGGGCCAGTTGCACGGGCGGGCTGTCCTCGCCCTCGGCGGGCGGTGTCGTGGCCGGCACCAGCACGCCGAGCGCGGCGATGACGGCGTCGGCCTCGGCGCAGACGCGCTCCGGCGTGACCGAAGGGTGCCCCGCCCACCAGGTGTAGTGCCGGGCCGCGGTGAGGGCGTCGTCCTGCACGTCCTCGCCGTATCCCGCGGCCTCCAGCTGGGCCTGGACCCCGGCGGCCAGCCGGTAGTGGGCGCCGACCGGCGTGACCAGCCCGCAGTCGGCCAGCTCACCGAGCGCGGCGTCCGCGTGGGTGTCGCCGACCAGCGCCGGCAGATGGGCCTGGTGCGGCACCTCGCCGCCGAGCGCGACGGCGAACCTCAGGGTGGCGCGGGCCGAGGCGCTGAGCCGCGAGGCGAGCAGTGCCGCGGGGCCGGCCGCCTCGCCGACCGACGGCAGCGGCACGTCGTCGCGGGGGTCCTCGGGCGGTCCGTCGAAGGGCGCGTCGACCGGCGGTTCGTCCTCGAAGACCCCGAACTCGTCGACGGCGTCCGCCCCGGCCCGCAGCCGGTCCCGCTGCCGCAGCAGCGCTCCGGCCTGAACGAACCTGAGCGGCAGGCCCTCCGACTCGAACCACAGGTCGCCGGCCCAGTTCGCCTCGTCCTCGGTCAGGGCCCGGCCGACCTGGCGCTCCAGCAGCTCCACGCTGTCGGACCGGTCGAGGCCGCCGAGGCCGACGTCCTCGATGCCGGAGTCGGCGGACGGCGCGGGCACGTCGGGCGTGGCGCCGATCAGGAAGGCGCACTCCGGGGTCGCGTCGAGCAGCTCGTCCAGCGCGGCGCCGCCGAACTCGATGTCGTCCAGGACGACGACCGCGCCGATCTCACGGACGCAGGCCGACAGTTCGTCCTGATCCGGGCGGTGCAGGGGCGCGCCGTACACGGCGTGGAAGAGGTCGTACAGCAGGTCGTCGGTGGTGCGGTGGAAGCCGGTGAGGCGGACCACGCCGTCGGGCGCGAGGTCCGCGCAGTCCTCGGCGACGAGGTCGAGGAGGCTGGTGCGGCCGGCGCCGCGGGAGCCGACGAGGCGTACGGAGCGGCCGCGGGCGAGCAGTCGTACCAGTTGTTCGCGCTCGTCCTGGCGGGCCAGGAGTGGCTGGGCGGGCCGGGCCGGGCCGGCCGGCACGGGGGGTCTGGCGGCGCGTTGGGCCTCGGCGCGTTCGGCCGGGGAGAGTTTCCCGGGCCGCGACGGCCGCTCCGCCGGCGGGCAGACCTCTATCTCGCTGCCGTCGACGGGGTTGACGGTGAGCAGGAGGTCGCCCGAGACCACCTGCACCGTGCGGGCCGGTGCGGGCGAGTGGTGAGCGAAGTCGGTGGCGAGGGGGTCCCTGGGCGGGCGCTGACGCGACGTGCTGCCGTCGCCGTCATGGCCGTACTCCTCGGGCCCCCGGTTGTTCGGGTCCATAGGTTCAAGCCCCCCAAAAGCGTTCGTGTGCCGTTTGCGGCCCCTCCCGGCCTTTGCACACCGCGCTGTCGCTTCTGGTCCGGGCCCGCTCGAAGGGGTTTGTCTAGGCAGCGGGCAGCCGAACCCTAAACCTTCGCACAGTATCTACGACAGTTCGGGGTACCGCGCCGTCCGAGACATCACAGTCTCGTGAGGATTGCGCGTGACGTGCACTTCGCAACCGGAACGCCCGGCTGTCACGCCCCACCCGTGCCGGGGTGTCACACCCGGGGCAGGGACTCCACCCCGATGCCGCCCTCGATCGCCAGGATCCGGTGCAGCCGGGTGGCCACCAGCAGGCGCTGCATCTGCGGCGGTACGCCGCGCAGCACCAGACGCCGGCCGCAGCGGCCGGCCCGCCGGTGAGCACCCATGATCACCCCGAGTCCGGTGGCGTCCCAGAACTCCAGCTCGGACAGGTCGAGCACCAGATCGCCGACTCCGTCGTCGACGGCCGAGTGCAGGACCGTACGGGCGTCCGCCGCGCTGCGGACGTCGAGGCGCCCCCCGACGACCAGTTCGGCGTGGTCGCCCCTGATGTGCATATGCGCTCCCCAAGCGTGCGTTTGTGCTCCGCGAGTGTTCTGTGCCTGTGTTTGCTCTGAGTCTTCGCTGCGGCCGGTGATGCAACCTCTGACTGCGTTGAGCGGTCAGAGGTTGCCGTCTGTGAGCGAACCGATACCGAATTCACCCCATCGCGTGACACGCCTCGGGGACTCGGGGGTTGTACGAAAGCTCAGTAGCTGTAAAAGCCTTGCCCGCTCTTGCGGCCGATGTCACCCGCGTCCACCATCCGGCGCATCAGCTCCGGCGGGGCGAACTTCTCGTCCTGGGACTCGGTGTAGATGTTGCTGGTGGCGTGCAGCAGGATGTCGACGCCGGTGAGGTCGGCCGTGGCGAGCGGACCCATGGCGTGGCCGAAGCCCAGCTTGCAGGCGAGGTCGATGTCCTCGGCGGTGGCGACCCCGGACTCGTAGAGCTTGGTGGCCTCGACGACGAGGGCCGAGATGAGCCGGGTCGTCACGAACCCGGCGACGTCCCGGTTGACGACGATGCAGGTCTTGCCGACGGACTCGGCGAACTCCCGCGCGGTGGCGAGGGTTTCGTCGCTCGTCTTGTAGCCGCGGACGAGCTCGACGAGCTGCATCATCGGCACCGGCGAGAAGAAGTGCACGCCGACGACCCGTTCGGGGCGCTCGGTGGCCGCCGCGATCTTGGTGATCGGAATGGCGGAGGTGTTGGAGGCGAGCACGGTGTCCTCGCGCACGATCTTGTCGAGCGCACGGAAGATCTCGTGCTTGACCTCCAGCTTCTCGAAGACGGCCTCGACGACGACGTCCGCGTCGGCGGCGGCGTCCAGGTCGGTGGTCGCGGTGATCCGGGCGAGGGCGGCGTCGGCGTCGTGCGCCTCCAGCTTGCCCTTGCTGACGAACTTGTCGTACGAGGCCTTGATGCCGTCGGTGCCGCGCTTGAGGGCCTCGTCGGTGACATCACGCAGAACGACGTCCCAGCCCGCCTGAGCGGAGACCTGGGCGATCCCGGAACCCATCAAGCCGGCGCCGATGACGGCAAGCTTCCGTGCCACTGTTGCGACTCCCCTTTGAAACGCCTTACACCCTGTTTAGGTTGCTCTTCGGCGGACCTTAGCGGGCACGGGGCACTGTGTGACCGGTTAGTAACGCGAGTCACGTCTCATCTGACGGACATCACACCGGCACGGGTCATTGCGCGCCTCGGACGGCGTAGTTGAGCACCTTCTCGCTCAACAGCTCCTCGATGTCGTCGAGAAGCACCAGCACCTCGCGGGACACTTCGTCCGGATTGCGCCCCTTGAGCATCTCGCGGCCGACGGTGACGAAGACGGTCTGGTGGGTCCAGGAGATCTGACCGGCGATCAGCCCGGGCAGCGGGTCGCCGTCGGCGGCGCCGGCCTCCTCGCGCAGGGTGGCTTCGAGGTGGTCGTGGATCTCCTGCTGGAGGCTCCACAGCCGGGAACGCAACGGCGGCGCCTCCTCGATGACACGCATGAAGCGGTCGTAGCCCTCCATGAGGCCGATGCGCGGCGAGACCGCCTCGGCCTCGGCGCGCAGCTCGCGCAGCACGGCCCGGGCGGCCGACTCCCCCTCGTCCCGGCCGCGCACCCAGCGGGAGAGCTGCTCGACGACGCCGGCGGAGCGGTCGAAGAAGAGGTCCTCCTTCGCGGGGAAGTAGTTGTAGACGGTGTTCACGGAGACGTCGGCGGCCTCCGCCACCTCCGCGATCGTCACCGTCACGAAGCCGTGCTCCAGGAACAGCCCGGTGGCGATGTCCGAGATCCGCTGCCTCGTCTCGCGCTTCTTGCGTTCCCTGAGCCCTTCAGCCATGACTGCATCGTAGCTTTGGTGGGCTCACTAAAACTTTGGGGTCATTGCAAAATTTAAGGGACTCTGTTTTTCTGAGGGCATGCCCATCATCAGTGCGGCCGGACTGGCCCGTACCTTCCAGACCAAGCTCGGCCCGGTGGAGGCCGTGCGCGGCATCGATCTGACCGTACGGGAAGCGGAGATCCTCGGCTTCCTCGGCCCGAACGGGGCGGGCAAGACGACGACCCTGCGGATGCTCACGACCGCGCTGGCACCCACCGCGGGCGCGGCCACCGTGGCGGGCCACGACCTCGCGACCGACCCCGCCGGCGTGCGGCGGGCATGCGGGTACGTGGCCCAGTCGGGCGGCGTCGATCCGCAGATCACCGTGCGGGAGGAACTGGTCACCCAGGGCCGCCTGTACCGCCTGACCAAGACGCAGGCCGCCGAGCGCGCCGAGGAGCTGGCCGCCGAGCTCGCTCTCACCGGTCTGCTCGACCGCAAGGCCGGGGCGCTCTCGGGCGGCCAGCGGCGTCGCCTCGACATCGCGATGGCGCTCACGCACCGCCCGAAGGTGCTGTTCCTCGACGAGCCGACGACCGGCCTGGACCCCGGCAGCCGCGCCGACCTGTGGGACCTGGTCCGCCGACTGCGCGACGAGCACGGTACGACCGTGTTCCTGACCACCCACTACCTGGACGAGGCCGACGCCCTCTCCGACCGCCTGGTGATCGTCGACAAGGGCGTGGTGGTGGCGGAGGGCACGCCGAGCGCGCTGAAGCTGGAGTACGGCGGCTCGATCGACGCCTCGCTCCAGGACACCTTCCTCGCCGTCACCGGCCGCGGCCCCGCCCCCGCCGACACCGCCCCCGTAGCCGTATAGGACCCCGCATCATGCTGCTCCAGGACACGGCCCTCATCTACGGCCGCTACCTCCGTCAGTCCCTGCGCTCCCGCTTCGCCCTGCTCTTCGGCGTGCTGATGCCGCTGCTGTACCTGCTCTTCTTCGGCCCTCTGCTGACCGACCTGCCGCTCGGCGGGCGCGGCAGCTCCTGGCAGGTCCTCGTCCCCGGACTGCTGCTTCAACTCGGCCTGTTCGGGGCGTCCTTCGCCGGCTTCTCGATCATCATCGAGAAGGGTCACGGCGTGGTGGAGCGCATGCGCGTGACGCCGGTCAGCCGGCTGGCCCTGCTCCTGGGCCGGGTGCTTCGCGACGCCACCGTCTTCGTCTTCCAGGCCGTGCTGCTGGTGCTGGCGGCACTTCTCATGGGCCTCAGGGCTCCGCTGCCCGGCGTGCTGATCGGCTTCGTGTTCGTGGCCCTGCTGACGGTGTCGCTGGCCTCGCTGTCGTACGCACTCGCCATGAAGGTCCGCACCCCGCAGGAGTTCGGCCCGGCGGTCAACGCCATGACGATGCCGATGATGCTGCTGTCCGGCCTGATGCTCCCGATGACGCTGGGGCCGGCGTGGCTGGACGCCCTGTCCCACTTCGTACCGTTCCGCTACCTCGTGGACGCGGTGCGGGACGCGTATGTGGGCTCGTACGCGACGGCGCACATGCTGTACGGCGTCCTGGTGGCCGTCGCCTTCACCGCGCTGGCCGTGACAGTGGGCACACGCGTGTTCCGAACGGCCGCGGCGTAACTACGCTGATCCCATGGTCAATCTGACGCGCATCTACACCAGGACCGGCGACCAGGGCACCACCGCCCTCGGCGACATGAGCCGGGTCGCCAAGACCGACCTGCGGATCTCGGCCTACGCCGACGCCAACGAGGCGAACGCCGCGCTCGGGACGGCGATCGCGCTGGGCAACCTGGACGAGGAGATCGTCACGGTCCTCACCCGCGTGCAGAACGACCTGTTCGACGTGGGGGCGGACCTGTCGACGCCGGTGGTGGAGAACCCGCAGTTCCCGCCGCTGAGGGTCGAGCAGTTCTACATCGACAAGCTCGAAGCGGACTGCGACCGCTTCCTGGAGGGTCTGGAGAAGCTGCGCTCCTTCATCCTGCCCGGAGGCACCCCGGGCGCCGCCCTCCTGCACCAGGCCTGCACGGTCGTACGCCGGGCCGAGCGCTCGACGTGGGCGGCGCTGGAGGTCCACGGCGAGACGATGAACCCCCTGACCGCGACCTACCTGAACCGCTTGTCCGACCTCCTGTTCATCCTGGCCAGGACGGCGAACAAGGAGGTCGGGGACGTGCTGTGGGTGCCGGGCGGGGAGCGCTAGGTCCTGCTGCGCGCCACCTGCCACAGGCCGGAGGTGACCAGTGCGCCGCCCACGCACATCATCACGACACCGACGGACGTGAGGGTGACGACGGGGACCCTCACGTCGTCGGCGAACAGCCGCAGCGCCAAGCCGGTCACCAAGGTGACGGCGCCTTCGACCAGGTTCCCGCGCGCCCTGCTCGTGCTCATCGGCGCACACTCTCCTCCCGGGCCGGGACGGTGTCCTTCCCACCCTCGGGCTTGCGCGGCCAGACCAGGTACGACAGCGCGACCAGGCCGTGGATGCCGGCCGCCCGCCAGGCCACGTAGCGCCAGCTCTCCAGGGAGGTGACCCGGCTCGGGTCGTCGACGTACCAGATGGCGAGCTGGAGGAGCACGGTCGCGACGGCGGCGCCCGCCACCGAGCCCAGCCAGACCTTGCCCTCGTGGCGTGCCCGGGCCATGCCGTAGCGCGGGGGCTTCGGCGGGGGCGGGGCGCCGCCGAAGCGGTGGGCCGCGTGGCCGTCGAGCCACTTCACGGTGCGATGGCCGTGTCCGACGGTGTAGCCGATGTACAGCGCGGCCAGGCCGTGCGTCCAGTTCGGCTCGGCGCCGTTGCGCAGGTCCAGCGCGGTGGCGACCAGCAGGACCAGCTCCAGCAGCGGCTCGCACAGCAGCAGCACCAGCCCGGTACGCGGCATGCGCAGCACATAGCGGCAGGCCAGCCCGGCGGCCAGCAGCACCCAGAAGCCGATCTCGCAGGCGGCGATCAAGGCGACGATCACGGTTCGCTCCTCTCGTTCACCCTTCAAGGCTCCCGGCCCGGGCGGCCGGAATCGTCGTCGCCACAGACGAACCCGCGGTACATCGAAGGATGCAGTCAGGGACCCTTCGCGAGGATCAGGCGCCGGGCGCGAGGGCCGTGTTGGATGGTGGGCATGGCCGTCTCGCTCCCCCGCCCCCGACGCTTCGACGTCCGCCTCGCGTTCGGCAGCCTGATCGGCGGGCTGACGTTCTGGGGCCTCGGCCTGGGCACCCGTCCGAGCACCGAGGCGTACGTGCTGCTGCCGGGCCGCTGGGCGGTCCTGGTACCGCTCCTGGTCCTGACCGGCTGCGAGCTGCTGCGCCGCACCGCCCCGCGCGTCGCCCTGCTGATCGGTACCGGCGCGATCCTCATGGACGTCGTCACGCAGGGCAACCTGGTCTCGGTCCTGATGTACACCGACCTTCTGTACTCGGCCGTCCTCTACGGCCCGCCCGCCTCGGCGCACCGCATCCCGCGGATCACCGGGCTGCTCTCGGTGGCCGGAGCCGTGGTGCCGTTCGCGGTGTGGCGCGAACCCGAGGCGCTGCTGATCGGCGTGGTCACCGGCCTCGTGGCGTTCGGGCCCGCCGCGACCGGTCTGATCGTCCGCAACCACCGCGACGCCGCCGATGCCGCCCGCCTGCGCGCCGAGCAGACCGCGCTGCTGGCCGAGATGGACCGCGCGCAGGCCATCACCTCGGAACGCGCCCGGATGGCCCGCGAGTTGCACGACATGGTGGCCAACCACCTCTCCGCGATCGCCATCCACTCCACGGCCGCGCTCTCCCTCGACGAGCCGAAGACCTCGCGGGAGGCGCTGTCCGTCATCCGCGAGAACAGCGTGGAGGGACTCGCCGAGATGCGCCGGCTCATCGGCATCCTGCGCGACTCCAGCGGCGACACCGAGCCCGTCGCCGCTCCCACCCTCGACGGACTCGGCGCCCTGGTCGACGGCGCCCGCACCAACGGCCTCGACGTCACCCTGGACGCCGTGTACGACACCGTCCCCGCCCCGGTCGAGCTCGCCGCGTACAGGATCGTGCAGGAGTCCTTGACCAACGCCCTCAAGCACGCCTCCCCCGGCCGGGTCACGGTCGCGCTCGCCCAGCGGGACGGTGTGCTCACCGTCACCGTGGCGAGCCCTTTCGGTGATCGCGACGGACCGCGCGCTCCCGGCTCCGGCGCCGGACTCGTCGGGATGCGCGAGCGGGTCGCGCTGCTGGACGGCGCGTTCGAGGCCGGCCCCGTCGAGAGTCCCGAGCCGAGCGGCGGCAAGATCTGGGTCGTACGCGCCACGCTTCCCGTGTCCGAAGGAGACAGCCAATGATCCGCGTCCTGGTCGCCGAGGACCAGTCCGCCGTCCGCGCGGGGCTCGTCCTCATCCTGCGCAGCGCGTCCGACATCGAGGTGGTCGGCGAGGCGGCGGACGGTGAGCAGGCGGTGGCCATGGCACGTGAGCTGCGGCCGGACCTGGTGCTGATGGACGTACAGATGCCGCGTCTGGACGGGGTGTCGGCGACCCGGCAGGTCGTCGCCGAACAGCTGGCCGACGTCCTCGTGCTCACCACGTTCGACCTCGACGAGTACGTGTTCGGGGCGCTGCGCGCCGGGGCCGCGGGGTTCCTGCTGAAGAACACGGACGCGAAGGACCTGATCGAGGCCGTCCGGACGGTGGCACGCGGGGAGGGGCTCATCGCCCCGGCCGTCACCCGGCGCCTGATCGCCGAGTTCGGCGCGAAACCCGTACGGCAGACGAAGGCGGACCCGGCCGTCCTGGACGCCCTCACGCGCCGCGAGCGCGAGGTGCTGGCCTGCCTGGGCGAGGGGCTGTCCAACGCCGAGATCGCGGTCCGGCTCGACATGGCCGAGGCGACGGTGAAGACGCACGTCAGCAGGGTGCTGGGCAAGCTGGAGCTGCGCAGCCGGGTGCAAGCGGCCGTACTGGCCCAGGAGTTGGGGCTGCGGCAGGGCGAAGCCGGGCGCGGCGGGGCCTGAACGGACAAGTGGTCCAGACCTATTGACCCGTGGTCCAGACCTTTCTATTCTCACCGCACCATGAGTGCGGCATGAGGCTCAGTCATGCCACCTGACTCCCCATACAAGGAGGCGCAGCATGCGCTTCAGACACAGAGCCGTGGCAGGGTTCGCGACCCTGTTGCTCCCGCTGGCCGGCCTCGTCGGCCTGGCGAGCCCGGCGCAGGCGGCGACATCGGCCACCGCGACCTACACCAAGACCCAGGACTGGGGCTCCGGCTTCGAGGGCAAGTGGACGGTGAAGAACACCGGCACCACCACCCTCAGCTCCTGGACCGTCGAGTGGGACTTCCCCTCCGGCACCTCCGTGACCTCCTCCTGGGACGCCGACGTCACCTCCTCCGGCACCCACTGGACGGCCAAGAACAAGTCCTGGAACGGCACCCTCGCCCCCGGCGCCACCGTCTCCTTCGGCTTCAACGGCACCGGCTCCGGCTCCCCCGCCAACTGCAGGCTCAACGGGGGCAGCTGCGACGGCGGCACCACCGAGCCCGGTGACAGCGCGCCGAGCGCCCCCGGCACCCCGACCGCCTCCGGCATCACCGACACCTCGGTGAAGCTGACCTGGTCCGCCGCCACCGACGACAAGGGCGTCAAGAACTACGACGTCCTGCGCGACGGCGCCAAGGTCGCGACCGTGACGAGCACCTCGTACACGGACACCGGCCTGACCAAGGGCACGGACTACTCCTACTCCGTGCAGGCCCGCGACACCGCCGACCAGACCGGCCCGGTCAGCGGCGCCGTCCGCGTCCGCACCACCGGCGGCACCACCGAGCCCCCGCCCACCGGCGACAAGGTCAAGCTCGGCTACTTCACCGAGTGGGGCGTCTACGGCCGCAACTACCACGTCAAGAACCTGGTGACGTCCGGCTCGGCGTCCAAGATCACGCACATCAACTACGCCTTCGGCAACGTCAAGAACGGCCAGTGCACGGTCGACGACACCTACGCCGCCTACGACAAGGCCTACACCGCCGACCAGTCCGTCAGCGGCACCGCCGACACCTGGGACCAGCCGCTGCGGGGCAACTTCAACCAGCTGCGCCAGCTCAAGGCGAAGTACCCGCACATCAAGGTGCTGTACTCCTTCGGCGGCTGGACCTACTCCGGCGGCTTCGGCCAGGCCGCGCAGAACGCGGCCGCGTTCGCCAAGTCCTGCAAGGCCGTCGTGGAGGACCCCCGCTGGGCCGATGTCTTCGACGGCATCGACATCGACTGGGAGTACCCGAACGCCTGCGGCCTGACCTGCGACACCTCGGGCCCCGCGGCCTTCAGGACCCTGATGCAGGCACTGCGCGCCGAGTTCGGTTCGAACTACCTGGTCACCGCGGCCATCACCGCCGACGGCTCGGCCGGCGGCAAGATCGACGCGGCGGACTACGGCGGCGCCGCCCAGTACCTCGACTGGTACAACGTGATGACGTACGACTACTTCGGTGCCTTCGACAAGGACGGCCCGACCGCCCCGCACTCACCGCTCACCTCGTACGCCGGGATCCCGCAGGCGGGCTTCAACTCCGCCGACGCGATCGCCAAGCTGAAGTCGAAGGGCGTCCCGTCCGCCAAGCTGCTGCTCGGCATCGGCTTCTACGGCCGCGGCTGGACCGGCGTCACCCAGGCCGCCCCCGGCGGCTCGGCGACCGGCGCGGCGCCCGGCACCTACGAGGCCGGCATCGAGGACTACAAGATCCTGAAGAACTCCTGCCCCGCGACCGGCACCATCGCCGGGACGGCGTACGCCCACTGCGGCACCAACTGGTGGTCCTACGACACCCCGTCGACGATCGCCGGCAAGATGACCTGGGCCAAGAACCAGGGCCTCGGCGGCGCGTTCTTCTGGGAGTTCAGCGGCGACACCAGCAACGGTGAGCTGGTGACCGCCATCAACAACGGCCTCAACTAACAGGTCGTCAAGCGACGTTGACGCGCTGACCGGGCGGGGCTGCCTCCAGCCACGCGAGGAAACCGGTCAGCGCGTCTTCGCTCATGGCCAGTTCCAGTCGCGTGCCCCGGTGCAGACAGGTGAGGATCACCGCGTCGGACAGCAGTGCCAGCTCCTCCTCGCCGTCGGGGACACGACGGCCGGCCACCTCGATCGACGCCCGCTCCAGGATGCGGCGCGGACGGTAGGCGTACGAGAAGACGCGGTACCACTCGACGCGGTCGCCGTTGTAGCGGGCGACTCCGTAGCTCCAGCCCTTGCCGTTGGCGTCCGGTTTCTCCGGCACGTCCCAGCGCAGGGAACAGTCGAAGGTGCCGCCCGAGCGCTGGATGAGCCTGCGGCGCAAGCCGAAGACGAACAACCCCAGCACCACAAGGGCGACGACGATTCCGCACACAGTCAGAGCGAGGACCATCGACACCGACCTCCTCGTCTCCTAGGTAACGGAACGGAAAAAACTTCCATATCTGCCTCAGCCGCGACCGGCACCGGATTGCTCCGGTCCCAGCCGCGGCTGAGTGACGTCATCGCGTGCGCTGTCCCAGACTAAAGGGCCCGGGCGGTACCCCCAGGGGTCAGCGCGCCGTCGCCGCCCGCAGACGGACCTCCGCGCGGCGCTCGGCGGAGGCGTCGTCCGCCGACTTCGCACGCTCGAGCGCCCGCTCCGCGCGCTGGACGTCGATCTCCTCCGACAGCTCGGCGATCTCGGCCAGCAGCGACAGCTTGTCGTCCGCGAAGGAGATGAAACCGCCGTGCACCGCGGCGATGACGGTTCCACCTTCACTCGTACGGATGGTCACCGGGCCCGACTCCAGCACACCGAGCAGCGGCTGGTGACCGGGCATGACGCCGATGTCGCCGGACGTGGTGCGCGCGACGACCAGGGTGGCCTGGCCCGACCAGACCTCACGGTCGGCGGCGACCAGCGCGACGTGCAGCTCAGCAGCCAAGGTGGCTCCTCGGGTCACCACCCGGCGGTTCTGCCGGGTGTTGGTTACAAGTCTAGTAGGCGTGGAAGAGGGGGCGGGACGAACCCCCGCCCCCTCGATCACGAGCTCAATGGCTCACGAAGACCGGTGCGTCAGGAGACGCCCAGCTCCTTCGCGTTCTTCTTGAGGTCCTCAAGACCACCGCACATGAAGAACGCCTGCTCCGGGAAGTGGTCGAATTCACCGTCGCAGATCGCGTTGAACGCGGCGATCGACTCGTCCAGCGGCACGTCCGAGCCGTCCACACCGGTGAACTGCTTGGCGACGTGCGTGTTCTGGGACAGGAAGCGCTCGACGCGGCGGGCACGCTGGACGACCAGCTTGTCCTCCTCGCTGAGCTCGTCGATGCCGAGGATCGCGATGATGTCCTGGAGGTCCTTGTACTTCTGCAGGATCCCCTTGACGCGCATGGCGCACTGGTAGTGGTCCTGCGCGATGTAGCGCGGGTCCAGGATGCGGGACGTGGAGTCCAGCGGGTCCACGGCCGGGTAGATGCCCTTCTCGGAGATCGGACGGGACAGAACCGTCGTCGCGTCGAGGTGGGCGAAGGTGGTGGCCGGGGCCGGGTCGGTCAGGTCGTCCGCGGGGACGTAGATCGCCTGCATCGAGGTGATCGAGTGACCACGGGTCGAGGTGATGCGCTCCTGGAGGAGACCCATCTCGTCGGCCAGGTTCGGCTGGTAACCCACCGCGGAGGGCATACGGCCGAGCAGGGTCGACACCTCGGAACCGGCCTGCGTGAAGCGGAAGATGTTGTCGATGAAGAACAGCACGTCCTGCTTCTGGACGTCACGGAAGTACTCGGCCATGGTCAGGCCGGCCAGCGCGACGCGCAGACGGGTGCCCGGGGGCTCGTCCATCTGACCGAAGACCAGCGCGGTCTTGTCGATGACGCCGGACTCGCTCATCTCGTCGATGAGGTCGTTGCCCTCACGGGTGCGCTCACCGACACCGGCGAACACCGACACACCGTCGTGGTTGTTGGCGACGCGGTAGATCATCTCCTGGATGAGCACCGTCTTGCCGACGCCGGCACCACCGAACAGACCGATCTTTCCACCCTTGACGTACGGGGTGAGAAGGTCGATGACCTTGACGCCGGTCTCGAACATCTCGGTCTTCGACTCGAGCTCGTCGAAGTTCGGCGCCTTGCGGTGGATGGACCAGCGCTCGCCGTCGTAGGTCTCGTCGACGTTCAGCACCTCACCGAGGGTGTTGAACACCTTGCCCTTGGTGAAGTCGCCGACCGGGACGGTGATGCCCGTGCCCGTGTCGGTGACGGCGGCCTGGCGGACCAGACCGTCGGTGGGCTGCATGGAGATGGTGCGGACCAGGCCGTCACCCAGGTGCTGGGCGACCTCCAGGGTCAGGATCTTCTTCTCGCCCGCGTTCGCCGGGTCGGCGACCTCGACGTGCAGGGCGTTGTAGATCTCCGGCATCGCGTCGACGGGGAACTCCACGTCGACGACCGGGCCGATGACCCGGGCGACGCGGCCCGTAGCCGTCGCGGTCTCAACAGTGGTGGTCATTTATCGGTCACTCCCCGCGGTCGCGTCGGCCAGGGCGCTCGCGCCACCGACGATCTCGCTGATTTCCTGGGTGATTTCGGCCTGGCGGGCCGCGTTGGCAAGACGGGAGAGCGTGTTGATCAGCTCGCCCGCGTTGTCGGTGGCCGACTTCATCGCGCGCCGCGTGGCGGCGTGCTTGGAGGCGGCCGACTGAAGCAGCGCGTTGTAGATCCGGCTCTCCACGTACCGCGGCAGAAGGGCGTCGAGGACGTCCTCCGCCGAGGGCTCGAAGTCGTACAGCGGAAGGATCTCGCCCTTGGCGGGAGCCTCCTCCGCGACCTCTTCGAGGCTGAGCGGCAGCAGACGCGAGTCCAGCGCCTGCTGGGTCATCATCGAGACGAACTCGGTGTAGACGATGTGGAGCTCGTCCACGCCGCCCTCAGCCGTGTCCTTCTCGATGGCCTCGATCAGCGGGGCCGCGACCTTCTTGGCGTCCGCGTACGTGGGCTCGTCGGTGAAGCCGCTCCACGACTCCGCGATCTTGCGCTCACGGAAGTTGTAGTGGGCGACACCGCGCCGACCGACGATGTAGACGTCGACCTGCTTGCCCTCGCGCTCCAGGCGCTCGGTCAGCTGCTCCGCCGCCTTGATGGCGTTGGAGTTGAAGGCGCCGGCAAGGCCACGGTCGCTCGTGAGGAGCAGCACCGCGGACCGCGTGACCGTCTCGGCCTGCGTGGTCAGCGGGTGCTTGGTGTTCGAGCCGGTACCGACCGCCGTGACCGCGCGGGTGAGCTCGGTCGCGTACGGCGTGGAGGCCGCCACCTTGCGCTGCGCCTTGACGACGCGCGAGGCGGCGATCATCTCCATCGCCTTCGTGATCTTCTTGGTCGCGGTGACGGATCGGATGCGACGCTTGTAGACCCGGAGCTGGGCTCCCATGAGTCAGGTCCCTTCCTTACGTCACTTGGAGGCGTTGGTCGCCTTCGGAGCGGCCGGCGCCTCTTCGCCGAGCAGCTTGCCGTCCGCGGTCTCGAACTGCTTCTTGAACTCCGCGATGGCGTCGGCGACGGCGGTCAGGGTGTCGTCCGACATCTTGCCGCCCTCCTTGATGGAGGTCATGAGGCCCTGCTCCTTGCGGTGCAGGTACTCCAGGAGCTCCTTCTCGAAGCGGCGGATGTCGCCGACCGGCACGTCGTCCATCTTGCCGGTGGTGCCGGCCCAGACGGAGACGACCTGGTCCTCGGTGGACATCGGCTCGTACTGCGCCTGCTTCAGCAGCTCGACCATGCGCTGACCGCGCTCCAGCTGCGCCTTCGACGCGGCGTCCAGGTCGGAACCGAAGGCGGCGAACGCCTCCAGCTCACGGAACTGGGCGAGGTCCACGCGCAGACGGCCGGAGACCTGCTTCATCGCCTTGTGCTGCGCGGAACCACCGACTCGGGAGACGGAGATACCGACGTTCAGCGCGGGGCGCTGACCGGCGTTGAACAGGTCCGACTCCAGGAAGCACTGGCCGTCGGTGATGGAGATGACGTTGGTCGGGATGAACGCCGAGACGTCGTTGGCCTTGGTCTCGACGATCGGCAGACCGGTCATCGAGCCGGCGCCCATGTCGTCGGAGAGCTTGGCGCAGCGCTCCAGCAGACGGGAGTGCAGGTAGAAGACGTCACCCGGGTAGGCCTCACGGCCCGGCGGGCGGCGCAGCAGCAGGGACACGGCGCGGTAGGCGTCGGCCTGCTTCGACAGGTCGTCGAAGATGATCAGGACGTGCTTGCCCTCGTACATCCACTGCTGGCCGATGGCCGAGCCGGTGTACGGCGCCAGGTACTTGAAGCCGGCCGGGTCGGACGCCGGGGCGGCGACGATGGTCGTGTACTCCAGAGCACCGTTCTCCTCCAGCGCGCGGCGGACCGACGCGATGGTGGAGCCCTTCTGGCCGATGGCGACGTAGATGCAGCGGACCTGCTTGTTCGGGTCGCCGGTGCGCCAGTTGTCGCGCTGGTTGATGATCGTGTCGACGGCAAGGGCGGTCTTGCCGGTCTGACGGTCACCGATGATCAGCTGACGCTGGCCGCGGCCGATCGGGGTCATCGCGTCGACGGCCTTGTAGCCGGTCTCCATCGGCTCGTGCACCGACTTGCGCTGCATGACCGTGGGGGCCTGCAGCTCAAGGGCACGACGACCGCTGGTCTCGATCTCGCCGAGGCCGTCGATCGGGTTGCCGAGCGGGTCGACGACGCGGCCGAGGTAGCCCTCGCCGACGGCCACGGAGAGGACCTCACCGGTACGGGAGACCGGCTGACCCTCCTCGATGCCGCTGAACTCACCGAGGACGATGGCACCGATCTCGCGCTCCTCGAGGTTGAGGGCGAGGCCGAGGGTGCCGTCCTCGAACTTCAGCAGTTCGTTGGCCATGGCCGAGGGCAGACCCTCGACCTTCGCGATGCCGTCGCCGGCAAGGGTGACCGTACCGACCTCCTCGCGCGAGGCCGCGTCCGGCTTGTACGACTGGACAAAGGTCTCCAGTGCGTCCCGGATCTCCTCCGGCCGGATCGTGAGCTCCGCCATCTGGGTTCCCTGCTCTCCTTGTTGGGCCCGAAGTTTCACTTTGGGGGTCTGGGGGCGACCCCCAGGATTCTTCTGCACGGCCCAACCAGGGCCGTCATGAGTACGTCTTGCTATTGAGTTGCTGCTCAGCTCGCCAGTCGGCGGCCGGCGTCCTCGATGCGGTCCGCGAGGGAGCCGTTGATGACCTCGTCACCGACCTGCACCCGGATTCCGCCGACGACCTCGGGGTCCACGCCGAGGTTGAGGTGCATCGTGCGGCCGTAGAGCTTCGCGAGGGCGCCGCCCAGGCGTCGCTTCTGCACGTCGCTCAGCGGTACCGCCGAGGTGACGACGGCGACCATGCGCTCCCGGCGCTCGGCGGCGAGCTTGGACAGGGACTCCAGTCCCGACTCCAGGCTACGTCCACGAGGCGCGGTCACAAGACGCGTCACCAGACGCTCGGTGGTCACCTTGGCCCGGCCGCCGAGGAGGCTGCGCAGCAGCTCGCTCTTGGCCGAGGTGGTGGCGGCGCGGTCGGTCAGCGCGGCACGCAGTCCGGTGCTGGAGGAGACGATCCGGCCGAACCGGAACAGCTCGTCCTCGACGTCGTCGAGCGTGCCCGTCTTCTGCGCGGCGGTGAGGTCGGCGGTGTCCGCCAGCTCCTCCAGCGCGTCCACCAGGTCGCGGGACTGCGACCAGCGGGAGCGCACCATGCCGGCCAGCAGGTCGGCGGTCGCGCCGCCGACCTGTGCGCCGAGCAGGCGCTGGGCCAGGTCGGCCTTGGCCTCGCCGGCCTGCGCCGGGTCGGTGAGGACCCGACGCAGCGACACCTCGCGGTCGAGCAGCGCGGTGACGGCGGCCAGCTCGTCGGCGAGCTTGGCCGCGTCGACGGACGTCGAGTCCGTCAGCGCGTCGAGACGCTCGCGTGCGGCTGCCAGGGCCTCGCGGCTCGCTCCGTTCATCGTCCGGCCTCGGCCTTCTCCTCGAGCTCGTCGAGGAAGCGGTCGATGACGCGGCTCTGCCGGGCGTGGTCCTCGAGGGACTCACCGACGAGCTTGCCGGCCAGGTCGGTGGCGAGCTTGCCGACGTCCTGGCGCAGCGCGGACGCGGCGGCCTTGCGGTCGGCCTCGATCTGGGCGTGACCGGCGGCGACGATCTCCTCGCGCTGCCGCTGGCCCTCGGCCCGCATCTCGGCGATGAGCGCGGCACCCTGCTCCTGCGCCTCCTGGCGCAGACGCGCGGCCTCGTGCCGGGCCTCGGCGAGCTGAGCCTTGTACTGCTCGAGGACGCTCTGGGCCTCGACCTGAGCGGCCTCGGCCTTCTCGATTCCGCCTTCGATCGCCTCGCGGCGCTCCTCCAGAACCTTGTTGATGTTCGGAAGCAGCTTCTTCCAGAAGAAGAAGAACACGATGGCGAAGGCGATGGTGCCGACGAGCAGCTCGGGGCCCGGAGGAACAAGCGGGTTCTGCTTGTCCTCGGCCGCCAGCTGTACCAGGTTGGCGATCACATCAGTGCCTTTCGTTGAAAGGTTGGCTCGTCAGGGCTCGATCATCCGTAGACGAACGGCATGACGATGCCGATGAGGGCGAGCGCCTCACAGAAGGCGAAGCCGAGGATCTGGTTGGCACGGATCAGACCGGCGGCCTCGGGCTGACGGGCAAGCGCCTGGGTGCCGTTACCGAAGATGATGCCGACGCCGACGCCGGGGCCGATGGCGGCGAGGCCGTAGCCGATGGAACCGATGTTGCCTTCGACGGCGGCGAGGGTCTCAAGGGCAGCCATGCTGATTCTTCCTTCTCTTTCATGGACCGGCGGGGGTTGGCCACCGGACGTTCTTGGGGGGTGGTGCGGCGGGGCTCAGTGGTGTTCGGCGAGAGCACCCTGGACGTACGAGCAGGCGAGCAGGACGAAGACGTACGCCTGAACCATCTGCACGAAGAGCTCGAAGAGGATCATGACGACGGTCATGACGAACGAGACACCGGCCGCCGGGATCATCCAGCTGTTCAGCAGGTACCAGGAGGCCACGGTGAACATGACCAGCATCAGGTGACCGGCGAACATGTTGGCGAACAGTCGCACCGCGTGCGTGAACGGCCGGACCAGCAGGTTCGAGAAGAACTCGATGACCACCACGAGCGGCAGCACCGGGCCCAGCGACTTGTCGTAGCCCGTGACGTTCTTGAAGAAGCCGACGAAGCCGTGCCTCTTGAAGGTCACCGAGACCCAGACGACATAGACGATGAGGGCCAGCACCATCGGGTACGCGATGATCGACGACACCGGGAACTGGGCCAGCGGGATCACGGACCAGATGTTCATGATCCAGATGAAGAAGAAGAGCGAGACCATGAAGGGGACGTACTTCTCGCCCTCCTTCTTACCGAGGGTCTCGTAGACGATGCCCCGGCGCACGAAGTCGTAGCCGGCCTCGCCGATCATCTGCAGCTTGCCCGGAACCACCTTCGCCTTGCTGAAGGCAAGCGTGAAGAAGGTGACGACCAGGAGCGTGGTGATGAGGGCGAGCAGCATCACCTTGTTGAACTCGAACCCGCCGACCGTGGCGATCGGCTTGAAGAGGAACGAGTGCAGGCCCGGAGCCGGGAAGCCGCAGCCGTTGTCGGACATGATCCGACAGCTCCAGTCAAAGGCGAGCTGGGTCTGGTCAGCACTCACCACGGGCTCCTTCGGCGTGACGCATGGGTACGGCAACCTCGTTGTGTCGGCGCGGCGCAGGGCCGCTGTTCGGCACGGGACTGGTGTTACGGATATGGGGGCGGCTGTGGGGCATCTCGCCTCGCGAATGAGCAGGCGTCAGCTCAGATGCCCGCGCCCGCGATGCCGCAGTTGGCACCGGACGATAGCAGGATCTCTTGAGTGGCTTTATCCCGGCCCTACCCCTCACGACGAGGGCCCCGTCTTTTCGGGCTTGTCACCCTTCGAGGAGGTGCCCGAATCGGGTTCGACGTAGAGGATCTTGGCCTTCATGTGGGCGCGCGCCTGCGCGGCGATCCACACGAGCGTGCCGACCACGAGCGTGATCGCGAAGGCCCGGGGGTTGAACAGCGTCGTGTTCTTGAAGACGGAGAGGAAGACGAACAGCAGCAGGATCTGAGCCGCGTAGAGCATCAGGCCCATCGCCTGGAACAGGTGCGGAAGCGATTTGGCAATGCGCTGCAGAACGTAGAGACCGATTCCCATGAACAGGATCACGACCAGCGTCGCGACGACCGCCCCGATTGCACCTTTGCCACCGGCGACCACACCGCTGACGACGGCTGCGACAGCGCCGGCGGCGGCTGTGGGCACAGCGGCCTGGAGCAGGTTCCGGGCGTCATTGGACGGCATGGCGGCAACTCCGCTTTCACGGTGGGGGCAGGGTGTCGTCATGGACGAGCGTAGTCCCGGGCTGAGAGAGAACCTCACGCCGGTGGACCGTCGCACTACGGTCCTTCGGCTCTATCCGGGGGTTCTCGTGAACCGTATCACAAACTATTTGATGAGGTCTTTACCTGAAGGGTGTGCCAGCCGTCACACATGAGAGTGACAGCGCGCGTATGTGCAGAATCACGGCCGGATTGTCTGGTATTGCACCGCTTCGTTCCCCCATGGCTTGGCAATGCTCTAGTCAGATTCTTACCTTGAGCCCGCGGGCCGCCCGTTCTCACCTCGACGCGGTCAGCGTGACGTCCCGGCCTTGCGCCGGTCCATCAGCCGCGAACGGGCGCCGATCGCGGTCGCTCCGTTGACGTGTGAGACGCCGGCGGACACCGGAGGGCGCGGCTGCTCCTCCGCGTCGGCCCGCCCCTCGGCGCTCGCCACCTGCGGCGTGGTGGCCGCGGGCTCGGCGACGGCCCCGCGGCGGCGGTAGCGCGGCGGCACGAAGGACTCGGCCCAGCGCGGAGCGCGCGGCGTGAAGCGCGGGAGCAGCAGCAGGACCAGGCCGATGGCGCTGAGGAACACCACGCCGAGCACGATCCACATGGACGCCGAGTTGACGGAGTAGGCGAGTGCGCCGAAGGCGATCAGCGCCGACCAGAAGTACATGATCAGCACCGCGCGGCTGTGCGAGTGCCCGATCTCCAGCAGGCGGTGGTGCAGGTGACCCCGGTCGGCGGCGAACGGGGACTGGCCGCGCCAGGTACGGCGGACGATCGCCAGCACCAGGTCGGCGGCCGGGATCGCGATGATCGTGAGCGGCAGCAGCAGCGGGATGTAGACCGGGACCGTCTGGTGCACGGCCGCTTTCTCGGAGCCGGCGAACAGCTTCAGCGCGTCCGGGTCGACCTGGCCGGTGATGGAGATGGCGCCCGCGGCGAGCACCAGGCCGATCAGCATCGAGCCGGAGTCGCCCATGAAGATCCGCGCCGGGTGCATGTTGTGCGGCAGGAAGCCCAGGCACATGCCCATCAGGATGGCCGCGAACAGGGTGGCCGGGGCGGCGGCCTCGATGCCGTACGACACCCAGACCCGGTAGGCGTAGAGGAAGAACGCGGCCGACGCGATGCAGACCATGCCGGCCGCGAGGCCGTCCAGGCCGTCGACGAAGTTCACCGCGTTGATGGTGATGACGACCAGGGCGACCGTCAGCAGGGTGCCCTGCCACTGGGTCAGCGCCACGTTGCCGAGGCCCGGGATGGGCAGCCACAGGATCGTCAGACCCTGCATGACCATCACGCCGGCGGCGATCATCTGGCCGCCCAGCTTGATCAGGGCGTCGATCTCGAACTTGTCGTCGAGGACGCCGATCAGCCAGATGAGCGCCGCTCCGGAGAGCAGCGCCCGCGGTTCGTTGGACCTCTCGAAGACCGCGCTGAGGTTCGTGAGGTGGTCGGCGACCAGCAGACCCGCGCACAGGCCGAAGAACATCGCGATCCCGCCGAGCCGCGGAGTGGGTTCCCGGTGCACGTCACGTGCCCGGATCTCCGGCATCGCTCCCGCCACGATCGCGAACTTCCGTACCGGCCCTGTCAGCAGATACGTCACCGCGGCCGTGATGCAGAGCGTCAGCAGGTATTCACGCACGGGCTTCCCCACAAGTCTCGCCGGCCATCTCAGCCCCACACCCTAGCGACGGACACCTACGCGACGCATATGTGTGGGGACTACCGGGTAGCGACGATGGTTGCACGTGTGGCTGTGTGCTCAGGTGCGCCTACCCCGCCTCAGCCGGGATACGGCGGAAATCTACCGGCCAGCTCCCGCACTTCTTCACGTGCCTTCTGCGTCTCGGTCTCCTCCCGCAGCACGCTCGCCAGCAGCTCGGCGATCCGCGCCATCTCCTCCTCCCCCATGCCCTGGGTGGTCACGGCCGCCGTCCCCAGACGCAGACCGCGGGCGTCGCCGTGCGGCAGGGCGCAGCAGTCCAGCACCATCCCGGCCGCCGCGAGGCGCCCTCGCGCGTCGCGGCCCTCGACACCGAGGGGCGCCGGATCGGCGGTGATGAGGTGGGTGTCGGTGCCGCCCGTGGTGACGACCAGCCCGTGCGCCGCGAGGCGGGCCGCGAGCGCCCGCGCGTTGGCGACCACCTGATGGGCGTACGCCGCGAACGCCGGCGTCGCCGCCTCACCAAAGGCGACGGCCTTGGCGGCGATGGTGTGCATCTGGGCGCCTCCCTGGGTGAAGGGGAAGACGGCGCGGTCGACGCGTTCGGCGAGGTCCGCACCGCACAGCAGCATCCCGCCGCGCGGCCCTCTGAGCACCTTGTGGGTGGTGGCGCACACCACATCGGCGTACGGCACCGGACTCGGTGCCGCTCCCCCGGCGACGAGCCCCATGGGGTGGGCGGCATCCGCGATGAGATACGCGCCCACCTCGTCCGCGATGTCGCGGAAGAGGGCGTAGTCGATGTGGCGGGGGTAGGCGATGGATCCGCAGACCAGGGCCTTGGGGCGATGGTTGCGTGCCAGCGTCCGCACCTGGTCGTAGTCGATGAGCCCGGTCTCGGCGTCCACCCCGTACCCGACGAAGTCGAACCAGCGGCCGGAGAAGTTGGCGGGTGAGCCGTGGGTGAGGTGTCCGCCGTACGGCAGCCCGAGGGCGAGGACGGTGTCACCTGGCCGCAGCAGGGCGGCGTACGCGGCGAGGACGGCCGAAGACCCCGAATGCGACTGCACGTTGGCGTGTTCGGCGCCGAACAGCAGCTCGGCGCGCTCCACGGCGAGCCGCTCGGCGACGTCCACCATCTCGCATCCGCCGTGGTACCGGCTGCCCGGGTACCCCTCGGCGTACTTGTTGGCCAGCGGCGAGCCGAGGGCCGCCAGCACGGCCGGCGAGGTGTAGTTCTCGGCGGCGATGAGCTGCAGCGTCGTCGACTGCCGCGCCAGCTCCCCGAGCAGGATGTCCGCGAGCTGCGGATCCTGCCGGCGCAGGACGTCGGCCTCGATGGCATGGGTGACCGTCATGGTGGGCTCCGGACGTGCGTCGACGGTGACGTACGTCCAATGTAGGCCCGGGGCGACGGGGGCGCCCGGCTGTTACGCCCTCGCGGGTACGCCGGTCAGCGCGGTCACCACCGGATCCAGCGCCTCGTGTATCTCGTCGCCCACCGACCGGAAGAACGGCAGCGGTGCCCCGTACGGGTCGTACACCTCGTCCGCCTCCACCGTCGGCGCCAGAAGCCACCCGCGTAGAGCGGCCGCCGCACGCACCAGGGCACGCGCCCGCTGCACCACGCCGTCCTCCAGGGGAGGCAGCGTCGCGGGGTCTATCGCCTTCACCAGGCGGGTGAACTCCTTCAGGGTGAAGGTGCGCAGGCCCGCCGAGTGACCCATGGAGATCACCTGGGCGCGGTGGTCGCGGGTGGCCGTCAGGACCAGGTCGGCCATGATGACGTGCTCGTCGAGCAGCTCGCGGCCGACGAAGCCGGAGGCGTCAGCGCCGAAGTCGGCGAGGACGGTCTCCGCGTTGGCCTCCATGGGCGCGCCCTCGTGGCCCCAGGTGCCCGCGCTCTCCACGATCAGCCCGCCGCCCAGTACACCGAGCCGCTGCGTCACGAAATGGCGGGTCAGCCGCTCGGTGATCGGCGAGCGGCAGACGTTTCCGGTGCTGACGTGGAGGATGCGGAAGCTGTCGCGCGGAAGCCCGACGAAGGTGGTCGTGATCTCCGCGGCACGTTCCCCGCTGCCTATGCCACGCCCCGCCTCGGGGGCTGTCAATTCGCCACCTCGAGGTCGGGTACGACCTTGCGCAGCTCGTCCGCGGAGATGGCGCCGGCGCGCAGCAGGAGCGGGACCTCCCGGGAGACGTCGACGATCGAGGAGGGCACGTTGCCGGGGGTCGGGCCGCCGTCCAGGTAGACGGAGACCGAGTCGCCGAGCATCTCCTGCGCGGCGTCGCAGTCCTCGGGGGCGGGGTGGCCGGTCAGGTTCGCCGAGGACACGGCCATCGGGCCGACCTCGGTGAGCAGCTCGATGGCGACCGGGTGCAGCGGCATGCGCACGGCAACCGTGCCCCGGGTGTCGCCCAGGTCCCACTGCAGGGACGGCTGGTGCTTGGCGACCAGTGTCAGCGCGCCCGGCCAGAACGCGTCGACCAGTTCCCAGGCCAGCTCGGAGAAGTCGGTGACGAGACCGTGGAGCGTGTTCGGGGAGCCGATCAGCACAGGGGTGGGCATGGTGCGGCCGCGTCCCTTGGCCTCCAGCAGATCACCCACGGCCTCCTTGGAGAACGCGTCGGCGCCGATGCCGTACACCGTGTCGGTCGGGAGGACCACGAGCTCGCCACGGCGGACGGCGGACGCTGCCTCACGCAGACCCGTCGTGCGGTCGGTCGCGTCGTTGGTGTCGTATCGCCGTGCCATGTCTAGCGGGCCTCCTCGTACACGAAGTACACGTACTGCGGGACTGAAGTGCGGGGGGTGGTCACGGCAGCGCCTTGCGGGCGGTCGCGAACCTCGGTCGGTTGTTGAGGTCGGGGTGGTCGGCCGCGTCGGCCCAGCCCCGCTCCTCGGTGAAGATCCACGGCACCTGGCCGCCCTGGGTGTCGGCGTGCTCGATGACGACGACACCGCCCGGACGCAGCAGACGGTGCGCGGTCCGTTCCAGACCGCGGATGAGGTCGAGGCCGTCCTCCCCTGAGAACAGGGCGAGTTCGGGATCGTAGTCCCGCGCCTCGGGAGCGACGTACTCCCATTCGGTCAGCGGGATGTAGGGCGGGTTGGAGATCACCAGGTCGACCTGGCCGTCCAGGTCGGGGAACGCGTCCAGGGCGTTGCCCTGCCGCAGGTCGACCCTGGACCCCTCGACGTTCTTGCGGGTCCACCGCAGGGCGTCCTCCGACAGCTCCACGGCGTGTACGCGTGAGCGCGGGACCTCCTGGGCCAGGGCCAGCGCGATGGCGCCGGAGCCCGTGCACAGGTCGACGATGCAGGGCTCGACGACGTCCATCGCGCGCACGGCGTCTATGGCCCACCCGACGACCGACTCGGTCTCGGGGCGGGGCACGAACACACCCGGTCCCACTTGGAGTTCGAGGTAGCGGAAGTAGGCCCGCCCGGTGATGTGCTGCAGCGGCTCGCGCTGCTCACGCCGAGCGATGACCTCCCAGTACCGGGCGTCGAAGTCCGCGTCCTTCACGGAGTGCAGTTCGCCCCGCTTCACGCCGTGCACGAACGCGGCGAGCTCCTCCGCGTCGGTGCGCGGCGAGGGCACGCCGGCGTCGGCCAGCCGCTGGGTGGCCTGGGCCACCTCCGCGAGCAGCACGCTGCGGGGGCTTTGGGGTCGCCCCCCAAAAGATTGCTGCACGCATTCCTCCGTGTCGTACTCGTACGTGCGTACGTCCCTTGCGTCTGCGTCCCTACGCGGCTGCCAGCTTCGCCGCCGAGTCCGCGTCGACACAGGCCTGGATCACCGCGTCGAGGTCGCCGTCCAGGACCTGGTCCAGGTTGTACGCCTTGAAGCCCACGCGGTGGTCCGAGATGCGGTTCTCCGGGAAGTTGTAGGTGCGGATCTTCTCGGAGCGGTCGACCGTGCGCACCTGGCTGCGGCGGGCGTCGGCGGCCTCCTTCTCGGCCTCCTCCTGCGCCGCGGCGAGCAGCCTGGAGCGCAGGATACGCATCGCCTGCTCCTTGTTCTGCAGCTGGCTCTTCTCGTTCTGGCAGGAGGCGACGACTCCGGTCGGAAGGTGCGTGATGCGCACGGCGGAGTCGGTGGTGTTGACGGACTGACCACCCGGGCCGGACGACCGGTACACGTCGATGCGCAGGTCGTTCGGGTTGATCTCGACGTCGATCTCCTCGGCCTCGGGCGTGACCAGCACACCGGCCGCGGAGGTGTGGATACGGCCCTGGGACTCGGTCGCCGGCACCCGCTGCACGCGGTGCACTCCGCCCTCGTACTTCAGTCGCGCCCACACGCCCTGACCGGGCTCCGTCGCTCCCTGGCCGCCCTTCGTCTTCACCGCGACCTGGACGTCCTTGTAGCCGCCGAGCTCGGACTCGGTGGAGTCGATGATCTCGGTCTTCCAGCCGACGCGCTCGGCGTAGCGCAGGTACATGCGCAGCAGGTCGCCCGCGAAGAGCGCGGACTCGTCGCCGCCCGCGCCCGCCTTGATCTCCAGGATGACGTCCTTGTCGTCACTCGGGTCACGCGGGACGAGCAGGAAGCGGAGCTTCTCCGTCAGCTCCTCGCGCTGCTTCTCCAGCTCCTTGACCTCGGCGGCGAACTCCGGGTCGTCGGCGCCGAGTTCCCGGGCCGTGTCGATGTCGTCGCCGGTCTGCTTCCAGGAGCGGTACGTGGCGACGATCGGGGTGAGCTCGGCGTAGCGCTTGTTCAGCTTGCGCGCGTTCGCCTGGTCGGCGTGGACCGACGGGTCGGCGAGCTTCTTCTCCAGGTCGGCGTGCTCAGCGACCAGGTCCTCGACGGCCTCGAACATCTTGGGGCTCCTGTGGGGTTACGACTGTGAAGGGCAGGCGACCAAAAACGCCGGTCCCGGCACGCCTGTGGAGGGCGCGGCCGTGGACCGGCGAATTGGAGCTCGCTACTTCTTGGAGCCGGCAGCAGCCTTGCCGAAGCGGGCCTCGAAGCGGGCCACACGGCCACCGGTGTCGAGGATCTTCTGCTTGCCCGTGTAGAACGGGTGGCACTCGGAGCAGACCTCGGCGCGGATGGTGCCGCTGGAGATCGTGCTGCGGGTGGTGAACGACGCGCCACAGGTGCAGCTGACCTGCGTCTCGACGTACTCGGGGTGGATGTCGCGCTTCAAGGTGTCTCCTAGTTTCGGGAGGGCGCCGGGTCGCAGCCCGCGGGATGCGGGAGCGTGAACCGGAGCCGACGTACCAGTCTGCCAGGACTGGGGCCATCCCCCAAAACCGGGGGTAGGCGCTGTGTATTCCCCGCGGGCCCGGCGGGGGCTCCTCGCGCCCGCGCGGCGGAGTCGCACATCGCCCGGCGCAGCCGCACATCGATACAGCCCGCGCCCCTAGGAGGGCGTCACCACACCCTTGGCGGTACCGGTGGCCGTGCCCTTCGTGGCCGCCGCGGGGATCGGCCTGTCGTTCTTCAGCGCGTCCCACACCAGCTGGGACTTCGTCTTCTCCACGAGGACCCGGTTGGGGTCGGCCGGGTCGTACCGGACCGGCATTGTGATCATGGTCATGTTCTTGGAGCTGATGCCCTTCAGGCCGCCCGCGAAAGACATGAGCTTGTCGACCGAGCCGAGATCGGAGTCGGTGGTCACGGCGTTCGTGGCGGTGTCGGCCAGGTCGTACAGCTTCTTGGGGTTGCCGAACAGGTTGATGTCCTTGACCTGGTTGATCAACGCCTTGATGAAGGCCTGCTGGAGCTGGATACGCCCGAGGTCGGAGCCGTCGCCCACGCCGTGCCGGGTGCGGACCAGGCCGAGGGCCTGCTTGCCGGTGAGCCGGTGGGGGCCGGCCTTGAGGTCGAGGTGGCTGTCGGGGTCGTCGATGTCCTTGGTGGTGGTGACCTCGACGCCGCCGAGTTCGTCGATGAGCTTCTGGAAGCCGGAGAAGTCGACCTCCAGATAGTGGTCCATGCGGATACCGGTGAGGGACTCGACGGTCTTCACCGTGCAGGCGGCGCCGCCCGTGGTGTACGACTCGTTGAACATCACGCCGGACGCCGCGGCGTGCGTCTCTCCCCGGGTGTCGGTGCACTTGGGGCGGTCGACGAGGGTGTCGCGCGGGACGGAGACCACGCTGGCCTTCTTGCGGCCCTCGTGGACGTGCACGATCATCGCGGTGTCCGAGCGGGCGCTGCCGTCGTCGGCGCCACCGCCGAGCGCCTTGTTGCCGCCGGAGCGGGTGTCCGAGCCGAGGACGAGGATGTTCTCCGAGCCGTTGTCGACCTTCTCGGGCCGCTCGGTGCCGAGGGCCTGGTCGATGTCGACGCTCTTGAGGTTGCCGTTGAGCTTGAAGAACAGGTATCCGGCGCCGGTACCACCCAGGACCACGATCCCGGCGGCCGTCCACGCGGTGATCATCAGGCCCGTGCGCTTCTCGCGGGGCTTGCGGCGTCGGCCCTTGGCGCGGTTGCGCGGACCTCTGGTGCCGGTCTCGCCCGGTATGCCGGGCTCCGGCGTGCTCTCGGCGGACACTGCGCTCCTCGGTTCTCGTCCGGTCGGTTACCCCCTGCTTTCAGGGTCAGACGTGGCCATTCGGCCCGTACCACCCCATCGTCACCCCGTCCGGTCAGACGGGGAAACCCGGAAGAGGGTTGCATGAACGACCGTGCCCACCGCCTGGGGAGCGGTGGGCACGAGGTGACCTCGGTGATGCGGGCGCTACCGCCTTCACCTGCGGTTTCAGCCGAAGATGTCGTACTGCCCGAAGTCGGTGCCGACCGAGATCCTTGTGGCAAAGATCTCGCTTGTGGCCTTTCCGGTCCCCTTGTACAGGTAGAGCGTTCCGCCGGGCGTACGGGCCAGGAAGTCCGCCTTGCCGTCACCGCTGATGTCGCCGACCGCGTCGAAGGCGTTGTAGCCGGCCCACTCGCGCACCTTGATGCGGCTGGAGAAGGCGCCGCTGCCGGACTTGCCGGTGCCCTTGTACAGGTAGAGGTAGCCGGTGCTGCTCGCGCGGGCGATCAGGTCGGTCTTGCCGTCGCCGGTGAAGTCGCCGTGGCCGCGCAGGGAGTTGTACTGGTTCCAGCCGGAGCCGACCTGCACCCGGGTCCCGAACGTGCCGTTGCCCTTGCCCGGGTAGATCCACAGATAGCCGCCGGAGTCGACGGACAGCAGGTCGGGCAGGTAGTCGCCGGTGACGTCACCGGGCACGACGATGCGGGTGCGGGTCTTCCAGTTGTCGGCGATCTGCTGGGTGGTCCAGGTGCCGCTGGAGTGCACGTAGTGCGTCCAGAACACGTCTCCGTCGGAGCTGCGCCGGTACACCAGGTCCTGGTAGCCGTCCCGGTCCAGGTCGCTCTGCAGGACGACGTTGACGCCGTCCCAGTTGCCCCAGGACACACGCGCGGCGAAGGAGCTGCCGGCCGAGTCCTTCGAGTAACCGGTCTTCGTGGAGGAGTTGCGCACCCACAGGTCGGCCTTGTGGTCACCGCTGATGTTGGTGTCGTCGACACGCGGGTAGGCGGCGCCGACATAGCTGCTGACCTTGGCGAAGACGCTGTACGCGCCCTGGGCGACGCAGTTCTCCACACCCCAGGAGACGACCCCGACGATCCGTCCGTTCACGACGAGCGGTCCGCCGGAGTCACCGTTGCAGGCGGACGTGGTCCCGCTGTCGCTGCCGCTCGCGGGCTTGCCCGCGCAGACCATGTGGCCCTTGATGAACTCGCCGCCGTAGTACCCGGCGCAGGTGGTGTCGGACTGGACGGGCAGCGTGGCCGTCTTCAGGGTGTCGGAGATGTTCTCGCTGGTGGAGCTGGTACGCCCCCAGCCGTAGACCTTGGCACTGGTCCCGGCCGCGTACGAGGCCGTGTCGCCGGACGTCGTCATGCGGATCGGCGTCGCCTTGACGGCGTTGGCCAGCGTGATGACGGCGATGTCGTTGTCGATCGTCGTCGAGCTGTACGACGGGTGGGACCACTGCCGGTGCGGCAGGGTGGCGGTGCCGCCGTGCAGGTCGGTGCCGCCCGCTCCGTCGCTGGTCGGCAGCTGGGCGGTGCCGGTGACGACGGCGCCGTGGTTGTACCAGTCGTAGCCCTTGACGCAGTGCGCGGCGGTGAGGATCTTCGTCGGCGCGACGACCGCGCCGCCGCAGAAGAACCCGAGGTCATCGGCCTCGTCTGCGGTGCCCTGGTCGTCGTGGTACCAGAGCTGAGCCATCCAGGGCGCGGAGGAGATGGTGGTCTCGGTACCACCGATGATCATGGGGCTGACGGTCGCGTCGTCCGAGGAGCCGTCGGCGCTCGCGCTGAACGACGACTTCGCCGGCGTCTTCCCCGCGGTGTCGTCCCCGGCGAGGGCACCCGCGACGCGCTGTTCCAGCTCTTCGAGCGGGACCGAGCTGGTGGCCGGCTTCACGGCGGGCTTCGGCAGCGCCGTGGCGGCCCCCGCGGACGAGCTCAGCAGGGCGGCTGCGACGGCCGCGGCGACGCCGGCGGCGGCGACGGGCAGCCCGATACGGATCCGGCGTCTGTGACGACCGACGCCGGACGGAGAGGTGCTCAAGAAGGTCCCCCCAGAGACGCATGAGTAGGAAGGGGCGCACGTGTACGCCCGTCCCTAACAGCGCCGGAAGGCCGCTTCCCGTCACTTCCGTGACGGAAAACGGCCTTCTTGAGCGTCCGGCTCAGTCGCCGTTGCCGGGCGCCGGGGTCGTCTTCTGAATCTGCATCAGGAACTCGACGTTCGACTTCGTCTGCTTCATCTTGTCGAGCAGCAGCTCGATCGCCTGCTGCTGGTCGAGCGCGTGCAGCACCCGGCGCAGCTTCCAGACGACGGCCAGCTCCTCGTTGCCGAGCAGGATCTCTTCCTTACGGGTACCGGACGCGTCCACGTCCACCGCCGGGAAGATGCGCTTGTCGGCGAGCTTGCGGTCGAGCTTGAGCTCCATGTTGCCGGTGCCCTTGAACTCCTCGAAGATCACCTCGTCCATGCGGGACCCGGTGTCGACGAGAGCCGTCGCCAGGATGGTGAGCGAGCCACCGTCCTCGATGTTGCGCGCGGCACCGAAGAAGCGCTTCGGCGGGTACAGCGCGGTCGAGTCGACACCACCGGAGAGGATGCGGCCGGAAGCCGGGGCGGCGAGGTTGTACGCACGGCCCAGACGCGTGATCGAGTCGAGCAGCACGACGACGTCGTGACCCAGCTCCACCAGGCGCTTGGCGCGCTCGATGGCGAGCTCGGCGACCGTGGTGTGGTCCTCGGCCGGGCGGTCGAAGGTCGAGGAGATGACCTCGCCCTTGACCGACCGCTGCATGTCGGTGACCTCTTCCGGACGCTCGTCGACGAGGACGACCATCAGGTGGCACTCGGGGTTGTTGTGCGTGATCGCGTTGGCGATCGCCTGCATGATCATGGTCTTACCGGTCTTCGGCGGGGCCACGATCAGACCGCGCTGGCCCTTACCGATCGGCGACACGAGGTCGATGATGCGGGTGGTCAGCACGCCCGGGTCGGTCTCCAGGCGGAGCCGGTCCTGCGGGTACAGCGGGGTGAGCTTGTTGAACTCCGGGCGGCCGCGGCCGTGTTCGGGCGCCATGCCGTTGACGGAGTCGAGACGCACCAGCGCGTTGAACTTCTCGCGCCGCTCGCCTTCCTTGGGCTGACGGACCGCACCGGTGATGTGGTCACCCTTGCGCAGGCCGTTCTTGCGGACCTGGGCGAGGGAGACGTACACGTCGTTCGGGCCCGGCAGGTAGCCCGACGTACGGATGAAGGCGTAGTTGTCGAGGATGTCCAGGATGCCCGCGACCGGGATCAGGACGTCGTCCTCGGCGATCTGCGGCTCCTGCACGTCGTCGCGGCCACGACGGCCCCGGCGGTCGCGGTAGCGCCCGCGACGGCCACGACGGCCGCCCTCGAAGTCGTCGTCGTCCTGCGGGCCGTTGTCACGCTGACGGTCCTGACGGCCGCCGCTCTGCTGCTGGCCCTGCTGGCGGTCCTGACGGCCGCCGCCCTGCTGGTCGTCGCCCTTGCGACGGTCACCGCGGTCACGGTCACCGCGGTCACGGTCCCGGCCGCGCTCGCGGCGGTCGCGGCGGCGGCCCTCGCCGCCGTCACCGGCCTCGCCCTTGGCGTCCTGCTGGTTCTGCGACTGCGCGGGCGTCTCGGCCTTCGGCTCGCTCTTGGCCTCGGCGGCGACCGTCTCGGGGGCGCCGGCCTCGGCGGTGGCGCGGCGCCGGCGGCGCTCCACCGGAGCGTCTTCTCCCGCACGCTCGCTGTCGCTCGCGCGGGAGGGACCCCCGGCCGGCTGGCCGGGAATCTCGATCTGCTGCTGGGCCACGGCCTTCTCGGCGGGGGCCTCAGCCGCCTTGTCCGCCTTCTTCTCGGCACTCTCGCCGGTACGGGCCTTGGAGGTGGCGCGGCGCTTGGGCTTGGTCTCGGTGGCGGTGTCGGCCTTCGCGGCCGGGGCGGCGCCACCTCCTGCCTGCGCCTCCTTGATGACCTCGATCAGCTGGCTCTTGCGCATGCGCGCGGTGCCCCTGATACCGAGGCCGGATGCGACCTGCTGCAGCTCGGCCAGCACCATGCCCTCAAGGCCGGTACCGCGGCGCCGCCGGGAGCCGGCACCGGTGGCAGGCGCGGAGGCGTCCGTGGCGGGCGCGGCAGCGGTCTCCTCGACACGTGCGCCCATCAGATCGGTGGTGTCGCTCACGAAGGGTCCTTCCCTGGAGCGGACGTCGGCCTGTCTGGCTCGGCGACCGGTTGTGCTGTCCGACTTCGGTCCTTGGTGTGTGGACCGTGCCGGGGCGGTGGTCCGCCAATACGGCGGAGGAATATCTGGTGATGGCGCTTCCCAGAGCCGTGGCACGGAGTGTCTGTGTCACTCGGCTCGGTCGCGCCGGTTCCGGAGCGTGCCCGGCAAGTCGCTCAGTGCCCGCGTACGAGGTACTGCCCGCGTACGACGTACGGAACACAGTGCGGCTTGGGAGGCTCCCGGAAGAATGTCTGTCCCGGACGGGGACACGAAGCACCTCGCCATGGTGGGGTCGGGTGCAGACTTGAGGTTAACACTACCGGATCCAACAAACATTCCCCCTCTCGAAATCCGGCAACCGTGTGTCAGGGCGCAAGCGGCAGCACGCTCGCTCCCTGGGCGTCCAGCTCGAGCCGGTTCGCGGCCCAGCCGTCGCCTGCCAGATGGGCGACCTTGTCGGCGCTCTCGTGGTCGGCCAGCGCCAGCACGGTGGGGCCCGCGCCGGAGATGACCGCGGGGACCCCGTCCGCCCGCAGCCGCTCCACCAGCGCCGCGCTCTCCGGCATGGCGGGCGCGCGGTACTCCTGGTGGAGGCGGTCCTCGGTGGCGGGCAGCAGCAGCTCGGGGCGCCTGGTCAGGGCCTCGACGAGCAGGGCGGCTCGGCCCGCGTTGGTGGCGGCGTCGACGTGCGGCACGGTGCGCGGGAGCAGCCCGCGGGCGGTCTCGGTCAGGACCGGCTTCCCGGGCACGAAAACCACCGGAACGATGGAATCGGCTGGATCCATCCTGATGGCCCGGGCGGCACCGCCCTCCATCCAGGACAGGGTGAAGCCGCCGAGCAGACAGGCGGCGACGTTGTCGGGGTGGCCCTCGATCTCGGTGGCGAGTTCCAGCAGCGCCGTGTCGTCGAGCTTGGCCTCGCCGCCTATGGTCACGGCACGCGCGGCGACGATGCCGGCGCAGATGGCGGCCGAGGAGGAGCCGAGGCCGCGGCCGTGCGGGATGCGGTTGGCGCAGACGATCTCCAGGCCGCGCGGCTGGCCGCCCAGCAGGTCGAAGGCGGTGCGCAGGGACCGTACGAGAAGGTGCTTCTCGTCGCGCGGCAGCGTCTCGCTGCCCTCACCCGCGATGTCGATGTGCAGCCCGGAGTCGGCCACCCGGACGACGACGTCGTCGTAGAGCCCCAGCGACAGGCCGAGGGCGTCGAAGCCCGGGCCGAGGTTGGCGCTGGTGGCGGGGACGCGCACCCGGACGGCGGCGGCGCGGAACGCTGGACCGGCCATCGCTCGATGACTCTCCTTGAGCTGCGTGATTGGCGTGATTGTCGAAGACATTCGATGACCTACGACGGACCCTGGGGCCGCGTCCGACCGCGAGGGCCGGCGGCGTGCCCCTGCCGCTTCCGGGCCGCGGAGACGGCGCGGCACCGCGCCCCATGCGGAGGCATATGCGGCGGGCGGGTTCGGTACAGCCTATCGAAGGTGGGTTCTGTGGCGACATAGGGCGCACAGGAGGCGCACGATGCGTGTCGTAAGCCCCCTGTGCACCCCCCGTAGGGAAGTTCCCCAGGTAAGCGCCCTCTTACTCGCGTACGCGAGTCTTCTGCGACCGGGCGTGTGCCGCTTACACCAGGCCGAGCCGCTCGGCCGCCGTCGCCGCGTCGACCGGGACGGTGACGGGCTGCGGGGCGCCGGCGACGGCCCAGTCGGGGTCCTTGAGGCCGTTGCCGGTGACGGTGCAGACGATGCGCTGGCCCGGGTCGACCTTGCCCAGCTCGGCGGCCTTCAGCAGACCGGCGACGGACGCGGCGGAGGCGGGCTCGACGAAGACGCCCTCCTGCGCGGCCAACAGCCGGTAGGCGCGCAGGATTTCACGGTCCGTCACCTCGTCGATGAACCCGCCGGACTCGTCCCGCGCGGCCAGCGCGAACTGCCAGGAGGCGGGGTTGCCGATGCGAATCGCGGTGGCGATGGTCGACGGGTCCTTGACGACCTCACCGCGCACGATGGGCGCGGAGCCGGAGGCCTGGAAACCCCACATGCGCGGCGTGCGCGTGGCGACACCGTCGGCGGCGTACTCCTTGTACCCCTTCCAGTACGCGGTGATGTTGCCCGCGTTGCCCACCGGAAGGACGTGGATGTCAGGCGCGTCGCCGAGCATGTCCACGATCTCGAAGGCGGCCGTCTTCTGCCCCTCGATACGCACCGGGTTGACCGAATTGACCAGCGCCACGGGGTAGTTCTCGCTGAGGGCGCGCGCGAGCGTGAGGCAGTCGTCGAAGTTTCCGTCGACCTGCAGGATCTTCGCGCCGTGCACGAGCGCCTGGCCCATCTTGCCGAGCGCGATCTTGCCCTGCGGGACGAGAACGGCCGACACCATGCCCGCGCGAACGGCGTACGCGGCGGCCGACGCCGACGTGTTGCCGGTGGAGGCGCAGATGACGGCCTTGGCCCCCTCCTCCTTGGCCCGCGTGATGGCCATGGTCATACCGCGGTCCTTGAAGGACCCGGTCGGGTTCGCACCCTCCACCTTGAGGTGGACCTCGCAGCCCGTGCGCTCGGAGAGCACCTGCGCGGGCACGAGGGGCGTGCCGCCCTCGCGGAGCGTCACGACCGGCGTGGTGTCGGAGACGGGCAGCCGGTCCCGGTACTCCTCGATGATTCCGCGCCACTGGTGGGTCATTGCTGGTTACTCTCCTTCAACCCGCATGATGCTGGCGACACCCCGCACGGTGTCGAGCTTGCGCAACGCCTCGACGGTGCCGCCGAGGGCCGCGTCGGACGCACGGTGGGTGACGACGACGAGGGAGGCCTCGCCGTCCTTGCCCTGCTGGCGAACCGTATCGATGGACACACCGTGCTCGGCGAACACGGTCGCCACCTGGGCGAGAACGCCCGGTTTGTCCGCGACGTCGAGGCTGATGTGGTACCGCGTGACGACTTCACCCATGCCCGAGACGGGCAGAGCGGCGTACGCCGACTCGCCGGGCCCGGTGGCCCCGCTGAGCCGGTTGCGGCAGACGGCGACGAGATCGCCGAGCACGGCCGAGGCGGTCGGGGCACCGCCCGCGCCGGGGCCGTAGAACATGAGCTGCCCGGAGGCGTCGGACTCCACGAACACGGCGTTGTACGCGCCGCGCACCGAGGCCAGCGGGTGGGTCAGCGGGATCATCGCGGGATGCACGCGCGCGGTGACGGACGCCCCGTCCCCGGCCCGCTCACAGATGGCGAGCAGCTTGATCGTGCAGCCCATCTCCTTCGCGGAGGCGAAGTCGGCCGCGGTCACCTCGGTCATGCCCTCGCGGTAGACGTCGTCGAGGCGGACGCGCGTGTGGAAGGCGATGCCGGCGAGGATGGCGGCCTTGGCGGCGGCGTCGAACCCCTCGACGTCGGCGGTCGGGTCGGCTTCCGCGTATCCGAGGGCGGTGGCCTCGTCGAGGGCCTCCTGGTATCCGGCCCCGGTCGAGTCCATCTTGTCGAGGATGAAGTTGGTGGTCCCGTTCACGATCCCCAGCACCCGGTTGACCTTGTCGCCGGCGAGGGACTCGCGCAGCGGGCGGATCAGCGGGATGGCACCGGCGACGGCGGCCTCGTAGTAGAGGTCGCGGCCGTGCTGCTCGGCCGCGGCGTGCAGAGCGGCGCCGTCCTGGGCGAGGAGCGCCTTGTTGGCCGAGACCACCGAGGCGCCGTGCTCGAAGGCGGTGGTGATGAGGGCGCGGGCGGGCTCGATGCCCCCGATGACCTCGACCACGACGTCGATGTCGCCGCGCTTGACGAGCGCGGTGGCGTCGGTGGTGACGAGATCCGGATCGATGCCCTCCCGGACCTTCGAGGGCCGCCGTACGGCCACTCCCGCGAGCTCGACGGGCGCTCCGATCCGCGCGGCGAGGTCGTCGGCGTGCGTCGTCATGATGCGCGCCACCTCTGAGCCGACCACTCCACAGCCCAGCAGCGCCACCTTCAGCGGACGCGTACGCATCATCCGACCTCGTTTCCTCATACCGTCTACGGTTTCACCAGTCTCACTCACCGGACGGGAGTTTCTGTCCTTCGTCCGGATTGTGAGACATCTATTTCATTTGTACGGGGGTGCAAGACAGGAGATCTTCCACCCCGCTCTTCCCGGGGGTTCCGGCGCTTCAGCCGACGTCGAGACGCAGGAGGTCCTCCTCCGTCTCACGCCGGACGATCACCCGGGACTCGCCGTCGTGCACGGCGACGACCGGCGGTCGGAGCACATGGTTGTAGTTGCTCGCCATGGACCGGCAGTAGGCGCCCGTTGCCGGTACGGCGATGAGGTCACCCGGTGCCAGGTCGGCGGGCAGGAACGCGTCCTTCACGACGATGTCCCCGCTCTCGCAGTGCTTGCCGACCACGCGGGCGAGCATGGGCGCGGCGTCACTCGTCCGGGACACCAGGGCGACGCTGTACTCGGCGTCGTACAACGCCGTGCGGATGTTGTCCGACATGCCGCCGTCGACGGAGACGTACGTCCGCAGCCCGTCGAGGGGCTTGACGGTGCCGACCTCGTAGAGCGTGAAGGCGGTCGGCCCGACGATGGCACGCCCCGGCTCCACGGAGATCCGCGGGGTCCGCAGCTTGGCGGCCTCGCACTCACGGGTGACGATCTCGGTGAGCGCCTTGGCGATCTCGTGCGGCTCGCGGGGATCGTCGTCGCTGGTGTAGGCGATCCCGAGCCCTCCGCCGAGGTCGATCTCGGGCAGCTCGACGCCGTGCTCGTCACGGATGTCCTTGAGCAGCCCGACGACACGGTGCGCGGCGACCTCGAAGCCCGACATGTCGAAGATCTGCGACCCGATGTGGGAGTGGATCCCGATGAGCTCCAGCCCGTCGAGCCGAAGCGCCCGCCGCACCGCCTCCGCCGCCTGCCCCCCTGCGAGCGGGATGCCGAACTTCTGGTCCTCGTGGGCGGTGGCGATGAACTCGTGCGTGTGCGCCTCGACCCCGACGGTGATCCGGATCTGGACACGCTGCCGCTTGCCGAGGGACTCGGCGATGTGGGCGACCCGCACGATCTCCTGGAAGGAGTCGAGGACGATACGTCCGACTCCGGCGTCGATGGCGCGGTGGATCTCTTCCGTGGACTTGTTGTTGCCGTGGAAGGCGATGCGGTCGGCGGGCATGCCGGCCGACAGGGCGGTGGCGAGCTCGCCACCCGAGCACACGTCCAGGTTGAGCCCCTCCTCGTGCAGCCACCGCACGACGGCACGGGAGAGGAACGCCTTGCCGGCGTAGAAGACGTCGGCCTCGGCCCCGAAGGCACCGCGCCAGGCCCGCGCCCGGGCCCGGAAGTCGGCTTCGTCGAGGAGGTAGGCCGGGGTGCCGTGCTGCTCGGCCAGGGTCTTCACGTCGATACCGCCGACGGTGACCACACCCTCGGCGTTACGGCCGACGGTCTGGGCCCACACCTTCGGGTCGAGGGCGTTGAGGTCGGCGGGCGGGGCGGAGTAGTGGCCCTCGGGGAGGACGTCGGCGTGACGGGGCCCGGCGGGGTGTGCGGAACGGCTCATTGCTCTTCTCTTCGGCTCTCTCAGAGGTGATCGGGTGCGTCGATGCCGAGCAGGGACAGGCCACCGGCCAGCACCGTCCCGGCGGCTTCGGCGAGGGCGAGCCGGGCACGGTGGGCGGCCGAGGGTTTCTGCGCACCTCGCGGGAGGACGGTGGGCAGCAGGGGCATGACGGCATCGGCGACGGTGACGAGATGCCGGGCGAGACGGTCCGGGGTGCGGTGCGCTGCCGCTTGGGCCAGGACTCGGGGGTGGTCGGCGAGGGAGGTGAGGAGGTGGGGGGACTGGTGGTGAGGGGACTGGTGGGGCCCATAGGACTGACGGGACCCATAGGACTGACGGGACCCGTAGGACCGATGGGACTGATGCGACTGATGCGACCGATCGGAGCGCTGTGAAGCGGATGTGCGCTCCCGATCTCCTTCTTCCACCACCGCAGGTCCGGGTTCGGGGGCGAAGCCCAGGTCGGCGGCATTGCGCAGGAGGGCTCGGGTACGGGCGTGGGCGTACCGGACACGGAAGAGTGGGTTGCTCTCCCGCTGAACGAGGTGGTCGTCGGTGATTCGGGGCCGGTCGTGGGCGGCGGGGTGCAGCAGGGCCCAGCGGGCGGCGTCGCGGCCGAGCGGAAGGGGGTCGGCAGGAGCCGGGACGGGTCGTACGCCGACATCGAGGGGGGCGGGAGCGCCGGGCCGCCCGTGGGCGTCGACGTGTACGCCGAGCACGGTCTCCCACTCCGCCCGGGGCTGGGCCTCGCAACTGGTGCGCACGTAAGCGCCCTGCGACCTCAGCAGCCGGCCGACGGCGTCCATGACGACGACGGCGCGGACCTCGTGCGAGCAGTGCAGCTGGACGAGCTGCCCGGTGGGCCCGTCGACGAATCCGTAGCGCGGGCCGCGGCGCAGGATCTCCGCGACGAGGGCGGTGGGCGCGGTGTCGCTCAGGCTGATGTTGAGGAACCCGGGCCCGGTGACGACGACGTCACGTACGCCGTCACTGCCGGCGAGCCGTGCCCGGAGGATCTCGGCCACCTGAAGCGGCGGCTGCCCGGCCGGGCGGGCGAGCTGAAGTGCGATGTTGGTGGCGTAGTCACCACAGCCGCCGGGCCCGGGAACGCTCACCAGGACACGCTCCGGCACCTCGACCCGCAGTTCCCCGTCGTCGACAGCACGACGCACCGCGCGCAGCACGGTACGGGAGAGCTCGACGGGGGTCACGGGACAAGCGTATGGGAGGAGGGGGGTGGGCATGCTAATGGGTTTGGGTGGGATCCCGGGATATGGACGGGCTGGTCGCGGCGTCGGGTGGGATGGGGTGGGCGGTCGTGGCTGCGGGGAGGGCAGGCGGGCGGCAGCGTGCCCTGGGATCGGCCCGGTAGCCACTCGGGCGGCAGAGTGCTTGTCGCCGACGGGCTGGGCTCGGTAGCCACCCGGGCGGCACAGCGGCTGTCGCCGACGGGCTGGGACATGGAAGGGGCCACCTAGCGGGCCCCTCGCCCGACCCGACCGACCCGGCCGCCTCGGGCCCGCCGACCGCCGGTCAGCCGCCGAGTTCAGCCGCCGGTTCGCCCGGCAGCCTCGCCGGCACCGAGGGCGCCTCCGCAGACGGCCTCATCCACGCTCCGGCCGTCCACCCCCTCTCCTCCATCGCGCTCCCGGCTCCGCTTACGGCCGATCAGCCCCCTTACGAGGCCGACGAGTTCGGCGGGCTCGAAAGGCTTGGCGAGGAAGGCGTCGACACCGACGTCGAGGCCGCTGTCGACCTCGTGCTGAGTGCACGCGCTGACGATGACGAGGGGAAGATCCCGGGTACGGGGATCGGAGCGCAGCCGGGCGGCAGTGCGGAGCCCGTCCAGCCGGGGCATGACCACATCAAGGGTGATCACGTCGGGCCGCACCTGTTGAACGACATCCAGACACTCGGCACCATCGGCCGCGGTCACCACCTCGAGCCCCTCCAGCTCGAGATTGACCCTGATCAGCTGCCGGATGACCTTGTTGTCGTCCACAACAAGCACCCGGCCGAACGCGCCTGGCACAACTCGAGAGTAGGTCCGCACCGGCCACCGCGTCCGGCTTTTCCCCACTTCCCCACCCCCGGGGACGAGCCACCCCAGGTCGACCGCCGTCACCACCCCGTAAACCCGTTCATGAACACCCCACCGGAGCTGGTAGTGTTCTACCCGTCGCCGCCGAGCAAGGCGCCCGACACGCCCCCGTAGCTCAGGGGATAGAGCAACGGCCTCCGGAGCCGTGTGCGCAGGTTCGAATCCTGCCGGGGGCACCCTGTATGAGGTGCCCAAAGACCCCGTCATCAGCGGAAACGCTGCGGTCGGGGTCTTCGCGTATGTGCAGCCATATGCCACCCTGAGCGGCCGTATGTCGGGGGCCGTGGACTATTTGTGGACACGATCTTGAGGCATCGTCGCTGGTCAGCCCCGGGAACGGCGAAGGCCCCCGGACGGATCCAGGGGCCTGAAGCCAAGCGCGGTGCGTGTGGGATCACTCGTACTCGCGCAGCAGCTCTTCGATCTTGCGGTTGGCGATCTCCTGCCGACCGTCGATGCACTTCGCGTAGCGGCTCAGCAGGACCTCAACGCTGTTGCCCGCGCGCTCAGCTACCTCGGTCGCGTCGACGCCGGAGTTGAGCCAGGTCGACAAGGCCGAATGCCGAAGGTCGTACGGGCGGGCGGCGAGCGGGGAGGCCAAAACGGCCGGCGGGAGTGCCAGTGCGCGAGCCTCCTGCCAGACCCGGAAGTACGTCGAGGAGCCGACCACTCCCCCACGCTCGTTGGTGAACAGGCGTCCGTCGTCCGCTACGCCGAAGGTGTCGATGTGGTCCCGCAGCATCGCGACAAGGTGGGGCGGAATCGGCACAGGCCGCACCTCTTCTTCGGGCCGGTTCTTGAGTCCGCGGTCGTCGTGCGTTTCGCCAGAGTCGGTCCACCGCTTGCCGACGCTGGGACGAGTGCTATTCAGCAGCGCCGTTCCCCAGCCCTTTTCCGGCAGCTTCAGATCTGCCTCTTTGAGACCGACAGCTTCGGCCGGGCGGAAGGCGCCGTAGTACATGCAGGCAAAGAAGCCGACCAGTCGACGACCACGCGCCCGGCCGTAGCCGCCGACGTAAGAGACTGCGGCCAGCAGGGCACGAGCCTGTTCGGGGTTGGCGACCACGCGGGGGTCAACTTCCTTGACAACCTTCGGTTTCTTCCAGCGAACCGAGGTGATCGGGTTCTCTTTGAATTCGCCGAGATCTACCGCGTAGTGCATCGCGTTGACGAGGGTCCGCCGCTTGCGCCGTACGGTTTCCGCGGCTGCCGCCGTTCCGTCGAGCTTCAGCTTCAGCGAGTCCAGCACGGCCCTGCCGATCGCTGCGTCGCCGAGGTCCGAGAGCGGGCGCGAAGCCTTGGCCACCCAGTGCAGCGTGTTCGCGATCTCTGTCGGCAACTCGCGGTCGTCAGGACCCGGCAGTACGAAGGCCCAGTTACGGAGAGCCTTCCTCAGCAGTTCATCGGCCGGACGCCCCGGACGGTCGTCGAGGAGAGCCACGGTCACCGCGGTCAGCGACTCGTTGATCCCGTCGCGCGTGTTCGGCGCAGCGTGCGGCCACTTCATGGCGAGGTACTTCAAGGCGAAGGCGTACCACGTCATTGAAGCCGCTTTTTCGACCATCGAGTCCGGCAGCCCGGTCACCGTGTCGAATTCCTCGCCGTCTCGCATGGCGCGGAGCAGCTTGGAACGGAAGTTGTCGGCAAGTCCCTTGGTGCGGAACTGCTCGGAGAACACGTTCCCGGCGACAATCCACCTGACGTCGTAGGACGGTTTCTTAGTGTTCCTCTTCCGAACGCCCCAGACCTTCACGTCGAGTGACTTCACACCGCCGCCCTCTCCCGACTGTTGAGCCACGCCGTGAAGTCGCTCCGCCACACCCTCAGTTCACCATTAGGCAGCTTGAAGGCCTGCGGAGCCTGCCCAAGCTCGCGCCAGCGGTAGAAGGTCCGGCGCGAGATGCCCTTGAGCTCAGCGAGGATCTCCGGAACGGTCATCAACTCGTCCTTCATGCCGGTTCTCCCTCCATGGCTTCACGGGCGGTTTCTCGGTTGACTTGGATATCGCGGGCGATTGTGGTCGCGAGGGCGGATTCGCCCGGGGTGTGGCCGTGGCCGGCGTACTGCCAGTCGGCGAGGACAAGGACGGTGTCCGGCTCGACGTCGTCCAGGCCGAGCGCCTCGCGTTCCTGGGCGGCGCGGTAGTCGGCGCGGGTCTGGCGGAGTTCGCCGAGGGTGGTGGAGTAGCGGCGGGACTTGGAGGAGAAGTGGCCGCGGAATCCGAGCATGTGAGCCCAGGCCCAGAGGCGGCGGTCTGGGTAGAGCGGGTCGAGGATCTTGCAGGCTTCGATGAGGCGGCGGGTGTGGTCGGGCACGTCGTGGCGGTCGAGTTCGGAGAGTTCGCCGATACGGCGGTCGAGGGTGCCGGTGTTCTCGGCGGCTTTGGTGGCGTACTTGGCGACGTAGGAGGCGACGGCCTGTTCGGTGATGTCGGAGCCGTCATCGAACGCCTTGACGGGGCGGACGTCGAGCTGCGTGCCCCATCGGAAGGTGCGGGCGGGCTGGTCTTCGGCGGCCGGGACGGAGACCGAGGTGTAGGCGTGCACGGCGGCGGCGCGTATCGCGTCGTCGAGCAGCTGCGCGGTGGCCCAGACCGGGGGCGGAGTCTCCGGTCCGTCGGGGCCGTCGATACGGATGACGGCGTGGAAGTGCAGGGCGCCTCGTTTCTGGAACTCCGCCACCTTGCCGTAGGAGACGCGGGCGTGGTCGGCGAGTTCGCGGCGGGTGAGGCCGGCGCGGGCGGCGATCTCGCGGCGCAGGCGGGTGGTGAAGCGCTGCCACAGGTTGCCTGCGTGGTTGTTGAAGAGGACGGTGCCCGCGTAGTCGTAGGTGGCGGGGTTGAGGGCGGCGCCGAGGGCGGGGTCGTCAGCGGGGTGGCGGGTGCCGCAGCGGCAGACGCCGTGATCGGGGCGGTTGTGGACCGGGCCGAAGGAGGGGGCGGTGAGGGTGGCGAAGACGCGGGGGTGGTCGCGGACGGTGGCGGGGATGTCGCGGCGGTCGTCGCCTGCCAGGCCTGCGCGGATGAGGTGGTAGGTGTCTCCGGCGTAGGTCCAGGCGCAGGACGGGCAGCGGGAGGCGCGGCGGTTTCCACAGGCGATGCGCAGACGTCCGCCGGGCTCGTTCTCGGTGGAGTAGTGGTGCAGGGTCTCGCCGGTTGTCTTGTCCTTGGTGAGGGTCCAGCCGGTGAGGTGGATGGGGTCGGAGCAGCCACCGGTGCGGCGGATCTGGTCTTCCCAGCGGTCGTAGTCGTCGGCCGAGGCCACCCTCAGCAGGTCGCCGAGGGTGGCCGGGTCGAGCAGCAGGTCAGGCACGGGCGCCCTCCTGGTTGCTGCGGGTGCGGCGGTGGGTGGTGCCGGTGCCGTGGCAGGCCGGGCAGTGGGCGGTGATGGTGCGCAGATGGCCATGCTGGTCGCGGCCGCCGAGGGTGACGGCAGTGGAGGCGTGCCCGTCGCAGTTGGGGCAGATGCGGGGCTGCGGTGTGGTGCGGTGCGTCATGCTGGGGGTTCCTTCCGGATCTTCGGGTTCGGCAGGGGCAGGGCTCCCGGGCGGCGGAGACTTGGCGGTTGAGGCCGCCCGGGGGCCGGTCAGTACCGCTTGGCCTCGGTGTTGATGAGCGAGCGGATGACCAGGGCGCAGATGGCGACCGAGGCGCCGGTGATGGCGACCGCGAGGAGCATCGAGACCAGGACGGCGCCGACGACCAGGACCACGGCCGTCCCGCCACCGACCAGGGCGACGACAGCGCCGGGGGTGAGCTGCACGGTGGGCCGGGCAGACGCCGGAGCCGGGGTGACCGGCGCGGCCACCGGGGCAGAGGTCGGCTGCTGGATGACGGCGGTGGGCTCGACCACGGCAGGCGGGATGATGAGGCCGGTCGGCTGCGGCATGAACGGGACCTTGGGGCGGAACATGGCGGATCTCCCTTCTCAGGTGGCTACTTGATGGCGGTGTCGATGACCGGGGCGAGGAGGCTGTCCGCGATGAGATAGCCGCCGAGGAGCAGCACCAGGACCAGCCAGAGCGGCGGGCGGATGAGCTTGATGCCGAGGTAGCCGACGACGGCGAGGGCGAACCAAAGGGGAACGTCCATGGCGGTGGCCTCCTAGCGGACGGTGCAGCGGTGGGTACGGGCGGCGAGCTGGGCAGCCGTCTGGCTGGAGTAGTCGGCGGACCAGCCACAGCGGTCGTTCGTACACACGGCGGCGTGCTTGGTGCGGCCGTGGCGGTCGCGGTGGGTGCCGATCTGCACGGGGCCGATCCGCATGACGGAGTGGAAGTGATCGCGGGCAGGCATCGAGTCGTTTCCCTTCGGATCAGGCGAGTTGGGCGGCGATGGCATCGGCCAGCTGCGGCGGGACGCCGAGGCGGGCGCGCAGGGTGTCGGTGTCGATCCGGGAGCCGGTACGGGCGTGGTGGTCGTCGGCGACCTTGCGGGCGTGGTCCACCAGCGCGGCGGGCACCGGCGGAGCCGGGGCAGCGGGCGCAGCCGTGACGGGCTCAGGGGCGGGAAGCGCGGGAGTTTCCTCGGCCTGGGGAGCCGGGAGAGTGTCCAACTCCGCACCGGGAGCCGGTCGTTCGGGCAGCGTGTCGAGATCGGGGCCCGGGGCGGCGGGTGCCGGCGGAACCTGAGTGTGGTCGCCGGTCGAGTGGGCCAGGAGCGTGCCGCCCATGAACGCGAGGGCGGGCCAGGCAGCGACCAGGATGCGCAGCCAGGCCGGGACCTGGCCGAGGTCGAGGAGTCCGGCGGTGGCGACGTTGGCGCCGAGTGAGGCTACGAGGGCGGTCACGAACCAGCACCAGGCCAGCCGAGACGGGCCATCAGAGCGCAGCCGCCGCCAGGAGGCGACCAGGAGCAGGTCAACGGAGATCGGGTAGGCCCAGGCCTTCCAGCCGTCTTGTCCGGCAGCGGCGGCGAGGTCGTGCAGGTGGGCGAAGGAGAGCGCACCGGCGATGACGGCCTGGACGAGGACGGCATCGATCCGAAGTCGCGAGGCCATGACGGTCACCTCGCGCCGGGTCGGCCGTTGGCCGCGACGATGGCTTTCAGGACCAGGGCGAGGTTGGTCGTGTCGAGGCCGCTGACGGCGTCGCCGAGCGGGATACGCGCGGCGGTGTCGGCGAGGGACGCGGCGATGGCCAGGATGCGGAGTTCTCCGCTGGAGGCGGGCAGGTCCTTGGCGGCCAGAGCCTCCACGACCTTGAGCCAGTCGACGCCGTACGCCTCCGGGGCGGGGCCGGAGTAGTCGACCAGCAGGAGGCCAGGCCGCTCGGCAAGACGCTTGACCCACAGACCGTGGTCGATGAGGAGGCCGACCGCGGCGCGCAGGGCAAGGGAACCGTCCGCCGTGGCCGTGAGGGTGTCGGCCAGCTCGGCGGCATCAATCGTCACCGGGTTGTCGTCGGTGTCGTACCAGGGGCAGTCACGTTCGTCGTGGTCGACGCCGGTTTCGGTGCCGTCGGTGTCGCCGCAGTACTCGCAGAACACGGGCGTTCCTTCCTGTCGTGAGGCATGGCAGGGGTAGGGACTCGGCGCAATAGGTGGTCGCGCCGACCTCTGGAGGGGGGTGTGGTCAGGCGGTGGCGGGGGCTGTCTTGGACAGCGGCACGCGGGCCGAGGGCAGCGGAGCAACCGCGGGGCGGAAGGCCGCCAGCGTGGGCAGGTCCGGGGTGCGCTCAGCGTGCTTGTTGCAGATGTTCACGGCCTCGCGCAGCGAGGTGTGCGGAGCGCGGATGCGGCTCCAGCCACCGGAGGCGTCACCGGTGACGGCGATGCCGGGGGTCTCGGTGGGGATCTGGATGGCGGCGAGGACGGCGTCTGGGGAGATGTCGCCGAAAGCCATGTTGGCGCTGGATTCGTCGTTGACGCGGTGGGCGGTGCGTCCAGTGAGCTGGGCGCGGAGCATGGTGATGCCCTTGCCGAGTTCGGAGCCGAAGCGCTGTCCGCAGATTTCGAGATAGATGCCGGCGGCACGGCCGAGCTGGGCGAGGCGGACCAGGGCGGTGATGATGCGGTCCCGCCGCTTCTCCTCGTCCTTGGTGGCGAACAGGGCGAGTTCGGCGACCTCGTCGACCAGGACCACGACCGGCACCGGCCGCAGATGTTCGGGCAGGTCCCAGATGTCGGCGGCTATCTCAGCGTCCGGCACGTTCACCGTAATCCGCTGCTCAGACCGGATCAGTTGGTAGACGGTTTCCATGTGCGTGACGAGCGCTTCGAGGAGGTCGAGGGCCGTGTCCGGGTTGTCGGCGAGCGCGGAGAACCGGCGTGCCAGCGGGAAGAGTTCCACTCCCTGCTTGCAGTCGATGCCCACCAGCGCGACATCCAACGGAGCCAGCCCGGCGACCAGGTTGCGCTGGTAGACGGACTTCCCCGACTCCGTGGCCCCCAGGGTCAGCCCGTGCGGAACCGTCCGGTAGTCGCGGTAGTGAACCGAGCCGTCCTCGCGTAGAGCGACCGGAACCCGCATGGGACGGTTGTCAGTCTTGGCGGGCATCTGCACCCGCTTGAGGACGTCATAGCCCGTCATCCGCACCTCGACCACGCCTGAGCGCAGTTCACGCGAGGTGACTCCGTACAGGTTGAAGGAGTGGCGCAGCCGGTCCGAGGCCGCCGCGACGTCGAAGGCATCCTGCCCGGGACGCAGACCCAGCCGCAGGACCAGGCCGGTGCGAGTCGGGCGGATGCGCAGGATGCGCGGCGGACGGGACTGCGGGACGGGCCGGTTGGCCAGACGGGCCAGGGCAAGCCGCCAGCGGGAGGGCGGGACCGTGAGGCCGCAGGCGTCCATGACGGAGGCGTAGCGGACCAGGACCCGCAGCGTGGCGAGGGTGACCCCGAAGGTCAGCCAGTACCAGGCGGGGCGCCGCCACCGCAGGAGCACTGCGGCAGCGACGACCAGCACCAGAGCGACCATGAACCACGTCATGATCAGGCAGCCTCAGCCTGCGAAGCCGTACCGGCCAGCGACGTCACAGCCACCGCGCGGAAGGCGATCCCGTGCCGCTTCTGACCGTTGAACTCGTTCTCCCACGCCGAGGCGACCAGACCGGTCAACGCGACCGGGGTACCCATGGTCAGCTCCTCCGAGACACCCGGCTGCGGGACGGTGAGCTTAAGGATCTCGACCTCATCCGGCGTGGAGAACATGACCTCCACGGTCATCAGCGTGACACCGTCCTTGTCGAGGGCAATCTCACCCGTACGGCGGTCCTTCACCTTGGGCTGCGGGGGCTTGGCGACCATCACGGTCGCGTTGGTGGTGTCGACGGGAATCTGACGCACAGCAGATCACTCCTCTATAGAGGCTGGACTCCGTCACTCATGTACATGAGTGACATGAAGAAGAGTGCCTCACTCCTATACATGAGTCAACCCGCCGCGAAGAAGAACTCGCGACGGGCTGCGGGGAGTTGAGCGTGCGTCAGTCGGCGGCCGGGATCCGGTACTCGAAGACGAACTGGTCAGCGGCCATGAGCGTGTCGCAGACCTCGACCACGAGACCCTCGGCCGTGCGGGCCTCACGGATCAGATGAACCACCGGCGCACCGGGGCTGAGTGCCAGCTCGGACGCCTCCGCCTTGGACGCCGGGCGCGCTTGCAGCGTCTCAACGAACTCGGCGAACTCGTGCCCGTGGTCTTCGAGTCGGGCGTAGATGCCACCGCCGCCGGGGTTCTCGGCGAACAATTCGGGGATCTCCTTGACGACATCCCAAGGGAGGTACGAGGTCGCGGTTTCGACAGGCGTGCCGTTGCGGAAGTAGAGGCGGCGCCGGGCAAGGACCTGAGTGCCGGCGGCGACGCCCAAGCGCTGGGCGGCATCCTCGGGGGCCTGCATGGGGCCGATGTAGAGGACGCTCACCTTGGCCGTGGCGCCAGACTGCGCCGACTCGGCGAGGTACGCGGCCCTACCGCCCTGCCGCAGGGAGCGCCGGAAGCGATCGGACGAGCGGTGCCGCACCGGGGGCCGATCCTTCACCATCGAACCCTTGCCGTGCCGGGTCTCCACGAGCCCGCTCGCTCGGACCTCAACCATGGCCTTACGGATCGTCCCGCCCGAGACTCCGTAGCGGTCGACTAGGTCCGACTCACTCGGCACCATCTCACCAGGCTTGAGGACACCCGCTCGGATCTGTTGAATGATCTCTTCGGCGATCTGCACATACCGAGGTACGGACCTCTCGCCTCCTACTGCGGTTCCCATAGTCCTTCTCTGCCTCCTATGCTCCTGTACATGAGTCAATCACAGGAAGCAACGCCGCCGCCGCTGCACTCCGTATCTGTGGCCGGAGTAGTCGTGCGCGAAGACGGCCGCCTCCTGGCGATCCGCCGGGCAGACAACGGCACTTGGGAGCTCCCCGGCGGCATCCTCGAACTCGACGAGACCCCCGAGGCGGGAGTCGCCCGCGAGGTCCTGGAGGAGACGGGCATCCACGTCGAGGTGGACGAGCTCACCGGCGTCTACAAGAACACGACCCGGGGCATCGTGGCTCTGGTCTTCCGCTGCAAGCCGTCCGGAGGCACAGAGCGCACGTCGAGTGAGTCGACGGCTGTCTCATGGCTGACGCCCGACGAGGTCGCGGAGCGTATGGCCGAGGTCTTCGCGATCAGGCTCTTGGACGCCTTGGAGGGCAACGGCCCGCATGTCCGGAGCCACGACGGCCGGAAGCTCCTCGGCGCCCACTGACCTAGGGATCAGGCCGTCAGCCATGTATGGCGATGACGGGCGACGGCGTAGATCCGCTCCACCTCGTCAGCGGTCAGCACGCCGCTGAGAGGAGCTAAGGCTGATACCTCTCGTTCGCGGTACACCCTCACTGTGAGCTGGGTGGCGACGACCTTCAGATCCGTGATGCCGACGAAGACCAGAACAGGCTCTACAGGGACAGCGAAGCCGCAGTAGCGTTCAAGAACCCGTTGCACGCGCTTCGCCTCGGCCCTGCTCTTGCGGGCGTACGGCTCGGGTCGACCATGGTTGACCTTCACTGCATCGTCGCCGACCCATACCGCCTTCCGCGGATGGTTCTTTGTGTTGACGCTGAACACCCCACCGGGCCCGATCAGCAGGTGGTCGAGGTCTACCTCGCGCGGCAGCGGTATGGAGTGCAGCACGCGCCACCCATGACGCCGCAGTCGATCGAGTTCCGCGCCCACACGGCGTTCGCCCGTCAATCCCTTGCGCCAGGAATCTCCATCGGCCGGACGGCCCAGGACCCGAGCAAGGGCTCGCGTCACGAAACCCGCCGAAGTCTCCGAGACCTTGGACCGCAGAGCAGTACCAGGCGAGTTGGAAGCGAGGTCGTCATCAGGGGCGAGAGGCGGCAGCACTGGTGTAGGCGCCGGGGCTTCAGGTGGTGCCGGCACATCGGATGCGCTGGGTAAGTGCTCTCGCAGCACGGCGACGACTTCGTCACGATGCTCAGTCAGTCGGACCGTGATCTTTCCCGTCTTGCAGTCGGCCCAGCCAGCGGCCGTGCCGCCGGGAAGATTCGCATACAGGCGATTGTGTCCATGCCGCTTCCATCGCACGACCTTGAGCTCAACCATGGTCCCTGCCTCCTCGACGTCGATGCAGCCATGGCAGCAACGGAGCTTCAGCTCCACAAGAGCGCGATCGGGATAGAACTTTCCCTACTTCATGAACTTTCCCTACTTCATCAAGGCCCGCGCACGGCGCGGGCCCGCGCCGCCTCAGCGGCGCGGCCTGCCTCCTGTCTTCGCCCCGGCTGGCCGCGCCAGGCGGCGCGCTGCGTGCATGCGGGCGAAGAGAGAAACCCTCTGTGGCTGGGGCGGTCGGCTCCGCGACTTTAGCCAGCCACTTTGGCGCGAGCCTCGAAGATCATGGCCCCAACGTCGTGCTTTAACGGGCAGGTCCACAGACTGCCCGACGCGCCGGAAGCTTACGGGGCCATGATCACTCGCGCCAAAGCAGCTCCCGGCCAAAGCCGCTACACCGACCTCTGGGAGCGTGCCCGACAATCGCCTAGGAGGTACTCCAGAGGGCCATCGCTGCGATCCAGAGGAACATCGAGGTAGCGAAGGCCGCGCCACAGACCGGGATTTCCGGAGTCAACGGCCGATCGATTTTCAGGATGACAGCTCCCAGACCCACCACCACCGAGAACAAGATCCCGATGACGAAGACGAAAGCCTTGGTTGAAGGAACGCCGGTCCCCATTGGTCCGTGCACCTTTCGAGCAGGTGGTCGAACCGACGCCCACAAGGCAGGCTCAGCTCAGACCACTTACCAACATGGTCAGAGCTGGGTCCCTGCCCGGCAGTCGGGGGCTCAGCAGCAGACAGCAGCAACCGTCTGTAATACGCGCTCAACGCTTTACGTCAGCTGTGCCTGGGGAGCCGAGCCCCTCCAGCCACAAAGCCTCGTTCCCCTGGAACGAACAGCCTTCCTTGTCGTGGGTGGTTCACTCCCTTGGGACCTGCCGCTGCCGGAGCAGCAGACCATAGGGACCACCGTCCTGATGACTCGGCACCTGGCCGAGCGCCCTCAGGTGGGGGATGGGGTGAACCACCTGGGCTCACGCACCTTCCGTCTAGCACGGTAACACAGCGCACAGGCATCCCTGTTGTGCAGACCGTAGAGATCGCGGAACTTGGCGTGCCCTTCGCGTGCCCGGCCGGACGGGAACCGTCGGGAAACAGTGGGGAACGTCGGAGAACGCCCCAGGAATGCGCAGGTCAGCGTCTTGTCAGCTCAGACCGCACCCGCATACACGATCTTCCAACCTGGTGCTACATGACCCAGGCAGCAAGGCATGACTGGGTCATGGAGACTCGTCAACTGGGGACGTCACGGTCCAGCGTCGCACTCGCATGCTGAAGGAACTCTCGAACAGCTTGGTCCAGCTGCTTTAGCTTCTTCGAGAACTTTGAGGTGTCGTAGGCGACGATCGAGTCACCCACGTCGTCACTGATGCGAGCGAAGCTCTGCAAGATTCGGAACGGGGCAACGAGACCACTCGACAACTCCGTCACCTTGGTCACGAACGGTTCGAGTTCAGCCGGCCCGTCCAGGACAACATGCTGGCCGAAGCGGCTAACCTCGTCAGCAAGTGCAATGGCGTTGTCCACGTAACCATCCTTGAACTCACTGTGCTTCAGGTGCGAGATAGGTTTCGTTTCCTCATCCCCGGCAGTATTCGGCTGGTCGAGGAGCCGCCCGAAGTGCACCCAGGGTTGTAAGTGATCATGGAACGCAGCAGCGGCAGATGAGAACGCCTCGTAGGAAGCTCTTCGTGGCTCCCTGCGCTCACGCAGTGACTCATTGCGCATCTGCATCTTGGTTGCTGATCTTGCAGTCCAGCCAGTTACGATCATGCCGATTGTTCCCACTCCCGCGCCCAGCACGGCAGCTATCCCAGCATCCATGACGACCATGATGCCGTCGACGTACCGCCCGCTTTAGTCCGGTTGCTGGTCAGTCGTGCAGCACCGGGAACTTGGGATGGAGGTAGCGCCAATCCAGGGCCATGTTGCGCAGGGCTTGGATGACCGCGTTCGGCAGGTCGCCAGCGGCCACGAGTTCTTCGTTCAGGTGCTCGCTGCCGCCGCGGAGGCGACCTGTGCCTGTCCGGTCGCCGAGAAGGTCAGTATTGAGTGTGCTCTCCAACCATGGGTCCCCATTCACGCCGGCGGCGATGTGCAGTTCGACGGGCGGCGTGGGGATCGACGCTGTGCCGAGCAGTTCGAGCGTGAGGGTGGGTAGCGCCTGCCGGACCAGCGCGCGTACGGCTTCGTAGCACGCTTGCACCCACAAGTCGTTCGCGATCCTCTTGCCACTGGTCCAGAGCACCAGGTCGAAGAAGACGTCCAGGCTGCTGCCGCCGTTAGGCAGCATGGCAGTGCATTCCAGGAGTATGCCTGTCTGATGCGGACCAGGGATGGCATGGCCGGCGCCAAGCCGGACGTGACGACCATTCCCGTGTTCGGGATCGATCGTCCATGGCTCGATGCGCTGGCCACTTGCTACCCGCTGCACAAGCGCGTGCAGCCGCTCCGGCAGCGGGTATGCGCCCGTCAAGCTGGGTGCGCTTAGCGACCGCATGAGGGCGTCGACCGTTGTGCCGTGCAGCCGGAGACGGGCGGCGTCCCTCCGCAGTGGCTGGGACACCGCGGCACGGATGACCAGGTCAGGCGGTGACGCAGCCCTCTGGAAGCGTGTGGCCGAGCGGTGGTCGGGCATGAAGCGCGGGTGACCGGTGTAGGCAAGGATCGGATCGGCGGCCTGCTGGAAAAGTGTGTGGACGAGGCGGCGGTCAGCGGGAATGTTACGGCCGTCCAGACGGACTCGGACGACTCCCTGGTGGAACAGCGGGCGGGGCACGCTGTCCGGGTCAATCCGCACTACGAGAAGGAGCCGGTCGTCCACTGTGACCGGGATGACATCAGGCGTCCAGCCAGGCGGGTCGAAGGTGGTCGCCATCTTGCTGACCAGCCGGTCTTTGTCGATCGCCTTGACTCCGACCAGGTCCCCGGGCAGGTTCTTGTCCTTGGGGTGGGCGTCGACGCCGATGAGGACGATGCCGCCGTAGCTATTGGCCATGGCTGCGACGGTGTCAGACACCGCATCGACATTACGTTTGTAGTCGAGGGTGAAACTCTCCTCCAGCTCCAGCGCCAGGAAGTTGCGGACCATCTCGCTGTCGATCAACTCGACGGGGGCGCTGAACAGGGGATGTGCGAGGTTCGGCATGGTCATCAGCATGGCGTTCCTGCACCCTTCGGCGCACACGGTTTCTTTACATCGGCGGCCGAGAATGGAAGCCCGCCAGCATTCAATGCCAGCCGCGCCGAGACAATCCTCCCGTGCGCCCCCAACGCGCCGCTCCCCCAGCCCGAGCGGAGCTGAATCATCGGCGCGCATGAAGTGATTCGGGAAGTACCGGGGTTGGGTCGTCTTTACCGTGCTCATCGCAGGCTGGCTGACCTTCGACTTCGGACCGGTCGTGCTCCTTGTCCTGTCTGGGACCGCCCCTTCTACTTCTTCTTCAACATGCCCGTCTGGTGCGGAGCCGAAGGGCGCGGGGGCTCATGTCGCAACAACAGCGACGGCGCTCTCATGGGCTGTCACCTCCGCCAGCACAAGTGGCAGAAGCTCAAGATGATCTTCTGGAGTGCTCGGTGGGCCCGACTCCGACATGAACTGTTCCAGATCGCGACCACCACGCTGGCCAGCCTGGGCGGCATACTCACCGTCACATCAGGTGTAGCGGCCACCCTGCAACCCCTGTTCGGTAGAGGTTGGTAGCAGGACAGGGGGCCGTTTCACCTGGTGGTGGGCGTGGGATTTGAACTCACGGTGACTCGCGCCACGACGGTTTTCAAGATCGCTCGCCAGCTTGACTCGCTCATAAGGCTCCACCGACCTTGATCGCAACCGGATCGCCTAGATGAGTCCAGCATCGATAAGCCGTCGATAATTGCGTCTGGTGTGCGCCTTCCCTCTCTGGTGACGGCGCTGGAGGAGGAGTTCCCACTCTTTTGATTTATCTGCCGAAATCCTAATTTGAGCGGCCTTTAGATTCGCCCAATGTCTGTCGAAGTCACGCTCAAACGCATACTGGGTGACCGTAAGGTCAAAAATGAGCCGCTCCAGATGCTTCAGCATGTTCTTTTGCAGACGAAGGTGCCAAAGGGTCAGCGCATTCAGTCTCTTGGTTCGATCCTGGTTAACACCATTGCGCTGCTCGTTGAAGGCTACGATCCACTGACCGTGTGCCAAGCAGTTCCTGGTATTGATGAGTGGCTCCATCCAGTCATCAATCACCGACTTCATGCCTGCAAAGTAGGCCGCACTGGTGTATGGCAAGGCGGAGGGGACCTTCGAGCGGGGTACTTTATAGCGGACCGCGAACGCCTCAATGAGTACCTGATTCCACATGTCGAGAACTGTTCGTTCGTTCATGACGCGCTGCTCACTGGACTCCGGAAAATCGGGTGAGCTGATGATCGTCATCAGACGGTCCTCGAGTGTTGCACCAAGGAGGAGAGCGCAGGTCCGGGTAAGCGCAACGATCTCGTGCTCATCGCCGTGTCGAATGGCTTCCTTGCAGGACCTACTGGCCACCTCGAAAGAGGTTTCGAGGGCCTCCATGTTGCGCATGTGTGCGCGATAGCGCTTCTCGCGCTCCAAGAAATTCCCCTAGGGTCTAATTGCCGAAGTCGGCAGAATCTACCACGATTGATAAACTCTGCCGACCTCGGAATCGAACCGAGGAATTCTCACCAGGTGAGCGTGTTCTTGTGCGAAATGACCGGCTCAAATTCGCACACCATTACACCAATCAGCACCAAAGCCGGAAACTTCGGTGGCCGGATAGCTCCGGCTTCGTCGCAGAATTTAGCGCAGGAGCGCCTGCTTGTAAACCTCCAGGTTCGGCCCGGATCTGCACCGCGCGCCGCCAGGTGTCGAGTGTCGAATTGCACTTGACTGCTCGCCTGCAAGCCCGGCTCGACTCCGCCGCGGCTGGATCGGCGTCTACGTCACGACCGGGGCCTACTCCGTGCCAGCACAGACCGAGATGGTCGAAGGCCAGTATCCGATCGTTCTGGGTCAACGGCCTGGATCTGGCCCGGGAGCTCAGGGGCATGGCCCGAGATGATCACGGTGGAGACCTCGAAGGCTGCATCGCACACATACTGCGCGTGCGCGAGACCGCAGTCACCAACCGTCGCCCGGAGGAGATCCTGCTGGAGTAAGCATCCGGGCGGCGCGCGGCCTATTCGTGGACGGAGCGGCCCCATCGGGGTCAGCGAAAGCCGCTGACCTGGCGTTATGCGTCAGACTCACAGGGCCTCCGGAGCCGTGTGCGCAGGTTCGAATCCTGCCGGGGGCACCCTGTATGAGGTGCCTGAAGACCCCGTTACCAGCGAGTTCGCTGGGTGCGGGGTCTTTGCGTTTCCGTAGCGGTACCGCTCGGGCGGCCGTACGCCGAGGGCTGAGTGGGTTCCCGAGCGGGCGGGTGTGGTCGGTCGGGAGTTTCGGTGGTTGTGTTGCACTCCGTGCGCGGTCCGTCACGTGCTGTTGTGGAGGGGGTGCCCGGAGTCGGCGGAGCGGTCTCGGTGTCAGTGGCGGCTGGGACAATGTCCTCGTGACGCGCGACAACAAGGAAGCTCAGCGGGCTGAGCTGCACCGGACCATCTGGCGGATTGCCAACGATCTGCGGGGCAGTGTCGATGGCTGGGACTTCAAGGCCTACGTCCTGGGGATGTTGTTCTACCGGTACATCTCGGAGAACCTGACGGCCTACATCAATGAGCAGGAGCGTCAGGCCACGGGGGACGCGGGGTTCGACTACGCGGACCTGAGTGACCGCGACGCCGAGGTCGGTCGGGGCGAGACGGTCGAGGAGAAGGGGTTCTACATCCTGCCGTCCGGCCTCTTCCGCAATGTGCGCGCGCGTGCCGCCAAGGACGAGAACCTGAACAAGACCCTGCACGACGTTTTCAGTGACATCGAGGCGTCGGCCCAGGGCACCGACAGCGAGGACGACTTCAAGGGGCTGTTCGCCGACCTGGATGTCAACAGCCCCAAGCTGGGTCCGACGGTCGCCAGGCGCAACGAGAAGCTCCGTAAGCTCCTGAACGCCATCGGGGATCTGAACCTGGGCTCGTTCGCCGACAACACCATCGACGCCTTCGGTGACGCCTACGAGTACCTGATGACGATGTACGCCTCCAACGCGGGCAAGTCCGGTGGTGAGTTCTTCACCCCGCAGGAGGTCTCCGAACTGCTGGCGCGCATCACCGTCATCGGCAAGAGCGAGGTCAACAAGGTGTACGACCCCGCCTGCGGATCCGGGTCGTTGCTGCTGAAGTTCGCCAAGGTGCTCGGCAAGGACAAGGTCCGCAAGGGGTTCTACGGTCAGGAGATCAACCTGACCACGTACAACCTGTGCCGGATCAACATGTTCCTGCACGACATCAACTACGAGAAGTTCGACATCGCGCACGGCGACACCCTCACCGATCCGGCGCACATGGACGAGGAGCCCTTCGAGGCCATCGTGTCCAATCCGCCGTACTCCACCAGGTGGGAGGGCGACAGCAACCCGCTGCTCATCAACGACGAGCGGTACAGGCCGGCCGGCGTGCTGGCCCCCAAGTCCAAGGCGGACCTGGCGTTCACGATGCACATCCTGTCGTGGCTGGCCGAGAACGGCACCGCCGCGATCGTCGAGTTCCCCGGCGTGCTCTTCCGCGGCGGCGCGGAGAAGAAGATTCGCAAGTACCTGATCGACAACAACTTCGTCGACGCGGTCATCCAACTGCCCGGGGACCTCTTCTTCGGTACCACGATCGGCACGTGCGTCATCGTGCTCAAGAAGGCCAAGACGGACAACAAGACGCTGTTCATCGACGCATCCGCCGAATTCGTCCGGCGAGGCAACAAGAACATGCTGTCCGAGGCCAACCTGGCCAGGATCCTGGACGCCTGTGTCGCCCGCCAGGACGTCGCGCACTTCTCCCGCCTGGTCGACCACCACGAGATCGCCGATCGACTGGACTACACCCTCTCCGTTTCGTCGTACGTCGAGAAGGAGGACACCCGGGAAGCCGTCGACATCACGGTGTTGAACTCCGAGATCGAGCAGATCGTCACCCGCCAGTCCGCTCTGCGTGCCCAGATCGACACCATCGTCGCCGAGCTCGAAGGAAGCCTGAAGTGATCGGTCTCAAGAAGTTTCTCGCCGGCGCTTCCCCCGAAGACTTCACCACGAAGACCCTCGGGGATCTCTTCGACATGAAGGCCGGTGTTCACGTCCCGGCTTCGAAGATTTCCGAGGCCGCTTCGAGCGAAACGCCCTATCCGTGCTACGGGGCGAACGGGCATCGCGGGTATGTGTCGACGTACAGCCATGACGGCCGGTATCTGCTGGTCGGCCGCCAAGGCGCCCTGTGCGGAAACGTGACGCGGGTGTCGGGGAAGTTCTACGCGACGGAGCACGCTGTCGCGACGAAGGCGCGCGAGGGTGTGGACATCGACTGGGCTTACTACAAGCTGATCGCCATGGATCTCAATCAGTACGCGACCAAGTCCGCCCAACCGGGGATCTCCGTCGGCAAGATCAAGCAGGTTTCCATTTCCGTTCCGCCGCTTTCCGTGCAGCGGGAGATCGCCGACCTCCTTGATTCTCTGACGTCCCTCCAGGAGCAGCTGGAGGAGTCGTTGGAGGCTGAGCTGAAGGCCCGGCGGAAGCAGTACGCGTACTTTCGCGACGCCTTGCTCAGCATTCCTTAGCGAACTCAGGCCGGTAGACATTCCAGAGAGAAGGCTGCAGCATGCTCATCCGCTCCGGTGCCGAGGGGCAGATCGAACCGATCGCGGTCAGCGAGGAGTCGACCGTCATCGCCGAGTACGAGCCCGAACCCGTGAAATCGGAGCGGTACCAGAGTGAGTCCGAGCTCGAAAAGGCATTCATCGCCCAGTTATGTGGGCAGGGGTACGAGTATCTGGCCGTCAGCAGCGAGGACGACCTCGTGGCCAATGTGCGCGTTCAGCTTGAGGCGCTGAACGGCATCACGTTCACCGACACCGAGTGGAAGGCGTTCTTCTCCGAGAAGATCGCCGGCGTCCATGACGGCATAGTCGAGAAGACCGCGCGTATCCAGGAGGACCATGTCCAGATCCTCGACCGGGAGGACGGGTCCTTCGAGAACGTCGCGCTGATCGACAAGGCGAACATCCACAACAACCGGCTGCAGGTCATCGACCAGTACGAGTCCACAGGCCGTCGTGCCACCCGGTACGACGTGACGATCCTGGTCAACGGCCTGCCCCTGGTCCACGTCGAGCTCAAGCGGCGTGGTGTGGACCTTCGCGAGGCGTTCAACCAGATCAGCCGGTACCAGCGCGACTCCTTCTGGGCCGGGTCGGGCTTGTTCGAGTACGTGCAGTTGTTCGTCATCAGCAACGGGACGCTGACGAAGTACTACTCGAACACCACGCGGGACCGGCACGTCGACGAGACCGCGGGCAGGCGTCGCCGTAAGCAGACCTCCAACTCCTTCGAGTTCACCAGCTGGTGGGCCGACGGCGACAACAGGCGGATAGCGGACCTGCCGGGATTCACCAGGACGTTCCTGGCCAAGCGCACTCTTTTGAACGTCCTGACCCGGTACTGCGTGTTCGACGTCGAGCGCAACCTGCTGGCCATGCGGCCCTATCAGATCGTGGCCACCGAGCGGATCCTGCAGCGGATCCGGACGTCCACCAACCACCGGCGCACCGGCACCGTCGACGCCGGCGGATACGTGTGGCACACCACCGGTTCGGGCAAGACCCTGACCAGCTTCAAGACCGCGCAGCTGGCGAGCCGTACGGACGGTGTCGACAAGGTCCTGTTCGTCGTGGACCGCAAGGACCTCGACTACCAGACCATGCGCGAGTACGAGCGCTTCGAGAAGGGCGCGGCCAACTCCAACACCTCGACCGCCGTGCTCAAGAAGCAGTTGGAGGACCCGGACGCGCGGATCATCATCACCACGATCCAGAAGCTCTCGGTCTTCGTCAACGGCAACAGGCGGCATCCCGCCTACGACCAGCATGTGGTGATCGTGTTCGACGAGTGCCACCGCTCTCAGTTCGGCGACATGCACACCAGGATCACCAAGGCGTTCAAGCACTACCACCTGTTCGGGTTCACCGGGACGCCGATCTTCGCGGACAACGCCGGGACCAGCGGCAACCCGAGGCGTCGTACGACCGAGCAGGCCTTCGGGGAGAGACTGCACACGTACACGATCGTGGACGCCATCGGTGACAAGAACGTCCTGCCGTTCCGGATCGACTACGTCAACACCCTCAAGGCCGCGCCTCGGGCCACCGACAAGCGGGTGACCGCGATCGACACCGAGTCGGCGCTGCTGCATCACGACCGGGTGCGCATGATCGCCGAGTACGTCCTGGACCACTTCGACCACAAGACCCGTCGTGGCGCGGGGTACGTGCTGAAGGACAAGCGCGTGCGCGGGTTCAATTCGATGTTCGCCACGGCTTCCATCGACGCGGCCAAGCGCTACTACAACGCCATCGAGAAGCTGCAGCGTGAGCGGGAGGAGACCGCCCGGGCCGCGGGCAGGCGGTACGAGCGTCTCAAGGTCGCGCTGATCTACTCGTTCGCCCCCAACGAGGACGCCCCCGACGGGCTGCTGGGCGAGGAGGACTTCGAGGCCGACGGTCTGGACAGGGACTCGCGGGAGTTCCTGGAGGACGCGGTCCAGACGTACAACGGCATGTTCGGCACCTCGTACGACACCTCGTCGGCGAAGTTCGAGAACTACTACAAGGACCTGTCCGGCCGGCTCAAGAGCCGTGAGGTCGACCTGGTGATCGTGGTCAACATGTTTCTGACCGGGTTCGACGCCACCACGCTCAACACGCTCTGGGTGGACAAGAACCTCAAGCAGCACGGCCTCATCCAGGCGTTCTCCCGCACCAACCGCATCCTCAACTCGGTGAAGAGCTACGGCAACATCGTCTGCTTCCGCGATCTGGGGGACGCGGTCGACGACGCGCTGGCGCTGTTCGGCGACAAGGACGCGGCCGGCATCGTCAAGATCGCGCCGTACGGGGAGCACCACGCCAAGTACCGGCAGAGGACCGCCGACCTGCTGGGCCGGTTCCCGCTGGGCAGGGAGATCGTCGGGGAGCAGGCGCAGAAGGACTTCATCACGCTGTTCGGTTCGATCCTGAGCCTGCGTAACGTCCTGGTCGCCTTCGACGAGTTCGCCGGTGACGAGATTCTCGCCCCGCGGGACCTGCAGGACTACCAGTCGGTGTATTTGGACCTGTACGACAGCTTCCGCCGGGCCGCCGAGGGGGACAAGGAGTCCATAGGCGAGGACGTCGTCTTCGAGATCGAGTTGGTCAAGCAGGTCGAGGTCGGTGTCGACTACATCCTGATGCTGGTGCGCGAGTACCAGAGGCAGAAGGGCAACGGCGTCGACAAGCAGCTGGAGGCTCGCGACAACATCGCCCGCGCTGTGGATGCCAGCGTCTCGCTGCGCAACAAGAAGGACCTGGTCATGGAGTTCGTCGACGCCATCTCCGCCGACAGCCGCGCCGACGACGCCTGGCGGGCGTACATCGCCCGCAGGAAGCTCGACGAGCTTGAGCAGATCATCGCCGAGGAGAACCTGCGGCCCGAGCCCGCCCGTGCCTTCGTCGAGGACGCGTTCCGCAGCGGTGGCATCCCGGCCGGCGGTACCGCGATCACGAAGATCCTTCCCCCGGTCTCCAGGTTCGCCCGCAAGGACAACCACGGTGCGAAGAAGGCCGTCGTACTGCAGAAGCTCAAGGCTTTCTTCGACCGGTTCTCCGGCTTGTCCTGATCCCGCGCTGCGGCCCGCGTGCGCGCGGGCCCGCGTGGTCAGGTGGCGGCGAGGACCCGGAAGCGGTCGGGGTGTGCCGGGTCCCTGTCCACGACCTGGACGGGCGGCCAGACCCATTGCCACACGTTGATGCCGGGCGTGCGCGAGAACCGGATCCGCCCGCGGGTCCCTTCGACCGCGAGGCCCGACCACGACGCGGCGATGCGCGCCCGGTCCGGCCCGTGCGCGCGCAGCGTGTCGGCGAGGACGGCGATGGTGTCGTAGCCCTCGAAGGCCACGAAGGAGGGCGGTTCGGCCAGTCGCTCGCGCAGGGCGGTCCGGACGCGGGCGCCGGTGGGGCCGAGGTGCTGGGGCAGGTAGCGCAGGAACGGGATCGCGGCACCGTCGTCCCCCAGCGACCTGTGCCATTCGGTGAACTCCGGTTGCCCGGCCGGAGCGCCGATCATGATCTCGGCGAGGCGCTGGTCGTGGCGGACGGCCTTGACGATCGGCACCGCCGGTTCCGGGAAGCCGACCAGGAGAAGGAGGGCGGTCGCACGGTGGCTGACCAGTTCGTCGCACAGGGCCGTCGGGTCGAGGGCGCGCGCGTCGAGTTCGGTCACGGTGCCGCCGTGTGGGGAGAGGCGCTCCCGAAGGACGCGTACGCCTGACGCCCAGTACACGCTCGGTTCGGTGGCCACGGCGATACGGCGGTGGCCCGCGGTGAGGAGGTGGTCCGCGTAGAGCCGCCAGCCGTGCGACTGCGCCGGGCAGAGGCGGGCGACCCATCCGGTCGGAGTGTCGGTGAGGGCGTCGAGCACCGCTGACGAGCAGAGGAAGGGCACGCCGAGGGCGTCGGCCCTGGTGGCCGCGGCGCGGGCTACGACGCTGTGGTACTCCCCCGCCACGGCGGCCACGCCCAGGCCGGCCAGGTCGTCCATGGCCGCCGCCGCTCGCTGTGGATCGGCGGCGGTGTCCCGGACGATCAGGTCGAGTGGTGTGCCGTGTATCCCTCCGGTGGCGTTGACTTCGCCGACGGCCAGTTCGAGTCCGGCGAGCAGGTGCCGGCCCGCCTCGACCCACCCCGGCCGGGACAGTGGGACGAGAGCACCGATCCGGATGGTGGCGTGGTCGGAGCCTTCCGCTCCAGGTCGCCGTGATGGTGTGTTCATGTGCGGCGTCTCCAGACTCGTGACACGGCCGGAACCCATCGCGGCGGAGCTGCCCGCCGGCGCCCGGAGCGCGGCCCGGTCACCCGGCGCCGACCGGTCACCCGAAGTCGGTGGACGACCGGGGTCCGGTCTGCTCGCCGCCCCAGTCGGCGGCGTCACCGCCGCCCAGCAGCTCCGCCGCCTGTCCCTCGGTGCTGGCGGCCGCCATCTGGGCCTCGGCCACCACGTCTCCGCGTTCGCGTACCAAATCCTCGTAGATCGGCAGGTGAACGTTTTCGGCACGACTGAGCGTCACTATGCCGATCCTTTCGCTGGTCGTCGCCGTCAGGCTCGTGGAGTCGGACAGGGGGTCCCTGCCCGGCAACACATACAACACAGCCGAAGGATCGTATTTGAGGAGGAATCGTGACCCCCCGGCGCCCATCGTGAAAATGTCCCGTGCACGCCCCGACCTGGGCCGTCGGCGGATCAGACCTCGCGGCCGGTCGGCAGCATGGCCCAGACCGTCTTGCCCATGGGCTGGTGCCGGGTCCAGCCCCAGTGCTCGGCGAGGGCGTCGATGATGCGCAGCCCGCGGCCGTGCTCGTCGAGGGGGTCGCTCCGGTGCGGGTACACGGGCGGGTGGTCGCTCGGGTCGGTGACGGCGCAGACGAGGTGGGCGGGGCGGCGCAGGCTCAGTCGCAGCCAGATCTCCGCCTCGCCGGGGAGCGGGACGGGCGCCGCGCACTCCGGTACGGCGTGGAGTACGGCGTTGGCGGCCAGTTCGGTGACCACCATCAGGGCGTCGTCGCCGCAGTGGTCCAGCGCCCAGTCGTCGAGGGTGCGGCGGACGAAGTCGCGGGCCTGGCAGCAGTCCCGTTCGAGGCCGGTCAGGCGCAGGGCGGCCGAGCGGGGGGAGGTGCGCGGCGGTTGCGCACGGGTGAGGTGGCGTCGGCCCGGGTCGCCCGGCAAAGCGTCCGGCGTCCCGCTCGCGTCCGTCCGTGACACAGCACTGCCGGGCAGTCGGAGCCCTTCGTACGCAGGTAAGGACACAACGTCTCCCTGATACATGGTCAGTACGGGGCCACTGCACAGCAGTTGACGCCACGGACTATTATCCACGCCGACGGCTCCTCCGTGCAATTTCACGGGAAATTGCGCGAGCGGTGCCGTCGCAGAGCACGTGAGGCGGTCCGGGCCCACCGGGGCGGCGGGGCGCGCACGTGGCGGAACGTGAGCAAGGAGAGTGCAGTGCCAACAGCACCGAACGGCGTGCGGGCAAGCTCGTTGGGCGTCCGCTGGATGAAGAGTCGGCACAGCAATGCCGAGGGCAACTGCGTCGAGGTCGCCACCTTGGGCGACGGCAGCGTCGCGATGCGAAACTCCCGTGATCCCGACGGGCCGGCCCTCGTCTACACGCCCGCCGAGATCGCCGCCTTCCTCGCGGGTGCCAAGGACGGGGAGTTCGACCACCTGGCGTGAGGCGAGCCGACGTCACGTCAGAACGCCTGTGGGAAACGGAAGTTGATAACACCATTTCCCGCGGTTCCGACGACACAGGGCGGCGGGATGCGATAATGCGGTCTGTCGTATGCCGGTCTACGGGGAGTCAGGATGTCCGCGGAGTCACCTCGTATCTCGCGCCTAGAGCCGTATCTGACTCGCTCCGAGCCCGCGCCGACCTTGCTGAAGATGCTGGTCGGCGTCCAGCTGGCGGGCGTTCGGGAGGACGTCGGCCTCTCCCAGGACCAGGCGGCGCGCGCCGTCGGGTTCAGCCCGGCCAAGCTCTCGCGCATCGAGGCGGGCAAGGGCCGTCGGCCGCCCACCGAGGCCGACGTCCGCGCGCTGCTGGAGCTGTACAAAGCGGACGAGTACGAGGCGTCGCTGCTGCTGCAGTTGCTGCGGCGGGCCGGGGAGCCCGGCTGGTGGCAGCGCTATGACAAGCGGCTGATGCCCGAGTGGTTCGACCGTCTGGTCGGACTGCAGGAGGCGGCGACGGCCATCCGTACCTTCGAACTCCAGTATGTTCCGGGACTGTTGCAGACCGAGGCGTACACCCGCGCGGTGGTGGAGCGCGGGCTGCCGTCCGCGTCGGCCCGTGAGGTGCAGCGGCGGGTGGAGCTGCGGATGCGCCGGCGGGAGCTGCTGAACCGCCCGGACGCGCCGCTGCTGTGGGCGATCGTCGACGAGTCGGTGCTGCTGCGGGTGCTGGGCAGCCGTGACGTGATGCGCGAGCAGCTGGAGCACCTGGAGGAGATGGCGCGGCTGCCTCATGTGACCCTGCAGATCGTCCCGTTGGACGTGACCAACGCCTCCGCGCCCGCCATACCGGTCACCTATCTGCGCTTCGGCGGTGTGGATCTGCCCGACATCGTCTATCTGGAGCACATCAGGAGCGCCGCCTTCCTGGAGGACCAGGACGAGACGGAGGAGTACCGGATCGCCCTGGACCGGCTGGGCGACGAGGCCCTCAACCCGCGCGAGTCGCTGGAGCGCCTGCGCGCGACCAAGGCCCGGTATTCCGGCGCGTCCTAGTACCGGCACTCCGGCCGCCCCCTGGTACTGGCACTCCGCCGCCCCTTGGGCCCCGGTGGTTCCGGGCGGCCCGGCGTCGTGTGGCCCGGCCCGCCGCCCCTAGGGGCCGGGCCGGTGGTCGTCACGCTCCCGCACGTGCGCGCCGGGGGGGGGCGGCGGGCCCGGCCGCTCAGGGAAGGCGGCCGACCCCGCCGAACTCGATCCACTCCTGGGTGAGCTGGCGGGGCGCGACCTCGGTGTCCGGGCGCCAGGTGGACACCTCGACCAGGCCCGGCTCAAGGATCTCCAGTCCCTCGAACCACTGGGCGACGTCCTTCTCCTGGCGCACCCGGCCCCAGTGCCCCTGGGTCGCCTGGTCCATGAAGTTCGTGACGAAGTCGCGGACCTCGGCGTCCTCGCTGACCAGCTGGCACATCACCGCGAAGCTGCCTGGCGCGAGGTGCTCGATCACCCGGCGCGACACGGCGAGCGGGCCGTCGCTCTCGCTGTCGGGGATGCAGTGGAACACCGAGTTGAACAGCACGGCCACCGGCTGCGAGAAGTCGATCAGGCGCCGGGTCTCGGCGTGGGAGAAGATGGCGTCGGTGGCCCGCATGTCGGCGTGGATGACGGCGGTGTTCTCGTTCTGCTCCAGCAGCGCGCGGCCGTGAACCAGGACCATGGGGTCGTTGTCGACGTACACCGCGCGCGCGGAGGGGTCGACGGCCTGGGCGACCTGGTGGACGTTGTTCTGCGTGGGCAGGCCGGAGCCGTGGTCGAGGAACTGCCGGATGCCGTAGTCCTCGGCCAGCGTCCTGACCACCCGCTGCAGGAAGCGCCGGTTGTTCAGCGCGAGGGCGCGGGTGCTGGGGACGACCTTGTCCAGCTCCTCGCAGGCGGCTCGGTCGGAGGCGTAGTTGTCCTTGCCGCCGAGGTAGTAGTCGTACATGCGCGCGGCGGTCGGAACCGTGGCGTCGATCGATGTGGACAGCTGCTTTCCAGGCTCCATCGTTCCCCCAGGGGCAGGCCGGCCGAGGAGATCACCTCGAACGACAACACATCCTAGGGAGACGGGAGTTGGTCGGGCCAGTCCATCGGTCAACCCCCACGGAACAGCCATCCGTGGCGGGGGTTTCGGCCACCGAGACCCAGCCGCCCGACGGCGCCGGGTCGCCGCACAGGCGCAGGTTTCCGCGAAACATCGCAGTTCAAGGCATGTCGGAGCGGGGTCCTCACAGCCGCCAGGCGTATCGGTGAGAGTTTCTCGGACGCCTTTCACAACCTGGCTGCGCGGAACATCACTTCGAACTAAGGTTCTTGATCGGAAGCCACATTCGACGGGGGTACGCACGTGGCCGATTCGGCGCGCTCGCTCGACGACACCGCGCAGAACGGGGGGAAGCCTGGCCGGTTCACCGGTATGGGCCCCTTCATGCTCGTCTGGAGCGGGCAGGCGGTGTCCCTGGTCGGCAACTCCGTCCTGCGGTTCGCCTTCGTCTTCGAGACCTGGTCGGCCACCGGCCGGGCGACGGCGCTGACCACGCTGTCGCTGTGCGCGATGCTGCCCCAGGTCCTGCTCAGCCCGCTCGCCGGAGCCTTCGTCGACCGGGTGAGGCGGCGCACCGCGCTGCAACTCGCGGACGGCGGCGGACTGTTGGTCGTGGCGCTGCTGAGCGTCCTGCACTTCACCGGCGGGCTGAACACCTGGGAGGTGTACGCGGCCGTCATGCTGCTCGGCGGCGCCGCAGCCTTCCAGTTCCCGGCGCTGGGTGCCGCCGTGCCGCTGCTGGTCGACAAGGACCGGCTCCAGCGGGCCAACAGCCTCCTGGCGAGCGCCAAGAGCACGGCGGACGTGGGTGGCCCGGCGTTGGGCGGCCTGCTGGTGGCGTTCTCGGGGCTCGGTCTCATCCTCGTCGCCGACCTGGTGAGCTTCGCCCTGGCGCTGGCCGCCGTCCGTGTCGTACGGCTGCGGGGCGACACCGGCCCGGCGAAGCGGCCGGGCGGCGGACCGCGCAAGAAGCTCGTGGCCGAGGCCGTCGAGGGGATGCGCTTCCTCTTCCGGTATCCGAGCCTGCGCGATCTGATGCTGGCGTTCTGCGTCGTCAACCTGGTGATGGTCTTCGGCTTCGCCGCCGTACAGCCCATGGTGCTGGCCCGCTCCGGCGGACAGACGGCAGCTTTGGCGAGCGTCAACACCGCGATCGGGGTCGGCGGGGTCGCCGGCGGGCTGCTGATGGCGGCCTGGAGCGGGCCGAAGAACCGGGCCCGGGGCATGATGCTCGGCATCATCGGCATGTGCCTGTCCGCGCAGGTGGCCATGGCGCTCGCGGGCGGCGTGATCGGCTGGTGCGCGGCGATTTTGGTGGGCGCGGCGCTCATGCCGATGATCAACGGCGTGATGCAGGCGATCGTGCAGACCAAGGTGGAGCAGGAGTGGCACGGCCGGGTGTTCGGCGCCGTGGTGTTCCTGTCGCAGATCTCGGTGCCGGTGGCAACGGCGGTCTCCGGGCCGCTCGCCGACCATGTCTTCGAACCGCAGGCCGCCGCCGGGACCGGCGTCTTCGTGGTGCTCGGGCCCCTGGTGGGCGACGGGCCGGGCAGCGGCATGGCGGCGATGCTGCTCATCGCCGGCCTGTGCGGTGTCGCGGTCGGCGTGCTGAGCATGACCCGGCGCACGGTACGGGAGATCGACACGCTGCTGCCCGACGTCGATGCCGGGCCGGGCGACACGGACGCGGGAACCGCGACCGACGACGGCTCCGGACGCCCCGGCGATCCCGAGGACCCGGAGAACCCCGACAACCCCGACAACCCCGAGAGCAAAGAACTCGTGGAGGGCCGACCATGACCACCCATCCCTTCGAGGACGACAACGGGACGTATCTCGTCCTCGTCAACGCCGAGGGCCGGCACTCGCTGTGGCCCGAGGGGATCGACGTACCGGACGGGTGGGACGTGGCGCTCACCGCGAGCAGCCGCGCGGACTGCCTCGCCTTCGTCGAGGAGCACTGGAGCGACATATGTCCCACCCGCACGGCCGCCGATGCCTGAGGTGCAGGCGACGGGGGCGTTGCACGGTGTGCAGGAACTCTTCGAGCGACAGGCGCGGCGGTCCCCGGCGGCCACCGCGCTGGTGTACGGCGACGAGCGGCTGAGCTACCGCGAACTCGACCTGCGGGCCGACCGGTTGGCAGGGCTGCTGCGGCGCCGCGGAGTGCGGCCGGGCGGCCTGGTGGGCGTGCACCTGGAGCGGTCCCCGGAGATGGTGGTGGCGCTGCTGGGCACGCTCAAGGCCGGGGCCGGGCACGTCATGCTCGACCCGGACTTCCCGGCGGAGCGGCTGCGTGGGATGGCGGCCGACGCGGGCGTGACCCTGGTGGTGTCCCGGCGCGGCAGCCGGCAGCCGGTGAGCGGCGCCGAGTCGGTGGCGGTCGAGGACGCCGAGGATGCCGAGCCGCTCGGGCGCGGCTCGGTGCGGGTACGGCCGCAGGACGCGGCCTGCGTGATGTTCACGTCCGGCTCCACCGGCCGCCCGAAGGGCATCGTCGCCTCGCACGCCGCGATCACCGGGACGCTGACCGGTCAGGACTTCGCCTCCTTCGGGCCCGGCTCGGTGTGGCTGCAGTGCTCCCCGGTGTCCTGGGACGCGTTCGCGCTGGAGCTGTGGGGCCCGCTGCTGAACGGCGGGCTGTGCGTGCTGCACCCCGGGCAGCGCCCCGACCCGGTGGTGATGGCCGGCCTGGTCGACAGGCACGCCGTCACCTGCGTGTATCTCTCCGCGTCCCTGTTCCATGTGATCGTCGACGAGTATCCGCGGGCGCTCGCCGGAGTGCGTGAACTGATCGTCGGCGGTGAACCGTTGTCGCCCGCGCACGCGGCCCGCGCCCTGGAGCGCTACCCCGCGCTGCGGCTGAGCAACGGCTACGGCCCGGTCGAGGGCATGGTCTTCCTGTCCGTGCACCCGGTCACCGCGCGGGAGCTGCGAGGCGGCGGCCCGGTGCCCATCGGCCGCCCGCTGGCCGGCAAGCGGCTGCGGGTGCTCGACGAGCGGCTGCGGCCCGTCGCGGACGGCGTGAGCGGTGAGCTGTACGCCGCCGGGGCGGGCGTCGCGCTCGGCTACTGCGGCCGTCCCGAGCTGACCGCCGAACGCTTCGTGGCCGATCCGTACGGGCCCGCAGGTGACCGGATGTACCGCACCGGGGATCTGGTGCGGCGGCGTGCGGACGGGGTGCTGGAGTATCTGGGGCGGGCCGACGCGCAGGTGAAGATCCGCGGGTTCCGGGTGGAGCCGGGCGAGGTGGAGACGGTCCTCGCCGGCCATCCGGGGGTCGTGCGGGCGGCCGTCGTGGCCCGTCCCGACGCGACGGGTGAGAAGCGGCTGGTCGCGTATGTCGTTCCGCGCGCGGACGCGCAACAGCCGCTGTCCGAACGGGACTTACGTGAGCACGCCGTCGGTGTGCTGGCCGACTACCTGGTCCCGGCCGCCTTCGTACTGCTGGACGCGCTGCCCCTCACCGCCAACGGCAAGCTGGACCGCGCCGGTCTGCCGGAGCCCGGCCCGGTCACCGGCTCGCTGGCCTCGGCGACCGCACGACAGCCGGCCGGCCCCGTCGAGGAGGCGCTGTGCGGACTGTTCTCCGAGGTGCTGGGCGTGGCATCGGTCGGCCCCGACGACGACTTCTTCGACCTCGGCGGCAACTCGCTGACGGTCGCGCGGCTGCTGGGCCGCATCCGGCTGACGCTCGGCGCGCAGGTCGGCGTACGGACGCTGTTCGACTGCCGGACGCCGGGGGCGCTGGCCCCGCACGTGGCGCACGCCGAACGCAAGGCCGAACGCAAGGCCGAACGCAAGGCCGAACGCAAGGCCGAGCACAAGGCCGAGCCGGACGTCCCCGCTCCGGTGCGGGACGAGGTCACGCTGCTGCCACTGTCGTACGCGCAGCGCCGACTGTGGTTCCTGGACCGGGTCGAGGCGGGCACCGCCTACACCCTGCCGGTGCTGGTACGGCTGCGCGGCGAGGTCGACCCCGAGGCCCTGCGGGCCGCTCTCGGTGACGTGGCCGGCCGGCAGACGGCACTGCGCACCGTCTTCGAGGAGCGGGACGGCGAACCCGGACAGCGGGTGCTGAGCGGCGCCGCGGCCCAGCCGCGGCTGCGGCACGTCACCCTCGGCTCGGCCGAGGTGCCGCGAGCGGTGCGCGAGGCGGCCCGGCACCGCTTCGACCTCGCGGCGGAACTGCCCCTGCACGCCGTGCTGTTCACGGACCGGGACCGGCCCGGCGAGCACGCACTCCTGCTCGTCCTGCACCACATCGCGGGGGACGGCTGGTCCCTGCCCCCGCTCTTCAGGGACCTCTCACGGGCCTACGCCGCCCGGGTCCGCGGCAGCGCGCCGCGGCTCATGCCGCTGCCCGTGCCGTACGCCGACTTCGCCCGCCGTCAGCAGCGGCGGCTCGGTTCCGCGGACGACCCCGGTTCGCTCGCCTCGGCCCAGCTCACCTTCTGGCGGAAGGTACTGGCCGGCCTGCCCGCGGGTGGCCCCCTGCTGCCCCGCCGTGCGGCACGGCCCGCCGTACCCGGGCGGGACGCCGCCACCGTCGTACGGCGGATGGACGCGCAGGCGCACGTCCGGGTCGTGGAGGGGGCGCGGGCGCAGGGCGCCACGCTGTTCATGGCGCTGCACGCCGCCCTCGCCGCCGCTCTGGTGCGGGCCGGGTCGGGTGAGGACATCGCCATCGCCTCACCGGTGGCCGGCCGGGGGCAGGACGGTGCCGTCGAGGACGTCGTCGGGTTCTTCGTCAACATGCTGGTGCTGCGCACCGACGCCTCCGGCGACCCCACCGCACGGCAGCTGCTCGCCCGTACCCGGGAGACGGCTCTGGACGCCTTCGCCCACCAGGACGTGCCCTTCGAGCAGGTGGTGGGAGCGCTCAACCCGGCACGGCCGCCGGGCCGGCAGCCGTTCACCGAAGTGGTGCTGGCGTTGCAGAACAACGCCCGGGCCGAGGTCGACCTGCCCGGCGCCGAGGCCGGTGTGGAGCCGCTGCGCACCGGCACGGCACGGTTCGAGCTGCTGGTCGACGTCACCGACGACCACGGGCCGTCGGGCGCGCCGGACGGCATCACCCTCGTCTTCGAGTACCGGACGTCGTGCCTGGAGCCGGAGTTCGTCGAGTGGTTGGCCGACGCGGTCGTCGAGGCGCTGCGGGCGGGCGCCGCCGAGCCGGACGTACCGTTGTCCCGGCTCCCGCTGCCCGAGCCGCCCCGGCGTGCGGACGCGGCCCGGGACTCGGTGCGCTCCCCCGCGCCCGCCGACGACGGCGCGCCGGACTCGGCGCTGCGCGGCGAGATCGCCGCCGTCTGGTCCGACGTTCTCGGCGTCGACCGGATCGGCCCGCACGACGACTTCTTCCAGCTGGGCGGCAACTCCCTGCGCGCGGTGCGGGTCGCGGCCCGGCTGACCGGCGCCGGCCGCACGGTGACGGCCGCCCAGCTCTTCACCTCCCCCACGGTCGCCGCCCTCGCCGCCGAGCTGGAGCGGGCGCCTGCCCGGGCACCCGCCGCGCCGGCGCCCATCCCGCGCCGGCCGCGCGTTCCCCGGCAGCCCGGCCGCGACGGCCGTACCGACACCAGTGACAAGGAGGTGCCATGGACCTGAGCGTGATGTTCTTCGGCGCCGACACGCCCGCCGACTCCACGGCCGGGGGCGTCCCGCGGCACAGTGAGGTCTACGACGACATCCTCACCGTCGCCCGTACCGCGGACCGGCTCGGCTTCCACGCGGTCTGGACGCCCGAGCGGCACTTCCAGCAGGTGGGCCAGGTCTTCCCCAGCCCGCCGGTGCTGAGCGCGGCACTGGCGGTGGCGACCGAGCGGATCAACATCAGGGCGGGCAGCGTGATCCTGCCGCTGCACCATCCGCTGCGGATCGCGGAGGACTGGGCCGTCGTCGACAACCTCTCGCACGGCCGGATCGGGCTGTCCGCGGCGACGGGCTGGCATTCCGCCGACTTCGTGCTGGCCCCGGACAACTACGAGGACCGCCGCGAGCGGACCATGCGGGACATCCCGCTGCTGCGGCGGCTGTGGGCGGGCGAGCAAGCCGAGTTCACCGACGGCACCGGCGCCTCGGTCGCCGTCCTGCCGCAGCCCCGGCCCGTCCAGGACACCCTTCCGCTGTGGCTGACCACCTCCGGCAACCCCGCGACCTGGGAGGCCGCCGGAAGTCTGCGCACCGGGGTCCTCGGGGCGACCGTCGGGCAGAGCCGGGAGGAGCTGGCCGAGAAGATCACCCGCTACCGGGCCGCCTGCGCCGCCGCTCCCGACCAGGGCGGCACCGACGCGCACGGCAGGGTGACGCTGATGGCGCACACGTTCGTCGGCGCGGACGACGAGGAGGCACGGCGGCTGGCCTCCGTACCGCTGAAGCGCTACCTGCGCTCCTACGTCCGGCAGACCTCGGCGAACCGGACGGCCGACCGGGCCACGGCCGCTCTGAGCGAGGAACAGACCGCGATGCTCGCCGAGTTCGCCTTCCACCGCTATCTGACCTGGGGCAGTCTGCTCGGCTCCGCCGAGACCTGCCGGAAGATGCTCGCCGACCTGCGCGAGCTGGGCTGTGACGAGGTCGCCTGTTTCGTGGACTTCGGACTGGGCCGCGACGAGGTGCTGGCCGGGCTGCACCGGCTGGCCGAGCTTTTGGAGGACGTGGCGTGACGGCGACTACGGGGGCGTCCGGCGCTTCGATGGCCGAGCGGTTCAGCGCGCTCAGCGGTGAGCAGCGGGTGCGGCTCATGCGGCGGCTGGTGGAGTCCGGTCAGGCCGGGCTGGTCCCGGCGGTGGTGCCGCCGCGCGACGGGGACGGGCCGGTGCGGCTCAGCCCGGCGCAGCAGGACCTGTGGGTGTACGAGTCGCTGTATCCGGGCACCCCGGCGCTGAACCTGTGCTGTGCCTATCACTTCGACGAGACCGTCGAGCCGGTCGACCCGGAGCGCCTGGAGACGGCGCTGACCGTGGTGCGCGCCCGGCACGACGTGCTGCGCGCCCGTATCGGCGGTGAACCGGGTGCGCTCGCCGTCACCTTCCCGCCCGAGGAGCGTTTCCGCCTGGAGCGGGAGGACCTGCGCGGCACGGGCACCACCATCGCCGAGGCCTTCGAGACGTTCCGGCGCCGCCCCTTCGACCTGGCCGGCGAGCCGCTGATGCGGGCCCGGTTCGTCACGGTCGACGACCGGCGGGCCACGCTGATGCTGAGCCTGCACCACGTCATCGCCGACTGGTGGTCCTTCGACGTGCTCCAGGCCGAGTTCGCCGAGGTGCACCGCGCGCTGCGGGCCGGTACGGTCCCGGCTCCCGACCGGCCCCTGATCCAGTACGCCGACTTCGCCTCCTGGCAGGGCGAGCTGGAGGAGGCGGGGGTCTTCGAGGCGCGGCTGGACTTCTGGCGTCGCTACCTCGCCGATCCGCCGGGGCCGCTCACCGTGCCGGGCGCCGGGAACGGGCTCGCGGAGGGCATCGCGCAGATCCCGTTCAAGGTGGACGCGTCGACCGCGCGGGCCGTGCGGGAGCTGGCCCGGGAGCGCGGCGCCTCCGTCTACGTCGTGCTCATGGCGGCCTTCGCGGTCCTGGCGCACCGCCTGACCGGCGCCGGCGACATGGTGCTGGGCACGCCGACCGCCAACCGGGCCGCGAAGGGCCTTGAGCGGGTCATCGGGTACGTCATGAACGCCATCCCGACCCGCTGGCGGATCCGGCCGGGCGACTCCTTCGCCGATGTGCTGGCCCGGTTCGCGACGGACTTCCCCGAGCTGATGGCCAACGCCGACGTGCCGGTGGGCCGGATCGTCTCCGCGGTCGCGCCGGAGCGCAGCGCCGGGCGGTCCCCGCTGTTCCAGTGGGTGTTCATGCACCTCACCCAGCAGCGCAGCGTGGCCGCGATGCGGGAGTTCAGCGAGCCCGAGCGCATCCACACCGGTGGCGAGCACGACCTGGTGGGCATCGTCCGGGACGCCGACGACGGCACGATGGACGGCAGCTTCGAGATCCGTACGGCCCTGTTCGGCGCCGACACCGTACGGCACTGGTCGGACGCCTATCTGGAGCTGCTGCGCCGGTTCACCGCCGACCCGCAGGTGCCCCTCGCCGAGGTCGGCCTGGTGCCCGGGGCCGGCCGGCAGCGGCTGGCGGAACTCTCGTCCGGCGGCCCCGCCCCCGAGCCGCTGGCCCTGCCCGACCTGGTGGCCCGGCAGGCGGCGCGCACGCCCGACGCCCCCGCGCTGGAGGCGGAGGGCCTGCGGCTGACGTATGCCGAACTGTGCGACCGGGTGGACCGGCTGGCGGCTCGTCTGACCCGGCACGGAGCCGGTCCCGGCCGTGTCGTCGCCCTCGCGCTCGGCCGGACGGCCGCCATGGTCCCGGCACTGCTCGCGGTGCAGCGCACCGGCGCCGCCCATCTGCCGATCGACCCGGACTACCCGCCGGAGCGGATCCGGCTGGCGCTCCAGGACGCGGCGCCGGTCCTGGTGGTGGCCGGCGCGCCCGAGGTGGTGCCGCGGACGGAGGTGCCCACGCTGGTCCTCGACGAGCGCGCCCACGACGAACGGCCGCTGGTGGCAGGCCCGCTGGACCCGTCCCTGCCCGCGTACGTCATCCACACCTCCGGCTCCACCGGCCGCCCCAAGGGCGTCGTCGTCCCGCACACGGGCCTGACGGCCCTCGGGCAGGGGCTGGTGGAGGTCCTCGGGCTGGACGCGGACAGCAGGGTGCTGCAGGTGGGCTCGCCCGCCTTCGACATCTCCGTCGGTGAGCTGTGCCTGGCCTTCGCCTCCGGCGGCACCCTGGTCGTGCCGCCCGAGGGGCCGCTGGTCGGGCAGCGCCTCGCGGACGTGCTGACGGACCGGCGGATCAGCTGTGTGCTGGTGCCGCCCTCGGTGCTGGCGACGCTGCCCCCCGGAAAATACCCGGAGCTGCGGACGGTGGCCGTCGGCGCGGAGGCGTGCCCGCCGGACCTGGTGGCCCGTTGGGCCGTGGGCGGACGCCGCTTCCACAACGCGTACGGGCCCACCGAGTACACCGTCGGCGCCACCGTCTCCGGCCCGCTGGCCGCCGACGGAGCGGCCCCGCCCATCGGTGCGCCGCTGCCGGGCACGCGCGCGTACGTGCTCGACGAGCGGCTGCGGCTGGTGCCGCCCGGGGTGTTCGGCGAGCTGTATCTGGCGGGGCCGGGGGTGGCGTACGGCTATCTGGGGCGGCCGGGGGCGACCGCCGAGCGGTTCGTCGCCGACCCGTACGGCCCGCCCGGCGCGTGCATGTACCGCACCGGTGACCTGGCCCGCCGCCGGGACGACGGGCAGCTGGAGTATCTGGGCCGGTCCGACGACCAGGTGAAGATCCGCGGCCGGCGTATCGAGCCGGGCGAGATCGCGGCCGTCCTCGCCGGGCACCCCTCGGTGCGGCAGGCGGTGGTCGTCGTACGGGAGGACGTGCCGGGCCGGCCGCGGCTGGTCGGGTACGTCGTGGGGAGCGGTGCGGGCGTATCGGTTTCGGACGGGTTGCTCGGGTACGCCGCCGGGCTGCTGCCCGCCGCGTTGGTGCCGGCCGACGTGGTGGTGCTGGACGAGCTGCCGCTGACGCCGGGCGGAAAGCTGGACCGGGTGGCGCTGCCCGCTCCGGACAGCGGGCCGGGCGGCGCCGGGCGGGCCCCCGAGGGGGCACGCGAAGTCGCCCTGTGCGCCCTGTTCGAGGAGGTCCTCGGTGTCGAGGGCGTCGGCGCCGACGACGACTTCTTCCGGCTGGGCGGCGACAGCATCATGGCGATCCAGCTCGCCGGGCGCGCGTCGGGGACGGGGCTCGGCATCGCGCCGCGTGACGTCTTCACGGCGCGGACGCCGGCCGCGCTCGCGCTGACGGCACGGGAGGCCGCCGACTCCGGCCCGGGCGAGGACCCGGGCACGGGGCGGTTCCCGCTCACACCGGTCATGCACTGGTGGCGTGAACAGGCCGGGGATCCGGCGGCGTTCACCCAGTCGATGGTGTTCCCGGTGCCGCCGCAGGCGGACACGGGGCGCGTGGAGGCGGCGGTGCGCGGGCTCGTCGAGCGGCACGGTGTGCTGCGGATGCGCCTGGTGGAGGGGGAACTGGAGGTTGCCGAGGCCGTCCCCGACGTGACCGTCGAACGGGTCGAGGTGCCCGACGGTGTCGATCCGCGCACCCGGGCCGAGGAGGTGGCGGCGGCCGTGCGGCTCGACCCGGAGAAGGGCGAGATGCTGCGGGCCACCTGGCTGGACAGCGGCGCCGGGCAGCGGGGGCTGCTGGCGCTGACGGTGCACCATCTGGCGGTGGACGGGGTGTCCTGGCGGCTGCTGGGGCCCGAGCTGGCGGCCGGCCTGGCGGGTGAGTCGTGGCCGCGGAACCCGGGCACGTCCTTCGCGCGCTGGGCGCGGCTGCTGGCCCGGGAAGCGGTCCGGCCCGAACTGGCCGAGCAGGAGTCGGGCCGCTGGGAGCGGATGCTGACCGGCCCGGACGCCCGGATCGCCGGGGGCCGCGGGGTCGGTGGGGACCGTGCCGTGCTGACCGTCGAGCTGACTCCCGAAGTCACCGAGGCCGCGCTGTCCGAGGTGACCGCGGCCTTCCACTGCGGCGCGGACGCCGTGCTGCTGACGGCGCTGGCCGCCGCGGCGGTACGGCGCCGGGGTGCGGGCACCGGCCTGCTGGTGGCCCTGGAGGGACACGGCCGCGAGGCGCTCTCTCAGCCTGCCGACGTCTCACGGACCGTCGGCTGGTTCACCACCCAGTACCCGGTCCGGCTGGACGCGGGCGCCGCGCTGGGACCCGACTTCTGGGAGCCGTCGCGGGACGCGGCCGGTCAGGCGCTCAAGCAGGTCAAGGAGCAGCTGCGGGCGGTCCCCTCGGGCGGCCTGGGCTGGGGTCTGCTGCGCCACCTCAACCCGGACACGGCCCCGAGGCTGGCCGCGCTGCCCGTCCCGGACCTGCGCTTCAACTACCTGGGCCGGTTCTCCGGCGGCGACGTCGCCGACGGCGAGCTGCTCGGGATGGCGGCCGACGCGCTGCCGCTCGGGCATGCCGTGGAGGTGGACGCGCTCGTCGCGGAGCGGGACGCCGGGCGGCTGTGTCTGAGCGCCGGGTTCTCGTACGCGCGCGGTGTGCTCGGCGAGGACGAGGTGCTGGAGCTGGCGCGGCTGTGGTGCGAGGCGATCGAGGTGCTGGTCGAGCACGCGGGCCGGGAGGGCACAGGTGGCCACACCAGCTCCGACTTCCCGTTGGTCGAGCTGTCCTCGGACCAGCTCGACCTGCTGGAGGGCGACCTGGCGTTCGACCTGGACGACGAGGGGGACGACTGATGGGCGGCCGCATCGCGGACGTACTGCCGCTCTCCCCCGCCCAGGAGGGGCTGCTCTTCCACGCCCTGCGCGATCCGGACCGCCCCGACCCCTACCTGGTGCAGGCCCGTTTCCGGATCGCCCCCGGGGTCCCGGCCGACGCGCTGCGGGCCGGGGTGACGGGGCTGCTGGAGCGGTACCCGAATCTGCGGGCGTGTTTCCGGCACGAGCGGGTCGACCGGCCGGTGCAGGTGATTCCGCGTGCGGTGCGGCTGCCGTGGACGCAGACCGACCTCACCGGCCGTGCGCCGGACGAGCGGGAGGCGGAGCTGGCGCGTCTCATGGCCGAGGACCGGGCACGCCGGTTCGACCTGGCCCGGCCGCCCCTGGTGCGGGCCGCTCTGGTCCGGCACGACGACGGCGCCGACCTGCTGCTGACGTTCCACCACATCCTGTTGGACGGCTGGTCGCTGCCGTTGCTCGCGCGGGATCTGCAGACGCTGGTGGCGGGCGCCGAGCCGTCGGCCGCAGTGCCCTTCAAGCAGTACCTGATCTGGCTGAACGGCCGGGACCAGGCGGGTGCCGAGGCGGCCTGGCGTGCGGCGCTGGACGGTGTGACGCGACCGGCGCTGCTCTCCCCGGCCGGCTCCGACGGCCACGAGGACACGGTCGATGTCGAGCTGTCCGCCGAGCTGACGGCGGCGGTCACCCGGCTGGCGTCGGACGCGGGCGTCACCGTCAACACCGTGGCGCAGACCGCCTGGGCGCTGGTGCTGGCGCGGCTGACCGGCGCGGAGGATCTGGTCTTCGGCGCGGTCGTCTCCGGGCGGCCGCACGATCTGCCCGGTGTCGAGCGGATGGTCGGGTTGTTCATCAACACGCTGCCGGTGCGGATCCGGCTGCGCTGCGGGGAAGGCGTCGACGAGCTGCTGGCCCGCGTCCAGGACGAGCAGCTGCGGCTGGCGCCGTATCACCATGTACGGCTGTCGCAGGTGCAGCGGGCGGTCGGAGCGGGCGAACTCTTCGACACGGTCCTGGCGTTCGAGAACTTCCCGCGCACGACGGGCCCCGCCCGGGACGTCGAGCTGGTCGAGACGCGGGACGCGACGCACTACCCGGTGACGGTCGCGGTCGTCGCCGGGGAGCGGATGCTGCTGCGGGTCGGATGCCGCCGGGGCGTCCCGGCGGCCACGGTCGCCGCCCGCCTGGTGGGCGCCTTCGAGGCGCTGACGTCCGCGCGGGGGACGCCGGCCGACCGGCTCGACGTGCTCCCGTCGCAGGAGCGGGAACTGCTGCGCGCCCTGGCCGAGGGCCCCGCACGTCCGGTGCCGAAGGTGGCGGGCATCCCGGGGCGCTTCGCCGAGCAGGTGGCCCGCACGCCCGACGCGCCGGCCGTGGAGGCGGACGGCGAGGTGCTGACGTACGCCGGTCTCGACGCTGCCTCCGACCGGCTGGCGGGGCGGCTGCGGGAGGCGGGTGTGCGGCCCGGCGACACCGTGGGGCTGCCGCTCGGCCGGTCCGTGGGCATGATCGTCGCGCAGCTCGCGGTGCTGAAGGCGGGCGCGTGCTGTCTGCCGCTGGATCCGGCGGCACCCGCGGCGCGGCTGGCGGTGCTGACGGACACGGCTCGGGTGCGGCTGGCGGTGACGTCGGAAGCGGTCCGGCTGCCGCAGGGGGTCACGGCCCTGGGCCTCGCCGGGGACGGCGCTCCGGAGCCGGCGACGGCAGGGCCGGCCGCCGTGCACCCGGAGGCCGCCGCCTACGTGATGTACACCTCCGGTTCGACGGGTGAGCCCAAGGGCGTCGTCACCCCGCACCGGGCCGTCGTCGAACTGGCCGCCGACAGCCGTTTCGCGGGCGGCGCCCATCAGCGCGTGCTCCTGCACAGCCCGCACACCTTCGACGCCGCCACGTACGAGACCTGGGTGCCCCTGCTGAACGGCGGCACCGTGGTGGTCGCTCCGCCCGGCCCCGTCACCCCCGACCTGCTCAAGCGGCTGCTGCCCGAGGCCCGCCTCAGCGCCCTGTGGCTCACGGCCGAACTCCTGCGCGCGGTCGCGGAGATCGCGCCCGAGGTGCTCGGCACGGTACGCGAGGTGTGGGCGGGCGGGGACGTGCTCGCGCCCGAGGCGGTCCGGCGGGTGCGGGCGCTCGGTCCGGACACGCGGATCGTCAACGGCTACGGCCCGACGGAGACGACGGTGTTCGCCACGGCCCACGGCGTGAGAGGGGAGGTCGGCGCGTCCGTGCCCATCGGACGGCCCCTCGACAACACCCGCGCGTACGTGCTCGACCACGTCCTGCGCCCGGTACCGGTCGGCGCGGTGGGCGAGTTGTACGTCGCCGGCACCGGGCTCGCGCACGGCTACCTCGACCGCCCCGGGCAGACGGCCGAGCGGTTCGTCGCCGACCCGTACGGGCCGCCCGGCGCCCGGATGTACCGCACGGGCGATCTGGTGCGCCGACTCATGGGCGGTGAGCTGGAGTTCGCGGGCCGGGCCGACGACCAGGTCAAGGTGCGCGGCTTCAGGATCGAGCCCGGTGAGGTGGAGGCCGCGCTGGCCGCGTGCCCCGGCGTGGAGCGGGCCGTGGTCGCCGCGCGTCCGGGGCCGGACGGCGGCAAGCGGCTCGTCGCGTACGTCGTGGGCGGCGACCTGGACCTCGTACGGGAGCACGCGGCGCGCACCCTGCCGGCGCATCTGCTGCCGTCGGCGTGGGCCCGTCTCGACGCCGTCCCGCTGACCGCGCACGGCAAGGTCGACCGGGCCGCGCTGCCCGAGCCGGAGCCGGAGCAGGCGCACCGGGGGTACGGGCGGATGGCCCGGCCGGGGCGCGAGCAGCGGCTGTGCGCCCTGTTCGCGCAGGTGCTCGGGGTGGACGCGGTCGGCCCGGACGCCGACTTCTTCGCGTACGGCGGCCACTCGCTGCTGGCTCTGCGTCTGACCGCGAGAATCCACGCGGAGCTGGGGAGCCGGGTGCCGCCGGCCACCCTGTTCGAGGCGCCGACGCCCGCCGCGCTCGCCGCCCGCCTCGCCACCGGCGCGGCGGACCCGGGCGACGCGGCCGAGGACGCCTACGCCCCGCTGCTCACCCTGCGCGGCGAGGGCGACCTGCCTCCGCTGTTCTGTCTGCACCCGGGCCTCGGGCTCGGCTGGGGGTACGCGGCGCTGCTGCCGCACCTCGCGCCCGGCAGGCCGGTGTACGCCCTGCAGACACCGGTGCTGCACGGCGAGGAACTGCCGCGGACACTGGGCGAACTGGCAGAACGGTACGTGCCGCGTATCCGGGCGGTGCGCCCGCACGGCCCGTACCTGCTGCTGGGCCGCTCCTTCGGCGGGCCCTTCGCCCATGAGCTGGCGGTGCGGCTGCGCGCGGCGGGCGAGGAGGTGGCGCTGGTCGCCGTCCTCGACTCGATGCCGAAACCGCCCGAGGTGGCGCGGGTGCCGCCGGCCCCCGGCGCCGTGGAGCAGCTGTCGCTGGGCAACCTGCTGCGCAACGCGCTGCCCGGGGTCCCGGCCGGGCCGGGGCCGCTGGAGCGGGCGGAGGTGGTCGCACGTGTCCACGCGCACAGCGCGCTCTTCGCCGACCTCGACGAACAGCGCCTCGACACCCTGGTCCAAGCCATGGAGCGGTACATCGACATGGCGCGGGCCTGGCAGCCGTCGCCGTACGACGGCCGGGTGACCCTCTTCTCGGCCACCCGTGCCTCCGAGGCGACGACCGAGGAGAAGACGGCCGCGTGGCAGCGCTGCTCGGCCGGCGTGGACGTGCACGAACTGGACTGTGAGCACAGCGATGTGCTCGCACCGGGGCCGGTGGCCGAGGTCGCCGCGGCCGTGGAGGACGTACTGGCGGGAGACCGCACGGGGGACGGAGCACAGGAAGATGAACGCTGACGGCATCGGCACGGGCGGGGCGTACGAGGAGTACGAGTTCCCAACCTCGGACGCGCAGGCCCGGCTGCTCGTCCTGGACCACATGGACCCGGGCAGCGCGACCTACCACGTGCCGGCCGCCTTCGCGGTGCGCGGGCCGTTCGACGCGGCTGCTTTCGGGCGTGCCCTGAACGCGCTGGTCGCCCGGCACGAGTCGCTGCGCACGGTGTTCCGCACCGGCCCCGACGGGGTGCCGTCGCAGATCGTGTCCGCCGTCGGTTCGATCGAGCCGGGCGTGGCGCGCGACGTGCCCGTCGCCGAGGTGGACGCCCGGATGCGCGCGGAGGCGGCCCGCCCCTTCGACGTGACGACCGGACCGCTGCTGCGGTGCACCCTGTACACCGTGGACGACGGCAGTCACCGCGTCCTGCTCGTCGCCCACCACCTCGTGTGCGACGGCTGGTCGCTGGGCGTGCTGCTGCGCGAGCTGGCCGCCGGGTACGAGAACGAGGCCAAGGGGCTGGACCACGCTCTGCCCGAACTCCCGTTGCAGTTCCCCGACTTCGCCGTGTGGCAGCGGGAACGGCAGGCGAACGGCGAGTACGCCGGCTCGGTCGCGTACTGGGCCGAGCGGCTGCGGGGCGCCCCCGAGACGGTCGCGCTGCCGCTGGACCGGCCGCGCGGGGCGGTGCGTTCGGCGTCGGGCGGCACCGAGCGGTTCCTGCTGCCGGCCCGGGTCCGCGAGCGGATCGCCGCGACGGCCCGGGAGCGCGGCGGCACACCGTTCATGGCCCTGTTCGCCGCGTACGCCGCGTTCGTGGGCCGGCTGTCGGGCACCGACGACCTGGTGATCGGCTTTCCCGTGTCCGGGCGGGACCGCCCGGAACTCCAGGACATGGTCGGCATGCTGACCAACACCCTGGCGCTGCGGATCGACCTGTCCGGCGATCCGTCGTACCACGACCTCATCGCCCGCCTGCGCACCGCCCTTCTGGACTCCCAGCCGTACCAGGACGCCCCCTTCGAAGCGGTGGTGAACGAGGTCGCCCCGGCGCGCGAGATCAGCCACGACCCGGTCGTGCAGGTGGTCTTCGGCTACGACGACGACACCGAGCTGACGCTGCGGCTGGCCGGCGCCGAGGTCGAGCGGGTCCCCGTCACGCTGGACACCGCGAAGTTCGACTTCCACCTCCAGGTGGAGCGCTGGGGCGAGGACCTCGCCGCGTACCTGATCCACCGGGACGCGCTGTTCGAGGCGGAGACGGTACGGCGGTGGGTGCGCTGCTTCGAGACGCTGCTGGAGGGTTTGCTGGATCGTCCGGACGTTCCTCTGTCGGCCATCGACATGCTCCCGCCGGACGAACACGAGTGGCTCCTGACCCAGGGCACGGCAGCGCCTGCCAGGGACGCGGGGAACCGCGCGACCAGCCACGACGAACCCGCAGCCGCCCGACGGCACAGCGTGGCACTCCCGGCGGCGCAGCTGGTCCCCGACCTCGTGGCGGACCGAGCCGCCGAACGACCGGAGGCCACCGCCCTGGTCTGCGGCGACCTGCGCCTCACATACCGCGACCTGCTGAAGCGCGCCGACACCCTCGCAGCCCACCTCCAGGAACGCGGCGTCCGACGCGGGGACCGAGTCGGCCTCCTCCTGCCCCGCGGTGCCGAGATGGGCATCGCCGCCCTGGCGGTGCTGCGCGCGGGCGGCGCGTACGTACCGCTGGATCCGGCGCATCCCGCCGCCCGCCTCGCCCACATGGTCACGAACTCGGGCACGTCCCTGCTGCTGACGGCGGCGGGGACGACGGGCCTGACGGGCACGGACGTACCGGAACTGCGCGTGGACCAGGTCCAGGAGACGGTGGCCGCGGCCGCGCCCGTCGCGTGTGCGCCCGGCGACCTCGCCTACGTCCTCTACACCTCCGGCTCCACCGGAGTCCCCAAGGGCGTGGCGGTCGAGCACGGTGCGCTGTTCAACCTCGCGGTCAACGTGCGCCCGGTGTTCCCGGTGACCGAGACGGACCGCGTCCTGCAGTTCGTGTCGTTCGGCTTCGACGTGGCCGTGTCCGACCTGTTCTTCCCCTGGGTCGCGGGTGCCGAGCTGCACATCGCGCAGGAGGACGAGCGGCTGGGCGAGGCGCTCCAGGCACGGCTGCGGGACTCCCGCATCACCTACGTGTTCCTGCCGCCGTCCGCGGCGATGACCCTGCCCCGCGCCCCGGGCGCGCTGCCCGAGCTGCGCACGCTGGCGGTGGGCGGCGAGGCGTGCCCGGCGGAGCTGGTGGAGCGGCTCGGCGAGGAGGGCCGCCGGATCGTCAACGCGTACGGCCCGAGCGAGGCCACCGTGTACTCCACGACGGCCGACCTGCGGCCCGGCGAGCCGGTGGTCATCGGCCACGCGGTCCCCGGTTCGCGCGCCTACGTCCTGGACCGCCGGCTGCGTCCGGTCCCGGTCGGCGTGACCGGCGAGCTCTACGTCGCCGGCGCCACCCTGGCCCGCGGCTACTTCGCCCGCCCCGGCATGACCGCCGAACGCTTCGTCGCCGACCCGTACGGGCCGCCCGGCAGCCGGATGTACCGCACCGGCGACCTGTGCCGTCTCGACGCGCACGGTGTGCTGCACTACCTCGGCCGCGGTGACTCCCAGGTGAAGCTGCGCGGCTACCGCATCGAACTGGGCGAGATCGAGGCCGTGCTGGCCGGTCACCCGCAGGTCACGGTCGCCGCGGCGGCGGTGCGCGGCGAGGGCACCGAACAGCGGCTGGTGGCGTACGCGGTCACCACCACCGACGTGCCGGACGAGACGCTGCGGGCGCACCTCGCGGGGCGGCTGCCGGGCTACATGGTCCCGGAGGTCTTCGTACGCCTGCCGGAGCTGCCGCTGAACCGCTCCGGCAAGATCGACCGGTCCCGGCTGCCCGAACCGCCCACCGGGCGACCGGAGCTGCGGGAGACGTACGCCGCTCCGAGCACCGAGGCCGAGCGGCGCGTGGCCGAGGTCTGGCAGCGGGTGCTGGGCGTGGACCGGGTCGGCGCCCACGACAACTTCTTCGACCTGGGCGGCAACTCGGTACGGCTGCTGGCCGTGCTCGCGGCGCTCCACGAGCACCCCGAGCACCGGGACCTCACCCTGGTCGACCTCTTCCGGTACCCCACGGTCGCCTCGCTCGCGACCCACCTCGCCGGCACGGCGCCCGACGTCGCCCTGCAGGAGGAGGCGGCCCGGCGCGGAAGCGCCCGCCGTGAGCGCCAGGCGGCCCTGCACCAGCTCCGTTCCAGGAAAGGCACGACGCGATGACGACCGAGGACAACCCGATGCAGGATCCGACGCGGGAGCTGGAGTCCGCGGTGGCCGTCGTGGGCATGAGCGGCCGCTTCCCCGGTGCGCCCGACCTGGAGACCTACTGGGGCAATCTGCGCGCCGGTGTCTGCTCCCTGTCCGCCTTCACCGAGCAGGAGTTGCTGGCCGACGGGGCGGACCCGGCGGAGCTGCGCAACCCGGCGTACGTCCCGGCGCAGGGCCGGCTCCCGGACGCGGACCGCTTCGAGGCGGAGCTCTTCGGCTTCAGCCGCACCGAGGCCGCGGTGCTGGACCCGCAGCACCGGGTGCTGTTGGAGACCGCCTGGTCCGCCCTGGAGGACGCCGGGTACGCCCCGCTGGACGCCCCGTCCCGCACCGGCGTGTACATGGGCGGCAGCCCGACGGAGCACGCGCTGGCGGCCGGCACGGATCCGGCGCTCGCCGCCTCGGTCGGTGCCCTGCAGGTCCGTATCCTCACCGACCGCGAGTTCCTTGCGCCCTGGATCTCCTACCGTCTGGGTCTGGACGGCCCGAGCATGACCGTCCAGACGGCCTGCTCGACGTCGCTGACGGCGGTCCACCTGGCCGTGCAGGCCCTCCTCGTCGGCGAGTGCGACACCGCGCTCGCGGGCGGCGTGGCCATCGGCACCGTGCGCCGGCAGGGCTATGTCCACTACCAGGGCGGGATCTTCTCGCCCGACGGCCGCTGCCGCCCCTTCGACGAGAAGGCGGCCGGTACGGTGCCGGGCAGCGGGGCGGGCGTGCTGGTGCTGCGCCGGCTGGAGGACGCGCTGGCCGACGGCGACCCGGTGCGCGCGGTGATCCGGGGCACGGCGGTCACCAACGACGGTGCCGGCAAGGTCGGTTTCACCGCCCCGGGGGTGGCCCAGCAGACGGCCGCGATCACGGAGGCGTGGGCGGCGGCGGGGCTGGAGCCGTCGGCGGCGCAGTACCTGGAGGCGCACGGGACGGGGACGGAGCTGGGCGACCGTATCGAACTGGAGGCGGCGAGCGCGGCCTTCGCGGGCGGTGCGGGCATCGGTCTGGGCTCGGTGAAGTCGAACATCGGCCACGCGGACGCGGCGGCCGGAGCGGCGGCGCTGATCAAGACCATCCTGATGCTGGAGCACGCGACGCTGGTCCCGACGGTGGATGTCACGAGCCCGGCTCCCGCCCTGAACGGGTCGCCGCTGCGGCTGGTCACACAGGCACAGGAGTGGCCGAGCAGGCCGGAGCTGCCCCGGCTGGCGGGCGTGACGTCGGTGGGCATCGGCGGCACCAATGTGCACGTGGTGGTCCAGGAGGCACCGCAGCGGCCGGCTCCGGCGGACGACGCCGTACGTCCGCTGCTGCTGCCGCTGTCGGCCCGTACCGAGGCGCAACTGGCCTCGGTCGCGGAGCGGTTGGCGACGGTGCTGCGCGCCCCGGACGCCCCCGCCCTCTCTGCCGTCGCGCACACCCTGCGCACCGGCCGGGCCGCGCTGGCCGCACGGGCGTACGTGGTGGCGTCGGATGCGGCTCAGGCGGCGGAGAGGCTGACGGCGCTGGCCCGCGGCGGGGCGGCGCACGGCACCCTGGACCCGGTGGGTGAGGCGTGGGTGCGGGGCGAGGAGGTGACGTGGCCGGCGCCGGGGAGCGACGGGCGCAGGGTGCATCTGCCGACGTACCCGTTCGCCGGGGAGAGCCACGGGTCGCTGACGCCGGGGAGACCCGCCGAGGCACCGCACCAGGCGCCCGAGGGTGCGGCGGCGGGCGGCGAACTGCGGGCCACGGTGGAGGCGCTGGTGATCGAGGCCCTGGACCTGAACGGCGCCGCCGACCTGGAGCGGACGTACTTCGAGGCGGGCGGCGACTCACTGACGGCCGTTCACCTCACCGGAAGGCTGCGCGACGAGTTGGACGTCGACGTGCCGATCCAGCTGTTCCTGGAGCCGGTCACACTCAGGGAGATGACGGCGCGGGTCTGCGAGTTGAAGCAGAACGGTGCCGCGGACGGGGCCCTGGACGCCCTCCTCGCCGAGTTCGAGGCGGAGTCATGACCGTCCCCGACGACCGGGCCCGCTGGTTGCGCGGCAGTCGCGTACCGGGTGCGCGGATCCGCCTGGTGTGCTTCCCGCACGCGGGGGGAGCCGCGGGCGCCTTCCACGACTGGGCGGCGCTGACCCCGCCCGAGATCGAGGTCGTCGCGGTCCAGTACCCCGGCCGCCAGGACCGCCTGGCCGAACCGTGCGCGGGCACGATGGAGGAGCTGGCGGACACGGTCACCGAGGTGTTGCTGCGGGACGCCGACGATCGGCCGCTGGCCCTGTTCGGGCACAGCATGGGCTCGTCGGCGGCGTACGAAGTGGCGCGCCGGCTGGATGCCGTCCCCGGTCTCCCCCTCACCCGCCTGATCGTGTCGGGCCGGGGCAGGCCGCGCCTTCCCGAGGAACGGCCGCCCGGCCCCACCCCGAGCGACACCGAGATCCTGGCGCACCTCCGCGTACTGGATCCCGAGAACGCCGCCGTCTACGAGCACCCTGATCTGCGCCCGGTGATCATGCCGGCGCTGCGCGCGGACTTCGGGCTCCTGGCGAAGTACCGCCCCGCTCGCCTGGACCCGCTCGGCGTGCCGGTCACGGCCTGCGGGGGCGACGGGGACCCGGTGTGCGCGCCGGAGGACCTCAAGTCGTGGGCGGACGTGACGTCCCGGGGACTGGACGTCCGGGTCTTCGAGGGGAAGCACTTCTATCTCACCTCGCGCAAACGGGAGTTGCTCGACTTCATCGCGTCACAGCTGACCTGACAGGTCTCGGTACGGGAGCCCGCCCGGGGGTGAGGGCTCCCGTACGGCCCCGGCGGCCGGGCGGCCTTGCTCACGCCGTGCGCTTGCGGGACGCCGTCTTCTTGGCCGCGCCCTTCTTCGCCGTGCTCTTCGCGGTGGACTTCGCGGTGCTCTTCGTCGCCGTCTTCTTCGCCCCCTGGGCCGTCTTCGACGTCGACTTCCTGGCGGACGACGCGGTCTTCTTGGCCGCCGTCTTCTTCGCCGTCGATTTCTTCCCGGTCGTCTGCTTCGGCGCCGCCCGGGCCGTCTTGCGCGGGGCCAGGCGTCTGACCTCCGCCGGCTCCTCGGCGGGCGCCTCGCCCCGCGACTCCTTCGCCGCGCGCACGCTGTTCTCCAGGGCCGCCATCAGATCCAGGACCTTGCCGCCCCGCGCCGGCTCGGGGGTCTCCGGCGGGGCCTCGCCTGCGGCCTTCGCGGCGACGACCTCCTCCAGGGCCTCGCGGTACTCGTCGTGCAGTTCGTCGAGGTCGACCTCGCCGAGCGTGTCCATCAGGGCGTCGGCGAGGTCCAGCTCCTTGTCGTTGACCGTGACGTTCGTGTCCGGCGCGACACCCTCGGGCGCCCGCACCTCGTCCGGCCACAGCAAGCCGTGCATGGCGATGGCGTCGCCGACCACCCGCAGCATGCCCAGCCGCTCCCGGCCGCGGAGGGCGAACTTGGCGATCGCCACCTTCTGGCTGCGCTTGAGCGCCTCCCGCAGCAGGGTGTACGGCTTCGCCGCCGGCGCCCCGCCGGCCGCGAGGTAGTACGCGCTGTCCATGTGGAGCGGGTCGATACGGTCGGCCGGGACGAAGGCCACGATCTCGATCGTCTTCGCGGTCGGGAGCGGAAGGTGGGCCAGGTCCTCGTCCGTGATGGGGATGATCGTGCCGTCCGCGTCCTCGTACCCCTTGCCGATCTCCGCCTGGCTGACCTCACGCTCGTCCAGCTCGCAGACCTTGCGGTAGCGGATGCGGCCACCGTCCTCGGTGTGGATCTGGCGGAACGAGATGGAGTGGCTCTCGGTCGCGTTCACGACCTTGATCGGGATGCTGACCAGGCCGAACGAGATGGCACCGTTCCAAATGGATCGCACACGCAGCACCCTTTCGGTAGTTTTGCCCGGCTTACTCAGACATTCATCATTATTTCTGGAATTCTCATGGTATGACGCCGATCACAGAGGTGGAGGGGCGACGGCTCGCGCTCAGCAATCTGGACAAGGTGCTGTATCCGGAGAACGGCTTCACCAAGGGCGAGATGCTGCACTACTACGCCACCACCGCCGACGCCCTGCTGCCGCATCTGCGCGATCGGCCGCTGTCCTTCCTGCGGTATCCGGACGGCCCGGACGGCCAGGTCTTCTTCGCGAAGAACGTCCCGCCGGGCACCCCGGACTGGGTCACCACCTCCGAGGTGCCGCGCGTCGAGGGACCGGCGCGGATGGTCCTGGTCCAGGACCTGGCGAGCCTGATGTGGGCCGCCAACCTCGTCACCGAGTTCCACACGCCCCAGTGGGTGATCGACGCGCCCGGCGAGGCCGACCGGCTGGTCTTCGACCTCGACCCGGGCTCACCCGCCACGGTGGTCGAGTGCTGCGAGGTGGCCCTGTGGCTGCGCGAGCGGCTCGCGGCGGACGGCATCGAGGCGTACGCGAAGACCTCCGGCTCGAAAGGGCTCCACCTGTGCGCGTCCATCCGCCCCGCGCCCTCCGAGCGGGCCACGGAGTACGCCAAGGCGCTCGCCGTGGAGGCCGAGAAGGCGCTGCCCCGGCTCGCGATCCACCGGATGACGAAGAGCCTGCGGCCCGGAAAGGTCTTCGTCGACTGGAGCCAGAACGCCGCCCGCAAGACGACGGCCACGCCCTACACCCTGCGCGCGCGCCGCGAGCCGACCGCGTCCGCACCGGTGACCTGGGAGGAGGTGGAGGACTGCCGCTCCCCCGAGAACCTGATCTTCCTCGCCCCCGATCTGGCCCCCCGTCTGCAGGACTACGGGGACCTGCTGTCCCCCCTCCTGGACCCGGCCCGGGCAGGCGCCCTGCCCTGACCCGCCGCCCCGGCCCGACGCCGGCGGCGCCCGCCGGCCGCGCACGGCACTCGCCCCGGGCCGGTGTGACAGCCGAGCGCCTGCTCGACGTCGTTCAGCCGAGCGCGCCCCACACCCGCCGGTCCCGGGCCATCGCGTGCAGCGCCTCCACATCCGCCGGCTTCAGCACCCCGCCCACCCGGGCCAGCCCCTCCACCTCCGTGTCCCTGAGGACCCGGACCTCCCGCGGCGGCGCCGGAACCACCACGTCGGAGGGGGCGACCAGGGCGAGGACCGGGCGCACCTCGGCGGTCAGGGCGTAGGAGGCGCGGTCGGCGTCGGCGCGGACCCGGCGCAGCAGGGGCTGCGGCTCGCGGCGGCCGAGGGAGACCATCGGATCGGCCACCGTCACCTTCTGCTTGCGGGCGTACAGGGCGTGCAGTGCGAACAGCCCGCCCGGCCCGATCACCAGGTGATGGATCCGGTCGCCGCCGGGAAGCGGCAGGGAGTGCAGGGTGTGCCACCCCGCCCCGTCCAGCCGGTCCAGGATCTCCCCCACCGTCTGCTCCGCCGTGAGCGCCCGGCGCCGCGGGTCGGGACGCAGCCGGCGGGCGGGCCCCGGGTCCCGGTCGAGGTCCACCAAAAGCGCCTCGCCGGGCCGGTTGGGCGCGAGGTCGTCGTCCGGGTGGAGGGCCAGTCTGACCAGCTCGGCCGGGGTGGGGACCGGGGGCGGGCCCACCGTCACCGGTCCGGTGACGAACGGGCCGAGGGCCTCCAGCACATCCTCTCTGCGGTCCTCGCTGAGCAGGTTGATCCTGGCAGCCTCCCTGTCGTACCAGGCGATGTTCCGCCCGTCCGTGAGGCACACGTAGAGCCGTTCCCGACCGTGCCGCCAGGTCGGTACGACGCGCAGTCCGCTCATGCACCATCACCCCACTGACCATGGGAACAGGCAGGGTGCCGCCCGGGCAAGAACCCGGTTACCTTCGGCAGGAGTTGGGCAGACCCCCCGAGAGGGGTGGTGGGGGAGGCGCCGTTGCGTACCCGCAGGAAGCAACCCGACGTACCGGCTCCGGACAGCCCGTGGAGCGAGATCGTGCCCGGTCTGTGGATGGGCGGGCACGAGTTCCGGGGGCCGTCGGGGCAACTGGAGTTCGCCGTCGTGACGAACGAGTTCGACGTCGTACAGACGCTGCTGCGGCTGCCCGGGCACGGACCCGACCCCGGCGTCGAGCACCATGTGTGGCCGATCCCCGACGGGCCGCTGGACGGCACCCAGCTGGCGGGGGTGATCCGGCTGGCGGAAGCCGCGTGCGAGGCCCTGGACGACGGCCGCAGGGTCCTCGTCCGCTGCTACCACGGCTACAACCGCTCGGGGCTCGTCGTCGCCCACGCGCTGATCCGCCGGAACCGCTCCGCCGAGCAGGCGATCCGGCTGATACGCTCCCGCCGCTCTCCGTGGGCTCTGCACAACGAGCTGTTCGTCGACTACCTCCGGGCCGGGCTCCCGACCGCCCGGCTCCTTGAGGAACTCGCCGAGTAACCGTTTCGCCCGTCCGCCCACCGGGTGCGCAAAAAGGACTTCCGTACGAATAGGGTGTACGGACTGATCACCACCCCAGCCCCTGGAGAGCCGTGCCCCGCAGCCGCCCCACGCGCATCGTCGCGCTCGTCGCCCTGCTGCTGGCGACCGCGACGGCGTGCGGCGACGCCGGGGGCCTCCAGGGCGCGGGTCCGACGGAGACCGCGATCAGCCCGGACAAGCTCTGGCCGCAGCTGACGCCGGCGTCCAGCCCGGCCTATGTCGTCGGCGAGGTGAACCGGGAGGTCGTCAAGGGCGTCGCCGTCCCCGGGGGCGACATCCGCGAGGTGGACCCGGTGGCGGTGGTGCGCGGGGAGATCGCCGAGAGCCCGGGGGACTACGACGGCGACAAGGCGCCGTACCACCGGACCGGCAGTCTGATGGCCGACTGCGACGAGGGCGCCGGGCGCGGCCGCTGCCCGGTGCTCCAGCCGTACTACCGGGATCTGACCGGTGACGGGCGCCCCGACCTCACCCTGGGCTTCCGGCTGATGCCGGGCAACACGACCGCGGTGCGGGTCTACACCGTGGAGAAGCGCAGGCTCGTGCAGGTGATGGAGTGGGACGACGCCGTCAGCGGCGTGGAGCTGGCCGGCCGGTCGGTGATCCTGCGCTCGCCGTCGGAGGTGGCCGGATACGAGTACCGGTTGCAGTGGACCTGGGACGCCGACCAGAAGGCGATGCTGCTCACGCACGACGAGATGCTGCGCACCGGACCCCGCAAGAAGACCCCGCGCCCGGCCCCCTCCTTCTCCCCGTCGCCTGCTGCGAGCACCCCATGAGGCTCGCGCTTCCCCGGTGGGCCGGCCCCCTCGCCGTCAAGGCCGCCGTCTTCATCACGGTGATGTGCTGCGCCCTCGCCGCGCTGCTCGGCATCCTCGTGCATGTCTCGGTGACCAACCAGACCGTCGGCCAGGCCCGTGATCTCGCGCTGTCCCGGCTGGAGGACGCGACGGCGGCGTTCGAGGCCGGGGACCCGCTCAGGCCGGGCGTCGGACTCGATCCGCACGGGCTGCCCGAGTCGCTGCGCGACCTGGCGCTGGCCGGGGACCGGGGCACGGTGGTCGCCGAGCACCGGGGGCACCCCACGATGTGGGCGGCGGGCCCCGCCGACGACGAGCGTGTCCTCGCCGTCCGGGTCGACTACTCCCAGCAGGCCCGCACCATCGAGGGCCTGGACCGGGCCATCCTGTGGTCGTCGGGGCTGGCGATCGGGGTGACGGTGCTGGTGGGCGCGTTCGCGGTGACACGAGTGACGCGCCGGCTGCACGCCACGGCCCGGGTGGCCCGGCGGATCAGCGGGGGCGATCTGGACGCGCGGGTCGACGACCCCCGCACGAAGGACCCGAGCCGGCCGCAGGACGAGGTGGCCGCGGTCGCCGCCGCCCTGGACTCCATGGCGTCGTCGCTGCAGGGCAAGCTGCTCGCCGAGCAGCGGTTCACCGCCGACGTGGCGCATGAGCTGCGCACGCCGCTGACCGGGCTGCACGCGGCGGCCGAACTGCTGCCCTCGGGGCGGCCGACGGAGCTGGTGCGGGACCGGGTGGCAGCGCTGCGCACGCTGACCGAGGACCTGCTGGAGATCTCGCGGCTGGACACCGGCCGGGAGCGGCTGGAACTGGACAGCGAGCCGCTGGGGGCGCTGGCGGAGCGGGTGGTGCGGGCGTCCGGCACCGACACGGAGGTCGTCGTCACCCGGGACGTCATCGTGGAGACCGACCGGCGGCGCCTGGAGCGGGTGCTGGGGAACCTGGTCGCCAACGCGCACAAGCACGGGCGCAGGCCGGTGTCCCTGACGGTCGACGGGCCGGTCGTCACGGTGCGGGACCACGGGGACGGCTATCCGGCGTACCTCGTCGCGCACGGGCCGCAGCGGTTCCGTACGGAGGGGGGATCGCGGGGACACGGGCTGGGGCTGACCATCGCGCTGGGACAGGCGGAGGTCCTCGGAGCCCGGCTGACGTTCGCCAACGCGGCGGACGGCGGGGCCGTGGCCCGTCTCGTCCTGCACCGGCAGGCACCGGCCTGAGGCCGCGGCCCCGCGGGCGGCTGCGCCCCTATGGCCCAGCGTGACGCGCGACCCTCCAGACGGGCTCCTAATGTGGCGATTAGTCAGGTTCATCCGTCTCGCATGGAGGTCCCCATGGCCCTGCGCTCTCGCCTCGCCATATCCGTCGCCGTCGGCGCACTCGTCGCCGCGGCCTGCGCCACACCCGCCGTCGCGGATGACGAGTGGGGGTCCGGGACCGGCTCGGGCACGTCCCAGGGCGACTGGGGCGGGGGCCAGGGAGAAGGGGGCGGGAACGGACAGGGGGACGGCGGCGGGAACGGCCAAGGAGACGGCGGCGGGAACGGCCAAGGGGACTGGGGCGGTGGCCAGGGCGAGGGCGGGGGCGGGAACGGCCAGGGCGAGGGCGGAGGCGGGAACGGCCAGGGCGGCTGGGGCGGCGGTCAGGGCGGCGGGGGTCACGACGACCACCGGTTCACCCGGGGTCGCGTCACCGCCGGCACACTGCTGCTGCGCAGCGCGCCCAACCGGGGCAGCCAGGTGATCCGCACCGTCCACCGCGGGGACATCGTCAAGATCTTCTGCAAGACGCCGGGCCAGCGGGTCGACGGCAACCCGCTCTGGTACCTGCTCGCGGACGGCACCTGGGCCTGGGGATCGGCCCGGTACATCCAGAACATCGGGGCCGCGCCGCGCTGGTGCTGACACATAAGACACACAAGACGGACTATTTGGGTAAGTTCCGGACATGACCAAGGCCGGAACCACCCTGGTGGCAGCGGACGCGCCCGCTCCCGCCGCACCGCTCCCCCGGCGCCGCGGCATCGAACTGGCCCTGATCGTCGTGGCCGTCCTGCTCTCCGTGTACGGCTACTGCGCGGTCGGCCTCGCCAGGGACGGCACCGTCCCGCCCGGCGCCGCCGGTTACGGCGCCGGGCTCGGCGTGCTCGCGGTCCTCGCCCACCTGGCGGTGCGGCTGCGCGCCCCCTGCGCCGACCCCCTGCTGCTGCCGATCGGCGTGCTGCTCAACGGCCTCGGCCTGGTCCTGATCTACCGGCTCGACCTGGAGACACCGGACGACCTGGCGGCTCCCGCCCAACTCGTGTGGTCCACGCTGGGCGTGGCGCTGTTCACCGTGGTCGTCCTCCTGCTGCGCGACCACCGAGTCCTCCAGCGCTACTCCTACGTCTGTGTCGTCGCCGCTCTCGTCCTGCTCACCCTGCCGATCTTCTTCCCTTCCGTGAACGGCGCCCGCATCTGGATCCGGATCGCCGGATTCTCCATCCAGCCGGGCGAGTTCGCGAAGGTGCTGCTCGCGGTGTTCTTCGCGGCGTACCTGGCCGCCAACCGCACCGCGCTGGCGTACACGGGCCGCCGGATCCTCGGGCTCCCCCGGCTGCAACTGCCCACCGGGCGCGTCCTCGGCCCGATCGTCGCCATCTGGCTGCTGAGCGTCGGCGTACTGGTCCTCGAACGGGATCTCGGGACCTCGCTGTTGTTCTTCGGCCTGTTCGTGGTCCTGCTGTACGTCGCCACCGGCCGCACCGGCTGGATCGCCGTCGGCCTGCTGCTCGCGGCGCTCGGCGCGGTCGCCGTCGGCCAGTTGGAACCCCATGTGCACAGCAGGGTCGAGGACTGGCAGCACCCGCTCGCGTCGATCGAGGCGGGCGAGGGCCCCAACCAGCTGTCCCAGTCCCTGTTCGCCTTCGCGGCGGGCGGCGTCTTCGGCACCGGACTGGGCCTCGGACACTCGATCCTGATCGGCTTCGCGGCCAAGTCGGACTTCATCCTCGCGACGGCCGGCGAGGAGCTGGGCCTGGCCGGCCTCGCGGCCGTCTTCCTCCTCTACGGCCTGCTGGTGGAGCGCGGCTTCCGCGCGGGCCTCGCGCTGCGCGACCCCTTCGGCAGACTGCTCGCGGTGGGGCTCGCCTCGATCGTGGCGCTCCAGGTGTTCGTGATCGCGGGCGGGGTGACGGGCCTGATCCCGCTGACCGGGATGGCGATGCCGTTCCTGGCACAGGGCGGCTCCTCGGTGGTCACCAACTGGGCGATCGTGGCCCTGCTGATCCGGCTCAGCGACCGGGCGCGCAGCCGGTTCGGCGTCCCCGAGGACGCGGAGGCCGCCCGATGACCCGGCACATCCGGCACGCCGCCTTCTTCTGCGCCCTGCTGCTGGTCGCGCTGCTCGTGAACGCCGCCCGCATCCAGGTCTTCCAGGCCCCGTCCTACGACGACAACATCGCCAACCGCCGGACCACCATGGCCCGTTACGGACAGCCGCGCGGCGACATCCTGGTCGGCGGCGAGCCGGTCACCGGATCCCACGACACCCGCGAGCACCTGCGCTACGAGCGGACGTACACGGACGGCCCGATGTACGCGCCGGTGACCGGCTTCGCCTCGCAGGTGTACGGCACGACCTTCCTGGAGCAGACCGAGGACGGCGTCCTGTCGGGCACGGACCCGCTGTTGTCGCCGTTCCCGCTGTGGAACGGCACCGCCCGCGACCGCTATCCCGCCGGTGACGTGGTGACCACCCTGCACCGGGCGGCACAGGAGGCGGCGTACGAGGGGCTGGCCGGCCGCAAGGGCGCGGTCGCCGCCGTCGAGCCGTCGACCGGGCGGGTCCTGGCCCTGGTGTCGGCACCGTCGTACGACCCGTCCGTGCTGTCTGGCAACGGCTCGTCGGTGACCCGCTCCTGGAAGTCCCTGAACGGCGACCCCGACAAGCCGATGCTCAACCGGGCGGTGCGCAAGACGTATCCGCCGGGTTCGACCTTCAAGGTGGTGACCGCGGCGGCCGCCCTGGACGCGGGCGTCGTCGAGGACCTGGACGAGCCGACCGACTCCCCCGACCCGTACCGTCTGCCGGGCACCAGGACCAGGCTGACGAACCCGTCCAAGGGCTGCGCGGACGTCTCGTTGCGCAAGGCGTTCGAGTGGTCGTGCAACACCGTGTTCGCCAGGCTGGGTGTGCGGGTGGGAGCGGAACGGATGGCCGCGACGGCCAATACCTTCGGCTTCAACGACGCCGACCTGCGGATCCCGTTCCCGGTCGCCGAGAGCACCTTCGACGCCAAGGTGGACCGGGCGCAGCTCGCCCTGTCGTCGATCGGCCAGTACAACACGAGGGCCACCCCGCTGCAGATGGCGATGGTCGCGGCGGCGGTGGCGAACGGCGGGCAGGTGCGCTCGCCGTATCTGGTGGAGCGCACGACCCGGGCGAGCGGCGGCACGGTCGCGACGGCCGGTTCGCGCCCGATGCGGCAGGCCATGCGCCTGTCGACCGCCGTCCAGCTCAAGGAGCTCATGGTGGACGTGGTGCGGGAGGGCACCGGCACGAACGCCTGGATCCCCGGCGCGACCGTGGGCGGCAAGACCGGCACGGCCCAGCACGGCCTCGGCAACTCCGGGACGCCGTACGCCTGGTTCGTCTCCTGGGCGCAGGGCGACCGCGATCTGGAGCCCAAGGTCGCTGTCGCGGTGGTGGTGGAGGACGCGGACGCGGACCGGGGCGAGATCAGCGGGGGTGGGGACGCGGCACCGATCGCCCGGGCGGTGATGGAGGCGGTGCTGAGGTCACCCTCGCAGGACGGCCGTTGACGTCGGCTCCTGGATCAGGGCGGCGGGCAGGGCGACGTACGCCGTGACGCCCGCGCCCTGCGTGGGACGCAGTTCGACCTGGGCGCCGAGGCGGGCCGCGAGGGCGCCGACGACGTGGTGGCCGAGGAACCTGGTCGGGGCGGTGTGCGGGGAGCCGCCCCGGCCCGACAGCACCCGGTTGGACTCGGCCATGCGCTCCGGTGCCATACCGATCCCCCGGTCCACGACGGCCAGGCAGTATTCACCGCCGTCCCACCAGCCGTAGACCTCGACGGGCTGCTTGGGCGGGCTGAACATCAGGGCGTTCTCCACCAGCTCGGCCAGCAGATGGGACAGTTCGGCGACGCAGTGGCCGCGGACGCCGCACTGCTGGATGTCGACGGCGGCCACCCTCCGGTACTGCTCGACCTCCGCCACGGCCGACCGCACGACGTCGGCGACGGCGACCGTGCCCTTCCAGGACCGGGCCGGCGACTCCTCACCGGCGAGCACGAGCAGCGACTCGGCGTTGCGGCGCATCCGGGTGGCGAGGTGGTCGAGTTCGAACAGTTCCGCGAGGGCGTCCGGGTCCAGCTCCTGGCTCTCCAGGGCGGTGATGAGACCGAGCTGCCGGTTGAGCAGGCTCTGGTTGCGGCGCCCGAGGCTGGCCAGGGACTCGGTACTGGTGCGACGCAGGGCGGCCTGCTCGGCGGCGAGCCCGACGGCGGTGTCCTCGACATTGCGCAGGGCCGCGGCGAGACGGCTGATCTCCCGTGCTCCGCCCGGGAGTTCGGGCCGCCCGTCCCCGTCGGCGGGCGCGCTGCCGGGGTCGGCCTCCTGGATCCGCCGCACGGCCTCGGGCAGCCGCGTCCCCGCCACGGCGTCCGCCTCGTCGGCGAGGGCGCCGAGCGGCCGGGTGATGGAGCGGGCCGAGAAGAGGGCGAGCGCGACGGCGACCGCGGCGATCAGCGCCCCGAGGGCGAGGAAGCCGCCGAGCTGGCGGGTGGCGGCGGAACCGGCGTCGGCGGCGTGGGCCCGCACGTCGTCCCCGACGGCCCGCTGCACGGTGTGCAGATCATCGACGAGGGTCGTCATGTCGGCCCACCAGCGGCCCGGCGCCACACGGAGCGCGGACCCGTCGGCCCCCCGCTCGGCCCGGGCCTCGTACCCGGCGACCCGGCGCGCGGCGGCCGTACCGAAGGCGTCGTCGAGAGCGGACTCCTGCCCCTTGCCCGCCAGTTGCCGGAACTGCCCCACAGCGGCCACCCGGGCGGCGCGGACCTCGGTGAAGTCGAGGTACTCCCCGGCCCGGAACCGCCCGGCCGCGAACACCCCGTTGAGGGATCCGCGTTCGAGCGCGACGGCCTCCGTCGCCCTGGCGAGGGCCTGGAGCGCCTGTACGCCCTGGGCGATGGGCCGGTCGCCGTCCGGGGCACCGGCCGACTCGGCGTCGATGAGGGCGGTGACGGCCTCGGTGTACGTCCGCAGGGTGGCGGCGCGCTCGGCGGTACCGGCGTCGACGTCCTCACGGGTCGTGGTGAGGGCGGCCAGTGGACCGTCGGCGGACCGCAGCGCAGAGAGCGCGGCATCGGGCAGCGCGCCGCCCTCCTCGTCGAGCGCGGCGCGCAGCGCGTCGAGTGCCTCATCGGTACGTCCGCGCTGCGCCGCGACGTCGTCGCGGTACCCCTCCTCACCCCCCAGCAGCCCGTTGGTCAGTCCGCGTTCGCGCTGCACCTCCCGGACCAACTCCTGCGCCTTCAGCAGCACCCCGACCTGTGTCTCGGTCTTCCGGGCGGCGGACCAGTCGGCGGCCCGGTCGGCGACGCCGAGCCCGACGAGCGCGAGCAGCAGGCAGGTCGGTACGGCCAGCACGATGGCCATACGGCCGCGGATGGAGCTCCATCCGGGCAGTGCGGCCGGGCGGCGCAGGGTCGGGCGAAGGGTGGTCAGTACATTCCCCGTCATGCCCCGTGAGGCTACGGGCGGACCGGTCAGGGCGGGGTTTCCCGCCCGTAAGACGGCGGTGCACAGGTCCTCACGCGGCCCCCGTACCGGCTGTGAAAGAGGGCATGTGCCCATATTCTGAGACGCCCTCTCGGCGCGCCGCGCCGCCCGACCTATCGTTCGGCCCATGACGTCATCAACCGCACCGGAAGCCGCCTACGAACTCGCCCAGGTCAACATCGCCCGCCTCAAGGCCCCACTGGACTCACCGCAGTTGAAGGACTTCGTCGACAACCTCGACCCCGTGAACGCCGACGCCGAGGCGGCCGACGGCTTCGTGTGGCGGCTGCAGGACGACTCCGGCGACGCGACGGCCGTACCCGTCTTCGGTGACTCCTGGCTCATCATCAACCTGACGATGTGGCGGGACACGAACGCCCTGACCGCGTACATGTACCAGGGCCGCCACCGCGAGATGCTGGCCCGTCGCCGCGAGTGGTTCGAGCGGGTGCAGGAGGCGATGACCGCCCTGTGGTGGGTCCCCGCAGGCCACCGCCCGACGGTCGCGGAAGCCGAGTCCCGCCTCCTCCACCTCCGCACGAACGGCCCCACGCCGTACGCCTTCACCCTGCGTACGTCGTACCCGCCCCAGGGGGCCCAGCCGGTACTGGGCGAGGTGCCGGACGGCCTCGGCTGCTCGGCCTGACGCGGGGCCGGGCCCCTCAGCCCTCGGCCCCCGCCTCGACGGCGTCCGCCACCTCCGCCACCCGCTCCCGCTCCTCCACGGCGAACCGCTCGGCGTCCAGCTTCTCGGCGATCTCCTCGTCCTGGGCCATCAACAGGTCCAGGTTCGAGTCGCCCATCTCGAAGACGCCCATGTCGACATAGGCCCGCTGGAGCCGTTCGCCCCACAGGCCGATGTCCTTGACGCAGGGGACGATGCGGGAGAACAGCAACTGGCGGAACAGGGCCAGGAACTCGGACTGCTCGCTGTACTCCTCGGCCTCGGCGGTCGGGATGCCGAAGTTCTCCAGCACCTCGACGCCCCGCAGCCGGTCGCGCATCAGGTAGCAGCCCTCGATGACGAACTCCTCGCGCTCACGCAGCTCGGCGTCGCTGAGCTGCTTGTAGTAGTCCCTGAGCGCCATCCGCCCGAAGGCGACGTGCCGGGCCTCGTCCTGCATGACGTACGCCAGGATCTGCTTGGGCAGGGGCTTGTCCGTGGTGTCCCGGATCATGCCGAAGGCCGCCAGCGCCAGCCCCTCGATCAGGACCTGCATACCGAGGTAGGGCATGTCCCACCGGCTGTCCCGCAGGGTGTCCCCCAGCAGGGCCTGCAGGTTGTCGTTGACCGGGTACAGCATCCCGATCTTCTCCTGCAGGAAGCGGCCGTAGATCTCCGCGTGCCGGGCCTCGTCCATGACCTGGGTCGCCGAGTAGAACTTCGCGTCGAGGTCGGGGACGGACTCCACGATCCGCGCGGCGCAGACCATCGCGCCCTGCTCACCGTGCAGGAACTGGCTGAACTGCCAGGAGGCGAAGTGCTTGCGCAGCTCGCCCTTGTCCTGGTCGGTGAGCTTCGCCCAGTACTTGGTGCCGTACAGGGACAGCGCCTCGTCGGGGGTCCCGAGCGGGTCGCAAGGATCCACCTCCAGCTCCCAGTCGATGCGCGTCCGCCCGTCCCACTGCTTGTCCTTGCCCTTCTGGTAGAGCGCGAGGAGGCGGTCGCGGCCGTCGTCGTACTCCCAGCTGAAACGTGCCGCGCCGGTCGCCGGCACCTGCCAGAGAGGGTCTCCCGGATCTGTGACGTACAGGTCGAAAGTCGGCATGTCCCGCAGGCTCACACGTGGTAGACGCGCGGTCAACAAGTTGCGCACAAGGGATTGACGGGCTTGCTGACAGGCAGTCTCATAAGGGCATGACGACGCTGACGGAAGCCGATGCGGTCGCGGGGCTGCGCGATGCGCTCGGCCTGCTCAAGGACCGGGAGCAAGTGGCCCAGCGGCTGCTCGACTCCTCCGCCAAGCACTCCTTCGACCCGGACAAGGAGTTGGACTGGGACGCCCCCTTCGAGGAGGGCAAGTGGTTCTGGCCACCGGAACTGGTGTCGCTCTACGACACCCCGCTGTGGAAACGCATGGGCGAGGAGCAGCGCATCCTGCTCTCCCAGCACGAGTCGGCGGCCCTGGCGTCCCTGGGCATCTGGTTCGAGATCATCCTCATGCAGCTCCTGGTCCGCCACATCTACGACAAGGCCGCGACCAGCGCACACGTCCGCTACGCCCTCACCGAGATAGAGGACGAGTGCCGCCACTCCAAGATGTTCGCCCGACTGATCTCCCACAGCGGCACCCCCTGGTACCCCGTGAGCCGTGTCCACCAGCAACTGGGCCGCCTCTTCAAGACGATCTCCACCACGCCGGGCTCCTTCACGGCCACGCTGCTCGGCGAGGAGGTCCTCGACTGGATGCAGCGCCTGACGTTCCCCGACGAACGCGTCCAGCCCCTCATCCGCGGCGTCACCCGCATCCATGTGGTCGAGGAGGCCCGCCACGTCCGCTACGCCCGTGAGGAACTGCGCCGCCAGATGGTGACGGCCCCCAGGTGGTCGCAGGAGTTCACCCGGGTCACCTCCGGCGAGTTCGCCCGCGTGTTCTCGGTGGCCTTCGTGAACCCCGATGTCTACACGAACGTGGGCCTGGACAAGCGCGAAGCCATGGCCCAGGTCAAGGCCAGCGCCCACCGCCGCGAGATCATGCAGACCGGCGCCAAGCGCCTGACGGACTTCCTCGACGACATAGGAGTCCTTCGCGGGGTGGGCCGCCGCCTGTGGAAGTCGTCCGGCCTGCTGGCATGAACGAACCCCACGGACCAGCCGCCCACCGCCTCCGGTAGCCGCCCCCGGGGAGCCACCCCCGGGGGGCCGGGAACGCGCACCCCCACCGGCGACCAGCCGCCCACGGCGCGAAGGGGCCGTACCGGGGGGTGCCCGCCCGCAGCGGCCGGCGTCAAGACACAGCACCTCCTGTCCCGACCCAGCCGCCGGCCCGAGGACGGACACCCCCCGGTACGGCCCCGCACCCCCCACCAGCCCCAGGCGCCACACGCCGCCCCCACCGGACCCGCACAGCCGCCGCAGGCATCCCGCCCACCCGACTACCCTGCTGGTCATGACGCCCTCGGCACCCACCCCCGCCTACCGTCGCCTGAGCGTCGAGGAACGCCGCAGCCAACTCCTCAACGCCGCGCTCACCCTCTTCGCGCACCGTGCCCCCGAGGACGTCTCCCTGGACGACGTGGCCGAGGCGGCGGGGGTCTCCAGGCCCCTGGTGTACCGCTACTTCCCCGGCGGCAAGCAACAGCTCTACGAGGTCGCCCTGCGCTCGGCCGCCGAAGAGCTCCAGCACTGCTTCGCCGAACCCCGCGAGGGCCCCCTCCTGGGCCGCCTCACGCGGGCCCTGGACCGCTACCTCGCCTTCGTCGACGAGCACGACACCGGCTTCAGCGCCCTCCTCCAGGGCGGCAGCGTCGTGGAGACCTCCCGCACGACGGCCATTGTGGACGGCGTCCGCCGCGCCGCCGCCGAGCACATCTTCGACCACCTGGAGATCACCGACCCCGGCCTCCGCCTCCGCATGACCGTCCGCATGTGGATCACCGCGGTCGAGGCGGCGTCCCTCATCTGGCTCGACGAGGACAAGCAGCCGCCCGTGCAGGAACTGCGGGACTGGCTGGTCGAGCAGTTCACCGCCGCCCTCGCGGTCACGGCGACCAGAGACCCGCAGACCGCCGCCCTGGCCGAGAAGCTCGCGGCGGATGGCTGACACTGGTGCCGTGAAGAGCGAAGACACCCCCTTCGAGGGCGGCCCGATGGACGGCCGCGTCCTGCCCGTACTCCTCGGCATCACCGGCCACCCGCCCAAGACGTACCGCATCCCCGTCCCGGACCCGCACGGCGGCCCGCCCACCGTCCTGGTCTACCGCCGCGTCCCGCGCACGCAGGGCGCCCGCATGGGCCTCACGGCGCGCTGGAAGTACGAGTACGCCCCGGAAGGCGCCCCCACCCGCCGCCTGAACTGGCCGTGGTCCAAGCCGAACGCGACACCGGACACCACGCCGGACACCACACCGAACGCCACACCGGACACCACGCGGAACGCCACGCCGGACGGCAAGCGGGACGACACAAAGGAGTGACGTGGCTGCGCCGGACCGCGCACAGCCACCGAGCGAAGAGCGGGCGATCACCCGATGCTCACGATGCGGAGCAGAGAGCCTCTCCGCATCGGAGGTGATGACGTGTCAGGAAGGATTCTGCGTCTGGCGTGCACGGCGGTGGTGGCCGGCACGATCCTCGCACCGGCACCGGTACCGGCGATGGCGGCTCCCGAACCACAAGAGCGCTCCGTCGCACAGCTGCTGACGGACCTTCAACGTCTGTACCGGCAGACCGAGCGGGCCACGGAAACCTACAACGCCACCGAGGAGAAACTGAGGAAGCAGCGCGCCGAGGTGACCCGCCTGGAAGCGGCGCTGTCCCGCGCACGACTGTCCCTGCACGACAGCCGGGGCGCGGCCGGCCGCCTGGCCCGCCAGCAGTACCAGGACGTCAGCGACCTCTCCCCGTACGTCCGCCTGCTCCTGGCCCGCGACCCACAGCACGCCCTGGACCAGGGACATGTCATCGGCCGGCTGGCACGGGAGCGCGCCGAGACGGTCGGTCGTCTGACCGGCAGCGAGCGGAAGGCCGGTGAACTGGCCCGCAGGGCCCGCAAGGCCCTGGACGAGCGACTCGCCCTCGCCGAACGGCAGAAGAAGAACGAGGAGGCCGTACGCAAGCGTCTGAGGAAAGTCGAAAAGCTCCTGGCCTCACTGACCGCCGACCAGCTCACGGCCCTGGCGGAACTGGAGCGCAAGGGCATCGACAAGGCGCAGCGCGCGTTCATGGCCTCCGGCACCCTGGCCCAGGACGACCACAAGCCGTCCGGCAAGGCCGACCGGGCGATCCGCTACGCCAAGAGGCAGCTCGGCAAGCCGTACAAGTGGGGCGCCGAGGGCCCGAAGTCGTACGACTGCTCAGGCCTGACGTCCCGGGCATGGGCCCACGCCGGCACCCCGATCCCCCGCACGAGCCAGGAGCAGTGGGCGCAGCTCGCACGCGTTCCGCTGACCGAACTGCGCCCCGGCGACCTGGTGGTCTACTTCCCGGACGCCACCCACGTGGCCCTGTACCTGGGCAAGGGCAAGGTGGTCCAGGCCCCGCGGACCGGCGAGAAGGTCAAGATCTCCCCGATCGCGTCCAACCCGGTCCTGGGCGCCGTACGCCCCGGGATCAAGCCGCCGAAACCTCGGCCAGATACGCCTCGGTCTTCTCAGGATCGTAGAAGTAGTTCTCGAAATCAGCCGGGTCGTTGAATCCGTTGGCGAACCGGTCGGCGACCGTCTGCAGCTGCCCGGCCGCCCCGATGAGGTTGAGGATGTGCTCGGGCGGCGGCGCCAGCATCGCGTTGGTCCACTTGGTCACGTGCTGGGCGGTGGCCCAGTACCGGTCGAACGTGGCACGCATCCAGGTCTCGTCGAACTCCTTGTCGCCGTGCTCGACGATCGAGGCGAGGTAGGCGGCGGCGCACTTGGACGCGGAGTTGGAGCCCTGGCCGGTGATGGGGTCGTTCGCCACGACGACGTCGGCGACGCCCAGCACGATCCCACCGCCGGGGAGACGGCCGACGGGGTTGCGGACGGTGGGGGCGTAGCGCCCGGCCAGCGTGCCGCCGGCGTCGGTCAGCTCGACCTTGGTGGCTCGCGCGTACTCCCAGGGCAGGTACCGCTCCATGAGTCCCAGGGTCAGGGAGAGGTGCTCGGCCGGGTCCTTGACGCCGTCGAAGACGTCGAGCGGGCCGCCGGGTATGCCTTCCCAGAACAGGATGTCGGCACGGCCGGAGGTGGTCAGGCACGGCATGACGAACAGCTCGCCGACGCCGGGGACGAGGTTGCAGCGGACGGCTTCGGTGTCGGGGTGCTCGGGGCGCGGGCCGAGGCCGTGGACGTACGAGACGGCCAGGGCGCGCTGCGGCTCGCTGTACGGGGACCGCTCGGGGTCGCGGGCGAACATCTGCACCAGCTCGCCCTTGCCCGCCGAGACCAGTACCAGGTCGTACGTACGGGAGAAGTAGTCGAGGTCGCCGACGGCGGCGCCGTGGATGACGAGCTGGCCGCCGCGCTGGGCGAAGGTCTCCATCCAGCCGGCCATCTTCACCCGCTGGTCGATGGACTGCGCGTGCCCGTCGAGCCGGCCCAGCCAGTCGATCGCCCGCGCGGAGGGGCCCTCGGCCCAGGAGCCGGGGGCGGCGACGGAGACGCCGAGCCCTTCGATCTTCGGGGCCTGGGACTCCCAGAAGTTCAGCTGGAGATCGCGCTCGTGCTGCAGGGCGGTGTGGAACATGCACTGCGTGGACATGACCCGGCCGCTGCGGATCTCGTCCGCCGTCCGGTTCGACATCAGGGTGACCTCGTACCCCTGCGACTGGAGGCCGAGAGCGATCTGGAGCCCGGACTGACCGGCTCCGACGACGAGTATCTTCCGCATGCGGGGCTGTCTCCTACTCGGGGGTTTCGTCGAGCGCGTGGCCCACGAGGGCCAGGAGGGTCTCGATCACGGAGATCCGGCGACGCGCGTCCATGATCATGACAGGTATGTGCCGCGGGACGGTCAGAGCCTCCCGCACGTCCTCCGGCTCGAACAGCTCACTGCCGTCGAAGTGGTTGACCGCGACGACGTACGGCAGTCCGGAGCTCTCGAAGTAGTCCAGGACCGGGAAGCAGTCCTTCAGACGTCGGGTGTCGGCCATGACGACGGCGCCGATCGCGCCCCGCACGATGTCGTCCCACATGAACCAGAACCGCTGCTGGCCCGGCGTGCCGAACAGGTAGAGCACCAGGTCGTCGTCGAGCGTGAGACGCCCGAAGTCCATGGCCACGGTGGTGGTGGACTTGCCCGGCGTGGCGGTGAGGTCGTCGGTGGCCTCGCTCGCCTCGGTCATCAGTGCCTCGGTCTGCAGCGGCGTGATCTCCGAGACGGCGGTGACCAGCGTGGTCTTGCCCACGCCGAAGCCGCCGGCCACGACTATCTTCGTGGCGATGGGCGCGCGGGTGCGGTCCGTCTGCCAGGACTTCAGGTCCTCGTCGGGCTCGACGAACGGGGTGGTACCGCCGACAACGGAGGCGGCGTCAGAGACGACGGAGTCCACTCAGCACCCTTTCCAGCAGCGCGCGGTCCGGCCGGCCCGTGCCATGACCGGTTCCGGTGCCGTACACACGGATCTTTCCCTGGTCCGCGAGGTCGCTCAGGAGCACGCGGACCACGCCGAGCGGCATCTTCAGCAACGCGGCGATCTCGGCCACCGTGCGCATACGGCGGCACAGTTCGACGATGGCCCGCATCTCCGGCATGACCCGGGAGCTGAGGGACCCATTCGTCAGTTCCTTGCGCTCCTCGCCGGCCTCCAACGCGGCCGTGCTGCTGACGAACGTCTCGACGAGCAGTACATGGCCGAAGCGGGTACGGCCGCCGGTGAGCGAGTAGGGGCGCACCCGGGCGGGCTTGCGGTCGCCGCCGCGGGTGGGGAGCAGGGGCTTGGTGGGCGGCTTCTTCGGCAGGTTGCTCATCGGGTGCTCCCTGCCGACGCGGTCTCCAGGGATTTCCGGAGCTCGCTGCGCAGTTCGGGGGTGAGGACGTGGCCGGCGCGACCGACGAAGAGCGCCATGTGGTAGGCCACCACGCTCATGTCGCAGTCCGCCGACCCGTGCACGCCGAGCAGCGAGCCGTCGCTGATGGACATCACGAACAGGCTGCCCTCGTCCATCGCGACCATGGTGTGCTTGACCCCGCCGAACTCCATCAGCCGGGCGGCGCCGACGGTGAGGCTGCCGATGCCGGACACGACGGTGGCGAGGTCGGCTGAGGAGCCACGGGGGCCGCTGGGCCGGTCGGTCCTGGCCTCGCGGGCCGCGGTGTTCCGGGCGTGGTCGGAGGAGAGCAGGAGCAGGCCGTCGGAGGAGACGACGGCGACCGACTGGATGCCCGGCACCTCCTCGACCAGATTCGTCAACAACCAGTGCAGGTTGCGGGCTTCACTGCTCAGTCCGAAGGTACTGGGCGCGGTCAACTGCTTGCCTCCTCGACTGTGCCCCCCGTGGCTGCTTCGGATTCGGTGCTCGGTGTCTTGCTCTGGCCGGTCTGCTCGGCGATCTCCGCCCGTACGTCGCGGTACCCGGCCTCCGCTCCCTGGCGGAAGCCACCCAGCCTCCTGCGGAGGGCTTCGGCGTCGACCCCGGCGGTCCGCTGTCGCGGGGCCGGTGCGGGTGCGGTGATCTTCGGGGTGCGCTTGGGGAGGCCCTTGTCGGTGAGCAGGTCCTCGTCCGCGGTGCGGGCGTGTTCCGCCTCGGCCTCGACCTCGGCCTCGGTCCCCGCCTCGGCTTCGGCTTCGGCTTCGGCTTCGGCTTCGGCTTCGGCTTCGGCTTCGGCTTCGGCGGGAGTGTCCTCGCCGTCCGCGGCCGCCGGTTCGGGGGTCGTCTGCTCCCCCGTCGGCTGCGCCGGGATCAGCAGCTCCATCGTGGTCTCGGCGGGATGCTCCCGCTCCCGCTCGGCTGCCGGCTCCGCCTGCTGCCGCTCCGTCGCCGGCCGTACGGCGTCCGTGCTCTCCTCGGCGGCTTCCGGCTCCCGTACGGCCCTTTCGGCCTCCGCAGGCTCCGGTACGGCACTCTCCGCGCCGTGACCCTCCGCGTCGTGCCCCTCGGCGTCGCGACCCTCCGCCTCGCCGCCCTCCGCGTCGCCGTTCTCGCGCACCGCCTTCTCGGCGAGGGCCACCAAGGGGTCGCTGCTCTTCGCCCGTCCGTGCAGGAGGTTGGAGTTGGCCTCCGCGTCGGCACCCGGCAGCGAGAAGGCCTGGGCACCGGCGTGCTGCGGCGCCTGGGACGGGACCGCGGCCGCGGGGGCCGTCGCGAGCAGGCTCCCCGGCAGGACCGCGACCGCCGCGATGCCGCCCTGCTTCTGCTCGCGCAGCTGGACGCGGATGCCGTGGCGGTGGGCGAGGCGGGCGACGACGTACAGGCCGAGTCCGAGGCCCTCGTCGCCCTCCTGGTCGTAGGTGGCCTCGGGGTCGAAGTCCGCGAGGCGGGAGTTGAGGCGCGCCAGCCGCTCCTCGGTCATGCCGATGCCCTCGTCCTGGACCGAGAGCATGACCTCGCCGCTCTCCAGCAGCCAGCCGGAGATCTCGACGGGCAGGTCGGGCGGGGAGAACGAGGTGGCGTTCTCCATCAGCTCGGCCAGCAGGTGGGAGAGGTCGTCGGCGACGAAGCCGGCCAGATGGGCGTGCGGCGGGAGCGCGGCGATACGGACCCGCTCGTACCGCTCGATCTCACTGACCGCCGCGCGGACGACGTCGACGAGCGGCACCGGCCCGGCGTGCTGCTGGACGTGTTCGGTGCCGGCGAGGACGAGGAGGTTCTCGCTGTGCCGGCGCATGACCGTGGCGAAATGGTCGAGCTTGAAGAGGGTCGCCAGCCGGTCCGGGTCCTGCTCGCGCTCCTCCAGCCCCTCGATGACGGCGAGTTGCCGCTCGACGAGGCCGAGGGTGCGCAGCGCGAGGTTCACGAAGGTGCCGCCGATGCTGCCGCGCAGCCGCTCCAGCTGGGCGGCGGAGTCGGCGAGTTCGGCGCGCAGCTGCTCGCGGGCGTCGGCCATCTTCTGGCGCTGTCCCACCAGGTGCTTGCGGTCCGCCTCCAGCGTGGTGATGCGCTCGTGAAGGGCGGCGGCGTGCGCGTGCAGGGCGTTGACGGAGTCGACGACCTGGGCGAACTCGTCCTTGCGCCCGGTGAACTTGACGGGCTCCTCGGCCGCCGGATCCTCGGCCTTGGCGAGCCTGGCGGAGCCGAGCCGCAGGACGGCCAGGGGGCGGGTGAGGCTGCGGGCCATGCCGGTGGCGACACCGACGGCGAGCAGCATCAGAGCGCCGAGGACCGCGATCCGGATCTCCAGCGCCGTGACGTCGTCGTCGCGCAGTTCCTCAAGGGCCTTGGTGCGGCGGTCGTACAGGGCGGACTCCACACCGCGCATCAGGTCGACCCGGGCGGAGAGGGCGGCTTCGGCGCGCCGGACGTCGGTGGCCAGGTCCCGGTCGGTGAAGGCGGGCTGGTCGGTGAGGGCCGCCAGGTACTTCTCGGCGCTGTTGACCTCGGGGCCGGTGACCGTGGAGTCGTACGAGGTACGCGCGGCCTTGGGGGCGGTGTCGTGGAAACCGGCGAGGGCGGCGTCGGAGCGCAGCCGGGCCTGCTGGGCGGCGGCGCTGAGGGCGGCGCGCTGCTTGGCGTCGGCCTCCGAGGAGGTCTTCCGGGTGGTCGCGAGCCCGGTGACCGGGTCGATGACCGTCTCGGTGGTGGTCGGCACGCTGAGGGCGGCGAGCAGCAGCCCCCGGGCGGCCGCGGCCTGCTGCACGGCGGAGTCCAGCTCGGCCAGGGCGTGGGCGCCGGCGCCCGCGCGCGGCGGCATCTGCTCGGCGAGCCGCTCGGCGAGCCGGTGCAGTTCGGTGATGGCGGCCGAATAGGCGGCGTGCGCCTCCAGCGCGGTGCTCTTGCCGGTGAGCGCGGACCGGCGCACGGCCGCGATGCCGTCGAGGTCGTCGCGCAGCGAGGCGGGTGCGTCGGTGTCGGTGCGCAGTTCCTCGACCTGCCGGTCGACGCGGGCGCTGCGCTGCTCGCTGGGTGCCTTGGACTTGGGCCGGCCGGCGGCGATGTAGGAGGTGACCTCGTCGCGTTCGTCGGCGAGGGAGTGGGCCAGGGTGAGCGCGTCCTCGGTCTGCTCGGCGAGGGTCACCAGTTCCTGGGAGTCGTGCAGTTGCCCGGAGGCGGCGACGATCGAGGGCGCACCGGCTCCGGCGATGGCGGCGGCCACCACGGCCACGGCGACGATCAGCCGGTTGCGCACGTGGGTGGGGCGCCCCTTGCCGGCGGGTGCGGCGTCGGTCGTGGTGCCGGGAGTGGGCTGCGTGGCCCCCGCGGAGGGCGACTGCTTGCCTGAGCGACGAGGCCGCATCTTCTGCACCGGTGCTCGCATTCCTGACTCGTGATACCCATGGGTTCGGATGACGCTCCGTCAACTACCGCTGACCTCGCGTACACCCCTCCCCCAAGCTCTCGTCTCTGCGCGAGCAGGGGGTGCCCTCACCGGTCCCCGACCCTCCCAGTGCCGGTGGGCAACGGTCGCGCATCACCTGACCCGCCACCCGAAGGAGTGAACCCCGGAGGGGAGTTGGCGGGCAAGTTCCTCGGGCTCGTGCACGGGCCTTGCGCGGCGGGCCGGTTGGACGTCTGCGGCAGGCGATGGCAGTATTCGCCGCCACGCCTCCCCGGAACTGACCATTCCGCCCCAAAACCGGCGTCCGACCTGCGCGCCCGCACCCATTCGGCAATCGATGCAGGCCCTTTGCGAACCTTGTGAAGGGCTCGTGCAGACTGACCGGATGCGAACTGAGCTTGTTTCGGTACCCGGTCATCCGGCCCGCCCCAACGAGGACTTCACGAGTGTCGCGCTTCCCGCCTCGGGACAGGGCGGCGCGCTGGTGGTCCTGGACGGGGTGACACCGCCGAGGGAGGAGACAGGTTGTCTGCATTCCGTTCCCTGGTTCACCGCACGGCTCGGCGGAGCACTGACCGAACTGACCGTTTCACTCCTGGATGTTCCCCTCGTGGACGTCCTGGCCGCCGCCATCGCACGTACCGCCGACTCCCACGCCGCAACCTGTGACCTTTCTCACCCACGCACCCCACAGGCAACCGTCGCGCTGGCGCGGTGGACGGAGGCGACGGTCGAGTACCTGGTCCTGTCGGACTCCGCGCTTCTGATGGAGTCCCCCGACGGCACGGTCTCCGCGCACCTGGACGACCGTCTGGCCCTCCTCCCCCGCGCGTCCCTGGCCACGGACGCGATGATCGACGCCCACATCCGCAACAAGGAGGGTGGCTTCTTCACGGCCGCCGCGGATCCGACGGTGGCGGCACGGGCGGTGACGGGGGCGCTGCCGCGTACGGAGGTGCGGGCGCTGCTCGCCATGACCGACGGGGCGACACGGTGGGTGGAGACGTTCCGGGAGGGGGACTGGGAGGACTGCTTCACCTACGTACGGAAGGAAGGGGCGCGGGCGCTGGTGGAGCGGGTGCGGACGCTGGAGTCGGCGGACGCCGAGGAGCGCGCGTTCCTCGGGCGGAGCAAGACGCATGACGACGCGACGGTGGTGTACGCGCAGTGGTGAGAGGCGGGAGCACCCGGCGGCACCGCGGGCCCCGGCCGGAAGCTACTTCTCCATGCCCCGGTTCAGCTGGTTGAGCAACCGCGCCAGCTCGGCCACCTCACCCCGGTCCCAGTGGGAGAGCTGCTCGACGTACCGCGCCCGCCGGGCCTCGCGCACCTTGGAGACCCGGCCGCGGCCCTCCTCCGTGAGGTGCACGAGCCATGCCCGCCCGTCGGCGGGGTCCGGCTCCCGGGCGACCAGGCCCAGGTCCTCCAGGGCCCGCAGCTGACGGGACATGGTGGCCTTGCCGACGCCGATGTACGCCGCGAGCTCGGTCGCCCGCTGGCGGCCGCACTCACCCAGCCGGACCAACAGGCCGTACGCCGCGGGCTCCAGGTCCGGATGGACCTCGCGGGCCATCTCGCCCTGCTTGGCGCGGGCGCGCCGCAGGAGCACCGTCAACTCCCGTTCGAGATCGAGGAACTCGGGCCGGCCCGGGCCACCTCCGGGCACCCCGGATCCGACTCCCCGTCCGTCGCCGTTCCCGTTGTCGTGCACGTCAGCCCCTGCCTTGATTCCCGGTCCCGGGGATGTGGCCGACCGCCGCGGTCGTCACCCCTGCTCCTTCAGTATTTCGCAGGCCGGGACCGACGGCAGCCTCCGGATTCCCCTCTCACCTGCTGTTCCGCGTGCGTGACGGCAGCGCCGAACGTGCGAGCGGCATGTACGCGACATCACCGTAGCCCCAGCCGTGGCCCGCTCCTCCACCGAGCGGTTGCGGGCCTTCGGAGGCACGCTGTTGCCCGTGCACAGACCTGAACCGCTTCGCGTCCGGGGCCCGTACCTCACCGGGCTCCTGCTCACCGCCCTCACCCTCCTCCTCACCGCCCAGACCGCCCCCGCCGCCGCCCGCGACGAGGCCCCACCCCGCGGCTCCGCCCACATGGGCATGGGGGTCGCGGCCCACGACGGCGTGCACGGCCTGCCCGCCGGCACCAAGGCCGCGCAGACCGAAGGCGTGGACGTATCCAGCCACCAGGGGTACGTCGACTGGCCGACCCTGTGGAACAGCGGGGTGAAGTGGGCCTACGCGAAGGCCACCGAGGGGACCTACTACACCAACCCCTACTTCGCCCAGCAGTACAACGGCTCCTACGACATGGGCATGATCCGCGGCGCGTACCACTTCGCCACCCCGGACACCACCGATGGAGCAACCCAGGCCGACTACTTCGTCGACCACGGCGGCGGCTGGTCCCGCGACGGCCGGACCCTGCCGGGCGTCCTCGACATCGAGTGGAACCCGTACGGGGACGCCTGCTACGGCAGGACACCGAGCGCGATGGTCACCTGGATCCGCGACTTCCTGACCCGGTACAAGGCCCGCACCGGCCGCGACGCCGTCATCTACACGGCAACCAGCTGGTGGACCCGGTGCACCGGCAACCACAGCGGCTTCGCCACCGCCAACCCGCTGTGGATCGCCCGGTACGCGGCGACGGTGGGAGAACTGCCGGCGGGCTGGAGCTACTACACGATGTGGCAGTACACCTCCTCCGGCCCGACGGTCGGCGACCACAACAAGTTCAACGGGGCACTGGACAGGCTCCAGGCGTTGGCCAACGGCTGACCCGGAGCCGTACCGCCCGCTGCTCAGGGCGAAGGGCCCGGGCCTCCCTCACGGGACCCGGGCCCTGCCCCTGCGGCCGCGTCCGTCACGCCGCGACCGGAACCTCGGGCGCCGCGCCGTCGGTGGCCGGCGACAGCGCCAGTTCCAGGACCTGGCGGACGTCGGTCACGGCGTGGACGTCGAGCTTGTCCAGCACCTCGGCCGGGACGTCGTCCAGGTCGGGCTCGTTGCGCTTGGGGATGATCACCGTGGTGACCCCCGCCCGGTGTGCGGCCAGCAGCTTCTGCTTCACACCGCCGATGGGCAGGACGCGGCCGGTCAGCGAGACCTCACCCGTCATCGCCACGTCCGTGCGGACCAGCCGGCCGGAGAGCAGCGAGGCCAGTGCCGTCGTCATGGTGATGCCCGCGCTCGGGCCGTCCTTCGGCACCGCGCCCGCCGGGAAGTGGATGTGCACACCCCGGTCCTTGAGGTCGGCGACGGGCAGTTCGAGTTCGGCGCCGTGGGAGCGCAGGAAGGACAGGGCGATCTGCGCGCTCTCCTTCATCACGTCACCCAGCTGGCCGGTGAGGGTCAGGCCCGCCGCGCCCGTCTCCGGGTCGGCCAGCGACGCCTCCACGTACAGCACGTCGCCGCCCGCGCCCGTCACCGCCAGGCCCGTCGCCACGCCCGGCACGGCCGTGCGGCGCTCCGCCGGGTCCTGCGCGGACTCGGGTACGTGGTGCGGCCGGCCGATCAGGCCGCGCAGATCGCCGTCCGTGACGGTGAAGGGCAGCTCCCGCTCACCGAGTTCGTGCTGCGCCGCGACCTTGCGGAGCAGCCTCGCGATGGACCGCTCCAGGTTGCGGACGCCCGCCTCGCGCGTGTACTCACCGGCGAGCCTGCGCAGGGCTCCCTCCTCGATGGCCACCTCGTCCTTGTCCAGACCGGCCCGTTCCAGCTGGCGCGGGAGCAGGTGGTCACGGGCGATGACGACCTTCTCGTCCTCGGTGTAGCCGTCCAGGCGGACCAGCTCCATACGGTCGAGCAGCGCCTCCGGGATGGCCTCCAGGACATTGGCGGTGGCGAGGAAGACCACGTCGGACAGGTCCAGCTCCACCTCCAGGTAGTGGTCCCGGAAGGTGTGGTTCTGGGCCGGGTCCAGGACCTCCAGCAGGGCGGCCGCCGGGTCGCCCCGGAAGTCGGACCCCACCTTGTCGATCTCGTCGAGGAGGACCACCGGGTTCATCGACCCCGCCTCCTTGATCGCCCGCACGATCCGTCCGGGCAGCGCCCCGACGTAGGTACGGCGGTGGCCGCGGATCTCGGCCTCGTCGCGGACACCGCCGAGGGCGACGCGGACGAACTTGCGCCCCATGGCATGCGCGACGGACTCGCCGAGCGAGGTCTTGCCGACGCCGGGCGGGCCGACGAGGGCGAGTACGGCACCGCCGCGCCGCCCGCCGACGACGCCGAGCCCACGGTCGGTTCGGCGCTTGCGCACCGCCAGGTACTCGGTGATCCGCTCCTTCACGTCCTCCAGGCCGGCGTGCTCGGCGTCCAGCACGGCCTTCGCGCCCCGGATGTCATAGGCGGAGGCCTTGTCATCGGTCCGTTCGTTCCACGGGAGTTCGAGCACCGTGTCCAGCCAGGTCCGGATCCACGACCCCTCGGGCGACTGGTCGCTCGCCCGCTCCAGCTTGTCGACCTCCTTGAGCGCGGCTTCGCGCACCTTCTCCGGCAGGTCGGCGGCCTCCACGCGGGCGCGGTAGTCGTCGGACTCCTCGCCCTCCTTCTCGCCGTTCAGTTCGCGCAGTTCCTTGCGCACCGCCTCCAGCTGACGGCGCAGCAGGAACTCGCGCTGCTGCTTGTCGACGCCCTCCTGGACGTCCTTGGCGATGGTCTCGGCGACGTCCTGCTCGGCGAGGTGGTCGCGCAGTTGCCTGGTGGCGAGCCGGAGGCGGGCGACCGGGTCGGCGGTCTCCAGGAGCTCCACCTTCTGTTCGGTCGTCAGGAAGGGCGAGTATCCGGAGTTGTCGGCGAGCTGGGACACGTCGTCGATGGCCTGGACGCGGTCCACGACCTGCCAGGCTCCGCGCTTGCGCAGCCAGGCGGTGGCGAGTGCCTTGTACTCCTTGACCAGTTCGGCGACCTGGCCGGGCAGCGGCTCGGGCGCGCTCTCGTCGACCCGCGTCCCCTCGACCCACAGCGCGGCACCCGGCCCGGTGGTGCCGGCCCCGATCCGCACGCGGCCCCGGCCGCGGATCAGGGCGCCGGGGTCGCCGTCGGCCAGCCGGCCGACCTGTTCGACGGTGCCGAGCACACCGGTGCTCGCGTACGTCCCGTCGATGCGCGGCACCAGCAGAACCCGTGGCTTCCCCGGCTGCGACCGGGCGGCGGCCTGAGCGGCCTCCACCGCGGCGCGCACATCGGCGTCGTTCAAGTCCAGCGGGACCACCATCCCGGGCAGCACGACCTCGTCGTCGAGCGGCAGCACGGGCAGGGTGAGCGGTGTGAACGCCGTGGACTCAGCAGCCATGATCTCCCCTTCGGCAGTCAAGTTGAGTTATGCCGACTCAATGCACGGCGGGACCCGAATGTTCCCCGGACCACGTTCGCTGTGAGCGATCATCGTTGCCACGGGCTGTGACCTGGGATTTCCCGGAGGGCAGGGGGAGATCGGGCCGCCCGGGGCAGTCCCGCCCCCACGCCTCCTCCACCTCTGCGAGTAATTCCCTCGGTCCGCCCGAGCCGAGCTGACAGGATGGCCGGATGCCCACTTCGTACGACATCCCGGAAGTACTGGACCGTCGCGAAGGCCCTCACGGCGAGGTCGCGCTGCGGCGGCACGGCGAGTTGCTGCAGATCATCGCCAACGGCTGCTTCCTGATGGACACATCCGACGGGCGCTCGGAGCGGCTCCTCGTGGACGCGGCGCTCGGCGCGCTGGACGATCGCGCACGGCCGGCGGTGCTGATCGGAGGGCTCGGCGTCGGGTTCTCGCTCGCACACGCCGCGGCCGATCCCCGCCCCGGCCGCATCACCGTCGTGGAGCGCGAGCGCGCGATTATCGACTGGCATCTCGACGGACCGCTGTCCCACTTCTCCGCCGACGCCCTCGCCGACCCGCGCACCGAGATTGTGGAATCGGATCTGGTGGCGTACGTGCATGAGACTTCCGCCACGTATGACGCCCTGTGCCTCGACATCGACAACGGCCCCGACTGGACCGTCACGGAGGGCAACGACAGCCTGTACTCACCGGCCGGACTGGCCGCCTGCGCAGGCGCGTTGAGGCCGGGCGGGGTACTGGCCGTATGGTCCGCCCAGCCCTCTCCGGAATTCGAAGAAACCTTGCGTAATGCCGGATTCCAGCAGGTGCGTACCGAAGAGATCCCCGTTGCCCGGGGCGTTCCGGACGCCGTGCACCTCGCCGTCCGACCTGGATAGCCCTGGCGCGGTGACTCCCCGTACTCTGCTGCTCTGACGCGGATCATTCAAGCGTCAATCGCAAGCATGCGCAGGCATATGCAGTCACAGGAATCACCCCACGGATTCCGGAAAGCAACTTTGGGGCGGGCGATGGAGCAGACACACACCTCCCACAACGGCACGACGGCGACCCCTGGCGCACAGCGCCGGGTCCTCGTGGTCGAGGACGATCCGACCATCGTGGACGCCATCGCGGCCCGCCTGCGCGCCGAGGGGTTCCTCGTGCAGACCGCGGGTGACGGGCCGGCGGCCGTGGACACGGCGGAGGCCTGGCAGCCCGACCTGCTGATCCTCGACATCATGCTGCCCGGCTTCGACGGCCTGGAGGTCTGCCGCCGGGTCCAGGCCCAGCGGCCGGTGCCGGTACTGATGCTGACCGCGCGCGACGACGAGACGGACATGCTGGTCGGGCTCGGTGTCGGCGCGGACGACTACATGACGAAGCCGTTCTCGATGCGGGAACTGGCGGCCCGGGTGCACGTGCTGCTGCGCCGCGTCGAGCGGGCGGCCCTGGCGGCCACGACCCCGCGCTCCGGCATCCTGCGGCTCGGCGAGCTGGAGATCGACCACGCGCAGCGACGCGTGCGGGTGCGCAGTGAGGATGTTCACCTCACGCCCACCGAGTTCGACCTCCTGGTGTGCCTGGCGAACACCCCGCGCGCCGTCCTCTCCCGCGAGCAGCTGCTCGCCGAGGTGTGGGACTGGGCGGACGCCTCCGGCACCCGGACCGTCGACAGCCACATCAAGGCGCTGCGCCGGAAGATCGGGGCCGAGCGGATCCGCACCGTGCACGGCGTGGGCTACGCCCTGGAGACACCGACGCCATGAACGACGGGCCGGCCGCGCGGAGAGGCCCGGGGGAACCCTGGGCCGGCGTCAGTCCGTTCTCGATCAAGACCAAGCTCGGCGCGCTGGTCGTCATCTCGGTGCTGATCACGACAGGGCTGTCGATGATCGCCGTGCGCACCCAGACGGAGCTGCGCTTCATCACGGTCTTCTCGATGATCGCCACACTGCTCATCACGCAGTTCGTGGCCCATTCGCTCACCGCTCCCCTGGACGAGATGAACGCGGTGGCCCGCTCCATCTCGCACGGCGACTACACCCGCCGGGTGCGGGACAACCGCCGCGACGAGCTGGGCGATCTCGCCGAGACGATCAACCTCATGGCCGATGAGCTGGAAGCCCAGGACCAGCAGCGCAAGGAGCTGGTGGCGAACGTCTCGCACGAGCTGCGCACCCCCATCGCGGGCCTGCGAGCGGTTCTGGAGAACGTGGTCGACGGCATCGCCGAGGCCGACCCGGAAACCATGCGTACGGCACTGAAGCAGACCGAGCGGCTGGGCCGCCTGGTGGAGACGCTCCTGGACCTGTCCCGGCTGGACAACGGCGTCGTACCGCTGCGCACACGGCGTTTCGAGGTCTGGCCGTATCTCTCGGGCGTGCTGAAGGAGGCCAACATGGTCGCCTCCGCGCGCGGCGGCATGGCCTCGGGCTCGGGAAGCCACACCCGCACCGACGTCCATCTGCACCTGGACGTCTCCCCACCGGAGCTGACCGCGCACGCCGACCCCGAGCGCATCCACCAGGTCGTCGCCAACCTCATCGACAACGCGATCAAGCACAGCCCGCCGCACGGCCGCGTGACCGTCAAGGCACGGCGCGGGAACCACCCGGAGTCGCTGGTGCTGGAGGTCCTGGACGAGGGTCCGGGCATTCCGCGGTCGGACTGGCACCGGGTCTTCGAGCGGTTCAACCGCGGTGCCGTCAGCAGGCCGCACGGGCCGGGCAGTGACGGCGGTACGGGGCTGGGGCTGGCGATCGCGCGCTGGGCCGTCGATCTGCACGGCGGCCGGATCGGTGTGGCCGAATCCGAGCGGGGTTGCCGGATCCTGGTCACGCTCCCGGGGCAGCCTTCTTTGCCAAGTTGACGTAAAGTTCGAAGCGGAGCCACAAGATCCATGGGCGTCCGGACGGACGGACACGTGTGATCAGGCACAGGCCCGCACGGTCGCCGTGCCGAGGCCCGCCTCATCCTTCCCATTCGAAGCGGAACCACGCTTGTTTCCCGCCATTTCCGGGCCCGAAACACGGTTTCAGATGTGACTTACACGACGATGACCTTGCCCGGCCTGACCTTCCCGGCCATGGAGGCGTAGCCTTTATTCCCGCTGTCCATCACCTTGTGAAGCGGAAGAGGGCGGTTGCCGCCGTGTCGCCACAGTCCCCCAGTAACTCGAGCATCTCGACCGACGCCGACCAAGCGGGCAAGAACCCCGCTGCCGCGTTCGGTCCGAACGAGTGGCTCGTCGACGAGATCTATCAGCAGTACCTCCAGGACCCGAATTCCGTAGACCGCGCCTGGTGGGACTTCTTCGCCGACTACAAGCCCGGGGCGGCCGCCGCCTCGGCTCCGGCGGGTACCGCGGCCACGGGGGCCGCGGAGACCACCAGTACGGCTCCGGCCGCTCCGGCGACCCCGTCGGTACCCGCGCCGGCCCCGGCGGCTGCGAAGCCCGCGGCCGCCGCGCCCGCCGCTCCGGCCCCGGCCGCGGCGAAGCCCGCCGCCCCCGCTCCGGCCGCGAAGCCCGCTCAGCCGAAGAAGGCCGAGCCCGCCGCGGCCGCCGACGGTCCCGAGCACGTGACGCTGCGCGGCCCGGCCGCCGCGGTCGCGAAGAACATGAACGCCTCCCTGGAGCTGCCGACGGCCACGTCCGTGCGCGCGGTGCCGGTGAAGCTGCTCTTCGACAACCGCATCGTCATCAACAACCACCTCAAGCGCGCCCGGGGCGGGAAGATCTCCTTCACGCACCTGATCGGCTACGCGATGGTGCAGGCCATCAAGGCCATGCCGTCGATGAACTACGCGTTCGGCGAGAAGGACGGCAAGCCGACGCTGATCAAGCCGGCGCACGTCAACCTCGGCCTCGCCATCGACCTGGTCAAGCCCAACGGCGACCGCCAGCTGGTCGTCGCGGCGATCAAGAAGGCCGAGACGCTGAACTTCTTCGAGTTCTGGCAGGCCTACGAGGACATCGTCCGCCGCGCCCGCGACGGCAAGCTGACGATGGACGACTTCACCGGAGTCACGGTCTCGCTGACCAACCCCGGCGGTCTGGGCACGGTCCACTCGGTGCCGCGCCTGATGCCCGGCCAGTCGGTGATCATGGGCGTCGGCTCCATGGACTACCCGGCGGAGTTCCAGGGCACCTCCCAGGACACCCTGAACAAGCTCGGCATCTCGAAGGTCATGACGCTCACGTCGACCTACGACCACCGGGTCATCCAGGGCGCCGCCTCCGGCGAGTTCCTGCGCCAGGTCGCCAACCTCCTCCTCGGCGAGAACGGCTTCTACGACGACATCTTCGAGGCGCTGCGCATCCCCTACGAGCCGGTCCGCTGGCTCAAGGACATCGACGCCAGCCACGACGACGACGTCACCAAGGCCGCCCGCGTCTTCGAGCTGATCCACTCCTACCGGGTCCGCGGCCACGTCATGGCCGACACCGACCCGCTGGAGTACCAGCAGCGCAAGCACCCCGACCTGGACATCACCGAGCACGGGCTCACCCTGTGGGACCTGGAGCGCGAGTTCGCCGTCGGCGGTTTCGCCGGCAAGTCGATGATGAAGCTGCGCGACATCCTCGGCGTGCTGCGCGACTCGTACTGCCGCACCACCGGCATCGAGTTCATGCACATCCAGGACCCCAAGCAGCGCAAGTGGATCCAGGACCGCGTGGAGCGCCCGCACTCCAAGCCGGAGCGCGAGGAGCAGCTGCGCATCCTGCGCCGCCTGAACGCGGCGGAGGCCTTCGAGACCTTCCTGCAGACGAAGTACGTCGGCCAGAAGCGCTTCTCGCTGGAGGGCGGCGAGTCCGTCATCCCGCTGCTGGACGCGGTGCTGGACTCGGCCGCCGAGTCCCGTCTCGACGAGGTCGTCATCGGCATGGCCCACCGCGGCCGCCTGAACGTCCTCGCCAACATCGTCGGCAAGTCGTACGCCCAGATCTTCCGGGAGTTCGAGGGCAACCTCGACCCGAAGTCGATGCACGGCTCCGGTGACGTGAAGTACCACCTGGGCGCCGAGGGCACCTTCACGGGCCTGGACGGCGAGCAGATCCGGGTCTCGCTGGTCGCGAACCCCTCGCACCTCGAAGCCGTCGACCCCGTCCTGGAGGGCGTCGCCCGCGCCAAGCAGGACATCATCGGCAAGGGCGGCACGGACTTCACCGTCCTGCCGGTGGCGATCCACGGCGACGCGGCCTTCGCGGGCCAGGGCGTGGTGGCCGAGACTCTGAACATGTCGCAGCTGCGCGGCTACCGCACCGGCGGCACGGTCCACATCGTCATCAACAACCAGGTCGGCTTCACGGCGGCGCCGGAGTCCTCGCGCTCGTCGATGTACGCCACCGACGTGGCCCGCATGATCGAGGCCCCGATCTTCCACGTGAACGGCGACGACCCCGAGGCCGTCGTCCGCGTGGCGCGACTCGCCTTCGAGTTCCGCCAGGCGTTCAACAAGGACGTGGTGATCGACCTCATCTGCTACCGCCGCCGCGGTCACAACGAGTCGGACAACCCGGCCTTCACCCAGCCGCTGATGTACGACCTGATCGACAAGAAGCGCTCGGTGCGCAAGCTCTACACCGAGTCCCTCATCGGTCGCGGCGACATCACCCTGGAAGAGGCCGAGCAGGCGCTCCAGGACTACCAGGGCCAGCTGGAGAAGGTCTTCACGGAGGTCCGCGAGGCCACCTCGCAGCCGGCCGCCGCGGAGCCCTCGGACCCGCAGGCCGAGTTCCCGGTCGCCGTCAGCACGGCCGTCACCACGGAGACCGTCAAGCGGATCGCCGAGTCCCAGGTCAACATCCCCGACCACATCACCGTCCACCCGCGACTGCTGCCTCAGCTGCAGCGCCGGGCGTCGATGGTCGAGGACGGCACTATCGACTGGGGCATGGGCGAGACCCTGGCGATCGGCTCCCTGCTGCTGGAGGGCGTCCCGGTCCGCCTGGCGGGCCAGGACTCGCAGCGCGGTACGTTCGGCCAGCGTCACGCGGTCATCATCGACCGTGAGACGGGCGAGGAGTACACGCCGCTGCAGTACCTCTCCGAGGACCAGTCGCGCCTGAACGTCTACAACTCCCTCCTCTCCGAGTACGCGGCCATGGGCTTCGAGTACGGCTACTCGCTGGCCCGTCCCGAGGCGCTCGTGATGTGGGAGGCGCAGTTCGGCGACTTCGTCAACGGCGCCCAGACGGTCGTGGACGAGTTCATCTCGTCGGCCGAGCAGAAGTGGGCCCAGACCTCCGGCGTCGTGCTGCTCCTGCCGCACGGCTACGAGGGCCAGGGCCCGGACCACTCCTCGGCCCGTCCGGAGCGCTTCCTCCAGATGTGCGCCCAGAACAACATGACGGTCGCCATGCCGACGTCGCCGTCGAACTACTTCCACCTCCTGCGGTGGCAGGTGCACAACCCGCACCACAAGCCGCTGGTGGTCTTCACGCCGAAGTCGATGCTGCGCCTGAAGGCGGCGGCCGCGAAGGCGGAGGAGTTCACGACCGGCCAGTTCCAGCCGGTCATCGGTGACGCGACGGTCGAGCCGGCCGCGGTCAAGAAGGTCGTCTTCTGCGCCGGCAAGGTCTACTACGACCTTGAGGCCGAGCGGAAGAAGCGCGGCGTCACGGACACGGCGATCATCCGCATCGAGCGCCTGTACCCGCTGCCGGGTGCCGAGCTCCAGGCCGAGATCGCCAAGTACCCGAACGCCGAGAAGTACCTGTGGGCCCAGGAGGAGCCGGCGAACCAGGGTGCGTGGCCGTTCATCGCGCTGAACCTGATCGACCACCTGGACCTGGCCGTCGGTGCCGACGTCCCGCACGGCGAGCGCCTGCGCCGCATCTCGCGTCCGCACTCCTCGTCCCCGGCCGTGGGTTCCGCGAAGCGGCACCAGGCCGAGCAGGAGCAGCTGGTGCGCGAGGTGTTCGAGGCCTGACCGCCGAGCGCCGGTTGATCGACGGGTCGGCCCCATCGCCTCGGACGAGGTGGTGGGGCCGACCCGTTTCACTGCGCCCTCAGAAGAGCGAGTGCCCGAGCGGCGGGTCGTAGAGGACGGCGAGGCCGCGGGCCCAGGCGTGCGCCGGGTCGTCCTGGGCGACCCGCAGCAGCCGGACCCGTTCGAGGAGGTTCGCCGCCGTCCCGGCCGTGCGCACCAGCTCGGCGGCCCCGGCGTGGAACTCCGCACAGTCGCGGTGGTCGTCACCTCGCCGCCACAGCAGCAGTCCGTACCCGTTGCCCAGGGCCGCGTCCAGGGCGCCGATTCCCCTGCCGTCGCTCAGCGTTCCGCAGTGGATCGGCACGGTCGCCAGGGAGGCGAACAGCAGATCGGCGTGGTGGTCCCGGCCGGTGTCATGGGGGAGGGCCAGCGGCCGCAGCGGGCCCTTGCTGACGCCGGCCCAGCGGAATCTGCGCGGCGCCTCGCCGTCCTGATGAGGCAGGTCGTCCCGCTCGACGGCCACACTGACTCGGCAGCGCCGCCCCAACGGCCCGCGCGCGGTTCCCCATTCCTCGAACGGCTCGTCGGCGCTTTCGCCGCGTCTGCGGACCTTGTGCCGCGCACGCGCGCCCTGCGTGCGGAAACCAGCGGCGGTACGGCCGGGGTTCGGGGCCGCATAACCTGGAGGGGTAGGACCCGTGGCCCCAGGCCCAGCCCCAGGAGAGCATCCGTGTACTTCACCGACCGAGGCATCGAAGAACTGGAGAAGCGGCGCGGCGAGGAGGAGGTCACCTTCGAGTGGCTCGCCGAGCAGCTGCGCACCTTCGTCGACCTGAACCCGGACTTCGAGGTACCGGTGGAGCGCCTGGCGACCTGGCTGGCCCGGCTGGACGACGAGGACGACGACATCTAGGAGCCCGACGGCTCCCCGCGGGCCGTCGACGCGGGGTGCCCCGGTCGGCGGCCACCTCGTTCGGCGGCCACCTCGTGTGCGGCGCTCTTGTGGGGGCGCCCTCCGTGTGCGGGCGCTCTTGCGGGGCGCCCTCCGTGTGCGGGCGCTCTTGCGGGGCGCCCTCCGTGTGGGGAGCGCCGGTGTCGGGGCCTCGGCGTGCGGGGGCTGGGTGTCGCGCGGCCCGGCGGCACATGGCCTGACCTCACGCGGGTCCGGGGGCGCGGAGTGCCGTGACGCTTGACAAAGGGGCTTTGCCTGCGGGGTTACGCGTCCCGGGGGATGCCCACCCCGTTCCGCAGCTCACATGAGACCGGCCCCACGGGTCGTACGCCCGCCTTCGCGACCGTTCCCGTGCCGCCGGCGGGCGGGTACGGGGGACGTGCCGCCCGAAGGCGACGAACACCGCAATTGCGCGCCGGGAGCACCGCCGAGAACCCGGCCGCGTCAGCCCCCGCGGGAACCCACCCGCCCCTCAGTCCAGCGGCCGCACCGCCTCGTACGCCAGCCCCAGCAGCCCGTGCGCCAGCAGCACCGCGCCCGCCGCCACCCAGCCCGCGCTGCGACGCCGCAGGCCCCACACCGCGAGGGGCAGGCCGGCCGTGACCTGGGTCAGGGCGAGGGTGTGGGCTCCGGGGCCGCCCGCCCAGGGGAGCCAGGGGCCGAGGCGACCGCCCTCGACGGCGTCGAGTTCCGCGCGGAGCGCGTCGCGCCAGCCCGACGACTCGATCCGTACGTGCGGCCCGCCGCGGGCGGCCTCATGGAGGTTGTCGGCGCTTTCGCCGGGGGCGAGCCCCGCGGGCAGGGACATGCCCGCGCGTGTGAGGACGGCGATGAGGCCGCGCATACGGGCCCGCGCGTCGACCTCGGAGTCGGGGCGGGTCAGCCCGTCGAGGGACTGCATGTCCAGGACCGGATCGAGGCCCAGCCGGCCGGCGAAGGTGCGCATGGCCTCGTCCTCTCCCGCCGGGGTGCCGTCGGCGAGCCAGACGTAGCCGACGGGGCGCCGGAAGCCCGAGGCGAGGGTGAATCCGGCGCGGTCCGCGTCCCACCACAGGGCGAGGACGGGCCAGGGCGCGCTGACGGCGAGCGCGGTGGCCCAGCCGGTGAGGACGCGGTCGACCGGCTCGTCGCCCTCCAGCCAGGGCCTGCCCTCCGGGACGAGCACACTCCACTCCTCGCCGGCCGACGCGAGCAGCATGTGCTCGCGCAGCAGCTGGGCCGCGGCGGCGACGGACTCGGGCTCCGCGCGGCAGAGCAGCAGGGCCCCGGGCGCGGGGCGGGTCTGGCGAGCGGTCCGGTGCTCTTCCGTCGGCATGGCACCACGCTAGGCCGGTTTGTCCACCTGGCGTGATTTGTGATCACCAGAACGAGTGCCTTGACTTTCGGCGGCCGCGATATATCGTGTTTTTCATGAGACGCGATATGGCGCGTCGCGTCCCCAGATCCGGCCCGCCCGGCCGCGACCGGTCGCCCAGGAGGTCAGCACCATGTCCGAGTGGTCCGTAGCAGAGCCCAGGAAGCTCACCTTCGACGAGCCGGTGAGCGAACTCCACGTACGCATCGTCAACGGAAAGGTGAACGTGGTGGGGACGGACGAGGGTTCCGCCCGCCTGGAGATCTCCGACGTCGAGGGCCCGCCCCTGGTGGTGACCCAGGAGGGCGGCACACTGACGGTGGCGTACGAGGACCTGCCCTGGAAGGGCTTCCTCAAGTGGCTCGACCGCAAGGGCTGGCGCCGCAGCGCGGTGGTCTCCCTGGCGGTGCCGCCCACCACCCGGGTCGAGGTCGGTGTGGTCGGCGCCGGCGCGGTGGTCTCCGGGATCCGCGGCCCCTCCGTCGTCAAGGGCGTCACGGGCGACACGACACTCGTCGGGCTGTCCGGCCCGGTCCGCGCCGACACGGTCTCCGGGAACCTGGAGGCCCAGGCCGTCACCGGCGACCTCCGCTTCAACTCCGTCTCCGGTGACCTCACGGTCGTCGAGGGCTCCGGGTCCGCCGTGAAGGCCGATTCCGTGAGCGGCTCCATGATCGTCGACCTCGATCCGGAAGGCCCGACCGACGTCCGGCTGACCAGCGTCTCCGGCGAGATCGCCATCCGCCTGCCCGCCCCGGCGGACGCGGATGTCGAGGCCAACACGGCGAGCGGCACGATCTCCAACGCGTTCGAGGATCTCCGGGTCCACGGACAGTGGGGGGCCCACAAGGTCACCGGTCGCCTGGGCGCCGGCACCGGCAGGCTGCGGGCGACGACTGTCTCGGGCTCGATCGCACTGCTGCGCCGTCCGCCCGAGGAGGACGAGCCATGGGACGCGGAGGCCTGGGACGTGCCCGAGCCGCCGAGCGCGCCGCCCGCGGGCGTGACGACCGACCCGGTGGACAGCGCACAGGACGACTCGGGGGACAATTCCGTCTCCGGCCGGAGCGACGGTCCCACCGACGCCCCGACCGACGGCACGACCGACAAGAAGGTGCTCTGACATGCCTCCCGTCTTCGCTCACGGCCGCCTCCGCCTCTACCTGCTGAAGCTGCTGGACGAGGCCCCGCGCCACGGCTACGAGGTGATCCGCCTCCTCGAAGAGCGCTTCCAGGGGCTGTACGCACCGTCGGCCGGCACCGTCTACCCCCGCCTGGCCAAGCTGGAGGCCGAGGGTCTGGTCACCCACACCACCGAGGGCGGCCGCAAGGTCTACGCCATCACGGACTCCGGCCGGGCCGAACTGGCCGACCGAAGCGGCGAGTTGGCCGATCTGGAGCTGGAGATCAGGGAGTCGGTCGCCGAACTCGCCGCCGAGATACAGGCCGATGTGCGCGGCGCGGCGGGTGATCTGCGGCGCGAGATGCGGGCTGCGGCCTCCGAGGCCCGCCAGGGTTCCGGCGCCAAGGGGGAGCGCGCGTTCGGTGACTTCACGGAGTACACCGACAAGGAGGCGTGGCGCGCCGCGAAGGAGGAGATGCGCCGGGCCAAGCAGGAGTGGAAGGAGCAGGCCCGACGCGCCAAGGACGAGAGCCGCCGTGCCCGCGAGGAGGCACAGCGCGCCCGGCGCCAGGCCAAGGAGGCACAGGACCGCGCCCGGACCCAGGCCCAGGAGGAGGTGCAGCGCATCGCCCGCAGGGTCCAGGAGCACGTGCAGGACCACTTCGCGCGCGGTGACTGGCCGACGGGGGTCCGGGAGGGCCTGACGGAACTGGCCAAGGAGTTCGGTGAATTCGGGATGGACCTGGGCAAGGAGTTCGGCAGGGACTTCGGCTTCGGCCGCCCGGGCGAACCCAAGTCCGGGCACGAGCACCCCGATTACTCCGAGACACCGGAGGACTTCCCCGCCGAGTACGCACCCGCCTGGGCCCATGAGCCGCCCACCGACGACCCGGCCCGCGACCTGGACCGCCTGCTCGACCGCTTCCGCGACGACATCCGGGACGCGGCGAGGGACCACGGCGTGACGCCGGACCAGCTCCGTGACGCCCGGGGTCACTTGTCGACGGCGGCGGTGCACATCGGCGCACTCCTGCGCACCCCGAAACCGTGACCCGCCTCCGGGCGGTACGGCAGCCGTCCCGGCCGTACCGCCCGGAAGCCGAAGTCGGTCGCGGCGACCATGGCCCCCCCCCGGCCCGACCACGCCCCCGCCCGTCAGCCGGCCTTGGACTCCCCCTCCCCGTACAGCACCCGCGTGAGCGCCTCGTACGTCACCCCGTGATCGGCTAGCGCCTCGGCGGGGACACCGGGTCGCGCCGTCAGAGACAGCAGGATGTGCTCGTCCCCGATGTGCCGGTCCCGACGGGCCACGGCGATGCGCAGCGCCCGCTCAAGGACGTCCTTGGCGCCGCGACTGAACGACCGGTGCCCGGACCACCACCCCTTGTCCTTCCGGTCTCCGGACATGGCACCGACCCCGTGGACCTCCTCCACCCGGGCGACGATCTCCGTCACGTCGATCCCCAGCCCTGCCAGCGCCTCGGCCTCGGCCTGTGACAGTCCGGCCCGCCTTCGGGCCTCCCCCAGCGCCCGCCGCACCGACTCCAGCCACTCCCCGCCCCCGAGCGCGGCGAGCGCGAACGAGGCCCGGCTGCCTTCCCGGTCGAGCAGGGCGAGCAGCAGGTGCTCGGCGTCCACGGTTCGCGCCCCACCCCGCTCCGCCTGCTCGACGGCACCCGTGACCACCGCACGGGCATCCTTCGTGAACCGCTCGAACATCAACGCCTCCCGTACTTCTTGTGCACGGCCTGCCTGCTGACACCGAGTTCCGCGGCGATCTCCTGCCACGACCACCCCTGATTGCGCGCACTGCGCACCTGCACGGCCTCCAGCTGCTCCAGCAGCCGGCGCAACGCCGCGACGGCCCGCAGCCCGACGCGCGGATCGCGATCACCGGCGCGCTCGGCGAGATCTGTTGCTTCGGTCATGACGTCAACTTACGTTGACACGTCGAGCCACGTCAACCTTCATTGACAGAAAGGCAGGGCTACAGGGCGGCAGGCAGCGGGGGCCGGACAGCGGCCGGACGAACGAACGGCGGGCCCGGGGCACAAGCCCGGACCCGCCGCACACGCCGGAGGAGGGAAGTCAGTTGGTGAGCACGATCTTCCCGAACAGCTCGCCCGTCTCCATCCGCTCGAAGCCCTCACGGGCCCGGTCCAGGGGGAGCAGATCGTCGATCACGGGCCGCACACCCGTGGCGGCGCAGAAGGCGAGGAGATCCTCCAGCTCGTCCTTCGTCCCCATCGTGGAGCCGACGACCTTCAGTTCCAGGAAGAAGATCCGCGTGAGCTCGGCGTGCGAGGGCCGGTCGCCACTCGTGGCACCGGAGATGACCAGCGTGCCCCCGGGCTTGAGCGACTTCACCGAGTGCGACCAGGTCGCCGCGCCGACGGTCTCGATCACGGCGTCGACCCGTTCCGGCAGCCGCGCCCCCGACTCGACGGCCTCCACGGCGCCCAGCTCGACGGCGCGCTTGCGCTTGGCCTCGTCGCGGCTGGTGGCGAAGACACGCAGCCCCGCGGCCTTCCCGAGCACGATGGCGGCGGTGGCGACGCCACCCCCGGCCCCCTGCACGAGCACGGAGTCACCGGGCCGCACGCCGGCGTTGGTGAACAGCATGCGGTAGGCCGTCAGCCAGGCGGTCGGCAGACAGGCGGCCTCCGCGAAGGACAGCTCCTTGGGCTTGGGCAGGATGTTCCAGGTCGGCACCGCGACCTGCTCCGCGAACGTGCCCTGGTACCGCTCGGTGAGGATGGACCGGGGCTCCTTGGGCCCCACCCCGTGCCCGCTCTGACCGATCACGGAGTGCAGGACGACCTCGTTGCCGTCCTCGTCGACACCGGCGGCGTCACAGCCGAGGATCATCGGCAGCCGGTCCTCCGGGAGGCCGACGCCTCGCAGTGACCAGAGATCGTGGTGGTTGAGGGAGGCGGCCTTGACGTTGACCGTGCTCCAGCCGGGACGGGCCTCGGGGGCCGGGCGCTCCCCCGACTCCAGTCCGGAGAGCGGCTGGTCGCGGTCGATTCGGGCGGCGTAGACAGCGAACATGACCTTGACGATAGGGGCCCGCGGCGGCCGGCGGAACCGCGGCGCCTTGTGAGACACACCCTCTTGCCAGGGCGCCCGCCGGGCCTCCGCCGCGGCCCCACCGGGCCTTCGCTTGCGACCCCACCGGGCCTCCGCCGCGGCCCCGGTGGGCCTTCGTCGTGGGCCCGGAGTCCCCCGCACAGTCACCCGTACAAGGAAATGGCCCCGTCCACCCGGACGGGGCCATCCCTCACAAGCCGCACCGCCGCGTCAGCGCCGGGCGACGCCCTCCGCGCGAGCGGCGGCGGCCACGGCGGCGGTGACCGCGGGGGCCACCCGCTCGTCGAACGGCGACGGGATCACGTAGTCGGCGGCGAGATCGTCACCCACGACGCCCGCCAGCGCCTCAGCGGCGGCGATCTTCATGCCCTCGGTGATCCGGGACGCCCGCACCTGCAGCGCACCGGCGAAGATGCCCGGGAACGCCAGCACGTTGTTGATCTGGTTCGGGAAGTCCGACCGGCCGGTGGCCACCACGGCCGCGTACTTGTGCGCGACGTCGGGGTGCACCTCGGGGTTCGGGTTGGCCATCGCGAAGACGAACGCGCCCTCGGCCATGGAGGCGACCGCCTCCTCCGGCACCGTACCGCCGGAGACACCGATGAAGACGTCGGCGCCCGCCAGCGCCTTCTCCAGCGATCCGGTGATGCCCGCCTTGTTCGTGAAGCCGGCCAGCTCGCGCTTGACCGACGTCAGGTCCTCCCGGTCGGCCGACACGACGCCCTTGCGGTCGGCCACCGCGACGTCCCCGATCCCGGCCTCGACGAGCATCTTGGCGATGGCGACGCCGGCGGCCCCGGCACCCGAGATGACGGCCCGCAGATCACCGAGCCCCTTCCCGGTCAGCCGCGCGGCGTTGCGCAGGGCGGCCAGCGTCACGACGGCGGTGCCGTGCTGGTCGTCGTGGAAGACCGGGATGTCCAGCCGCTCCTGGAGCTGCTTCTCGATCTCGAAGCAGCGCGGCGCCGAGATGTCCTCCAGGTTCACACCGCCGAAGGACGGCGCGAGCCGCACCACGGTCTCGACGATCTCGTCGACGCCGGTGCAGTCCAGCGCGATCGGGACCGCGTCGACGCCACCGAACTGCTTGAACAGAATCGCCTTGCCCTCCATCACCGGGAGGGAGGCCTCGGGGCCGATGTCCCCGAGGCCCAGCACGGCCGTACCGTCGGTCACGACGGCGACGACGGACGACTTCCACGTGTAGTCGTTGACGAGCTCCGGCTGCTCGGCGATCGCGCTGCACACCTTCGCGACGCCGGGCGTGTACGCCAGGGACAGGTCGTCCTTGTCACGGACCGGCACGGTGGCCTGCACGGCCATCTTGCCGCCGCGGTGCAATGCGAAAGCCGGATCGAAGGAATCGAGGGGTTCGACCCCGCCGTCCTGATCGGTATTGCTGCCGCTGCGAGGATTGACGATCTCCGCTGCCACTTTGTATGACCCCTTAGGTGTTCATGGTTTGAGGGTGGGACCACTCCTGGTGAGAAGTGGGCGGGGACGCGTATGACCCTGATCGTTGATACGTACGACGTACGACGTACGGCCCATACGCGACGGGCGCGCCGCACACGCGCCCTGAGCCCCGGATGAGGGGTGTAAAGAACCTTCATACCGGACGGACGGCGCCGACGACGAGTCCCATTGGTGCAAGATCACATGACGGGCACGGAAACAACGGCAGGGACGACACGAATCGGACACGACCGGACGGCGACACCGCTGTGATTCGTGGCTAAATAAGCGGACAATCAACACCAGAAGCCGTAAAGAACCCGAACAACAGCAAAGGTTGCGCACGACTGAGCCACATGGCGTGATATGCCGAAGATCTTCCGGCCGGAAGCTCAGATTCCCGTAGAAGGTGCGGTCGTGATGTACCGACCTGAGGCATTTCGGGGGTCACCCGTTATCCGATTTTGACATGGCGGGCGCCCTGAATGGCTCAGTCCGAATGGCAAGATGCCGTAATCACACGAGGTCGCGACACTCGAAGGCGTGTGCTCTCGTCGACCCACGACAGCGCCGAGCCCATCGGTAGCTGTACGCCCCATCGGCAACTCCACCCATCCGCCGGAGGAACCCACCATGACCGCAAGCTCCACCCGCCGTACGTCCCCCGCGCGCTCCAGGGCAGCCGCGGTAGGTGCGATCGCGGTCGCAGGCGCCCTGCTGCTCACCGGCTGCGGCGACCAGACCAGCGGCAACGGCAACGAGGGCACCAAGGAGACGGGCAAGTCCAGCACGGCTCCGCTCTTCGACAAGCTGCCGAAGAAGATCCAGGACGCGGGCGTCATCAAGGCCGGCACGAACGCCGAGTACGCCCCGATGGAGTTCCAGGAGGGCGGCAAGATCGTCGGTGTCGACCCCGACATCGCCGCCGCGCTGGGTGAGAAGCTGGGTGTCGAGGTCCAGTTCACCTCCGGCTCCTTCGACGGCCTTATCACCGCCCTGAACTCCGGGCGCTACGACATGGCCATGTCCTCCATCACGGACAACAAGCAGCGCCAGGAGGGCCTGGACGACAAGGGCAAGAAGCTCGGCCCGGGCGTCGACTTCGTCGACTACTTCGTGGCCGGCACCGCCGTGTACGTCCAGAAGGGCAACCCGAAGAACATCAACTCGATCGAGGACCTCTGCGGCCAGACGGCCGCCGTGCAGCGCGGCACGACGTACGAGAAGGCGCTGCAGACCCAGTCGAAGGCCTGCGCGGACGACGGCAAGAAGAAGATCAACATCGAGTCGTTCGAGAACGACACCGAGGCCCAGACCCGTGTGAAGTCGGGCGGCGCGGTGGCCGGCGTCAACGACTACCCGGTGGCCGTGGACCTGGCCCGCAAGGCCGGTGGCGGCAACGACTTCGAGGTCGTCGGCGAGCAGGTCGACGCCGGTCCGTTCGGCATCGCGGTGAACAAGGACAACAAGGAGCTCACCGCGGCCCTCGAAGAGGCCGTCAACGCCATCATCGAGGACGGCACGTACAAGAAGATCCTGGAGAAGTGGGGCGCCGAGTCCGGTGCGATCGACAAGGCCGCGATCAACGGCGGCAAGTGACCGTCCCGAGCAAGACTGAAGGGCAGTCACAGTGACTGACAAGTTCGACAAGGAGCCGGCCGACGCGCAGCCGTCGGCCGCCGTCTCCAAGGGCGCGAGCCTTCCCCCCGAGGCGATCAAGGCCATTCCGGTACGGCACTACGGCCGGTGGGTCAGCGGTGTCGTCGTGCTGGCCCTGGTGGCGCTGCTCGTCAACGCCTTCGCCACCGCCGAGAAGATCCAGTGGAACGCGGTCGGCGACTACATCTTCGACTCCACGGTTCTCGCGGGCGCCGGCCGCACCCTGCTGATCAGCGTCCTCGCGATGATCATGGGCGTGGTGCTCGGCGTGATCCTGGCCGTGATGCGCCTGTCCAAGAACCCGGTGACGAGCTGGGTGGCCTGGGTCTACATCTGGTTCTTCCGCGGCACGCCGGTCTACGTCCAGCTGCTGCTGTGGTTCAACCTGGCGCTGATCTTCCCGATGCTGAATCTCGGTCCGATCTACAAGGACGAGATGGTCGACGTCATGACGCCGTTCATGGCCGCCCTGCTGGGCCTGGGCCTGAACGAGGCGGCGTACATGGCGGAGATCTGCCGCGCCGGTCTGATGGCCGTGGACGAGGGCCAGACCGAGGCTTCGCACGCGCTCGGCATGAGCCAGGGGAAGACGCTGCGCCGCATCGTGATCCCGCAGGCGATGCGGGTGATCGTGCCGCCCACGGGCAACGAGTTCATCAACATGCTGAAGACCTCGTCGCTGGTGTACGCGGTGACGTACAACGAACTGCTGCGCGCCACCTCCACGATCGGCTCCACGTCGTACGCCGTGATGGAGATGCTGTTCGTGGCGTGCATCTGGTACCTGGTCATGACCAGTGTGTTCAGCGTCTTCCAGTACTACCTGGAGCGCCATTACGCCCGCGGCTCGACCCGGAACCTGCCGCCCACGCCGTGGCAGAAGATCAAGGTCAACATGATGGCCTTCAGCCGCGAAAGGGGCAGTTCGGTATGACGGCCATGGTGAAGGCCGAGGGCGTCCACAAGTCCTTCGGCCCGGTACAGGTTCTCCAGGGCATCGACCTGGAGGTGCAGACCGGCGAGGTGTTCTGCCTCATCGGCCCCTCCGGCTCCGGCAAGTCGACGTTCCTTCGGTGCATCAACCACCTGGAGAAGATCAACGCCGGCCGGCTGTACGTCGACGGCGAGCTGGTCGGCTACCGCCAGAAGGGCGACAAGCTGTACGAGCTCAAGGACAGCGAGGTCGCGCGCCAGCGCCGGGACATCGGCATGGTGTTCCAGCGGTTCAACCTGTTCCCGCACATGACGGCGCTGGAGAACGTCATGGAGGCGCCGATCCAGGTCAAGGGCGTGAGCAAGGCCCAGGCCAGGGACCGGTCGCGGGAGCTGCTGGACCGGGTCGGCCTGGCCGACAAGGCCGGCAACTACCCCTCGCAGCTGTCCGGTGGCCAGCAGCAGCGGGTGGCCATCGCCCGTGCGCTGGCGATGGACCCGAAGCTGATGCTCTTCGACGAGCCGACCTCGGCCCTCGACCCGGAGCTGGTCGGTGACGTCCTCGACGTCATGCGCGACCTCGCCGAGTCCGGCATGACGATGGTGGTCGTCACCCACGAGATGGGCTTCGCCCGCGAGGTCGGTGACAGCCTGGTCTTCATGGACGGCGGCGTGGTCGTCGAGGCCGGCGACCCGCGCGAGGTCCTGACCAACCCGCAGCACGAGCGGACGCAGGCATTCCTGTCCAAGGTGCTCTGACGGTACGACCCGCAAGGGGCGGTACGGGATTCCCGTACCGCCCCTTCGTCCGTCGTCCCCGGCGCCGGCCTACCTCAGGGCGAGCAGCAAGGTGTCGGAAGGCGAGCACCACACCGGCCGCGCCTCCGCGAACCCCTTCTCGCGCAGCACGCGCGCGTGCCACTCGGCGGACGGCGCGTCGCCGTCGGCGTGTTCGCCGTAGATCTCGAAGCGGCGGGCCGTCGGCTCGGCGAGGACCGGGTCCTTGGCGGCCAGCTGCCACCACTCGGACCAGTCGAGGGCTCCGTCCGTCTTGGCCTGATCCATGCGGGCGTGGCGCTGGGCGCGCTCGGCCGCGTTGATCCGGGGCGTGGACTGGTCGATCATGTGGTCCGCGTTGAGGAAGACACCGCCGTCGCGTACGAGGTCCGCGATCCGGCCGTAGAGGTCCGCGAGGGGGTCACGGTGCAGCCAGTGCAGGGCCGTGGCGGTCAGGACGGCGTCGTAGGAGTCGTGGGGCAGCTTCGCCGGCCAGTCAGGGTCCTTGAGGTCGGCGGTGACGAAGGAGACCCGCGGGTCGCCCGCGAAGGAGCCCTCGGCGATGGCGAGCAGCGCCGGGTCGAGGTCGACGCCGGTACTGGTGGCCTCCGGGAACCGCGCGAGCAGCCGGGCCGTGATACTTCCCGTGCCGCACGCGAGATCAAGCACGCGGGGCGCGGGGCCGACGAGGGCCTCGACCATGTCGAGCATGATCCGGAAGCGTTCCTCGCGGTCGGGCATGTACCACTCCTGCTGCCGGTCCCAGCTCTCCTGCCAGGCGTGCCAGTCGGTACCGGTCGTGGTGGTGGACGTGTCCGTCATCGAGCCCCTCCATCGCGTGCGTCACGTAATACCCTGGAAGCACGATCAGCTGTTACCCCGACCGCACCCCGACGATAGAACGCCTCCGTAAGGACTACAAGTGGAACTGGCCTATTACTCGGACTACGCCGTACGACTCGTCAACAGCGAGGACCCGGCCCGGGGCAAGGACTCGCTGACTTCGGTCGAGGCCGTCCGCGACCTCTTCGGCGGCAACCAGTCGGCGGCCCGCCGTGCCACCGACGCCGACGTCACGCGCTTCCGCTCGGTCCGGGCCAGGCTGCGCTCGGTCTTCGAGGCGGCGGACCAGGGCGACGAGACCCTGGCCGTGGACCTGCTGAACGCCCTGCTGCTGGAGTTCCCGGTGAGCCCGCAGATCTCCGGCCACGACTTCCGGGACGACGACGGCCGCCCCCTGTGGCACATGCACCTCGCGGACCACCCCTCGAACGCGACCTCCGGGTACGCGGCCATCGCGGCGATGGGCCTGGCCTTCCACCTGACGGAGTACGGCGTCGACCGTCTGGGCCTGTGCGAGGCGGCCCCGTGCCGCAACGCCTACCTGGACACCTCCACCAACCGCTCCCGCCGCTACTGCTCGGACCGCTGCGCGACCCGCGCCAACGTGGCCGCCTACCGCGCCCGCAAGCGCCTGGAGGCGGACCGGTCGGCGAACACGGGCCGCACGGCCGACACCGCCCAGCGCGCCAGCGCGAACAGCGAGCGCTGACCGGGCTTGCGCGGCCGGTACCGCAGGCGCACCTTGCCGAGGATCAGCTCGTCGGGCACGACGCCGTAGTCGGTGCTGTCCCCGCCGGCGTACACGTTGTCCCCGAGCACCCACCAGCCGCCCTCACGCCGCTCCGCGGCCCGCTTGACGACGAGCAGGTCCTGCTGGAACGGGTGCCGCAGGATGACGACGTCACCGACCCTGATCCGGCCCCGGTGCACCACGACGAGCAGATCGCCGTGGTACAGCGTGGGCACCATCGACGGCCCGGTCACCTCGGCCCACCCGAAGGGCCGCCCCGCCCGCCCGTGCTCGGTCTCCTGCGACAGCTCCGGCATTCCCGGCACCTCCCCGGTACGGTCCTCCACCAGTCTCAGTCTGACCCTGGACTTTTGTCCTAAGCCCATGGGGGCACTCGCGAAAACCCGTCCCGCAGGGAGTAATGTCCCACCTGAGAAGACGATCACGAGGAAGGAACGCTCCATGCTTTCCCGCCTGTTTGCCCCCAAGGTCAAGGTCAGCGCGCACTGCGACCTGCCCTGCGGTGTGTACGACCCGGCCCAGGCCCGCATCGAGGCGGAGTCGGTGAAGGCCGTCCAGGAGAAGATGGCCGCCAACGACGACCCGCACTTCCAGGCGCGCGCCACCGTCATCAAGGAGCAGCGCGCCGAGCTGGCCAAGCACCATGTCTCGGTCCTCTGGAGCGACTACTTCAAGCCCCCGCACTTCGAGAAGTACCCGGAGCTGCACCAGCTGGTCAACGACGCCCTGAAGGCCCTGTCGGCCGCCAAGGCCTCCACCGACCCGGCGACCGGTCAGAAGGCGCTGGACTACATCGCCCAGATCGACAAGATCTTCTGGGAGACCAAGAAGGCCTGAACCAGGCGTTCGCATCGGTCTCGCGAGGGGCCCGGCCGGTTGTCCGGCTGGGCCCCTTCGACGTGTCCGGGCGAAGGCTCCCCGAGTCGCGACGGCTCCACGGGCTGAAGGTTGCCTGGAACGCCGGTGATTGTCTTCACGCCGTCGACGCTGGCCGCGGTCTGTCCCGTGCCGTAGGTTCTGGCATGTCCACCCCCGCGGCCGAGCTGCACGACGGGTGGGCGCAGGGGGGAAGGTGAGCACCACAGGATCCCGTCTCGGCCTGCGCGGCCGAGGCGCTCTTCGGTGTGTCTGCGGCAGCGGGCTAGTGGGGACCACAGCACCTGGCGGCCCGGCCCCCGCCGGATGAGTGCCGATCCCACGGGAGTACCCCCTGAGCCGCCGCCTGCCCCTGTGGCCGATCCCTCTGGTGTGGACGCTCGCCCTCGGCCTGTGGGGCCTGTCCCGGGAGCACAGCGTGTGGCGGGACGAGGCCGCCACCTGGCAGGTGGCCCGGCGACCCGTCGCCGACATATGGCACATGCTGGGGAACGTCGACGCCGTGCACGGGCTCTACTACCTGCTGATGCGCGGGCTCTTCGTGTGCTTCGGCCCCGGTACCACCACCCTGCGCCTGCCCTCGGTGCTGGCCATGGCGGTGGCGGCGGTCTGCGTGGCGGCCGTCGGCCGACGCCTGGCCGGGTACTGGGCGGGTCTGGCGGGCGGGCTGGCGTTCGGGCTGCTGCCGGCCGTGCAGTCCTACCTCCAGGAGGGCCGCCCGTACGCCCTGATAGCAGCGGGTGCCGGTGTCGCGACGCTGCTGCTGGTGACCGTTCTGCAGGGGCGTGGCCGGGCGGCGTACTGGGTCGCGTACGGCGGCACGGTGGCGGTGTGCGGGCTGTTGAACTGGCTGTCGCTGCTGATCCTGCCCGCGCATCTGGCGACCCTGCTGTGGACCCGGGCCCGGCGCCGGACGTGGGCGTGCTGGGCGGCGGCCTCGACCGGTGCCGTGGCGGCGGTGCTGCCGTTGATCCTGTTCAGCCGGCGTCAGTCCGCCCAGGTCTCGTGGATACCGCCACTGACCTGGCACATGCTGATCGGCCCGGCGATCCTGCTGGCGATCGGCGGTCTCGGTGCCCTCCTGGACCGGCCCCGGGCGGGCCGGCTGTCGATCGCCGCAGTCGGGCTGCCGCTGCTGGCGGTACCGCAGCTGGGCCTCATCGGTCTGTCCCTCGTGCAGCCGCTCTTCCTGGACCGGTACGTCCTTTTCAGCATGCTCGGTCTGGCCCTGCTGATCGGCGCGGCGCTGGGCACGGCGGTACGGGTGGCCGGGCCGCGTTTCCCGCGGGGCGCGCGGTGGATCGTCCCGGCCGTGGTCACCGTGGCCATGGCCGCGCTGTTGCCGCTGTCGCTGGCCAAGCGCTCGCCCGCGAGCCGGGTGGACGACGTCCTGGCGGTGGCGGCGGACGTGCGGCGGCTGAAGAAGACGGGGGACGCGGTGGTCTTCGTACCGGCGGCCCGGCGGGACACCGCCCTGGTCTCCCCGGGACACTTCGCCGGTCTGCGGGACGTGGCACTGGCGGAGAGTCCCGTGGCGTCCGGGACGCTGAAGGGCAAGGAGGCGGAGCCGGCCCGGATACGGGCCGCGATGCTGGCGCACCGGCGGATCCTGCTCGTCACCGACGTGCCCGAGGTGGCCCGGCCCCTGTCGAACAAGCGGGACGAGGTGAAGACCGCCGTGCTGAAGGAGCACTTCAGGGTGGTGGCCGACGAGCAGGCCCGGGGGCGGCGGGTGACGGTGTACGAGCGGATCTCGGGCGGCTGAGGACCGCCCCTCTCCCGACCTGCGGTGCGGGCTGTCCGGGACCGCCGTCAGTGGAACTGCGGCACGAGCACATGGATCCCGTACGCCACCACCGCCGCGCACGCCAGGAAGCACAGCCCGGCCTGTACGAGACCGGCGACGCGGGTGCCGCCGCCCTCCTCGCGCGCCTCCTCGGAGCGGGCCAGGCCCACCACGCCGAAGGCGAAGACGGCGACCACGGCCACCGTGACGGCCAGGCTCACCGCGGTGACCTGGCCGAGTGCACTCCAGTCGAGCTTCATGAGGGGGACTCCCTTCGCTCAGGCGGCGCGTTCACGCGGCCGTGCCGACCTTGGCCGGCTCCGCGCCGCGGATGGTGACCTCATGGGCGTCGTTGACGTTGTGCGCGGACACCGGGTTGCGGCGGGAGACGAGCACGATGCCGGTGGCCAGGGCCGCGCCCACCAGAGCGACGACGGCCGTACCGAGGTCGCCTCCGTGTTTGACCACGCTCGCCGAGACACCGCCGATCAGTGCCGCGGCGGGCAGGGTGACCAGCCAGGCCACGACCATGCGGCCGGCCACGCCCCAGCGGACCTCCCCCAGACGACAGCCGAGGCCCGCGCCCAGGATGCTGCCGGAGGCGACCTGGGTGGTGGACAGGGCGAAGCCCAGGTGGGCCGAGGTGAGGATCACCGTCGTGGAGGCGGTCTCGGCGGCGAAGCCCTGCGGGGACCGGATCTCCGTCAGGCCCTTGCCCATGGTGCGGATGATCCGCCAGCCCCCGAGGTAGGTGCCCAGACCGATGGCCAGGCCGGCCGAGGCGACGACCCAGAAGGGCGGGCCCGCGTCGGGGTCCAGTGCGCCCGCGGAGATCAGGGTCAGGGTGATGACGCCCATTGTCTTCTGCGCGTCGTTGGTGCCGTGCGCGAGCGAGACGAGCGAGGCCGAGGCGATCTGCCCCAGGCGGAAGCCGTTGGTGACGGTCTGTTCACGGGCGCGGGAGGTGAGCTTGTACGCCAGGTACGTCGCCAGCAGTGCCGCGACGCCCGCCACGACCGGCGAGACCACCGCCGGGATCAGCACCTTCTCGACGACCTTGCCGAAGTGCACGCCGTGCGCCCCCGCACCGGCCCAGACGGCCCCGATCAGCCCGCCGAACAGCGCGTGCGACGAACTGGACGGCAGCCCGACCAGCCAGGTGAGCAGATTCCACAGGATCGCCCCGACCAGACCGGCGAAGATCATGCCCGGGGTGACGAGCGCGTCCTGAACGATGCCACCGGAGATCGTCCTGGCGACCTCGGTGGACAGGAAGGCGCCGACGACGTTCAGGACGCCGCTGATCAGGACGGCCGTCCGGGGACTCAGGGCCTGAGTGGCGATGGAGGTGGCCATCGCGTTCGCCGTGTCGTGGAATCCGTTGGTGAAGTCGAAGGCGAGGGCCGTCGCGATGACGACCACCACCAGGAAGGTGATGTGGTCCATTCCCCCATGCAAACAAGTGTGGGTCCAGATCCGGGGAACCGACGGCAGAGCGTGTCCGAGGACCTGGCGCGCGGGCGGTGTGACTCCGGCAGGGCCGCTCCCGCCCGCACGCCCGGCCTCCGGCCCGGCCTGCGACCCGGCCTCCGATCTACGATCGCCCCATGAGCATCCGCTGGACCTACGCCTTCGTCGACCGCCCCAGCGCGTCGTTCGGCCTCGCGCACGCCTTCTGGACCTCGGTCACGGACACCCGGCTGTCCGAATTCCGGGGTGATCAGGGGGAGTTCGTGACCCTGCTGCCGAGCGACGGGGCCGACGCCTGCGTCAAGGCCCAGGCCGTGGGCTCGGGCGCCGGGGGCGCGCATCCGGACTTCGCCGTGGACGACGTGGCGGCCTTCGTGCGTTCGGCGCTGCGGCTGGGGGCGGACGTCGCCGCCGAGCACGAGGGGTGGGCCGTGCTGCGGTCGCCCGCCGGGCAGTTGTTCTGCGCGGTGCCCTGGCACGGCGAGTCGGTGCGCCCACCCGTGGTGCGCGGCAGCCGGCTCGACCAGATCTGCCTCGATGTGCCGCCGTCGGCGTACGACACCGAAGTCACCTTCTGGACCGGACTGTTGGACGGCTGGCGGTCGGCGGCCGGCTCGCTCCCCGAGTTCCATGTGCTCGCGCCGTCGCCCGGGCTGCCGATCCGCGTGCTGCTCCAGCGGCTCGGTCAGGAGCGCCCCGCCTCCGCCCATCTGGACTTCGCCTGCGCGGACATCGCGGCGACCCGTGCCCGGCACGAGGAGCTGGGCGCGAGTTTCGTCGCCCAGGGCTCCCACTGGACGGTGCTGCGGGACCCGGCGGGCGGCGTGTACTGCCTGACGGGACGTGACCCGGAAACGGGCGGACGGCCCGCCGCCGGGGCGTCCTGAGGAATCACCGGCCGCGCGTCGGCCCGGTGCCGCCCTGGGCGGGGCCGGGGCACACCGGCTCCCACCCCCGTGACCGGCGGCGACCGGTCACCGCCACGACTCCACGTCCACCACCGCGCCCACCGGAATCGGCCCGTACACATGCGGGAACTTTTCACCACCGGGCTGCGGCGCCTCGTACTTCACCGGCACGTCCAGCCGCCCGGGGTCCACGACCAGCACCACCAGTTCGTCGGAGCCGTCGTAGGAGCCGTACAGGAAACCGGCGACGGCCGGGAGTTGGGCGCGGGTCGAGCAGTGGATGAAGCCCTCCTCCTGGAGGGTGCGGCCACGCGTCGAGATCTCGTACGTGCCGCGCTCGCGCGCTGCGTCCCACAGGGAGCGCTCGGTGATGTGAAGGATGAAGCTCTGCTCGGGCATGGGCCCACGCTACGGCCTCGGCCGTGCCGCCCGCCCGTGCAGATAACGCTGCTCCGGCAGGCTCGGGGTCTTGGCCGCCGCGGACTCGTGGGCGGCCCGTGCCTCGTCGGGGCGCCCGGCCCGCCCGCTCCAGCAGGTCCCCGCGGACCGCGTTCAGACGGTGCCGGTCCCCAGCTCGCTCAGGGGCAGGGCGACTGGGCGGGCGGCGTCAGGTTCGGGTGGCGGCACAGGAACAGCAGAACGAGGGTGTCGTCCTCTCGGGGCGCGCGGTCCGTGCCCGGCGGGGGGTGCGGTGAAGGCGTCCCGTGGTGTCAGCGCGGCGACCTTGTCCTTCCTGGCCCGGCGCGCCTCCTCCCCGCCGCGCAGGGCGTCGGTCGGCCGGCGCGCGGCGACCTTGATCAGCCAGCCGCGCGGATTGTCCGATGGACCGGCCCATGGCCACCGCTCGGCCGCCGCGAGCAGCGCCTCCCGCACGGCGTCCTCGGCGGTGTCGAAGCGGCCGTACCGCCGCACCAGCGCCCGAGGACCTGCGGCGCGTGGCGGGCAGCAGGTCCTCGGTCGGCGACGGGTCGCTCAGGTAGGGATCAGATGTCCCCGGCGCCGTCCATGATGGGCCGGATCTCCACCGGGTACACGGGGGCCCCGGCGGGCTGGGGGCAGCGGATGATGCGGTCGGCGATCTCGGTGACCCGCTCCAGGCTGGCGCAGTCGAGCACCCAGTAGCCGGCCGGCAGCTCCTTGGTCTCGCTGTACGGCCCGTCGGTGATCACCGCCTTGCCGTCCTCGCCCAGGGTGACGTGCCGGATCCTGGCGGGTTCGGCCAGGCCTTGCCCGTCGACCATCTCGCCGGTCTCCGCGAGGTCGTCGTTGAGGGCGCTCATGTAGGCGTACATGGCCTGGACCTCCTCCGGCTTCCAGGCCACGGAGTGCTCGGACGCCTTGCCCTGCATCGCCTCGTAGTCCGCCTGCGTGCCCTGCACCATGACCAGGTACTTCATGACTGCACTCCTTCGGTGTCCGTCGGCTCGGGCCACCCTCGGCGGGCGGCTCTCACCGGGGACGTCGGAGCCGGGCCGGGATTCTCGACAGGGCCGTCAGGATTCTTTGACGGCCGGGGGTCCAGCCGTCTCCCCGGCCTCTTCGGCGGCCGCCGCCGCGCCCGTCTGGGCGGCCGTCCTCCCGGACTTCTTCCGGTGCTGTTCCTCGCCGTGCTCGGCGCCTTCCTCCACGTACGCCTCGCACTTCCGGTTACGACAGGGACCGGCCACCCACACCGGGACCCATGCGCCCAGCGTCTTGTGACGCTTGACGACCGTCTCCACGGGCTGTCCGCAAGCGGGACAGACGTGTTCTTGGCTGTCCATGTCTTCAGGGTAGGGCGGGCAGGCCGTCAGCGCTTCCTGCTGTACGTCCTCACCAGTACGCCGTTGCCAAAGGCGCGCACCGAGTCCAGGCTGAACTCGGTGACGGCGAAGCCGGAGCCGAACATGGGCATGCCCGCGCCGAGCACGATCGGGTACGTCTTGATGACGAGTTCGTCGATCTCGTCGAGCAGTTCACCGGCGAGCTTCGAACCGCCGCACAGGTAGATCCCCAAGGCGCTGTCCTCGGCCTTGAGTTCGCGCACCTTGGCGACCAGGTCCTCGCCGATGATCTCGACGTTCGGGTCGGGCGACTCCGTGAGCGTGCGTGAGGCGACGTACTCGCGCAGATGGGCGTACGGGCTGGTGATGCCCTCCTTCAGGGCCAGGTCGTAGCTGGCGCGGCCCTGGATGATGGTGTCGAACCTCTTGTTCTCCAGGCCGTCCGCGCCGACGGCCTGGCGGCCGTGGGTCCAGATGGTCTCCGGGTACTCGGCCTTGAGGAACTCCAGGAACTCCTCGTCCACGAACGGATACATGGAGGCGGCGTCCCCGCCCGGGTCCCCGATGAAGCCGTCGATGGAGCAGGCGATGAAGTAGGTGAGCTTTCGCAAGTCGGGCTCTTTTCGTCGTGGACTCCGCTTACCACTCCAGTTGTAGTACTCCACTTGTAGTGGTTGCAAGGGTGTTTTCGGGTTCGGGTGAAGTGAGAGATGACATTCCGCCTACTGGTCGGTGCCGGACCGGTTCGGTCCGGCACCGGGTCCCGCCGGTGGCTCAGCCGCGCGGCTCACGCCACATCGGCCACATCCGCGGACCCTCCGGAAGGTCGAGGGGATGGCCGACCAGCTCGAAGCCGAGACGCTCGTAGAGCTTGCGGCTGCGGGCACTGCTCGCCTCCAGATACGCCGGTCGGCCCTCGCGGTCGCAGCGGTCGAGGACCGAGGCCATCAGCGCGGTGCCGAGGCCCTCGCCCTGGCGCTCGGGGGCCGTGCCGATCATCCACAGGTACTCGTGCGCACGGTCGGACGGGTGGATACGGGCCGTCAGACGCCCGATCGACTCGACGCGCTCATTCTCCGGGTCGACGGCCTCGCGTATCCGGGCGAGCCCTTCGTCGTCCTCGTCCGCACCGGCCGGCACGGACATCCACAGCGCGCACGCCGCGCCGTCCTCGGTGACGTCGATCCGCCCCGCCGTGAGCACGATGTCGGTGAACGCGGCCATGAGCCGGGGGTGGGTGACACGGCGGTACTCCTCGCCCGGGAACACCCAGCCGCTGACCGGATCGTCCTGGAACGCCGCGTCCAGCAGCCGGACCACCAGCTCCCGGTCCGCCTCTCCCGCCGTCCGGATCGCCACACCCATGTGTACCCCGCCCCTTCTCGTCAACCGGCCTTGATCGTAGGGCGATTGGGGCGCGCGTGACGGCCGTGGGACTGGCTTTGTCGAGATCTGTACGCAGGGACGGAACCGGCGCAGGGACGGAACCGGCGCAGGAACGGCCTCGGGCGCAGACAGGCACCCGAGCACAGAAACATCGCCAGGCGCAGGTACGCACCCGGGCGCACGAACGGCACCGGGCGCAGGAACGGCACCAGGCGCAGAAACGGCACCAGGCGCAGGAACGGCACCAGGCGCAGGAACGGGCCCCGCACGCCGTGGGGATGTGCGGGACCCGCCGGACCGGGGCCGCCCGCCGGCCGTACGGGGTCAGGAACCGTACGGCCGGGTGGCCCCGGGGTGTGCACCACGGCCGACTGCGGCAGCCGTGGGTCGTACGGCCCTCGGCCTCAGGTGCTGCGCCGCGTCACGAACTCGGCCAAGGCCAGCAGTCCGCCCGCCTCCTCCGGGTCGGGGACGGCACGAGCCAGTTCCTGCATGGCGCGGGCCATCCGGTCGGCGGCCTGGGCCTGGGCCCAGTCGCGCCCCCCGGCTCGCTCGACGGCGAGTGCGGTCCGCGCGATGTCCTCCTCGCTCTCCTTGTCGTGCGGCGATGCGTACAACGCGGCCAGTTCCGCCGCCGCCGGCCCACCGGAGGTCAGCGCGGCGACGACCGGCAGGGACTTCTTGCGGGCGGTGAGGTCCGCACCGGCCGGCTTGCCGGTGTGGCTCGGGTCGCCCCATATGCCGATCACGTCGTCGATGAGCTGGAAGGCGAGCCCGGCCTCGCGGCCGAACGCGTCCAGCGCCGCCACGTCGTCGTCCGCCGCCCCCGCGTACAGCGCCCCGAGCGCGCAGGCGCACCCCAGCAGCGCGCCGGTCTTGGCCTCCGCCATGGCGAGCACCTCGTCGAGGCCGACCTCGCCGGGGCCCCGCCGCTCCATCTCCGTGTCCGCGTGCTGACCGGCGCACAGTTCGACGACGCAGGTCGCCAGCCGGGCGACGGCCGCGGAGGACGCCGGGTGCGGGTCCTCGGCGAGCAGCCGCAGGGCCAACGCCTGGAGGGCGTCCCCGGCGAGGATCGCGTCGGCGTCACCGAACACGGTCCAGGCGGTGGGCCGGTGCCGACGGGTGGCGTCCCGGTCCATCACGTCGTCGTGCAACAGCGTGAAGTTGTGCACCAGTTCCACGGCGACAGCCGCCCGTACCGCCGCCGTCCGTGCCGCCGGCCCGCCGAGCGCCCCGGCCGCGGTGAGGACGAGGGCCGGACGGATCGCCTTGCCCGCGCTGCCCGTGGCCGGGGACCCGTCCGGGTGCTCCCAGCCGAAGTGGTAGCGGACGACCCGGCGCATGGAGGCGGGCAGCGAGGCGACCGCCGCCCGGAGTTCGGGCTCGACCGACGCCCGGGCACGCTCCAGGATCACCGCCGCCTCGGGCCCGTCGAGCGGACCCGGGCCGCCGTCCCTCTGGGTCGCGATGGGCCTCCGCCCCTCGGGCACCCCGGTGGACGGCCCCGCCCCGGCGGGCCGTTGCTGTGTCTGCGTCATGAACTCACCCATGGCATGGCCTCGGAGACTCGGCGGACGGTGGCCCTTCCGCTGCGGCCGGGCGCTTACCCCGAGGATGTACCCACGCCCGGGGCGCGGGACACGGCGGATCAGCGGGGAAGGTCACCGCCAGCGCCCGATCTCGACGTTCTCCAGCACACCGAGGGCGTCCGGGACGAGCACCGCTGCGGAGTAGTAGGCCGTCACCAGGTACTTGATGATGGCCTGTTCGTTGATGCCCATGAAGCGGCAGGACAGGCTCGGCTCGATCTCGTCGGGGATGCCGGCCTGCTGAAGCCCGATGACACCCTGCTCCGCCTCGCCCGTACGCATGGCGATGATCGAGGTCGTACGGGCCTCGGAGACCGGGATCTTGTTGCACGGGAAGATCGGCACACCACGCCAGGTGGGGATGCGGTTGCCGGCCATCTCGATGGTCTCGGGGACGAGGCCGCGCTTGTTGAGCTCACGCCCGAACGCGGCGATGGCACGCGGGTGGGCGAGGAACAGCTTGGTGCCGCGGCGCCGGCAGAGCAGCTCGTCCATGTCGTCGGGGCTGGGAACGCCGTCGTGCGGCTGGAGGCGCTGGTCGTACTCGCAGTTGTGGAGCAGCCCGAACTCGCGGTTGTTGACGAGTTCGTGCTCCTGGCGCTCCTTGAGCGCCTCGACCGTCAGCCGCAGCTGCTGCTCGGTCTGGTTCATCGGCTGGTTGTAGAGGTCGGCCACGCGCGAGTGGATGCGCAGCACGGTCTGCGCGATGCTCAGTTCGTACTCGCGGGGCCGGGCCTCGTAGTCCACGAAGGTGTGCGGGATGTCCGGCTCACCGCTGTGGCCGGCCGCGAGGTCGACCTCCTTCTCGCCGTACCTGTTGGTGCGCTGCGCGGGGATCGCCCGCAGCTGCTCGATGTGCTCGCGCAGGGAGTCGGCGCGTTCCGCGACCCGCTCGACGTCATGACGGGTCAGCACGAGCACCGTGCACGCGGTGACCGCGCGGGCGGTGTACTCCCAGATGGAGTCGGCGTCGAGGAGCGCCTGGTCACCGAGGTAGGCGCCGTCGGCGAGGACGCCCAGCGACTCGTCCTCGCCGTAGGGACCCGTACCGATCTTCTCCACCCTGCCGTGTGCCAGCAGGAACACCTCGTCGGTCGGGCTGCCGAACGAGGCGATCACTTGCCCCGCCGCGATCTCCCGCTGCTGGCAGCGCTGCGCGAGTTCGGACAGGACGTCCTCGTCCTCGTACGACCGCAGGGCCGGCAGCTCGCACAGTTCCTTCGGGATGACCTCGACGCGGTCGCCCGTCTTCACGAACGTGACGCGTCCGTCCCCCACGGCGTAGGTCAGGCGCCGGTTGACCCGGTACGTGCCGCCCTGCACGTTCACCCATGGCAGCATGCGCAGCAGCCAGCGGGAGCTGATCTCCTGCATCTGGGGTGCCGACTTGGTCGTGGTGGCCAGGTTCCGCGCGGCCGCAGTGCCGAGGCTCTGCTGCGGCTTGCCCTGCTCTTCGCGGACCTCTTCGCCTACCGACATAGAGAACTGCCCTCCCGGTCGTACCCCGGCACCGCTCTGGCACCGCGCATCGCAATCTGCACGACAGAGCCTTCCATCACGGTGTGTGTCTGTGCTATTACCCGAAAGAGGGGGAATGGATCATCGGGGCACTGGGCAGACAGAGGGCTCTTGTCCACTCCTGAACGTGCGGCGACGTCCGGTAAGCGCCTCGGCAGGTGTCCAAATCCAGTCGCACAGTGTGCGATTCAACGGATCCCGAGGAGTCCCGTCTGCCCGTTTTCGGTAAAGCACCGGTACGGGACGGCCGCGCTCGGCGGCCGACGCACGGCATGAAGGAGGCGGTCATGGCCACACCCATGTCCGCGAGCAGATTCCTGGAGAGACTCAGAGCAGAGGGCGCGACGGTCGTCGAGGTCGGCGACTGGGAGCACCACAACCGCAACCACGTGGGCCCATGGGGCCCCGTCCACGGCGTGATGATCCACCACACGGTGACCCGGGGCAGCGCGGCCACCGTGGAGCTCTGCCGCAAGGGCTACGCGGGGCTGCCGGGCCCGCTGTGCCACGGCGTCATCACCAAGGACGGCAGGGTCCACCTCGTCGGCTACGGCCGCGCCAACCACGCCGGCCTCGGCGACGACGACGTACTGCGCGCGGTCATCGCCGAGACGGCCCTGCCGCCCGACAACGAGGCCAACACCGACGGCAACCGCCACTTCTACGGCTTCGAGTGCGAGAACCTCGGCGACGGACAGGACCCCTGGCCGCAGGCCCAGCTGGAGGCCATCGAACGGGTCTCGGCGGCGATCTGCCGCCATCACGGCTGGAACGAGCGGTCCGTGATCGGGCATCTGGAATGGCAACCGGGGAAGGTGGACCCGCGGGGGTTCACGATGGCATGGATGCGGGAGCGGATCCGGGAACGGCTGCGGTAGCCCGCTCGCGGGACGGGGCGACAATGGCCGTGTGACCAGCGCCGATCTCAACGCTCTCCGCCCGCGGCTCCCCTCCCCGTTGCAGGAGCCGGCGGACGGACGCTTCACCCGTCGCGGCGTCCGTCTGCTCCTCAAGCGTGACGATCTGATCCACCCGGAGCTGATCGGCAACAAGTGGCGCAAGCTCGCGCCGAACCTGCGGGCGGCGGCCGGCCGCACCGTCGTCACCTTCGGCGGTGCCTACTCCAACCACCTGCGCGCCACCGCCGCCGCGGGCCGCCTCCTCGGGCTGTCCACGGTCGGCGTGGTGCGCGGCCAGGAGCTCGCCGACCGCCCGCTCAATCCGTCGCTGGCGCGGTGCGTGGCCGACGGTATGCGGCTGCACTTCGTCGACAGGTCGACGTACCGTCGCAAGACCGAACCGGAGACCCTGGCGGCCGTCCTGCGCGCGGCGGGGGCGCAGGACGCGTACGTGGTTCCGGAAGGCGGCAGCAACGCCCTTGCCGTAGGGGGGTGCGAGGCGCTCGGCGGGGAACTGCGCGGGCAGGCCGACGTCGTCGCGGTCGCGTGCGGTACCGGCGGCACGCTCGCAGGTCTCGCCGCCGGGCTGGGCCCCGGCCAGCGGGCGCTGGGCGTACCCGTCCTCAGGGGCGGCTTCCTGGCCGACGACGTACGGGCCCTCCAGGAGGAGGCGTTCGGCGGGCCGCGGGGTGAGTGGCGGCTGGACGAGCGGTTCCACTTCGGGGGGTACGCGCGCACTTCCCCTGAACTCGACGCCTTCGCGGAGGACTTCGAGCGACGGCACGGGGTCCCCGTCGAGCGTCTCTATGTCGCCAAGTTGCTGTACGGGCTTGTCGCCCTCGCGGAAGAGGGGGCGTTCCCCCGTGGGACGACGGTCGCGGCCGTGGTGACGGGGGCTCCGTTCGGCGGCTGACGGCGGGGCGCGGCCGTCGTCACGGGGGGCGCCGTTCGGCGGCCGGACTCCGGGCGCGCGGCCGTCGTCACGGGGGGCGCCGTTCGGCGGCCGGCCACCGGGCGCGCGGCCGTCGTCACGGGGGCGCCGCCCGACTGCCGGCCACCGGGCGCGCGGCCGGTCACCTGCCCGTACGGACGCCTGCCGTCACCCGGCCTCCCGGTAGGCCGCCGCCTCCTCCAGATCCAGCCTACGCAGCAGGGTCCGCAGCATCTCGTCGTCGATGTATCGGCCGTCCCTCAGCTTCACGAACACCGCGCGCTCGGCTCCGATCACCTCGCGGGACAAGCGCCGGTACGTGTCGTCGACGGACTCGCCGGTGACGGGGTTGGACTGGCCGAGGCGCTCCCAGACGGAGTTGCGGCGCCGTTCCAGCACCGCCCGCAGACGGTCGGCCAGCGGCTCGGGGAGGGCGTTGCGCTCGTCGGAGAGGAGTTCCTCCAGGCGTCGTTCGGCGGCGCGGGACGCCTGTGCCTGGGCGTTCGCCTCCGCGAGGGTCTCGGCCTGCGCGTCCCGGCCGGGCAGCTTCAGGACCCGGATCAGCGGCGGCAGCGTCACGCCCTGGACGACCAGGGTGCCGATGACGGTCGTGAAGGTCAGGAAGAGGATGAGGTTGCGCTCGGGGAAGTCCGCGCCGCCGTGCACGGTGAGCGGGATGGAGAAGGCGATCGCCAGCGAGACCACGCCCCGCATCCCGGCCCAGGAGACGACGAACGCCCCCTTCCAGGTCGGGTCGTCCTCACGTTCCCGGATCCGGGCCGACAGCATCCGAGGCAGGAAGGTCGCCGGGTACACCCAGACGAACCGCGAGACGACGACCACGGCGAAGACGGCGAACGCGTACCAGGCGGCCCGGCCGCCCTCGTACTCCCCGAGGCCCTTGAGGACCACCGGAAGCTGAAGTCCGATCAGGGCGAACACCGCCGACTCCAGTACGAACGCGACCATCTTCCACACCGCCTCCTCCTGGAGGCGGGTGGCGAAATCGACCTCCCACGCGCGGTGCCCGAGGTACAGCGCGACGACCACGACCGCCAGCACTCCGGAGGCGTGCACCTGCTCGGCGGCCGCGTACGCGACGAACGGGATCAGCAGGGAGAGCGTGTTCTGCAGCAACGCCTCCTTCACATGGGTGCGCAGCCAGTGGAGCGGCACCATCAGCACCACCCCCATGCCGATGCCGCCGAGCGCCGCGAGCAGGAACTCACCGATACCGCCGGCCCAGGTGGCGCCCTCCCCGACGGCGGCGGCGAGGGCCACGCGGTAGGCGGTGATCGCGGTGGCGTCGTTCACCAGGGACTCGCCCTGCAGGATCGTGGTGATCCGGGACGGCAGCCCCACCCGGCGTGCGACCGCCGTCGCCGCGACCGCGTCCGGCGGCGCCACCACCGCCCCCAGCACCAGTGCCGCGGTCAGCGGCAGATCGGGCACGACGAGATACGCGACCCAGCCGACGGCGAAGGTCGCGAACAGGACGTAGCCCACCGAAAGCAGCATCACGGGCCGCAGTTGGGCCCGCAGATCGAGGTACGAGCTGTCCGTCGCCGCGCTGTGCAGCAACGGGGGCAGCACCAGCGGCAGGACGATGTGCGGATCGAGGGTGTACTCGGGTACGCCCGGCACGTACGAGACCGCCAGGCCCGCGGCGACCAGCAGCAGCGGTGCCGGTACGGGCGACCGCCGGCCGGCCGCGGCGATGGCCGCGCTTCCCGCGACCAGCAACAGCAGCGGCATCACGTTCATACGCCTCGCCCGCCCTTCCCACCGCTCCCACGCCCGCCGATCAGCACCGGCCCGAGCCCTCTCGCCGTCCTGCCCCTGCCCCTGCCCAGATCATGGTCTTCGCCCGTCCCGGTTCATCGCCGCCGCGGCCCGCCCTCGATTTTCCACGCGCCCCTGCGCGTGGCCGTCGTAACCTGGCAATCATGAAACAGTGCACGCACGCCGACGCGCTGCCGCACCCGGAACCCGTCCCGCTCAGCGAGACGTGTCCGGAGTGCCTGGCGGACGGAGGGCATCCGGTGCAGCTGCGGCTGTGCCTCTCCTGCGGTCACGTCGGCTGCTGCGACTCCTCGCCGGGACGGCACGCCACGGAGCACCACAAGGAATCCGGACATCCGGTCATGCGGACGTTCGAACCCGGAGAGCGCTGGCGCTGGTGCTTCGTCGACCACGTTCTCGTGTGACGCCGACGTACCCTGGACGACCGGGGAGCCGGACGGTTCGATCGTCTGACGTCTGGGTACGTCAAACCGGCGCGCGCTCTTCCCAATTGGGACCGCGAACCCCCTAGCCACGGAGCGTATCCGTGTGTTTACTATGAGTGACAGCAAGGGGTTGGGGTCCTGGGGACAGGAGACTTCGAGGCGCGGTAGCGTCACCGCTGAACCAACATCGCGTTACCCGGGGGGCGACCCTCGGCCCCGAGAAGCTTGTACCACCTTGGAGGTGAGGGTGTCCCAGATCGCAGGCGAGCCCGCGACCCAGGACTTCGTGGAAGTCCGGCTGCCGGCCGCGGGTGCCTACCTGTCGGTGCTGCGTACGGCGACTGCCGGCCTCGCGGCCCGTTTGGACTTCACCCTCGACGAGATCGAGGACCTGCGCATCGCGGTGGACGAGGCCTGCGCGATCCTGCTCCAGCAGGCCGTGCCCGGCTCGGTGCTCAGCTGTGTCTTCCGACTCGTCGACGACTCGCTCGAGGTCACCGTTTCGGCCCCGACCACGGACGGCCACGCTCCCTCCAGGGACACCTTCGCCTGGACCGTCCTGTCCGCCCTCGCGGGCAAGGTCTCCTCCGCCGTGGACGAGGACAAAACCGTTTCGATCAGCCTCTACAAACAACGCGGCGCGGGACCAGGGCCGGCGTGAGGAACGGGGACGGGCCGGTGCGGGACGAAGAGCGCGGCACACGGGAGCTGCCGGAAAGCACTCACCCCTGCTCGGACGGAGCCGAGAGCCCGGGGACGGGCCCCAGCGGTCCGAGCGCTTCCCGACGCATGGTCGACGGCATCGACGGCATCCCCGAGCAGGCCCGGCCGCATCCGGAGGACGACTCCGTGGCGACCGGCAGCCTCCTCGACGAGGGACGGACCGCCGAAGGTGCCGTGCAGGGCGCGCCTCCGGGCGGGCGGAGCGGGGCCGCCCCTGTCCATGGGGGTCTCTCCGCTCAAGCCGATCCGAGAGTGGGGGCGGAGGCGAGGGCTCGGAAGAGGGCGACGGGCAGGACGATGAGCGAGCACGAGCGACACGCCGAGGACGAGGCGACGGGCGCGCGCAGCGCGCAGGCCACGCACCACGACCCTCAGGACCGCAGCGGGGCGCGCGCCATGTTCGTCGAGCTGCGCAAACTGCAGGACGGCAGTACGGAGTACGCGGAGCTGCGCAATCAGCTGGTCCGTATGCACCTGCCGCTCGTCGAGCACCTCGCGCGACGGTTCCGCAATCGCGGCGAGCCGCTGGACGACCTCACCCAGGTCGCCACGATCGGTCTGATCAAGTCGGTCGACCGGTTCGACCCGGAGCGCGGCGTCGAGTTCTCGACGTACGCGACCCCGACGGTCGTCGGCGAGATCAAGCGGCACTTCCGCGACAAGGGCTGGGCGGTGCGGGTTCCGCGGCGCCTGCAGGAGCTGCGGCTGGCACTCACCACGGCCACGGCCGAGCTGTCCCAGCTGCACGGCCGCTCCCCCACGGTCCATGAACTCGCCGAGAAGCTGGCGATCTCGGAGGAGGAGGTCCTGGAGGGCCTGGAGTCCGCCAACGCGTACTCCACGCTGTCCCTGGACGTACCCGACACGGACGACGAGTCCCCGGCGGTGGCGGACACCCTCGGCGCCGAGGACGAGGCGCTGGAGGGCGTCGAGTACCGGGAGTCGCTGAAGCCGCTGCTCGAGGACCTCCCGCCACGGGAGAAGCGGATTCTGCTGCTGCGCTTCTTCGGCAACATGACCCAGTCGCAGATCGCGCAGGAGGTCGGGATCTCCCAGATGCATGTGTCGCGACTGCTGGCGCGGACGCTGGCGCAGCTCCGGGAGAAGCTGCTGGTGGAGGAGTGACGGTCCGGCCCGAGAACAGTCAGGCCCGGCCGGTGCCGGTTCTCTGAGAACCGCTCACCGCTTCTGACTCTTGGACCGGTCCTCCGCGCCGCCGGGCCCCCGGATCCCGAGGGCCTCGGTCGTCGCCGGATTGACCAGGAACACCAGCGTAGTGACGGCGATCACCGCGAGCGCGATGCCCACCGGGATCGCGATGCTGTCGGCCTGCAGCAGGCTGTAGGCCACCGGCAGCGCCAGGATCTGCGTGATGACGGACGGCCCGCGGCTCCAGCTGCGCTGAGCGAACAGGCCCCGCGCGGCCAGCAGGGGCAGCAGGGCGAGCGCCACGAGCGTCACACCCAGGGTCACGGCCTGCTGCCGGTCGTCCGGGTCCCCGGTCAGCCCCAGCACGAGCACCCACACGCCCCCCACGGCGAGCCCCAGCCCTTCCAGGGCGGTGAGTACCGCCGCGTAGGTCAGCCGCCGCGGACGCGGGCCGGTGGTTTCCGGGGTGGTGGGGGTCTGCTCCTTGGTCACTCCTGAAGGGTAGCCCGCCACGATCCGGGCCTCGCCGGCCGAGGCTGGTCCTGCCGCGCGACGCCGGTCAGCACTGCTCGGTCCTCCGTCGTCACTGCTCGGTCGTCCGTCGTCGCTCCTCGATCCGTCCGTCATCACTGCTCGGTCCGTCCGTTGTTCGAGACGAGCCGAGCCGACCCGGTCCTCCCGTGTCGAGGCTCACGCCTGATCTCTTACCGGATCCCCACCTCGATCTGTGCCCGGTACCCCCCAGTAGGTACGCTGCCAGTCATGCGTGCACTTCTCGTGGTCAATCCGGCAGCAACCACCACAAGCGCACGTACGCGCGATGTCCTGATCCACGCGCTCGCCAGCGAGATGAAGCTGGAAGCCGTCACCACCGAGTACCGCGGCCACGCCCGCGACCTGGGCCGACAGGCGGCGGAGAGCGACGATGTCGACCTGGTGGTCGCCCTCGGCGGTGACGGCACCGTGAACGAGGTCGTCAACGGTCTGCTGCACAACGGCCCCGACCCCCAGCACCTCCCCCGCCTCGCCGTGGTCCCCGGCGGCTCCACCAACGTCTTCGCCCGTGCTCTCGGGCTTCCGAACGACGCCGTCGAGGCGACCGGCGCCCTGCTGGACGCCTTGCGGGAGGGCAGCGAACGCACGGTCGGGATGGGCATCGCGGCGGGTACGCCGGGCACCGCGGACGAGGCCGTGCCGGGCAGATGGTTCACCTTCTGCGCCGGGCTCGGTTTCGACGCCGGCGTCGTCGGGCGGGTCGAGCAGCAGCGCGAACTGGGCAAGAGATCCACACACGCCCTTTACCTGCGCCAGGTCGCACGGCAGTTCCTTCAGGAACCCAACCGCCGGCACGGCACGATCACGCTGGAGCGGCCGGGTGAGGACCCGGTGACCGATTTGGTGCTGTCCATAATCTGCAACACCGCTCCGTGGACGTATCTACTCAATCGCCCGGTGTACGCGGCGCCTAAGGCCTCGTTCGATACCGGTCTCGATGTGCTCGGTCTCAGCCGTATGTCCACGGTCTCGGTTGCCCGGTATGCGACCCAGTTGCTCACTTCGTCCCCCGAGCGGGGACCCCACGGCAAGCACGCCGTCTCACTGCATGACCTGGACCAGTTCACCTTGCATTCGAAGGTCCCTTTGCCCCTCCAGATGGACGGCGACCACCTCGGGCTGCGTACGAGCGTGACGTTCACAGGCGTACGCCGTGCACTGCGTGTGATTGTGTGAGCGGAACGGGCTAAAGTCCTTTCACTCGAACGTTTAGGCCAGGATCCACCCCATGGAAGTACGGCTGTGACCTAGTCGACACCGAGGAATCAAAAAAAACTTTCCGGAAGGGGTTGTATCCGTCGCTGAGGTTTGCGAGTCTCTACGTGGCGATCGGGACGGCCCGCAAGACCGGCCTCCACTGATCACCGGAACCCCTCTTCAACTCACAGGACCCACGCCAGGGAACCTGGCGGTAGGCCCTTCACTTGTTGAGGGATTCGTGAAAGCGTTCACATTCACAAGCAACCCAGCAGTAACACAAGGAGAGGTAGCAGCCATGGACTGGCGTCACAACGCCGTTTGCCGCGAGGAAGACCCCGAGCTCTTCTTCCCCATCGGCAACACTGGTCCTGCGCTGCTGCAGATCGAGGAAGCCAAGGCCGTCTGCCGTCGCTGCCCGGTTATCGAGCAGTGCCTGCAGTGGGCGCTCGAGTCCGGTCAGGACTCCGGCGTCTGGGGTGGTCTCAGCGAGGACGAGCGCCGTGCCATGAAGCGCCGCGCCGCCCGCAACCGGGCCCGTCAGGCCTCCGCCTGACAACACCCACCCCGCTAAACAGCCTGAGCTTGGCGGCGCGTACAGCGAGTACGCATCTCCCGCCCCCGAGCCGCAGCGCGCAGTACCCCCGATGCGCAGCGAATGCTGGCAACGAGCATGTTGGGCCCCAGCCCCCTGAACGGGCTGGGGCTCTTTGCTGCCCGCGGCACCCAGCGCGGTCATCCCGGATCCGCACGTCCGGGACCCCGAGGCTCCTACTTGGGCGCCCGCACCGGGATGTCGAGGATCACCCGGGTCCCCCGCTCCGGCGCCGGAACCATGTCGAACGTGCCGCCCAGCTCGCCTTCGACCAGCGTCCGCACGATCTGCAGTCCGAGGTTGCCCGCGGTGTGCGGATCGAAGCCCTCGGGCAGGCCCACCCCGTCGTCCTGGACGGTGACCAGGAGGCGGATCTGCTTCGACGTACCGCCGCGGACCGCCGAGACCTCGACCGTGCCGGCGTCGCCGTCGCGGAAGCCGTGCTCCAGGGCGTTCTGGAGGATCTCGGTGAGGACCATCGACAGCGGCGTGGCGACCTCGGCGTCCAGGGTGCCGAAGCGGCCGGTGCGCCGGCCGATCACCTTCCCCGGTGAGATCTCGGCCACCATCGCCAGCACCCGGTCGGCGATCTCGTCGAACTCCACGCGCTCGTCCAGGTTCTGGGAGAGCGTCTCGTGCACGATCGCGATGGAGCCGACGCGTCGCACCGCCTCTTCGAGGGCCTCGCGGCCACGGTCGGACTCGATACGGCGGGCCTGGAGGCGGAGCAGGGCGGCCACCGTCTGGAGGTTGTTCTTGACGCGGTGGTGGATCTCCCGGATGGTCGCGTCCTTGGTGATCAACTCACGCTCTCGGCGACGCAGTTCGGTGACGTCCCGAAGCAGGACCAGTGAACCGATGCGCGGGCCCTTGGGCTTGAGAGGGATCGCCCGGAACTGGATGACCCCGTCGCTCGACTCGATCTCGAACTCCCGGGGCGCCCAGCCGCTGGCGACCTTGGCGAGCGCCTCGTCCACCGGGCCGTGGGTCGGGGCCAGTTCGGCGGTCGTCTTGCCCAGATGGTGGCCGACGAGGTCGGCGGCGAGACCGAGGCGGTGGTAGGCGGACAGCGCGTTCGGGGAGGCGTACTGGACGATGCCGTCGGCGTCGACGCGGATCAGGCCGTCACCGACGCGTGGTGAGGCGTCCATGTCGACCTGCTGGTTGGCGAACGGGAAGGCGCCGGCCGCGATCATCTGGGCGAGGTCCGAGGCGCTCTGCAGGTACGTCAGTTCCAGGCGGCTCGGGGTGCGGACGGTCAGCAGGTTGGTGTTGCGCGCGATGACGCCCAGGACACGCCCGTCCCGTCGTACCGGAATCGACTCGACGCGGACCGGCACCTCCTCGCGCCACTCGGGGTCGCCCTCGCGCACGATCCGGCCCTCGTCGAGCGCGGCGTCCAGCATCGGGCGGCGCCCGCGTGGGACGAGGTGGCCGACCATGTCGTCCTGGTACGAGGTCGGGCCGGTGTTGGGCCGCATCTGCGCGACGGAGACATAGCGGGTGCCGTCGCTGGTGGGGACCCACAGGACGAGGTCGGCGAAGGAGAGGTCGGAGAGCAGCTGCCACTCCGAGACCAGCAGGTGCAGCCACTCGAGGTCGGAGTCGTCGAGGGCCGTGTGCTGGCGTACGAGTTCGTTCATGGAGGGCACGTGGCCGAGCGTACCTGGGGGTACGGACATCGTTCGAAATCCGCCACCGGGAAGCGACCCGGCCCCGGAAACACCCGCGGGCCGCGGCGCCTGAGAGGGACCCTCAACCCTCCCGGCACCGCAGCCCGGAGCAATATCGGCCGTGGGGTGTGCGGTCCCGGTCGGCCGAAGGATGAGGAGCCGGGGCAGTCAGGGCAGAGAGCTCCGGTTCCTCGGTCCGCCTTCCTGTGCGGGGAAGACGGAAGTCGGTGCGTTCTTGTGCTGCGCACTCCCTCGCATTGTGGACTAGACCACTTGGGTGTGTCCATGCGTTGGAGCCTGTTTGCTGTTGACGCCTCTTCGCGGGGCTGCGAACCAGTTGAAGAACCGGCAGGACCCCCTCGCATACACCACGCAGCCTAACCCGTGTGGGTTCATGTGCGGGGCCAGATGGCCATGGCAATTTCCGCGAGTGCCTCCAGTTCCTCCCGGCTCGCCCCGTCACGCGCCTGTTGTGACATGCCCTGGATCATCGCACCGGTATGCCGGGCGAGCGCGGCGGCGTCGGTGTCGGCGGGGAGGACGCCCGCGGCGACGTCCGCTTCCACGCGGCTGCGGATGGCGGCGATGCCGGCGTTGCGCCGCCCTCGGAGCGAGGACTCGACCTCGGGTGTGGAGCAGTTGGTCGCCGCATGGACCACGAGGCAGCCGTACGGGTGGGCCGGATCGGTGTACTCCGCGGCGGCTTCGCGCAGTATCCGCGCCACCGCGGCGCGGGCGGTGGGCTCATCGGCGAGGGCGCGGTCGACGAAGGAGCCGTAGCGCACGCCGTACTCACGGACGGCCTCCTCGAAGAGCGACTGCTTGTCCCCGAAGGCCGCGTACAGGCTCGGGGCGCCGATGTCCATGACACGGGTGAGGTCGGAGACGGAGGTCGCCTCGTAACCGTGTTCCCAGAAGGCGAGGATCGCCTTCTCCAGGGCGGTCGCGCGGTCGAAGGAACGGGGACGGCCACGGCGCTTGGACGCCGGCGTGGCGGCCTCCCTGATCTCGTTGCTCACCATGGAGTGCATTTTATAGCGGACGCTAGACAAATACTCCGGGCGTGATCTACGGTCATTTCTGTATCGATCGCTAGTGAATGTTGGAGGGGGCGGCGGCATGGGTGCGCTCGCGGGCAGGACGGTTCTCGTCACAGGGGCCGGCCGGGGGATCGGCCGGGGCATCGCCGAGCGGCTGGGGCGCGACGGCGCTCGGGTCGGCGTGCACTACGGCAGGAACGAGGCGGCGGCGAAGGAGACGGCAGCCGCGATCGAGGCGGCCGGCGGCTCCGCGTTCACCCTCGGTGTCGAGTTGGGGGTGCCGGGGGACGCCGAGGCGCTGTGGCAGGAGTTCGATCGGCACGCGGACGGGTTGGACGTGTTGGTGAACAACGCCGGGATCGGCAACACGCGACCGATCGAGGAGATCGACGAGCGGGAGTACGACGCGGTCTTCGCGGTGAACGTGAAGGCGCCGTTCTTCATCGTCAAGCACGGCATGACGCGCCTGCGCGACGGCGGCCGGGTAATCAACATCTCGTCGGGACTCGCCCGGACCGCGGTGATGCCGGGCAACATGGCGTACGCGATGACGAAGGGGGCGCTGGACATCCTCTCCCGTGACCTGTCCAAGGTGCTGGGTCCGCGGGGCATCAGGGTGAACTCGGTGGCCCCGGGTCTGATCGACACCGACAACACCGCGGAGTTCCTGCACGGGACCGAGGACGGCTGGGCGCAGGCCGAGGCGATATCGGCGCTGGGACGGGTGGGGACACCGGCGGACGTCGCGGACGTGGTGGCCTTCCTGGCCTCGGACGAGGGCCGGTGGGTCACCGGGAGCTGGGTGGACGCAACGGGAGGCTCGATCACCTGAGAGGACGGAGACGGCGGTGTCAGCCGTCCAGGGACCCGGGTCAGCCGCTCGGGCCGCCGGGCGGGCCGCTTTCCGGCGCGCGGAGCGCCCCCGCCAGGAGGAGCCCGGTCCGTCACGGTCAGCGCGTCTCCGTCACCTTCGCCAGGGCGCGCGGGGCGTCCGGGTCCTGGCCCCGGGCGATCGTGACCTCGTAGGCGAGGAGCTGGAGCGGGAGGATCTCCAGGATCGGCTGCACCTCCTCGGCGGCCTCGTCCGTGGGCAGGACGAAGCCGGCCGAAGCCTGCTCGACCTGGTGCCGGGGGCCGATGACGACCAGGTCGGCGCCGCGGCCGCGCAACCGGTCGAGGACCGGCTGAAGGGCCTCACCGCCCTTGCCGTCGGTGACGACGGCGATGACCGGGGAGACGTTGTCGACCATGGCGAGCGGACCGTGCAGGAGGTCGGCGCCCGAGTAGGCGAGCGCCGGGATGTAGCTGGTCTCCATCAGCTTCAGGGCGGCTTCCCTGGCCGTGGGGTAGCCGTAGCCGCGGGAGGTGATCACCATGCGTTCGGCGAAGCGGTAGCGGGCGGCGAGGGCGCGGACCTCGTCCTGCCGGGCGAGCAGTTGCTCGGCCAGGCCCGGCAGGACCCGGGCGGGCGCGCCGTCGCCGCCCCGCAGGCCCTCGGCGAAGAGGTACAGAGTGAGGAGGGAGGCCGTGTAGGTCTTGGTGGCGGGCAGGGCCCTCTCGGGTCCGGCCATGATGTCGAGGTGGTACTCGGAGACGGCGGCCAGTGGTGAGTCGGGGTTGTTGGTCACCGCGAGCGTGATCGCGCCGGCCTCGCGGGCGGCCCTCGTCGAGGCGACGAGGTCCGGGGAGCCGCCGGACTGGCTGACCGTGACGACGAGGACATCGGTGAGGTCGGGGCGGGCGCCGTAGGCCGTCGTGGTCGACATCGAGGTCAGCCCGCAGGGCAGGCCGAGGCGGATCTCCAGGAGGTACTTGGCGTAGAGCGCGGCGTTGTCGGAGGTGCCGCGGGCGGTGAGCAGGACGAAGCGGGGGGCGCGGGCGGCGATCTCCTGGGCGACCTTGCGTACGGCGGGGGCGCCCTGGGAGAGGATCCGGCGCAGTACGGCGGGCTGTTCGGCCATCTCGCGGGCCATGATGCGCCCGGGGAGGTCGTTGTGCGGGGCGTGGGGGTCGGGAGGGTACGGGGTCGAGGCGGTGGTCATGGGGCCCTTCCTGCTCTCGCGGCCGACGTGCCGGACAAGGCGCCTTCCGGTTCGGGCGGACAGTCTCCATTGCACTGCGGAACACGGGATGACGCCTGCCCGAAGGGGCCGGAAAACGCCTCGTCCTCACGGCTTCGCGGAACGTCCGCGCCCTCCTGCGCCACCTGGGCCTCGCAGTCCCGCTCTGTTAGATTGGTCTAAACCACATGCCCCTTCAGGGCGCCCATCGAGTCCCTCTGCAGATCGGCAGGCCCAGCGTGGAAGTTGTCATCGTTCCGGACGCCAAGGCGGGTGGCGAACTGATAGCCGAGGCCATGGCACAGCTCCTCAGGCGCAAGCCCGACGCGCTGCTCGGCGTGGCCACGGGGTCGACTCCGCTACCCGTCTACACGGCGCTCGTGAGCCGGGCGCACTCCGGTTCCGTGGACGTCTCGCGCGCTCGGATCGCGCAGCTCGACGAATACGTGGGGCTGCCCGCCGAGCACCCGGAGTCGTACCGGTCGGTGCTGCGGCGCGAGGTGCTGGAGCCGCTGGGGATCGGGATGGGCGCGTTCCTGGGGCCCGACGGCACGGCCGAGGACGTCCAGGGCGCGTGCGAGGCGTACGACGCGGCACTGGCCGCGGCCGGCGGTGTCGATCTGCAGCTGCTCGGCATCGGGACGGACGGCCACATCGGGTTCAACGAGCCGTGCTCGTCCCTGGCCTCCCGGACCCGGATCAAGACGCTGACGGAGCAGACGCGGATCGACAACGCGCGGTTCTTCGACGGAGACATCGAGCAGGTACCGCACCACGTCATCACGCAAGGGATCGGCACGATCCTGGAGGCCCGGCACCTCGTCCTGCTCGCCACCGGTGAGGGCAAGGCGGACGCGGTCGCCGCCACCGTCGAGGGCCCGGTCGCGGCCGTCTGTCCGGCCTCGGCGCTCCAACTGCACCCGCACGCCACGGTCGTCGTCGACGAGGCCGCCGCGTCGAAGCTGAAGCTCGCCGACTACTTCCGGCACACGTACGCCAACAAGCCGGAGTGGCAGGGCATCTAGGTTCGCCGTCGCCAGGATCGGGCCGGCATTCCTGCGGGGGCCGCGAGCCGGGCCGCCGCCGCACGCGACGGCGGGCGCCCGACGGGGGTTCCGTCGTGCGCCCGCCGGATATGAGCCGCCGGTTCCGACCAGTGCTGGGCCGGGCCCGCGCAGTCCCGCCCGCGCCACGGCGCCCGGCACGGCCTCCAGGTGGAGGACGGGGCTGCGCGGGGCACGACCTGGACGCGGGGCACGACCTAGAGCAGGGCCGCCTCGTCCTCCGCCGGCTCGGCCGGTTCGTCCTGGGCGGTCAGGCCGGCCACCCAGGACGGCATCACGAAGTGGGCCACCAGGACGGCGGCGAGGGCGGACACCGCGTAGGTCCGCAGGGCGTCACCGTCCGCTCCGCCCACCACGAAAAGACCGATCACGGCCAGGACGAGGAGACAGAGCGTGATGCGGTAGGACCGGGCGAGCACCCGGTTGCGTTCGGCCACCTGCCGCTCGTCCAGGGCCCGGGTGCGCAGCTCCAGCAGACCCCGGGTGGCGCTGTTGATCACCCCTTGCGCCACCATCCAGGGCAGCATCAGCACCGCCATGGCGAGGGCGGACCACATCGCCTCCCCGCGCGACAGGCAGAAGTACCCGAACAGCGCCGCGATCGCCACGGTGAGCGCGGCGTGCGCCGCGACGGCCAGCCGGCGTCGCGCGACCGTGGCGTGCAGTTCCCTCTGCCGGGGGTCGTTCATCAACCGCAGCATGCTCCGGTCGTAGCGCGTCATCCGCGTCGTCGTCATGGCTGGTTCCTCCCGTAGACCTCGTCCGTGAGCGGCCGGAACGGTTCGAGGGAGAACAGGGCCTCGACCGGCAGACCGAAGAACTTCGCGATCTTCAGTGCCAGGTCGAGGCTCGGGTTGTACTGCCCCCGCTCGATGTAGCCGATGGTCTGGTAGTGGGCTCCCACTGCCTCGGCCAGGCTCTGGCGCGACACCTTTCGCTCGGCACGCACCATCGCCAGTCTGTTGTGCACCTGCTCGCTCATGTATAAGAAGTACTACATTCAGAGGCAGAGTTGCAACCGTCGCCCTTCGAGGCGAGAGGGACGACGGTGCTGCGTCGACGCTCTACGCCCCGGTGCCGCTCTCCGCCACGAGCACCTCCGCCGCCGCGCGTCCGCACACCCGGGCCGCGCCGTGCGTGGCGATGTGCAGGGCGCCGCGAGGAGGCGCCTGGGGGACGCCCATCTCGACCACGATCGTGTCCGGGCGGGCTCGCAGCAGGGTGTCGAGGGCCGTCACCATCCAGGAATGGCGGTGCTCGTCGCGGACCACGGCCACGATCCGCCGCTTCCCCGCCGCGGCCAGGGCCTGCCGCCCCGCGTCCTCCCCCGCGAAGCTGCCCGTCTCCGTCCCCGGCAGCAGTCGGGTCAGCTCCGCCGCCACGCCCCACGGCGTCTCGTCGCCGACGGCGATGTTCGCCACCGGGGTGAAGGCCGCGACATAGGGCGCCTCGGTGAGCGGACGGAAGTCCCCCGCGCCGGTCGTCCGCAGGGCGCGGCGGGCGGCGACGAGGCCGATGTCGGGCCGGGGCTCGCCCCCTCCCCCGACGGCGGTCGCCGTCCAACGGGCCAGCTCACGCACCCGTCCGGCCGCCTCGGCCAGCCGTTCCTCGGGGAGTTCACCGGCGCGCACGGCGGCGACCAGGGCGTCGCGCAGCCGCCGTACCGTCTCGTCGTCCGCCAGCCCCCCGCCCACGCAGATCGCGTCGGCGCCGGCCGCGACGGCGAGGACGCTGCCGCGTTCGATGCCGTAGGTGGCGGCGATCGCCTGCATCTCCATGCCGTCGGTGACGATCAGGCCGGTGTAGCCGAGTTCGCCTCGCAGGAGGTCGGTGAGGACCGGGCGGGAGAGGGTCGCCGGGCGGTCCGGGTCCAGGGCGGGGATCAGGATGTGGGCGCTCATCACCGCCCTGGTGCCCGCGGCGATCGCCGCGCGGAACGGGAAGAGTTCGCGGTCCGAGAGCACGTCGCGTGAGGCGTCGATGCGCGGGAGCGCGTGATGGGAGTCGACCGCCGTGTCGCCGTGCCCCGGGAAGTGCTTGGTGCAGGCCGCCACGCCCGCCGACTGCAGGCCGGTGACATAGGCCGCGGTGTGGCGGGCGGCCAGGGCGGTGTCGGCGCCGAAGGAGCGTACGCCGATCACCGGGTTGGAGGGGTTGGAGTTGACATCCGCCGACGGGGCCCAGTTGAGGTTCACTCCGCAGGCGGCGAGGCGGCGGCCCAGCTCGGAGGCCACCTGCCGGGTCAGCTCCACGTCGTCCACCGCGCCCAGGGCGTGGTTGCCGGGGAAGCTGGAGCCGCACCTCACCTCCAGCCTCGTCACATCACCCCCCTCCTCGTCGATGGCGACCAGCACGTCGTCCCGCTCCGCGCGCAACTGCGCGGTCAGGGCCGCCAACTGCTCGGGCGAGGCGATGTTGCGGCCGAACAGGCCGACGGAGGCGAGGCCCTCGCCCAGGCGGCGCAGCAGCCAGTCGGGGGCGCTGGTGCCGGTGAAGCCGGGCTGGAGCACGGTCAGGGCATCACGGGTGAGAGTGTCGGTGCCGCTGGCGATTGTCGTCATCGGGTGCGTTATCCCTTCACCGCGCCGGCCGTCAGGCCGCTGACAGCCCTGCGCTGCAGGAAGACGAAGAGGATCAGGATCGGGACGGCGAAGAGCGAGGACGCCGCCATCGTGGCGCCCCAGTCGTTGCCGAAGGCGGTCTGGAAGCTGGACAGCCACAGGGGCAGGGTCTGCGCCTCCGCCTCCTTGTTCAGCACCAGGACCAGCGGGAATTCATTCCATGCGGTGATGAAGCCGAACAGGGACGTGGACATCAGACCGGGCGCCAGCAGCGGCAGGATGACCTTGCGGAAGGCCTGGGCGCGGGTGCAGCCGTCGACCATCGCGGCCTCCTCCAGCTCCCGGGGCACCGCGGCGACGAAGCCGCGCAGCGTCAGGATGGTGAAGGGCAGGATCATCATCATGTAGAAGACCGTCAGCGGCAGCAGACTGTTCAGCATCGACGCGTCCCGCACGATCATGTACATCGCGATGATCATCACCTCCCACGGTGCCATCTGGGCCAGCATGAAGCCGATGACGAACCCGCGCCGCCCCCTGAACCGCATCCGGGCGAGGGCGAAGGAGCCGGCGAGCGCGATGACCAGGGCGAGGACGACCGCGCACAACGTGACGATCAGCGAGTTGGTGACGTACGTCCAGAAGTGGTCGACGCCGGTCGCGCGCTCGAAGTGCTCGAAGGTGACGTCGGTGGGGAACCAGACCGGGTTCTCCGAGATGATGTCGCCGGTCGGTTTGAGGGCCGTGGCGAACATCCAGTACACGGGGAAGACGAACACGGTGAACAGGACGACGGCCGTGACGCCTGGCCACAGGCGGCCGAAGAGCGAGCGCTTCACAGCCCGGCCTCCTCTTCCTCTCGCTTGAGCACGATCCTGAGGTAGTAGGCCGTCAGGCCGAGCAGGATCAGGATGGTCAGGACGGCGATCGCCGCGCCCATGCCGTAGTGCTGGTTGCCCACGCCCTCGATGTAGGCGTAGACGGGCAGGATCTCGGTGAGCCGGTCGGGGCCGCCGCCGTTGATGGTGAAGACCTGCACGAACGCCTTGAAGACCCAGATGATCTCCAGGAAGGTCGTGGCGTAGAGGAACGGACGCAGGAAGGGAAGCGTCACCGTCGTGAAGCTCTTCCACACCCCCGCCCCGTCCAGCGCCGCCGCCTCGTACAGCTCGTCGGGGATGGTGGTGGTGGCCGCGTACAGGTTGATCGCGACGAACGGGATCGACTGCCAGACGATCAGCACCGTGACCACGAAGAACGTCGACAGCTGGCTGCTGGTCCAGCTGTAGTCGGCCATGGAGTGCCAACCGAGCTTGTCCAGGACCCAGTTGACGACACCGAAGCGCTGCGCGAACAGCCACTGGTAGACGGTGGTCGCGGCGACCACGGGCATCGCCCAGGCCAGCACGAGCCCGACCATCAGGGTGACCCGCATCCGCTGCCCGAGGCGGGCGAGCAGCAGGCCGACCAGGGCGCCCAGGATCATGATCAGGACGACGTTGACCGCCGTGAACAGGATCGAGCGCAGGGTGACACGCCAGAAGTCCTCGCCGGTGAGGACCTCCTTGTAGTTGTCGATGCCGTTCCACTCGGTGACGTGCTGGATCAGCTGCGCCATGTTGAGGTTCTGGAACGACAGCAGCACGTCCTTCACCAGCGGCCAGCCGAGCAGCAGCACGGTGGCCGCGCAGGCCGGCAGCAGCAGGAGGTACGGGGCGAGCGCGCCGACCCGCCACGCGGCTCGGCGCCCCGGCCCGGCGGGCCCGCTCTCGTCCCTTTTGACTACGTCCACCGGACCGGAGGGCGGCCGTTCGGTCTGCACGGTCATGCTCGCGCTCTCTCTTCTCGACCTGCGTACGTGGACCGCGTACGGTCGCCGGGGCGGGGGCGTCACGCGCGTCCCCGCCCCGGCGCGCACACCGGTGCCGTTACTGCTGCTGCGCCAGACGCTTGTTGAACTCGTCCTCGACCTGCTTGGCGGCCTCGGCCGGCGACTTGCCGTTCAGAACGGCGGTCATGTACGTCTTGACCGGGTTGGGCGCGTTCTCCACGGCGGCCCACTCCGGGATCAGCGGCGTGGTGCCACCGCCCGCGGCGGCCGGCGCGGCGGCCTCGGCGACGACGTTGCCCTTGAGGTTGCTCTGCAGCGACTCCTTGTTCGGGATGACGCCGTTGAGCTTGGCCAGCTGTCCCTCGTACTTGTCGGACAGGGCGATCCGCAGGAACTCCTCGGCCAGCTCCTGCTTCTTGCTGCCCGCGGCGACGGCGAGGTTGGAGCCGCCGAGGAAGACGCCCTCGGGCTTGTCGGCCGTGGCGCCCGGGATGGTGAAGTAGCCGATCTCCTTCTCGATCTTCGGGTTGGCCTTGATGGCGATGCCGGCCTCCCAACCCATGCCGATGAAGGCGCCGACGTTGCCCTTGCCGAAGACCTCGCCCTGCTGCGGGGTGGCCTCGTCCTTGTCCTTGGGCGCCTTGGACAGCGACTGGAACTTCTTGTACGTCTCCATGGCGGCGGCCACCTTCGGGTGGGCGAGGTTGGAGACGTACTTGCCGTTCTGCTGCTTCACCAGCTGGACGCCCTCACCGATGGTCAGGCCCACGAAGTGGTACCAGTTCTGACCCGGCAGGTAGATGGGCTCGGCGTCGGTCTTCTCACCGATCCGCTTGAGGTCGGCGTAGAACTCGTCGCGCGTCTTGGGGGTGTCCTTGATGCCCGCCTCGGCCCAGACCTTCTTGTTGTAGAGGACCACGCGGTTGGCGAAGTACCACGGCGCCGCGTACTGCTTGCCCTCGAAGATCGAGGACTCGTTGAGGGACGCGGTCCACTCGCCGCCGATCTCGTTCTTGAGCTCGCCCAGGTCGGCGAGGCCGCCGGTCTTGGCGTAGGCCGGGGTCTGGGTGTTGCCGATCTCGAAGACGTCCGGCGGGTTCTCCTCGGACAGGGCGGTGGTCAGCTTCTGCTGGATGCCGTTCCACTGCTGGATCTCGAACTTGACCTTCGCCTTGGTCTTCTTCTCGAAGGCCGCGGCGACGTCCTTCTGCCACTGGTCGGGCGAGGAGCCGTCCATCACCCACACCGTGAGCGTCTGGCCCGCGTAGCCGTCCGCTCCCGTCTTGTCCCCGCCGTCGCCGTTGTCTCCCCCGCACGCCGCCAGGGAGATCATCATGCCCGCGACACCGATCGCGGATATCAGCTTGCGCTTCACGCCACCCTCCTCAGGGATGCCACAAACCCCCCTGCCTCCCCGCACGAGCGTTGGGCCGGGACCTGGACCAATGGTGTAGACCAGTACCGGGAGCTTGGACCAGACCAGAAAGGGTGTCAAGGGTGCTCGAATAGGCTCCGACCAGCCGTTATGCGACCTACATATGCAGGAACCTTTAAGTAAGAAGGCAGCGAAAACACCGGCGCCGGGGTACTCTCGTCCGCTAGACCACTGGGGACTGTGGACTAGACCAAAAGAGGTGGCGACGGTATACAGAGGGGATCACCGATGTGATCCGCATCCGGAGCCGGGAAGGCAGGCCATGAGCACCGACGTCAGCAGTGCGGAGAACGAGAACGGCGCCGCCGTCCGTACCGCCCGCGTGCCCAAGTACTACCGCCTGAAGAAACACCTCCTCGACATGACGGAGACCCAGGCCCCCGGCACTCCCGTCCCGCCCGAGCGCACCCTGGCCGCCGAGTTCGACACCTCCCGTACCACCGTGCGCCAGGCCCTCCAGGAACTGGTCGTCGAGGGGCGTCTGGAGCGCATCCAGGGCAAGGGCACGTTCGTCGCCAAACCGAAGGTCTCCCAGGCGCTGCAACTGACCTCGTACACCGAGGACATGCGCGCCCAGGGCCTGGAGCCGACCTCGCAGCTGCTGGACATCGGCTACATCACCGCCGACGACCGCCTCGCCGAGCTGCTCGACATCACGGCGGGCGGCCGGGTGCTGCGTATCGAGCGGCTGCGCATGGCGAACGGCGAGCCGATGGCCATCGAGACCACGCACCTGTCGGCCAAGCGCTTCCCCGCCCTGCGCCGCTCCCTGGTGAAGTACACCTCCCTCTACACGGCGCTCGCCGAGGTCTACGACGTCCATCTCGCCGAGGCCGAGGAGACCATCGAGACCTCCCTGGCGACCCCGCGCGAGGCCGGCCTGCTCGGCACCGACGTGGGCCTGCCGATGCTGATGCTGTCCCGGCACTCGCTGGACCGGGAGGGACAGCCGGTGGAGTGGGTGCGCTCGGTGTACCGGGGCGACCGGTACAAGTTCGTGGCGAGGCTGAAGCGGCCGCGCGAATAAGCCACTTGAGGTGGTGCACGCGGTGTGGCGCATCACCTCTTCCTGTTCTAGGTTCCTCCCGTCGCCGCATGGACGGGAGGCTCCCCGATGCGTACCGCGAACGTCCGCACCATCGCCGTCTGGACCCTGGTCGCGCTCGTCGGTGCCACCGGCTGGACCGTGCTCGCGCTTTCCCGCGGCGAGGAGGTCTCCGCGGCCTGGATGGTCGCGGCCGCCCTCGGCTCGTACGCGATCGCCTACCGCTTCTACGCCAAGTTCATCGCCCACAAGGTCCTGAAGGTCGACAGGACCCGGGCCACCCCCGCCGAACGCCTCGACAACGGCATCGACTTCCACCCCACCGACCGCCGCGTCCTGCTCGGTCACCACTTCGCCGCCATCGCCGGGGCCGGACCGCTCGTCGGCCCGGTCCTGGCCGCGCAGATGGGCTACCTCCCGGGGACCATCTGGATCATCGCGGGCGTGATCTTCGCGGGAGCCGTCCAGGACATGGTGGTGCTGTTCTTCTCGACCCGGCGCGACGGCAGGTCGCTGGGTCAGATGGCCCGCGAGGAGATCGGCCCGTTCGGCGGCGTGGCCGCGCTGCTCGCCACCTTCGCCATCATGATCATCCTGCTCGGTGTGCTGGCGCTGGTGATCGTCAACGCCCTCGCGCAGTCCCCCTGGGGCACCTTCTCCATCGCGATGACGATCCCGATCGCCCTGCTGATGGGCTTCTACCTGCGCGTCCTGCGCCCCGGCCGGGTCACCGAGGTCTCCCTCATCGGTGTGACGCTGCTGCTGTTCGCCCTGGTCGCGGGCCGCTGGGTCGCCGAGTCCTCATGGGCCGACACCTTCACCCTCGCACCCTCGACGCTGGTCGTCTGGATGGTGGCGTACGGCTTCATCGCCTCGATCCTGCCGGTGTGGATGCTGCTGGCGCCGCGCGACTACCTGTCCACCTTCATGAAGATCGGCACGATCGTCCTGCTCGCGCTGGGCGTGGTCGTCGCGCTGCCGACGCTGAGGATGGACGCGGTCACGGACTTCGCCTCGCGCGGCGACGGCCCGGTCTTCGCGGGCTCCCTGTTCCCCTTCGTCTTCATCACCATCGCCTGCGGCGCCCTGTCCGGCTTCCACTCGCTGATCTCCTCGGGTACGACGCCGAAGATGATCCAGAAGGAGACGCAGGTCCGGATGATCGGCTACGGCTCCATGCTGATGGAGTCGTCGGTCGCGGTGATGGCGCTGGTCGCGGCGAGCATCATCGACCCCGGTCTGTACTTCGCGATGAACGCGCCCGCCGGGGTCATCGGCGACACCGTGCAGAACGCCTCGCAGGTGGTGGGCGGTTGGGGCTACCAGATCTCCCCCGAGGCGCTCGCACGGGCGGCGGAGAACGTCGAGGAGGCGTCCCTGCTCTCGCGCACCGGCGGCGCGCCCACCCTCGCGATCGGTGTCTCCGAGATCTTCTCCCAGGTCACCGGCGACGGCCTACGGGCCTTCTGGTACCACTTCGCGATCATGTTCGAGGCGCTGTTCATCCTGACGGCGCTGGACGCCGGCACCCGCGTGGGCCGGTTCATGCTCCAGGACATGCTGGGCAACGTCTACCGGCCGTTCAAGAACGTCAGTTGGAAGCCCGGCCTGGTCCTCACCAGCGCGCTCGTGTGCGGCCTGTGGGGGTACTTCCTGTGGGTGGGCGTCCACGAGCCGCTCGGCGGCATCAACCAGCTCTTCCCGATCTTCGGTATCTCCAACCAGCTGCTCGCGGCCGTCGCCCTCGCCGTCTGCACGACGCTGCTGGTGAAGTCCGGGCGCCTGAAGTGGGCCTGGATCACCGGGATCCCGCTCGCCTGGGACGCCACGGTGACGCTCACCGCGAGCTGGCAGAAGGTGTTCTCCGACGATCCGAAGGTCGGCTTCTTCAAGCAGCGACAGGTCTTCCAGGACGCCATCGACCGCGGCGAGGTCCTGCCGCCCGCCAAGAGCATGGACGACATGCACACCGTGGTCACCAACTCCACGGTGGACGGCGTCCTTTCTGCGGTCCTCGCGCTCCTGGTCGTCGTGGTGATCGCCGACGCGGTGCGTGTCTGCGTCCGGCATGTGCGCCGGCCCGCCCTGTCCACGCTCAGCGAGGCACCGTACGTCGAGTCGAAGATCACCGCCCCGGCCGGGCTGTTCCCGACCAGGGAGGAGAAGGAGGAGGAACGCCGTGCGGTCGCTTCGTCAGGTCCTCGGTAGCGTCCGCTGGTACGTGCGTGAGCTGACCGACGAGTCGGCGTACGACCGCTATGTCGCGCACCTGCGCCGTCAGCACCCGGACGCACGGGTGCCCTCGCGGCGCGAGTTCGAGCGCATGCGGACCGACCGTCAGGAGGCGGACCCGCGCCAGGGATTCCGTTGCTGCTGAGGGCCCCACTGTCGCGCACACCAATCCTCCACATCCGATATGCGGACGGGGTCTTCCGCTGCCGTCGCACCGTCACCTACATTGCCTGCGCGTTTCTCAGGTGATCAATGAGGGGACGGAGCCGTCAGATGTCAGATGCCCCAGAAGTGAACAGGGGGGTGGTGACCCCCGTGCGGGTGGTCATCGCGCTCTGCCTCGCGGCGCCCTTCGTGGCCATGCTGTGGGTCGGTTCGTACGCCAAGACCGATCCGGTGGTCGCCGGCATCCCGTTCTTCTACTGGTACCAGATGCTGTGGGTCGTTCTCTCCACGCTGCTGACCATGGTCGCGTACAAGCTGTGGCAGCGTGACCAGCGCTCCCGCACGTCCCAGAAGGGTGGTGCGTCGCAGTGAAGGACGGCGTGAACGGCGTCGCACTCGCCGTCTTCATCTTCTTCTTCCTGCTCGTCACGGTCATGGGCTTCCTGGCCGCGCGCTGGCGCAAGGCCGAGAACGAGCACAGCCTCGACGAATGGGGCCTGGGCGGACGGTCGTTCGGCACCTGGGTCACCTGGTTCCTGCTCGGCGGCGACCTGTACACGGCGTACACCTTCGTCGCGGTCCCGGCGGCGATCTACGCCGCCGGCGCGGCCGGCTTCTTCGCGGTGCCGTACACGATCCTCGTCTACCCCCTGATCTTCACGTTCCTGCCCCGCCTGTGGTCGGTGTCCCACAAGCACGGCTATGTGACGACCTCCGATTTCGTGCGCGGCCGCTTCGGCTCGAAGGGCCTGTCGCTGGCCGTGGCCGTCACCGGCCTCCTGGCGACCATGCCGTACATCGCGCTGCAGTTGGTCGGCATCCAGGCGGTGCTCGACGTGATGGGCGTGGGCGGCGGTGAGAACACCAACTGGTTCGTGAAGGACCTGCCGCTGCTCATCGCCTTCGGCGTGCTGGCGGCGTACACCTACTCGTCGGGCCTGCGCGCCCCCGCCCTGATCGCGTTCGTCAAGGACACGCTGATCTACATCGTCATCGCGGTGGCGATCATCTACATCCCGATCAAGCTGGGCGGGTTCGACGAGATCTTCGCCGCGGCGGGCGAGAAGTACACGAAGGCGGGGGCCGGCGGCCTGGTACCGCCGGAGGCGGGCCAGTGGACGTACGCCACCCTGGCGTTGGGCTCCGCGCTCGCGCTGTTCATGTACCCGCACTCGATCACCGCGACGCTGTCCTCCCGCAGCCGTGAGGTGATCCGGCGCAACACCACGATCCTGCCGCTGTACTCCCTGATGCTGGGCCTGCTGGCCCTGCTGGGCTTCATGGCGATCGCGGCCGGAGTCACGGTCACCAACCCGCAGTTGGCGATCCCGCAGCTCTTCGAGGACATGTTCCCCTCCTGGTTCGCCGGCGTGGCCTTCGCCGCGATCGGCATCGGCGCGCTGGTGCCGGCCGCCATCATGTCCATCGCGGCCGCGAACCTGTTCACCCGCAACATCTACAAGGACTTCATCAAGCCGGACGCCACGCCCGCCCAGGAGACCAAGGTCTCCAAGCTGGTCTCCCTGCTGGTGAAGGTGGGCGCCCTGGTCTTCGTCCTCACCATGGACAAGACGGTCGCGATCAACTTCCAGCTGCTGGGCGGCATCTGGATCCTGCAGACCTTCCCGGCCCTGGTCGGCGGTCTGTTCACCCGCTGGTTCCACCGCTGGGCGCTGCTCGCGGGCTGGGCGGTCGGCATGCTCTACGGCACGATCGCCGCGTACGGTGTCGCCTCGCCGACCCAGAAGCACTTCGGCGGCTCGGCGAAGGAGATCCCCGGCATCGGGGAGATCGGCTACATCGGCCTGACGGCGTTCGTCATCAACATCGTCGTCACGGTGGTCCTGACCTTCGTCCTGAAGGCGGCGAAGGCCCCCGAGGGCATCGACGAGACGAAGCCCGAGGACTACACGGCGGACGCCGGTGACCCGGGCGTGCAGGTCGAACTGCCCCCGGCGACGGTGGGCTCGTCCCACTGAGTGTTCCGTGCCGACGGGCCGCCGGATCGATCCGGCGGCCCGTCGTCGTCCCCGGACGACCAGCTCGATCTTCGACCTGGGAGCCGGGCCGGCGTGCCCGCCGCCGGGTCCACCGGCGCCTGATCGCATCCGGCGCGTCCTGGCCGTGCCCTTCCTGCCGCTCGTCGGCGAGGGCGTGAACGGCGCACCCAGGCCTTCCGCGCCCCGATGCACCCGGAGGCGGCGGCCGTGCCGATCCCGGGCGGGGCGGCAGGTCTCCGCAGCCGGTGCCGCTGACCACGGGGTGGCCGTCGGCCGGCACGGTTCGACCGACGGCCGCCTGCACGTACGGCGGTCACCCACCCGGCCGATCAAGCACGAGACGCCGTCCCGGCCCCCAGGTCAAGGGTCGAGCCGCAACCCGTTCAGCAATTGGTCCAGAGCCCGCTCCGTCTGCTCCAGCGCCTGCGGACCCGCCGACCGGGCCAGCCACAACGCGGCCTCGTTCATCGCGCCTGACAGCAGTCGCGCCAGCGGCTCCACCGGCTGGTCGGCGATGGTTCCGGCCGCCACGAGGGCTTCCAGCGCCTCGGTCAAGTGCCGGGCGGAGGACTCCTCGTCCATGGCCCGCCATTCATCCCATCCGAGTACGGCCGGCGCGTCCATCAGCACGATGCGGCGCACCGTCGGATCGCGGCCGGCGGCGAGGAAGGCCCTGCAGCCGGCCCGCAGTTGCTCCCAGGGGTCGTCGTACCGTTCGGCGGCCTGAGCGACCCGCTCACCGAGCTCCCGCTGCACCTCGGCCACCACGGCCCGAAAGAGGCCCGCCTTGCTCCCGAAATGGTGATAGGCCGCGCCCTTGGTGGCCCCCACCGCCTGCGCCACCTCGGCGAGCACCACGCCGTGATAGCCGTCGGCGGCGAACCTCCGTCGCCCCTCGGCCAGCAGTGCCCGTCGTGTCGCCGCCCGCTGCTCGGCCCTCGTGACAGCCATCCTCGGCCACCCTCCCATTTCGCATACCCCCGGTATGCTAGCGTCGATTTCACATACCCTGGGTATGCGAAATCGACGAACAGGCAGAGGGAGACAGGCCATGACAGTCAAGCTCGGCAGCTTCTACCCGGTGATCGCCACCCGCGACGTCGCCGCATCACGCCACTTCTACGCCCGTCACTTCGGGTTCGAGGTGACCTTCGAGGCCGACTGGTACGTGAGCCTCCACCGCCCCGACGCCCCTCAGTACGAACTCGCCCTGCTCGACCACTCCCATCCGACGGTCCCCGAGGGGCACCGCGCCCCCCTCCAGGGCGGTCTGCTGCTCAACTTCGAGGTCGACGACGTCGATGCCGAACACCACAGGCTGGTCGGGCAAGCCGGTCTGCCCGAACTCCTCTCCCTGCGAACGGAGGACTTCGGGCAGCGCCACTTCATCGTCGCGGCGCCGGACGACGTCATGATCGACGTCATCACCGTGGTTCCCCCGACCGACGAGTACGCCGGGCAGTACGCCGCCGAGCCCACCCAGCCTCGACAACACTCGTGATCGGTACGCCTAGTCGCGCGTACGCCGTGCCATCGCGCCCCAGAAATCGTCCAGTTCACGCACCCGCATGCTGACCCAGTGCGGAGTCTTCCTGCGCAGCCCCCGGGGCAGCCACCGCCGCACCCGGCCCGGCAACAGCGCCTGCTGCTGCCGGCAGAACGGCTCCCGGATCTCCCCCCTCGGCACACACCCGCGGGGCGGATAGGGGCAGAGCTGGAACTTGCAGTCGGGCAGGCAGAAGGTGCCCGGCGTGGGCGGGTCCGAGATGCCGGCCCGCAGGTCGGGCCGGAGCGGGCCCCGATCGCTGCGGATGCACGGCGGCAGCGACATACCCGGCTGCTCCGCACGGGCCATGCGCTCCTCGACCTCGTCCGGGTACCCGTCCCGTTCGATGAGGTTCAGCATCACCAGCACGTCGGCGACCAGACGCTGCGCGCGTGCGTCGAGGGTGCTCCACCCCACCGAGGGCGGGATCCACAGGCTGTGCCTGCGGTATCCCGCGGGGTTGCCGGTGCGCGCGCCGATGTTGTCGGCGACCCCCTTCTCGTCGATCCAGAGGAAGCGCTCGGGCTGTCCGGTCTCCAGCGCCAGCGCCACCAGGTCACCGGCCTCGGCGACGAAGGGGTGCAGGGCCCGTCGGGACGTCTCCGCGTCCGTGTGGGGGTGGCCGGGTGGCCTGTTCACGGTGCCGGCCATCGACAGCCAGCGCTCCACGGTCTGCACGGCGGTCGCGCCGCCCATCGCCTGGGCCGGCTCGCGCGCCCCGGCGCGGTGGTCCCGGGTCCCCCGCGTCTCCTCGTCGTGCTCGTGGACGCTCGCGCTGTCCGGGAGCTCCCACAGACACAGCGCCTGGAGCAGGATGAGCTGCGCGTACCAGCACCGGGACTGCTGCAGCACGGTCTCCGCCTGCCGGATCAGGTCGGCACGACCTCCCGGGAACGCCTGTGGGTGCCGGATGCGCCGGTTGGCCGCGTACTTGAAGCCCTGGGCCAGCGCCGCTTCGAGGGCGAGGGGCAGGTCGGGGGTGCCGCCGGTGGCGTTCGGGTCGAGGTGGCGCAGCCACTTGGTGAGACGTTCCTGGGCCTCGTCACGGTGCGCCTCGTCGACCGAGCCCAGCAGCATGGGGATCAGCCAGGCCCGCATCACGAACTCCCGGAACAGATCGACGCGCTTTTGCCGGTAGTCCCGGTTGAGGGTCTGCCGGTACCGCTGGAGGCCGGCGATGCGCTCGGACCGGGCGCGTGAGGGGGGCGCGGCCCTGGCCGCTCCCATGCGCTCCGCCCACTTCTCGTACTGCCGCCGCTTCCAGTTCTTCAGCTCGCCGAGCCGGTCGTCGTACTCCGCGATGGGGTCGGTGTTCAGTCCGACCCGGCCGCGGATCACGGCGAACGCCGCGTTGCCGCCGGTGCCGAACTCCTGGGCCGCGGCCAGGCGTATGGAGTAGTCGGGCTCCTGCACGCCGATCTCGAAGAGCTGTGCGTACAGCGGCGTGGTGTCGATCCGGTCGGAGACGCTCCGCAGTGCGGCCCCCACCTGCTTGAGCAGCCTCAGTTTCGCGTCGTCGAGGGTGCGCCGGTCGCCCTTGAAACCGGCCCAGCTCCTGCGCACCCGTGCCACGATGTCGCCGAGCAGTCGCGGCTCGTCCTCGGCGCTCTCGACCTCCAAGGCGGCCGCGTAGAGGTCCAGGGCCTTCGGGTCGTCCGTGCGGCGGTCGGCGGCCCGGCAGAGCCGGTGGGCCAGGGTGTTCCCGCGCACGGGCGACTGGCGGACCCGTTCCCCGATCTCCTTCTTCACCTCCGCGCGGACACCGCCCGCTCGGGCCCTGAGCCGCGCCGCGCGCCGACGGGACAGCAGCACCAGGGCGATCAGCAGTTCGCGGCTGGGGCCGGGCGGCTGCAGGGCGTGCTCCACGAGTTCGCCGGCGCCCCGCTCACCCAGGTGGTTCAGGACGCGGTAGCCGAAGTAGGCCTGCAGGATGCTGTGCGGGAACCTGACCCTGCGTTCAAAGCCCTCCACCAGGGCCAGCTTGTCCGCGTTGCTCGCGAAGCGGGCGAGCGCGGCCCGGCACTGGTCCATGTTCCCTTCACGCAGCCGCTTGCGCTCCTCCTCACCGAGCCGCCGGCACAGCGCGTCCCAGATCTGCTGGCGGTGCCACTCGGAGAAGACGTTGCCGCGTCTGCCGTACCGGTCGAAGGCGCGCCGGCTGGTCCACAGATGCTCGGCCCTGGCCTGCGCGCGCCGGGCCGGGCCGGGGTGGACGTCCGTGTCCAGCAGTTCCTCGAAGCCGACCTCCAGTTTGTCCTGGAGCAGACCGACGCAGGCCAGGGCGGAGACCACCTCAAGGGTGTCCCGGCGCTCCCGCGGCGTGAGTGCCACGTCCTCGCGCAGCCGGCCCCGGCACAGCGCCTGGTCCCAGGTTTCCAGCAGCCACAGCCGCAGCGTGGCTCGGTCCCGGCTGCGGGTGTTCATGTGCTGCGGATCGGTGTCCGGCCGGTCGTGCTCCAGGGCTCCGTGTCGGTGCAGTTCCCGGGCGATCTGCAGGTAGACGGGGGATTCGGTCACCTCCGCCGTCTCCACGATCCAGTCCACGCGGCGCTCGTCCGTCTCCGGGACGTGCGCCTGGACGAAGCGCAGCGCCTCCTCCTCGCTGAGCGGCTCCAGCTCCACGATCGCCGCCGAGGTGCTCTCCAGCGGGCTGTGCGGCCGTGAGGCGATCACGAGGGGCAGCTTCTCCTCGCGGGCGCGCTCGATGGCCCGTCGGATGATGTTGTCCCGGTTCTGCTCGTGGCCGTCGCCGAGCAGGGCCTCCTCCAGTCCGTCGGCGATGACGACCGGCTTGTCGTCGGCGAGCAGTTGCTGCCAGACCCGGTCGATCTTGCCGCGCGCGAGGATGCCCCGGGGCGCCTCGTCGGCGAAGCGCTGCCTGGCCATGCGTTCGAAGTTGAGTTCGGTCCCGCCGGTCGCGTCCCGCAGCCGGATCGGCACCGGTACGGCGTTCTGCCGCGCCAGCAGTTCGGTGAGCCGGACCAGGACGGCGGTCTTGCCCACGCCGACCCCGCCGACCAGCAGATAGGGCCTGCGGGTGTCGCGCTCCCGCAGCCGTTCGGCGATGACCTGGGCGACCTCCTCGCGGCCCACGATGTCGGCGGTGTCCGGTCCGGCGGTGGGCACCAATCGGCGCGGATCGCCCCGCGCCTTCGCGAGGTAGCGCCGCTTGGTCCACCGGTACCACCAGAACAGGAAAAGTGTCGCGGCGACCGACGCGGTCAGTACCGGGCCGACGAAGCGCACGATGGTGTCGAACCCGTCGTTGCCCTCCCGCCACTGCTCGAAGCCGGTCGTGTTCTGCGAGATCAGGATGTAGATGCCCTCCACGCACCAGGCGAGCAGCGCGAGGACGGCCACCAGCCAGATGGCACGGGTGACGTTGGTGTAGGACACCGATCGGCGCCACTTCTTGGGGCGGGTGGTGCCGCGACGGGCCTCCAGACGGATCGTCAGCGCATGCCAGTGGCCCACGAATCCGCGCCAGACCCAGCTGCCGGCACGTCTCGGGGCCAGCGTCGCCATCGGCGCGTTGCGCGGTCGCTCCTTGCCGGGCGGGCGACGGACGACCCTCGTCATCATGCGTCTCCTTACGAGAGGGCTCTCGAACGGAGGGACCGCGGGCGCCGACACCTACTTCCATGGAATCACTCGCGGGACGGCCCGCAACCCGGCCGCCCGCGCGAGAACACGATCCGGATGCCCGCCGTCGACCGCGCGGCACGCGGCCTGGGCACCGGGAAGCGCTCGTGCGGGCCTGCGTCGACCGCACGAGGGCCACCGGGCTGCGCACGCATCGTCCTGTCGACCCGGCACTGCCTGCGCAGCGCCCACCGCCTCCACGAACACCCGGGCTTCGTTCGCACATGCGAGCGGGGCCGGAGCCCGCTCCCGCAGCTCCTCGACCTCACTCTTCTCACCTACGAGTTGACGCTCTGAAACCACCGAGACACTACATCTGGGGGTGACACGACAGCCCGGCACAAGATGTATGCTCATGCTCGCTGTCGTCGCAGGGGAATCCGGTGCGAATCCGGAACTGTCCCGCAACGGTGTACTTGTGCATGTTTCGTGCACATGGTCAGTCCGAGGTCCTGCCGACAGCGCACCCGGCCGTCCGGCCGGTGTGCCCCTGACGTCCGGGCCTCGTGGAATGGGCCGGTGGACGCGACGCCGCGTGCGCTCGTGTGCTGCCCCCTGCCCTCGACGAGGCCCCCGTGCCGAGCGAGGGAGAGCCCCACGTGACCATCGCGCCAGCCGAACCGGCTTCAGCAGCGGTCGAGCAGGAGAACGACGGTCCCGGTGCCGCGCTGCTGCGGACCCTGACCGAGCTGACCGCCGACCTCCCCGACGCCGACCCCGGCCGGGTCGCGGCCGCCGCGCTGCGGGGCCGGTCGGCCCGGGCCGACGAGGCGGAGCTGCGGGAGCTGGCCACCGAGGCGGCCGCCGGGCTCATCTCCGAGGACCCCGCCTACAGCAGACTGGCCGCCCGCCTGCTGACCATCTCCATCGCCGCCGAGGCCGCCTCGCAGGGCGTCACCTCCTTCACCGAGTCGGTGGCCGTCGGGCACCGCGAGGGCCTCATCGCCGACCGGACCGCCGACTTCGTACGGATCCACGCGGCCCGCCTCGACGCGCTCGTCGACCCGGCCGCCGACGACCGCTTCGGCTACTTCGGCCTGCGCACCCTGCACAGCCGCTACCTCCTGCGGCACCCCCTCACGCGCAAGGTCGTCGAGACGCCCCAGCACTTCATGCTGCGGGTAGCCGCCGGCCTGGCCGAGGACGACACCCCCCGCTCCGTCGACGAAGTCGCGGCGCTCTACGGGCTCATGAGCCGCCTCGACTACCTGCCCTCCTCCCCCACCCTGTTCAACTCCGGCACCCGGCACCCCCAGATGTCGTCCTGCTACCTCCTCGACTCCCCCAAGGACGAGCTGGACTCCATCTACGACCGCTACCACCAGGTCGCCCGGCTCTCGAAGCACGCGGGCGGCATCGGTCTGTCGTACTCCCGCATCCGCTCCCGGGGTTCGCTGATCCGCGGCACCAACGGCCACTCCAACGGGATCGTCCCGTTCCTGAAGACGCTCGACGCCTCGGTCGCGGCCGTGAACCAGGGCGGCCGGCGCAAGGGCGCAGCCGCGGTCTACCTGGAGACCTGGCACTCCGACATCGAGGAGTTCCTGGAGCTGCGCGACAACACCGGCGAGGACGCCCGGCGCACGCACAACCTCAACCTCGCGCACTGGATCCCGGACGAGTTCATGCGCCGGGTCAACGCCGACGAGCAGTGGTCGCTGTTCTCGCCGTCGGACGTGCCGGAGCTGGTCGACCTGTGGGGCGAGGAGTTCGACGCGGCGTACCGCGAGGCGGAGGCGGCGGGGCTCGCGAAGAAGACCATCCCGGCCCGTGACCTGTACGGCCGCATGATGCGCACCCTCGCGCAGACCGGCAACGGCTGGATGACGTTCAAGGACGCCGCCAACCGCACCGCCAACCAGACCGCCGAGCCGGGCCATGTCGTCCACTCCTCCAACCTCTGCACGGAGATCCTGGAGGTCACGAACGACGGCGAGACGGCGGTGTGCAACCTGGGGTCGGTCAACCTGGGCGCCTTCGTGCACGACGGCGACATCGACTGGGAGCGCCTCGACGCCACCGTCCGCACCGCGGTCACCTTCCTCGACCGGGTCGTCGACATCAACTTCTACCCGACCGAGCAGGCGGGCCGTTCGAACGCCAGGTGGCGGCCGGTGGGCCTGGGCGCGATGGGCCTGCAGGACGTCTTCTTCAAGCTGCGGCTGCCCTTCGACTCGGCCGAGGCCAAGCGGCTCTCCACGCGGATCGCCGAGCGCATCATGCTGGCGGCGTACGAGGCGTCGGCTGACCTCGCCGAGCGCAACGGGCCTCTTCCGGCCTGGGAGAAGACGCGTACGGCCCGTGGTGTCCTGCACCCCGACCACTACGACGCCGAGCTGACCTGGCCCGAACGCTGGGCGGCGCTGCGCAGCCGTATCGCCACGACCGGTATGCGCAACTCCCTGCTGCTCGCCATCGCGCCCACCGCCACCATCGCGTCCATCGCCGGCGTCTACGAGTGCATCGAGCCGCAGGTCTCCAACCTGTTCAAGCGCGAGACGCTGTCCGGCGAGTTCCTCCAGGTCAACTCCTACCTGGTGCACGACCTGAAGCAGCTCGGCGTGTGGGACGCCCGCACCCGTGAGGCGCTGCGCGAGTCCAACGGCTCGGTGCAGGACTTCGCCTGGATCCCCGAGGACGTGCGCGCGCTCTACCGCACGGCGTGGGAGATCCCGCAGCGCGGCCTGATCGACATGGCGGCGGCCCGGACCCCGTTCCTCGACCAGTCCCAGTCCCTGAACCTCTTCCTGGAGACGCCGACCATCGGCAAGCTCTCCTCGATGTACGCGTACGCCTGGAAGTCGGGCCTGAAGACGACGTACTACCTGCGCTCACGCCCGGCGACCCGCATCGCCCGCGCCGCACGAGCGAGCGTCCCCGCGCAGGCCACCCCCGACCCCGAAGCGGTCGCCTGCTCCCTGGAAAACCCCGAGTCCTGCGAGGCCTGCCAGTAATGACCACCCGTAACCAGAACCTGCTCGACCCGGGCTTCGAACTGACCCTGCGTCCCATGCGCTACCCGGACTTCTACGAGCGCTACCGGGACGCCATCAAGAACACCTGGACCGTGGAGGAGGTCGACCTCCACTCCGACGTCGCCGACCTCGCCAAGCTCTCCCCCGCGGAGCAGCACCTCATCGGCCGGCTGGTGGCCTTCTTCGCGACGGGCGACTCGATCGTCGCGAACAACCTGGTGCTGACGCTGTACAAGCACATCAACTCCCCGGAGGCGCGCCTGTATCTGTCGCGCCAGCTGTTCGAGGAGGCCGTGCACGTCCAGTTCTATCTGACGCTGCTGGACACCTACCTGCCCGACCCGGAGGACCGCGCCGCCGCCTTCGCGGCGGTGGAGAACATCCCCTCCATCCGCGAGAAGGCCGGGTTCTGCTTCAAGTGGATGGACTCTGTGGAGAAGCTGGACCGGCTGGAGTCCAAGGCCGACCGGCGTCGCTTCCTGCTGAACCTGATCTGCTTCGCCGCGTGCATCGAGGGCCTGTTCTTCTACGGCGCCTTCGCGTACGTCTACTGGTTCCGCAGCCGGGGCCTGCTGCACGGCCTCGCCACCGGCACCAACTGGGTGTTCCGTGACGAGACGATGCACATGTCCTTCGCCTTCGACGTCGTGGACACCGTCCGCAAGGAGGAGCCGGAGCTCTTCGACGACCAGCTTCAGCAGCAGGTGACCGACATGCTGCGGGAGGCCGTCGAGGCCGAGCTGCAGTTCGCGCGCGACCTGTGTGGTGACGGCCTCCCGGGCATGAACACCGACTCGATGCGGCAGTACCTGGAGTGTGTCGCCGATCAGCGTCTGACACGCCTCGGCTTCGCTCCGGTGTACGGCTCCGAGAACCCCTTCTCCTTCATGGAGCTCCAGGGTGTTCAGGAGCTGACCAACTTCTTCGAGCGGCGTCCGTCTGCGTACCAGGTGGCGGTGGAGGGCACCGTCGACCTGGACGAGGACTTCTGAGTCCGTTCCTTGTCGCGCTCCTGGGCCTCCCTGATCTGACGGTCGATGCGCCGGTCGCGCACGATCCCGATCACTGACGGGAGGGTCAGGAGGATGAACATGCCGATCACGGCGACCATGGCGAGCAGTCCTTCTGTCTGTGCGGTAGTCATGTCACCACTGTCGCGCCGGACACTCCTTACGAACAGTGGCAGGACTGCCGTAGACCCTCGATTTACTGCCAGCGGCGAGGCACACTGGCAGCATGCTGAGAAACGTGGTCGCCGTCCTGCTCGACGGTGTGCATCCCTTTGAACTGGGTGTCGTATGCGAGGTTTTCGGCATCGACCGCAGTGACGAGGGGTTGCCCACCTACGATTTCGCCGTCGTCTCGGCCGAAGGGCCGACGCTGGGCACGCATGTCGGCGGGCTCTCCGTCTCCACGCCGTACGGCCTGGAGCGGCTGGAGACGGCCGACCTGATCGCCGTGCCGGCCGGCAGCGGCTACGTCACCCGTGACTATCCGCCCCGGCTGCTGGACGCCCTGGTCAGGGCCGTCGACCGGGGCGCGCGCGTGCTCAGCGTGTGCTCCGGCGTCTTCGTGCTGGGCGCGGCCGGGCTCCTGGACGGGCGGCGGTGCAGTGTGCACTGGCGGCAGGCCGAGGAGCTGGCACGGCGCAATCCGAAGGCGGTGATCGAACCGGACGTGCTCTACGTCGACGAGGGCTCGGTGATCACCAGCGCCGGTACCGCCGCCGGCATCGACGCCTGTCTGCACATCGTGCGCCAGGAGCAGGGGCCCGAGGTCGCCAACAAGATCGCCCGACGCATGGTGGTGCCGCCGCACCGGGACGGCGGGCAGGCCCAGTACATCGAGCGTCCGCTGCCCCGCTCCTCGTGCGACACGGTCGGCGAGGTGCTGGCCTGGATGGAGCGGCACCTCGACGAGGAGGTCACCGTCGAGCAGCTCGCCGAGCGCGCGCACATGTCCCCGCGCACCTTCGCCCGCCGCTTCCAGCAGGAGACCGGAACGACTCCCTACCGCTGGCTCCTGCGCCAACGGGTCCTGCTGGCGCAGGAGTTGCTGGAGGTGACGGACGAGACGGTGGACGCGATCGCCGGTCGGACAGGGTTCGGTACGGCGGCCGCGCTGCGGCACCAGTTCGTACGGGCGCTCGGGACGACCCCGAACGCCTACCGGAGGACCTTCCAGGGGCCGGCCGCCGCCTGACCCGGCCCCTCGAACTGCCCGGCCCCCGGACCCACTACCGGGGCAGCGGCCTCAGCAGCAGTTCGTGCGGGTGCAGCGTGATGCCCACCCGGGTCGCGTCGTTCGAACCGGGCACCTGCTCGAACCGGTACCTGGCCGACAGCGCCGCCGTGAGCAGCGTCAGCATGGCCATGGAGAAGTGGTCGCTCGGGCATTTGCGGTTGCCGACCCCGAACGGACTCATGGCGTATTTCGGCACCTCCTTGGCACGCTCCGGAAGCCAGCGGTCGGGGTCGAACCGGAGGTTGTCCGGGTACGACTTCGGGTCACGCTGAACTGCGTAGGGGCTGTAGACGATGTCGGCCCCGGCTGGAATGCGATAGCCACCCAGTGAAGTGTCGGCCACCGCTCGCCGCGTCAGAATCCAGATCGCCGGGCGCAAACGCATCGCCTCCACGACGACATTGTTGGTGTGGCCGAGCTCGCGGACGTCCTGGAATGCCACAGGACGTCCGCCGGTGACGGATTCGACCTCCGCGCACACCTTGTCGGCGTGTTCCGGGTGTTCCGCGAGGACATGAAGCAGCCACATGATCGTGGAGGCCACGGTTTCGGCGCCCGCGGTGAGTATCGCGACGACCTGATCGTGGATCTCCTGCTCCCCGATGGGGTCGCCTTTCTCGTCCTTGGCCTCCAGCAATGCCGTCAGCAAATCGTCCGGCCTTTGACCGGATGCCCGGCGTTCGGCGACGATCTCGTCGACCAGGAGATGGAAATCGGCCAGAGCCCGGTTGAATGCGAGGTTGGCCGGGAGGGGCAGCTTGTAGAGCGGCCCGAGCGGGATCACCATCCGCCGGTACATGCCACGGAAGAGGGTGTCGAGCGCGGCGCACAGCCGCTCGGCCCGCACGTCCATGTAGGCGCCGCGCAGCAGACAGCGGGCCGCGATCCGCACGGCGATCCGGAAGGACTCGGAGGTGCACTCGATCGTCTCGCCGGGCTTCCAGCGCTCGGTCAGCCCATGCGCCTCCTCCTCCATGATCGGCCCGTACCCGGGTATCGCGTCGAGCCGGAAGGCGGGCTGGATGGTGCGTCGCTGGCGGCGGTGCCGGGGACCGTTGGCCGTGGCCACGCCCTCCTTGCCGAGCAGGCCTTCCAGGGACTCCCACAGCGGTCCGGCGATCTCGAAGTCGGTGCTCAGCGCCAGCGCGCCGGTGAGGTCCGGGGTGGTGACGGCGTACACCGCCTTCGGACCGAGCTTGATGCGTACGACATCGCCGTGCTCCCCGAGCGCGGCCATGAAGGCCAGCGGATCACGGACCAGCTTCCAGCCGTGGCCGAGAAGCGGAACCCCACCGCCCGCGAGGGGCGGTTCCCGCAGCTCCGAAGACGAACGGGGCCGGTCTTCGGGTTTCACGGACTCGACGGTCATTTCTCACCTGCCGCTTCGTTGCTGACGTACGGGGGCGTGGACCGGTCGTCCCAGCTGTCGATCCGGTACCGGCCGGACTCGTGGTGGAACCAGTAGACCGAGCTGAACCAGTTGCGCATATTGCCGACGCAGGCCCGCACGGCGGTACCGAGCTCCTTTCCGCGGACGGTGCCGTCGGCCAGGGAGTCGGCGAATTCCAGGGCGTCCCGCTCGGCGACCAGGAAGTCGGCTGTACAGGTCTCGACGCGCCGCCTGACTTCTGCCACCGCCTCTTCCAGAGTCAGCCCCTCATGCATGACGAGACTGATTCCGAGATTGTGCACCTCATCCCCCGCGATTTCCTTCGGGAGCGAGCACAGATCGTTGTACCAGGCGGCGAATTCCTGACTCAGTAATGCCGCCCGCCGATATGCCGGATGTTTTCGCACACCGTCCGGGAGTTCCAGCCCCGCACTCGGCTCCAGCAGGTCGGTCCAGATCCGGTGCGCGAAGGTGAGCCTGCGCAGTGCGAGGTATTCCGCGACGGTGGGAATTCGCCCCTCGGTGCGGTTGCTGAATTCCCGGTCGTACGCCTCGATGACGGCGTGGAAGTGCCGGGCGAACCGGGCGTTCCAGGTGCGGGGCAGGAACGAGTACAGCCGCACCATGCTGTCGGCGAAGGCCGCGACCAGGGGGTCGCCGTGGCGCAGATGGTCCCCGGGGGAGTCGAGAGCCGCGTGCAGCCGCAGGCGCAGCCGCCGCCAGGCCGCCCGGCGGTGGTGGACGACGTCCCGGTCGTGCCGGTCGTCCCAGACGAAGAACCACGCGCTGTAGTCCGCGATCGCCTGGAGGACGTTGTCGGGGGCTCCGAGGTAGTACCCCGCCATGAGGTCGGTATAGCAAAGGCCGTCGGCATATTCTTCGACCTTGTCGGCCGGCATCAGCCGCTTTTCGAGGAGCCAGGTGCGGGTCTTCTCCTGGAGCCTGGGCCAATACGGGTGGAGCCGCCTGGGAAACGCCGTTTCGATCACCGGGAGTGAGAGCGCTGGTGGTACCGCGACCGCCGTCGGTGTCGATGTGGTGCCCTGTGGGAAAGCATGCACGAACAAACCCCTCTCAGCCCGCCGGCTGCGCACGCGGTCCCGCTGTGCCGGGCGTGCGCCGTTGCGTATCCCCGCCCTTCCATTCAGCACCACAACTGACTGATCTGGGAACGCATTTGCTTCATTCACTACCCCCCAGGATCAGTATCTGCGGGTATGGGATCGAACGTGCGACGGACATGCGAACGGCGCCCGCCCAGGACGAGAGTCCTGAACGGGCGCCGTACGTAAGCGACTTGAGGGGCTTCGAGCGAACCTCAGTCGTTGGCGACCACGGGGTAGCGGGGCTCGTTCTCGGCCATCTGCCGCAGCGCGTCCTTGCGCTCCCGCTTGGAGAGGCGGTCGATGTAGAGGTAGCCGTAGAGGTGATCCGTCTCGTGCTGCAAACACCGCGCGAAGTAGCCGGTCCCCCGCACCTTGATCGGGTTGCCCTTCTCGTCCTGCCCGGTGACCTCGGCGTAGTCGGGGCGGGCCAGCGGCGCGTACGCCGTCGGCACGGACAGGCAGCCCTCGTTGCTGTCGTCGAGGCGGCGCCGGTCGGCAGGCAGGTCGACCAGCTTCGGGTTGCAGACCACGCCGACGTGCCGCACGCCCTGGTCGTCCTGGCAGTCGTACACGAAGACCTTCAGGTCGACGCCGATCTGGTTGGCGGCGAGGCCCACGCCCTCGGCGGTGCGCTGCGAGGCGAACATGTCCGCCACCAGCTGGTCCAGCTCCGCGCCGAACTCGGTGACGTCCTTGCACTCCTTGTGCAGCACCGGGTTCCCCACGACAGTGATCGGCCGCGAGGTGCCGCGCTCACGCCAGGCGTTCTCCCGCTCCTCCGTGTCCTCGGTGTCGACGACGAAGCCCTCGTCGTCCACGGGGAGCACGCCCGCGTGCTGCTGCTCGGTGTCCTGCTGGGCCATGGCCTACGGATCGCCTTCCTGCACAAACAAAGGAAAAGGGGAATGTGATGCTGATACAGGGTACGGCGAATCCTCAGCAGACCTCTTCGAGGTCCCGCCAGTCCCTGGAGTCCGGGCTGTCCGCCACCCAGCCGTCCAGCAACCCCCGCACCAGCGAGGGCGGCGCCGCGACACCGCACTCCCGCTCCGGCACCCACAGCTGCCCGTCGGTCCGATGCCCCAGCGGCCCGGGGTGACCCGGCTCACTGTGGTCATGCGGGTCCAGGTGCTCGCCGTCACCCTCGTCGGACGGCATCCGCGACTCGGAGCACATCCGGCACAGCAGCCGTACGGACGACGACCAGTCCTCCGCGGCGAAGCCGGCGTCGGCCGCGAGCTGCTCCAGGGCGTCCCGGTCGGCCTCCGTCGCGGCCTCCAGGAGGACCACCCAGGTGGGCACCGGCGAGGGCGCCCACAGCTCGATCTCGTCGAAGACCGGGTAGGCGTGCCCGGACGACGTGGTCCGCTCCCCGTGGGGCACCCCGTCGTGCAGTACGACCTCGCCCCAGCGCCGCCCGGAGGACGGCAGCGGGATCGACAGCACCTCGATACGGGCCGGGTCGAGGCGCCGCCCCCACACCACCTCGGCCTCGCCCTCGGGTGACAGCCGTACGGCGGCGCTGCCGAGGTCCATCCCGAGCGGCTCACCGGACTCGGTGGCCCCGCCGGGCACCCGCAGCCCGTACGCCTGCCAGGCGCGCCGGGCCAGCGGCCAGTCCTGCAGGGCGGTGGCCGCGATACCGACGTTCCACCAGTCGGGCGCCCCGGTCTCGCGGTCGAGCAGCGCCACCGCACGCAGCCCGGCGGCGCGGGCCTGCTCCCAGTCGTGCCGGAACTTGTGCAGCAGCGCGAGGTTGAACCAGGACTCCGACAGCCAGGGCTCCAGATCGGCGGCCCGCGTCAGCAGCGCGCCCGCGTCCTCGTACCGGCCGTCACCGATCAACGTGAACGCCCGGTCGGTGGCCTGCCGCCAGGAGGCGGAGGGCCGGTGCCGTCCCTTGCCGAAGATCCTCACGATTCCCGCCTGCCAGTTCCGTGGAGTGGGCTGGCTAGTGCTGCCCCCGGACACCCTCTCATTCGCATCCAACCACGTACGGCTGGAAGGGCGCTCATTACCCATGGGTTACCCAGCCACAGGGGATGTCAGACAGTCCCTGGCCAGCACCCGTGCGAGCGATCCCACCACCTCCGGCGCATAGTCCCCGGCGGTGCCCAGCCGCAGCTCCTCCAGCGCCTTCAGCGGCCCGCCGGGCCCGGCGTCGCGCGCCTTCTCCTCGTAGGCGTTCACCGCCCGCACGATCCGTGCGGCCACGGGCTGCTCCGGGCAGGGATCGGCCAGCCGCTCCACGACCGTCGCCACCTGCGGGTTCACGCCCGTCTGCCGTACGACCGCCCCGCCCAGCAGCGCGATCCGCCGCTGTTCCTCGACGGGCAGCGCGGCGGTCGCCCCGGCCGGCACCGGATCGACCAGGCTGAGCTGCCCGATGTCGTGCATGAGGGCCGCGTACTCCAGCACGGTGAGTTCCGCCTCCGTAAGACCCAGGTCCCGCCCCACCTCCCGGCTGAGCGCGGCCACCCGGCGGGCGTGTCCGGCGGGCGTGTAACCGGCGATCTCGGTGGCCCGGGCGAGGGAGGCGATGGTCTGCCGGTACGTGGCCCGCACCGCGGCGTAGCGACGCAACGACATCTGGGTGAGCAGCAGGGGCAGTGAGAAGACCGGCAGCGCCCAGAGCCCGACCACGGCGACCGCGAGGGCCATCACCGCGCCCGTCGCGCAGACGGCCGACCCGATGCCGAGCGTGGCCCGCAGCTCGTCCCGCAGCAGCGGTCCGAAGGGCCACCGGGTGCGCGCGTGGGCCAGCGCGGCCGCGAGCAGGGCGTCGCACAGGGCGGTGAGGGTGAGGATCGCCAGCAGGAGCAGGGCGTAGGCGGTGCCCCAGCCGTGGAACGTGCCCTGGTTGAACAGGGGCTGGAAGCACACGGCGGCGAAGCCGACGGTGAGTGCGCGCCGGGCGAGGTGGTCGAGCACGGGCCGCCCGCGCGCGATGTGCGGCACTGCGCCCAGGAGCGAGGCGACGAGGACGACGGTCAGAACCTGGAAGGCCCCGTGGTGCGTGGGGTCTCCGCCGTCCTCTCCCAGCAGGGCGTAGGCCAGGGCCGCGGCGGCGCCGAGCGGCGCGGCCTCTCTGCGCTCCGTGCCGGTCCACCGGGTGAGCTCGCCGACGGTGACCAGGGCGCCGAAGGCGAGGGCGAGACCGCGTTCGTCGAGCCCGTGCCTCAGGGTGTCGAGGAGGGAGACCGCGGCCAGCAGGGCGGCGGCGGTGTGGACGAGGGTGAGCAGGAGCGGCGGCCTGCCGACGGCGCGCGGGGCGATCACCGGTGTGCCCCCGGTGCACTGGTGATCGGCGGACGGGCCGGGGGCGCACCCGCGTCGTCGGCGGTGACCGTGGGATGCCAGCCGTAGCGGTCCACGGCTGCGACGAGGGCCGTGACCATCCGGGGGTCGAACTGCGAGCCCGCGCACCGCTGCAGTTCCCGCAGGGCGACCGGCACCGGCCGGGCCCGCGAGTAGGACCGGGTCGAGGTCATCGCGTCGAACGCGTCCGCGACCGCCACCACCCGAGCGGACTCCGGGATCTGGCGGCCCCTCAGCCCGTAGGGGTAACCGCTGCCGTCCAGCCGCTCATGGTGGTGCAGTACGGCGGCCCGCGCCTCGCCGAGGAAGGAGATGCCCCGGACCATCTCGTGCCCGTACTCGGGGTGCAGTTCGATCACCCGCCGCTCCTCGGGTGTGAGCGGCCCGTCCTTGCGCAGCAGCCGCGTGGGCACCCCGAGCTTGCCCACGTCATGGAGGATCCCGGCGAAGCGCACCACCTCCACGCGCTCGTCGGCCATGCCCAGCTCCCGCGCGATCAGCATCGCGGCCTGCCCGACCCGCTCGCTGTGGCCGCGGGTGTAGCCGTCCTTGATGTCGACGGCCTGGACGAGGGCCCGGATGGTCGCCTGGTGTGCCGCCCGCTCCTGGTGGTACTGGGCGAACACCCACCACGAGACGCACATCGGCAGCAGTACGAGCAGCGCGGCGACCGGGCCGTAAGGGCTGCGCCACAGCACGGCCATCATCAGCCCGGCCAGACCGTGCACGGCGATCGGCGCGAGCGAGCGCAGGAACAGCCCCCGCCAGACGCGCTGCCCCGACGGCTTCCCCCACTGCCTCAGGGACGTGGGCGGTGCCCCCATGGCGAGCCTCAGGATCCCGCCTTCGAGTCCGGTCAGAACCAGGCAGAACGTCAGCACCGCGGCCCCGGCGGGCGCGAGGGCGTACGGGAAGTCGGACGCGGCGACGGCGTCCCGGCCGCCGAGCGCCTCGTGCACCCGCGCCGCCGCCCACACCGCGAGGGTGAGCTGGGCGGCCCGCCACACCCGCCGCAGCCGGCGGGGCGGTCCGTCGACCGGGGAGGTCAGCGCTCCCGGCACCGCGACCAGCGCGGCGGCCGACGGCGGCAGCAGGAAGGCCCCGGCGAGGAGAACGGGGTAGAAAGGGCCCGAGATCCGGCCCCGGGCGGCGATCTGCTCGCCTCCGGCGTACAGGGCCGCGAGCAGGGCGACCGCCCACAGGGACGCGGGGGTCGGGGGCGGCGAGAGCAGGCATCCGACCGCAGCCGGCACCGCGCCGGCGACGTACACACGCGCCCGGACCGGTGTCGCCTCCATGTCCGTCGCCCCTCCCACCATGACCTGCTCAGCTCCACGCGGAGCCTAGGGGGAAAAGAGGGGCAACTGCGGGCTTATCACCCGCCGATTAGCACGTTCGAGTGACGACAGCCCGTTCCCGGAAGGGGGTTCAGGACTCCTGCGGCGTCGCCGTCACATCGTGCTCGGGGACGGCCTGGCCGGAACGGATCAGGTCGATCCGCCCCATGACCTTGGCACGCAGGTCCGTGGGCACGTCGTCATGGCCGCAGCACCGCTTGACGAGCTTCTTCACGGCCTCTTCCAGGCCGTACTTCTCCAGACACGGCGAGCACTCCTGGAAGTGCTGCTTGAACTTGACGCGATCGACGTCCGGCATCTCACTGTCGAGGAACTCGTACAGATGGTCCAGGACCTCACTGCAGTCCGTCTCGTGCGGCTCTCCGCAGCTCATGAGCCCGAGCCTTTCGCTTCGTTCGACTCTCCGGCGCCGGCCGGGACCAGCCCGCGCTCACGGGCGTAGTCCTCCAGCATGCCGCGCAGTTGACGGCGGCCCCGGTGCAGCCGGGACATCACCGTACCGATGGGTGTCCCCATGATGTCCGCGATCTCCTTGTACGCAAAGCCCTCGACATCGGCGAGGTACACGGCGATGCGGAACTCCTCGGGGATCGCCTGGAGTGCTTCCTTCACGTCCGAGTCGGGCAGGTGGTCGAGCGCCTGCGACTCGGCCGAGCGCAGACCGGTCGACATGTGCGACTCGGCCCGTGCGAGCTGCCAGTCCTCGATCTCCTCGGCGGCGGAGCGCTGGGGTTCGCGCTGCTTCTTGCGGTACGAGTTGATGAAGGTGTTGGTGAGGATCCGGTACAGCCAGGCCTTGAGGTTCGTGCCCTCACGGAACTGGTGGAAGGACGCGTACGCCTTGGCGTACGTCTCCTGGACCAGGTCCTCGGCGTCGGCCGGGTTGCGCGTCATGCGCAGGGCGGCCGAGTACATCTGGTCGAGGAACTCGAGTGCGTCCCGCTCGAAGCGCGCGCTGCGCTCGGCGGTCGTCTCCGTGGACGTCTCCACGCTCGTGCCCAGGCCCTCGGGCTGCTCCGCCTGGCCGTTGTCGGTCCCTGCGTCGGTACCGGGAACCGGACCCACCTCCTCAAGATTGCGGGCAGGACCGGCTCCGGACCCACCTGAATCGGAGGATAGACGACCTGCCGTACCTGCCGCCCCTCGAATAGGAGCGGTCCTGGCCGCGTGCAGCACCGTCCAGTCCAGGTCTGCACGGCTGCCGGCGGTCGGGCAGAAGGTCGAACCCATGCGGCGGACTTCCTCTCCTACGACGTCTGCGCTGCTGCTCCAGCCTCGCTGTCCGCCACAACAGAGGTCCGGTCCCCAACATTCCCGAAGCTTTACCCGAGTGACCCGGCCCACTCGACCACCGCGTCCGTGACGATCGCCACGGCCTCGTCCTGGCCGAGCGGCGCCCGCTTGGGCACGGCGAACCCGTGATCGCCGTGCGGCACCTCGACGATCTCGTAGTCCCCGTCCGGGAACTCCTCCGGCTTCCCGAACGGGTCGTTCCCGCCCTGTACGACGAGAGTGGGCACCCCCGCCCCGAGCAGTTCCTGCGCGCGGGACTTCTCGGGCCTGCCCGGCGGGTGGAGGGGGAAGCTGAGCGCCAGGACGGCGTGCGCGCCCAGTTCCGCGGCGGTACGGCAGGCGACCCGGGCGCCTGCGCTGCGGCCGCCGGAGATCACCGGCAGTCCGGGCGCGGCGAGCGCGGGCCACAGGCCCCGCCAGCCGACGTCCAGCGTCTTCGGCGCGGGCGCCACCTTCCTGCCCGCCACCCGCCAGGGCTGCTCCACCCGGGCGACGGTCACGCCGTGGGCCGGGAGCACCTCGGCGAGCGCCCTCAGGTCCCGCGCCTCGATGCCGCCTCCGGCGCCGTGGCTCACGGCCAGGACCAGGCGCGCCTTCTTCGCCGGGTGCCAGGTGATGCGGGCGTCCCCCGCCTCGGTACCGATGATCCGGGTGGTCGTCTCGGAGTCGTTCGTCACGTCAGAAGAGTGTGCCCTCTTCGGGCCCGTCCAGCTCCTTCAGCAGCTCCGGGCCGTTGTTGCGGACGTTGCTGACCAGCGTGGAGACGGGGTACGCGCGCATCATGCCGGGCGGCGGCGGGTCGAGGAGGGTCCGCAGCTCCTCCGGGTCGGTGCGGGAGGGGTCCAGCCAGGCGTCCCAGCGGTCCGGGGTCAGCATCAGCGGCATCCGGGGATGGATGTCGGCCAGCGAGCGCGGGCCCTCGGCCGGGGACACCGCCAGCGGAGCGGTCTCCGCCTCGGTGGTGATGACGGAACAGGTCACCCACCAGGCCTGCGGGTGCTCGTCGGGCAGCGTCTTGTCCCGCCAGAACTCGTACAGGCCCGCCATCGCGAACACCGACCCGTCGGCGGGCAGCACGAAGTACGGCTGCTTGCGCGGCCGCTTCTTCTTCCCTTCGACCTCCAGGTCCCGCTCCTGCTTGCCGGTGACCCACTCGTAGTAGCCGTCGGCGGGGATGATGCAGCGGCGGGTGGCGAAGGCCCGCCGGTACGACGGCTTCTCGTGCACCGTCTCCGCCCGCGCGTTGATCATCTTGAAGGCGCTCTCGGGGGTCTTGGACCAGCTGGGCACCAGTCCCCACTTCAGCTTCCGCAGCTGCCGAACCGGCCGGGGGTCGTCGGCGTCCTTCAAGGGACGGTCGAGGACGACGTGGACCTCCTTGGTGGGAGCCACGTTGAAGTCCGGTTCCAGGGTCTCCTCGGGCTCCCACTTCTCGATCTCGAAGATTCCTGCGAGATCCTCTGGTCCTCGACTCGCTGCATACCGTCCGCACATGCGTGCCACACTGCCAGATTCCATCCGACCCAAGGGAGCCTTCGCCTTACATGGACAGCACCGCATCCGCCTCGCTCGCCTCCCTCTGGGACGAGGTCTTCGGCACTCAGCCCGATCCCGACGTGTGGGTGGTGGTCGCCACCCTGGTCGCCGCTCTCGTCGTGGTGGTCCCGCACGGCCTGTGGCGCGTCTCGCGCAACGCGATCACCATCGCGCACGAGGGCGGCCACGGCCTGATCGCGCTGCTGACCGGCCGGACCCTGACCGGCATACGTCTGCACTCCGACACCAGCGGCCTCACGGTCAGCCGCGGCAAGCCGTACGGCCTCGGCATGATCCTCACGGCGGCCGCGGGCTACACGGCTCCTCCGCTGCTGGGGCTGGGGGGTGCGGCGCTGCTGGCGTCCGGCCGGATCACGTTGCTGCTGTGGCTGGCGACGGCCCTGTTGGTGGCGATGCTGGTGATGATCCGCAATGCGTACGGCGCACTGACGGTGTTCGTCACGGGTGGCACGTTCGTGCTGGTGAGCTGGTTGACCGGACCGCAGGTGCAGGCGGCCTTCGCGTACGCGGTGGTGTGGTTCCTGCTGCTGGGCGGAGTCCGGCCGGCGTTCGAGTTGCAGGCCAAGAGGTCGCGGGGAGGCGCGGGGGACTCGGACGCGGATCAGTTGTCGCGCCTGACCCATGTTCCGGCGGCGCTGTGGCTCTTCCTGTTCCACGCGGTGTCGCTGTGTTCGCTGATCGGCGGCGGCAGGTGGCTGCTGGCGCTGTGACCAGCCCGCCCGAGCGGGGGCGGGCCCGTACCGTTCGTCGGCTCCGCCGCGGGGCGCGACCAGCCACAACGGCGCCGCACCCGAACGACTGCCTCCTTATAAAGTGAACCCATGGCCCAAAACCCCGCCGCACACACCGCCCTCTGGCCCGCCCCGCACGCGAGCGGAGCCGTCGACGCGACAGTCCACGTGCCCGGGTCCAAGTCGGTCACCAACCGCGCCCTCGTCCTCGCCGCCCTGGCGAGCGAGCCCGGCTGGCTGCGCCGCCCGCTGCGCTCCCGCGACACCCTGCTGATGGCCGGCGCGCTGCGCGCGATGGGCGTCGGCATCGAGGAGGGCGTCGGCCCCGAGGGCACCGGCGAGGCCTGGCGCGTGCTCCCCACGGGCCTGCGCGGCCCCGCCACGGTCGACGTCGGCAACGCCGGCACGGTGATGCGCTTCCTGCCGCCGGTCGCCGCGCTCGCCGACGGCCCCATCCGCTTCGACGGCGACCCGAGGTCGTACGAGCGCCCCCTGAACGGCGTGATCGACGCCCTGCGCGTCCTCGGCGCCCGTATCGACGACGACGGGCGGGGCGCGCTGCCGCTGACGGTCCACGGCGGGGGTGCCCTGGAGGGCGGCCCGGTGGAGATCGACGCCTCCTCGTCGTCCCAGTTCGTCTCGGCGCTGCTGCTGTCCGGGCCGCGTTTCAACCAGGGGGTGGAGGTCCGCCACATCGGCTCCGCGCTGCCCTCCATGCCGCACATCCGCATGACCGTCGACATGCTGCGCTCGGTGGGCGCCCAGGTGGACACCCCGGAGTCGGGGGGCGAGCCCGACGTCTGGCGGGTCACGCCGGGCGCCCTGCTCGGCCGTGACCTGACCATCGAGCCGGACCTGTCCAACGCCCAGCCCTTCCTGGCGGCGGCGCTGGTGACCGGCGGCAAGATCCTCATCCCCGACTGGCCGGCGCGCACCACCCAGCCCGGTGACCGGCTGCGCGAGATCTTCACGGAGATGGGCGGTTCCTGCGAACTCACCGAGTACGGGCTCGTGTTCACCGGTTCGGGTGCCATCCACGGCATCGACGTGGACCTGAGCGAGGTCGGCGAGCTGACCCCTGGCATCGCGGCGGTCGCGGCCCTCGCCGACTCCCCCTCCACCCTGCGCGGGGTCGCGCACCTGCGTCTGCACGAGACCGACCGCCTGGCCGCGCTGACCAAGGAGATCAACGAACTCGGCGGTGACGTGACCGAGACCGCCGACGGTCTGCACATCCGCCCGCGCCGGCTGCACGGCGGCGTCTTCCACACCTACGAGGACCACCGCATGGCGACGGCCGGAGCGATCATCGGCCTCGCGGTCGAAGGCGTACGGATCGAGAACGTGGCGACGACGGCCAAGACCCTGCCGGACTTCCCTGAGCTGTGGACCGGGATGCTCGGGGCGTAGGGACGCGGGGACACAGTCATGCGCCGCTACGGCAAGCACACCGACGAGGACGACATCCGCACGCGTCCCGGCCGCCGGAACACCCGGCCGCGCACGAACATCCGGCCCAAGCACGAGGACGCCGCCGAGGGCATGGTCCTCACCGTCGACCGAGGGCGGCTGACCTGCCTCGTCGAGGACCGGGTCGTGATGGCCATGAAAGCCCGCGAGCTGGGCCGCAAGGCCGCGGTGGTCGGTGACCGGGTCGCCCTGGTCGGCGATCTGACCGGCAAGAAGGACACGCTGGCGCGGATCGTGCGGATCGAGGAGCGGACGTCGTTGCTGCGCCGTACCGCCGACGACGACGATCCGTTCGAGCGGGTGGTCGTGGCCAACGCCGACCAGCTCGCCATCGTCACCGCCCTCGCCGACCCCGAGCCGCGGCCCCGGCTGATCGACCGCTGCCTGGTGGCGGCGTTCGACGGCGGCCTTGAGCCGCTGCTGGTGATGACGAAGTCCGACCTGGCGCCGCCGGACAAACTCCTTGAGCTGTACGGGGCGTTGGACATCCCGTATGTCGTCACCAGCCGTGAGGAACTGGAGGACGGCGGTGCGGCGGACCGGGTGCGGGAGCATCTGGACGGCCGGGTCACCGCGTTCGTCGGGCACTCCGGGGTCGGCAAGACGACGCTGGTGAACGCGTTGGTGCCGGAGGAACGCCGGCGTACGACCGGTCATGTCAACGCGGTGACGGGGCGGGGGCGCCACACGACGACGTCGGCGCTGGCGCTGCCGCTCGCGGTGGCGGGTGGCTGGGTGATCGACACCCCGGGTGTGCGGTCGTTCGGGCTGGCTCATATCGATCCCTCCCGGGTGATCCACGCGTTTCCCGACCTCGAACCGGGAACCGAGGGCTGCCCGCGTGCGTGCAGTCATGACGAACCGGACTGCGCGCTGGACGGCTGGGTGACGGAGGGGCATGCGGATCCGGCGCGGCTGTATTCGCTGCGGCGGTTGCTGGCCACGCGGGAGCGCACGGAAGGCGACTGACCTCCGCGTTGTTTGTCTCCCCGTGAGGCCGGTAAAGGCATAATCGCACCGAGCCGGACGCAAGCCTGATCAAAGCCTGATGAAGCGGTCACAGTTGGCGGGGATACGGGAGGACAGCACATGGCGTGGCTGCTGGTCATCGTGGCGGGGTTGCTCGAAACCGGCTTCGCCGTCTGCCTGAAGCTGTCGCACGGGTTCACTCGGCTGTGGCCGACGATCGCCTTCTGCGTCTTCGCGCTGGGCAGCTTCGGGTTGCTGACGCTGTCTCTGAAGAAGCTGGACGTGGGGCCGGCGTACGCGGTGTGGACCGGGATCGGGGCGGCGGGCACCGCGATCTACGGGATGATCTTCCTCGGGGACATCGTGTCGACGCTGAAGATCGTGTCGATCAGCCTGGTGATCGTAGGGGTCGTCGGGTTGCAGCTGTCGGGGTCGGCGCACTGAGCGGGTTCTCCGGGTGGGGTCAGCCCGTCAACTGCCGGTGCAGCGCGAAGCGTACGAGGTCGGAGACGCCGCCTTCGCCGGGCGGGGCGGCGACGCAGGACAGCGCCAGTCTGACGACCAGTTCGCAGGAGCGGGCGAGGTCGGCGGTGTCGGGCTTGTTGATGCCGGGGCCGGTCAGCACGGCCATCGCCCGGTCGCGCACGATCGCCACGAAGTCGCCGGGCGAGGGAAGTGGCCCGTCGGCCCGCCGCTGCGCCGGTACGGACGAGGAGGACGGGACCGCGGTCAGCGTCAGCGAGGGCAGGCGCTCGCTCCAGCAGCCGGTGAGCATGGCGCGGACGAGGGCGTTGTCGCGGGCGAGTGCGGCGGTCCACTCGGCGGTGGCGGTGAGCCGCTCACGGGCGTCGCTGTGGGTGGCGAGGGCGCGGTCCACGCCCGCCAGGTAGCCGTCGGCCTCGCGGCGGACGAGGGCGCGGGCCAGGCCCTCCTTGCTGCCGAACTCGTTGTACAGCGTCTGCCGGGACACTCCGGCCGCCGCGGCCACGTCCACCATCCGCACGGCGGACCACGGCCGGCGCACCAGCGCCGTGTAAGCGGCGTCCAGCAGGGATTCCCGCGCTGCAGGCATCATCGCCTCCCTGGGCGAGCGGCTCTGCGCCCAGATTTGACGCGCACAGACGCACTGTCAAGGGTTCGCGAGGGCACTCGGGGGCGCCATTCGGCCACTCTGCGCGGGGGGGTGACGGGGCGGTGTGGGGGGCGCGTTCGCGGGTTCGGTGAGGGTGTGCGATGCCTGCGGCGCCAGCGCGGGTTCGGTGGGGGTGTGCGTTCTACGCCTGCGGCGCCTGTGCGGGTTCGGTGGGGGTGTGCGTTCTACGCCTGCGGCGCCAGTGCGGGTTCGGTGGGGGTGTGCGAGGCCTGCGGCGCCTGTGCGGGGTGCGCGTCGCGCCTGCGGTGGGTGGGGCGGGGCCGTGCCGGGGGGTGTCCGTCCTCGGGCCGGCGGTCGGGGGGTGTCCGTCCTCGGGCCGGCGGTGGGGGGCGTGTGAAAAGTGCTGTTTCTTGACGCCGGCCACTGCGGGCGGGCACCCCCCGGCACGGCCCCTTACCGCCATCGGCGGCCGCGGGGCGGTGGGGGTGCGCGGCCAATGATCACTAGGCCCGGTGGCCCCATCCCGACCATGGCAGATACCGTTCGTTCCATGCCGGACTACCTTGACGATCTCCGCCTCGCCCACGTCCTCGCGGACGCCGCCGACGCCGCCACGATGGACCGATTCAAGGCGCTCGACCTCAAGGTCGAGACCAAGCCGGACATGACCCCGGTGAGCGAGGCCGACAAGGCCGCCGAGGAGCTGATCCGCGGGCAGTTGCAGCGGGCCCGGCCGAGAGACGCGATCCTCGGGGAGGAGTACGGCGTCGAGGGCACCGGTCCTCGTCGCTGGGTGATCGACCCCATCGACGGCACCAAGAACTACGTCCGCGGTGTTCCGGTCTGGGCCACCCTCATCTCGCTGATGGAGGCGGGCGAGGGGGGCTATCAGCCCGTCGTCGGCGTGGTGTCCGCCCCCGCCCTCGGTCGCCGCTGGTGGGCGGCCCAGGGGCACGGCGCCTTCAGCGGGCGAAGCCTCTCCTCCGCGACCCGGCTGCAGGTCTCCCGGGTCTCGAAGCTGACGGACGCCTCGTTCGCGTACTCCTCCCTGAGCGGGTGGGAGGACCAGGGTCGGCTGGACGGTTTCCTCGACCTCACGCGGGAGGTGTGGCGCACGCGCGCTTACGGCGATTTCTGGCCGTACATGATGGTCGCCGAGGGGTCGGTCGACCTCTGCGCGGAGCCGGAGCTCTCCCTGTGGGACATGGCCGCCACCGCGATCATCGTCACGGAGGCCGGCGGTACCTTCACGGGCCTCGACGGCCGCCCCGGCCCGCACAGCGGCAACGCCGCCGCCTCGAACGGGTTGCTGCACGACGAGTTCCTGGGGTATCTCAACCAGCGCTACTGACGCCGCTAGCGGCCTGACCTGCACGTTCCCATGGGGATCACGCCCCCTGGGCCGTCGTGGGGCCGTCATCGTCCTCCGGACCGTTGTCGAACGCTTCGTTCACCGCCGCACGCGTCCGCTTCTCACTGCTCGGCATGAGGTGGGTGTAGGTCCGCAGCGTGAACCCCGGATCATGGTGACCCAGGTACTCCGACACAGCCTTGACGCTCTCCCCTGCGTCCAGCAGCACAGACGCGTAGAAGTGCCTCAGCGCGTGCATGCCGTTCTCCCGCCCGCGTGGGATGCCCGCCTTGTCGAGGGCCGGGCGCCACGCCTTGTGGTTGAACACGACGCGGTTCACTGGGCGCCCCTCGGCATTGCGGAAGAGCACGGCTGCCGTGGCCGGTGAGCCATCCACCGACCGCCACGGCAGCGTCACGGCCGTGGGCGGGTACTGCGCCATGTGCGCCTCCAACGCACGGGCAACCCTCTCCGGCAGTGGGACCGTGCGGGTCTTCCCACCCTTGGGCAGCGCGAACACCTGCCGTCCGGCGATGAGCTTGACCTGTCGGACGACGTGAATGACGCCCCCCACGAAGTCCACGTCATCGTCCGCCAGACCGGACACCTCGCCCTGGTGCATGCCGCACCCGCCGGCCAAGTCGACCACAGCCTGATACCGCTCCGGCAGTGCCGCGCGCACCGCCAGCACGCGCTCACGGGACCACGGAATGATCCGGCGAGGTTCCGGCTTTGGCGCCTTCACGGACGACGAACGGCACGGATTGTGAGGGATCAGGCGGTCGTCGACGGCTGCCGCGAGCATCGCGTTGAGGTTGGCGAAGATGACCCGCTGATAAGCGGCGGCCACTCCCCCGTCCTCCAGCTTCCGCAGCCACTCACGGATGTGGATCGGCCTCAGCGAGTCGAGCGAGCGGGTACCCCGGTGCGGTAGGACGTGGAGGCGAATGCGCTGCTCGGTACTCACGTAGGTCCCGGGGTCCATGGTGAGAGAGGCCAACCACCGTTCGGCGTGCTGCCGTACGGTGAGGCGACCGGCGCGGGGGTCGATGTACTGCCCCCGCGTCATGTCCGCCTCGATCTGTGCCAACCACTTCTCAGCGACGCGCTTCTGTCCGTCGGGGAAGCTCTTCGACTTCTCGGTGCCATCGGGACCGACGTAGCGGGCGCGGTAGCGCAGGCCAGTTCCGTGACGGTCAGTCTTGACGCGGACGGCCTTGTCGTTGAGGTGCGTGATCTTGTACCAGCGGTCTTGGATGTGGCCAGCCATGTAAGGCGCCGTCCCTTCTGGGCATGGGACGGGGAGGGCCACGGCGTGGCCCTCCCCTGGGAGTTCGGTGATGTGGTGACTTGTCGCTCTAGGCGGCGTCTACGTCCGCGTTCTTGCGGTCGGTGACGTAGGCGAGTACGTCGGCGGGGTCGTAGCGGACGTGCTTGCCGATGCGGAAGCTGGGCGGCCCGACGCGCTTCTTGCGCCACTGGTAGAGGGTCTCTTTGGGGACGTCGAAGATCTCGGCGACGTCGTCGGGGTTGAGGTACCGGTCGGGGAGGCCGCTCCGGAGGGTGGCGCGGGGGTCGGAATCTGTCGGCTGTGCCATAGGGACTCCAAACGGGGAGGGCATGGCCGCGTGTGTCCGAGGCTCGGATTTCTGCGTCATTGCGTCAGGCACGTCACTTGCAGGTCTGACCTGCGGCTACGCGGTGACGCAAGCCGCTCGGGGCGTGTCACAGGGCGGGGCCGGGTTCTGTCACGGGTGACGCGGGATGACTCAGGTGTCGGCCGTCTGCGTCACCGCTGTCGCCGCTGTTCAGGGAGCTGGTGCGGGTGGCTGATGACGTGGGTGACGCAGCGTCTCTCCTCTTAGGAAAAAAGAGGAGGGGTGGTGTCTGTTGTGGTGCGGCGGCGCTCAAGACATTCGGGTACGCACTGCCGCAATCATGGAAGAACCCCGAAATTCGCACACACCTTCAACAAATCAAGATATGGGATCAAGAGAGATACTCCAGCAGTACTGGTTTTCTATATTTTGAGGAGTTGGCCATCCAACTCGCCTGGGTCTGCGGGAGGATTCCTGAGACAGCCCGCAGATCTGAACTTCTACTGAGTGCACCCCCGCGCCACGCTTTGATTAGGCGAATTGTTGATTGATATTCATTCAGCCTCCGCTTCTATAGATGGTGGTGGCGGGCAACTGGGCATCCTTTTCCCGGGAACGGGAATCACACTTCGCGTAACGTTCGCAACTCGGCGGGCATCGAACTGCACGTGCCGCAGCGCACCAGGAGAGTGCGCTAAGAGCTCGTAACACGATCATGATCCGGCCTACTTGAGTCGCCTCCAGCAGATGAGGCTGCAGCCCAGCGAGGACCGCTCCGGCCAGGGCGGCAGCAGCGGCTCAATCAGTAACCACAAGTCATCGTCCACGATCCACGGGCGCGTACCCATACCCCGCGAACGGCCGGATCATCACCCCGGTCACGCCCGACCAGCAAATATCTACAAAATCGCGTTAGGACCTCATAGTGGGCGAGATGCTGTGACGATAGAACCTAGAGATTACTTCCGTCCCCGCACGGACTTGCATTTCGCGAGTTGGCTAGCGGCTTACTCCCAAGATGGAAAGGCTTACCGAAGCCCGGAGTGCCGGACACATTGTTATGCAGCGACTCTTCCGAGCGAAGCCAGCCTTTACCGCTGCTATCCGTAAACACAAGCGCATAGACATTGAAATCTACCTTACCTGTGCGCATCGTTGATTTTGCTACACCCCACTTCTTTAAGTCGCTCCCGTTGATAAGAACTTCCGAGCATGGCGCAAGGTAGCTAAGCGTTATGACGATACCCTCCCACAGTTGTTCTCCTGAAACTTTTGCGGAGATCTCGAAGTGCACAGACACTCCACTCACAGGGTCAGGTGATCGATTAGCGATGTGCATACGCTCACGCCCTTCACGGTCCGGTGTCACCCAAAAGGTGATTCTTTTGGCCTGGTCTCGTTCTTTGGCGCGGGCGGCCTCTTTGGACTCATCTAGCTGATCCGCCGCAACAAGGGCACCGTAGTAAGTGGCTATTCCCGTCAGGAGCAACCCTCCAACACTGGCAACAACCGTGACTACGACGCCTGCCTTGACCCAGTCGATTCGTAGCCATGTCCTTCGGTCTGATGTTCGCCGCGAACGTGGCGTCAGACTCACCCGACCCGGCCGAGGACGCTGTCTTGCGAGGCGCGCTCGTGTGCGTCGGTGTCCCATGTTTGCGAACATCGGCCCTCCCGCCTGCGTTGGTGGCAGAGGTAGAGACGCATGCGTAGTCGAATCGGATCCCTAGTACTGCAGTACTAGCCCGTTCTGTTCGGCTGTGGGATCTCCAACTTAGGCCATCCCGAACTGAATATCGGATCACCAGTCACGCAACACTAATCCGGCCCCTTAGAGCTCGTATCACGATCATGATCGTGTCACGAGCTCTAAGCGTCCAACTGCGTGACAACGCCCACGCATGGCGGCAGACAGCACCGCAGCAGGTGAGACCTGATCGCTCGGCGCACCCGCCGTCGTGGCTGGCTGTGATCGGCCGAGGATCGCGCCGCTGCCGTGCCAGATGCAGCAGTCAGCCACGGTCAATACCCTTGGGGGGCCGACCTCGACCCACGGTGTTCATGCAGGTCACCCAACCGGCCGGGGCCGTCTGTAGGCCGTCTGAGGGTGGCCGACGACGACCAATAGCGGCCAACATCGACAGCAATCGCGCTGGTCCCCGGCGCGGTGCCAAGCAACACCCCACCCCGCCGGGGAGCCGTTTCAATACCAGCGCTACTGAGGCGTGCGGGGTCGGCGTATGGCACCCGGCGTACACGCAGTTGCGTAACCAGCCGCACGCGCCCCCTTGTTGACCCGCGCTTTGCCTGCCACTCTGAGGGTCCCCCCACTTGTGAATTTGTGAAATGACGAACAAAGGCGGGGGCACTCCAGGAGGTGGCTCCATTCCATGCTCGTCCGTGACGCCATGAGCACAGTGGTCCTCACCATCGGCCCGACCCACACCCTTCGCCAAGCCGCAGCACTGATGGCCGCCCGCCGCGTCGGCGCGGCCGTGGTCCACGACCCCGACGCGGGCGGCATCGGCATCCTCACCGAGCGCGACATCCTCAACTCCGTCGGCCTCGGCCAGAACCCGGACATCGAACGCGCCCACGACCACACCACCAACAACGTCGTGTTCGCGACCCCGTCGTGGACCCTGGAGGAGGCGGCCCGCGCCATGGCGCACGGCGGCTTCCGCCATTTGATCGTCCTGGACCACGAGGAACCGGTCGGCATCGTCTCGGTCCGTGACATCATCCGCTGCTGGGCGCCCGCGCGGCAGCACGTGCCGGCCTAGGGGGTGTCTTTCCGATCATCGGATCGTTGGTCCGGTCGTGAGGGATGAGGAGATTTCTGACGCCGCGTGGGCGGTGATTGAACCGTTGCTGCCGCCCGTGGGCCGGGCCCGGGGGCGGTGGCGGGATCACCGGCAAGTGCTTGAGGGCATCGTGTTCAAGTTCCGCACCGGTCTGCCCTGGAGGGACCTGCCCGAGCGGTTCGGTCCCTGGCAGACAGTCCATGGACGCTTCGCCCGCTGGGCTGCGGACGGCACCTTCGACCGCCTGCTGGCCGCCGCTCAGTCCCGGGCGGAGGTGGACTGGCTGGTCGCGATCGACTCCACGATCGTGCGGGCCCACCAGCACGCGGCTGCCAAAGGGGGCTCGAAGAACGCGGCCCCGGACGTTCCCGCGGCGGGCTGACCAGCAAACTCCACCTCGCCTGCGACGGACGGGGCCGGCCTTTGGCCTTCGTGGTCACCGCGGGCAACCGCAACGACTGCACCCAGGCGGAGACCGTCATCGGCCGCATCCGCGTGGCCCGGCCGAGCCCGGGAAGACCCCGAACCCGGCCCGACCACATCGTCACGGACAAGGGCTACTCGGCCCGCAGCTTCCGGGCCTACCTGCGTCAGCGCGGGATCAAGGCCACGATCCCCGAACGTGTCGACCAGCTCGCCGGCCGGAAGCGGCGCCGGGAACGGCCCTGCGGCTTCGACAAGGCCGCCTACCGGCGTCGCAACGTCGTCGAACGCTGCTTCCACCGGCTCAAGCAATGGCGCGGCATCGCCACCCGCTACGACAAGCGTCCCGACCGCTACCTCGCCGCCATCGTCCTCGCCAGCACCCTCATCTGGCTCGACACATGATCGACAAGACGGCCCCTAGGGGCTCGGCGGTACACGGGACGGGTCGGTGGCCGGCGGGTGCCGGCCCGTCGCGCGTTCCGCGTGGTGTGGACTTTGTCCAATTCGGGTATTGATCCAAAGTCACACCCATTCGGAACCTGGTTACCCGGCTGTTAAGGTGTCTCCATGAGTGACCTTCTGGAACGGCTGCGCGGACGCGGATGGCGGATGACCGCGCAGCGTCGCGTCGTGGCCGAGGTCCTCGCCGGCGATCACGTGCATCTGACGGCCGACGAGGTACACGCACGGGCCGTCGCCAAGCTGCCCGAGATCTCCCGCGCGACCGTCTACAACACACTGGGCGAGCTGGTCACCCTGGGCGAGGTCCTTGAGGTCTCCACCGACAAGCGCGCCAAGCGTTACGACCCGAACGCCCACCGGCCTCACCACCACCTGGTCTGCGCCCAGTGCGGCGCGATCCGGGACGTCCACCCGACGGGCAACCCGATGGCCGACCTTCCGGACTCCGAGCGCTTCGGCTTCACGGTCTCGGACGTCGAGGTGACGTATCGCGGCGTCTGCCCCAACTGCGCCAAGGCCTGAACCCACATCCACCCCCGGCACCGGAGAGTGCCGGGGGCTTTTGTGTGCGCCCACATAGAGCAAGGGTCGGGATCCCTAAGGATCCCGACCCTTGGCCTTCAGTAGCGGGGACAGGATTTGAACCTGCGACCTCTGGGTTATGAGCCCAGCGAGCTACCGAGCTGCTCCACCCCGCGTCGATGAACGCAACATTACGTCAACACCGCGGACAGAAGCAAATCGCTGATCATCGCCCGGCTCACGCCGACAGTTCCTCCCGCAGCGCGTCCCGTAGCCGAGCCGCCCGCTTCGCGACCTCCTTCGGTCCGAGCGCCACCGCCCGGTCCGCCCAGCGCTGCCCCTCAGCCAGCTCTCCGCGACGCGCGTAGACCAGGGCCAGCCGCAACGCCGACCGCCCGTGCCCGGCGTCGGCCGCCCGCGTCCACCACATCGCCGCCTCCGGCTCACTCCCCTCCCGGGCGAGCAGCAGCCCCAGATTGAACGCTCCGTTGCGCGACCCGGCCTCCGCGGCCTCCCGGTACCACCGTGCCGCCTCCACCACGTCGCCCCGAGCCGCGGCCAGCATCCCCACCCGCACCATCGCCCGCCGGTGACCCTGGGAAGCCGCCCGCTCGTACCACTCCTCGCACTCGGTCTTCTCATGCACCGACTCGCCGAGCTCGTGCGCGGGCTCCGGCGGCCGCCGGGCGTCCAGCAGGGTCGCCAGCCGGTACGCCGCCTCCGCGCTGCCGGCGCCGGCCGCGCACCGCAGATGCCGCTCCGCCTCCGGCTCGTCCCCGTCCCGCAGCCGCGCGATGCCCACCTGGAGCGCCGCCTCGGAGTGCCCGGCGGCGGCGGCACGCTCGTACCACCGCAGCGCGGCCCGCTCCTCGCCCCGCCCGGCGTGCAGGATGCCCAGGTTGAACGCGGCGTCCACGCTGCCCGCCTCCGCGGCCTTGGAGAACCAGGGCTCGGCGCCGGTCACGTCCCCGCCCTGCAGCAGCAGGATCGCCAGCGCGTTCGCCGCCTCACGGTGTCCCGCGTACGCCGCCCGCCGGTACCACTGCTCGGCCTGCGGGGTGCGCCCCTGCTCGGCGCAGAGCAGCCCGAGGTTGTACGCGCCGTTCACGTCCCCTGCGTCCATCGCGGCCCGGTACCACCGCTCGGCCGTCTGCGTCTCGCCGCGCTCGGCGTGCAGCGCGCCCAGCGCGTTGGCCGCGTTGCCGTCGCCGTCCTGCGCGGCCCGCAGCCACCACACGGCGGCGCTCTCGGTGTCCCCCGCGTCCCGCAGCAGGAACCCGAGCGCGCAGGCGGCCCGCGCCTCCCCGTCCTTCGCGGACGTCAGGTACCAGCGCCCGGCCTCCTTCAGCTCCCCGCGCTTCTCCAGGATCGCCCCGAGATGCAGCGCGGCCCTGCGGTGCCCGCGCGCGGCGGCCTGCCGATACCACTGCTCGGCCTCCTCCAGCAGCGACGCGTCCGCGGCGACACCGTTGTCAGGCCCGTCCTCGCCCGCACGCACCGCCTGCCGGTCCAGCGCGCGCGCCAACCGGTACGCCGCCTCACGGTGCCCGCGCTCCGCGGCGGCCCGCATCCACTGGCGGGCCCCGGCGTCGCCGCGGTGCTCCAGGAGATCGGCGAGGGCGTACGCGCCCAGCACATGGCCCTGCTCGGCGGACTGGCGCAGCCAGTACTCGGCGGCGGGCTCGTCGCCCCGCTCGCGGTGATGGCGTCCCAGCGCGTGCGCGGCTGCCGCCGACCCCGCGACGGCGGCGATCCGCCACCAGCCGGCCGCCTCGTCGGCGTACCCGCGCTGATGCAGCAGGACTCCCAGGTTGTTGGCGGCGGCCCGATCCCCGGCTGCGGTGGCGGCGCGCAGATGAGGCTCGGCGTCGTCCAGATCACCGCGCCGCAGGAGCATCGCCCCGAGCACACTCATCGCCTCGACATCACCGGCCTCGGCGGCGAGCCGCTGCCGCGCCACCTCTGCGGCCTCTCCCGCCTCGTCCCGGTCCGTCGGCCGGTCGAGGGCGAGGTCGCCCTCTTGCTGTGCGACGTCCCCCGCCGGCTGCACGAAATCGCCCGTCGGCTGCTCAAAGTCGGCAGGCTGCACAAACCGCCCTGTCTCCAACAGAGTTGCCTTGTCCCCCATAACGTCCATCGTCGCACCACCTGCAACCTGGGTACACCTCGTATACCGCAGCCAGTGAGGTCACTTCAGCGTTTTGTCGACATGCCCACAGAGAGACAAGTCAAACACAGTTCTGCCAACTCCCCGCAGTGGCACGACCGTCCCGCCCTCCGGCACATGCGTTCGCACACGCCGAAGGCCCGGATCCCTTGTCGGATCCGGGCCTTCGCTGTCGTACGAATTTCTCGTCGACTTCAGTAGCGGGGACAGGATTTGAACCTGCGACCTCTGGGTTATGAGCCCAGCGAGCTACCGAGCTGCTCCACCCCGCGCCGTTGCTTTGCAACCGTATCACGGCGCGGGGTGGGCTTTTCGATCAGCCGGCGTCCCTACCTTCCGGTGGGGCTGCCGGACGGCTTCGGACTCGGGCTCGCTGCGCCGTCACCGGCGCCGCCCGTGCCCTTGTCCGCCTGCTCCTGGGCGTCCTCGGCCCGCTGCAGCGCCTCCTGGAGGTCCTCCTGCGCCCGGCCGTACGCCTCCCAGTCGCCCTTCTTCAGAGCTTCCTGGCCGGCGTCGAAGGCCTTCTGGGCGTCGTTGAGCGCCTCCTGGACCGTCGGGTTGGTCGACGTCGGCGGAGGCGGCGTGGTGCCGCCCTCCTCCTCGCCCTCGTCCGGTGGCTCGGGGGTCGCGCCCTCGGCTCCGAAGACCTTGCTGAGCGCTTCGTCGAGTGTGTCCTCGAAGGCGGTGGCCCCGCCGTAGGTCACCAACACCTTGCGCAGCAGCGGATACTTGAGGCCGCCACCGCGCACGTAGACCGGCTCGACGTAGAGCAGGCCGCCGTCGAGTGGGACTGCCAGCAGATTGCCGTACTCGACCTCGGAGTCGCCACCGCTCAGCAGCCTGATGGTCTCGGCGATGTTCTGCTCGGAGTTGAACTGGCTCTGGACCTGACTGGGGCCGTTGACCGTGGTGTTGGTCGGCAGTTTCAGGATTCTGATCTTGCCGTAGTCACTGGTCCCCGCCTCGGCGTCGACCGCCACGAAGGCGCTGAGGTTGTCCCGTCCACTCGGCGTGAGCGTCGTCGTCAGCGAGAACGCCTGCGCCTTCTGGTCGGGCATCTTCATGCTCAGGTAGTACGGCGGCACCGCGCTGCCCGACTTGTTGGTCGGGTCGTCCGGAACCTCCCAGACCTCGCTGCCGCTGAGGAACGTCGTCGCGTCCTTCACGTGGTAGCGGGTGAGCAGCTCACGCTGGACCTTGAACAGGTCCTGCGGGTAGCGCAGATGGGCCATCAGATCCTGGGAGATCTCGCCCTTGGGCTTGACCGTGTCCGGGAACGCCTTCATCCAGGTCTTCAGGACCGGATCCTTGGTGTCCCACTGGTACAGCTTGACCTCGCCCGTGTAGGCGTCGACCGTCGCCTTCACCGAGTTGCGGATGTAGTTGACCTGGTTCTGCTGGGCCACGACCGCACGCTGGTTGTTGTTCGCCGTCAGCGAGTCGGCCGTCGTGTCGCCGAGGGTCGTGCGGGACGAGTACGGATAGCCGTTCGTCGTCGTGTACGCGTCGACGATCCACTGGATGCGGTGGTTGACCACCGCCGGGTAGGCGTCACCGTCGATGGTCAGCCACGGGGCGACCGCCTCGACGCGCTCCTTGGGCGTGCGGTTGTACAGGACGCGCGAGCCTTCTCCGATCGCACCGGAGTACAGGATCTGCGGCTCGCCGAACGCCAAGGCGTACGCGGCCCGGTTGACCGGGTTGGACAGGCTGACGCCGCTGTCGCCCTTGTAGCTGTAGGTCTTCTCACCACTGTCGTCGGAGTAGTCGATCTCCTTCTGGGGACCGCCGACGATCGAGTACATGGTGGTCTTCTCGCCGTAGTAGACCCGCTGCTCGTACGTCCCGAGATCGCCCTTGGACGGCAGGTCGGACTCGGTGAAGTCCGGCCGGCCCTGGGAGTCGGCGCTGGTGCCCTCGGCGGCGACCACGCCGTAGCCGTGGGTGTAGCGGAAGTGGTCGTTGATCCAGTTCCGCTTCGGGATGCCGTTGAGGTTGATCTCGCGCAGACCGATGACCGTGTCCTGGTCCTTGCCGTCCTTGCTGTACCGGTCGACGTCCAGGTTGGTCGGGAACGCGTAGTAGTTCCTGATCTGCTGGAGCTGCTGGAAGGTCGGCGAGACGATGTTCGGGTCCATGATCCGGATGCTCGCCGTGGCGTCCACGTCGTCGCGCAGCTGGGTCTTGTCCTCGGTCTTGCTGGTGCCCGGGTAATCGGTGACCTTGGTTCCGTCGATGCCGTAGGCCTCGCGCGTCGCCTTGAGGTTCTTCTCGACGTACGGCGCTTCCTTGGCCTGCTCGTTCGGCTGGACCTGGAACTTCTGGACGATCGCGGGGTACAGGCCGCCGATGAGGATCGCCGAGAGCACCATCAGGCCGAAGCCGATGACGGGCAGCTGCCAGGTGCGCCGCCACAGGGTGGCGAAGAACAGCAGCGCGCAGATCACGGCGATGCAGAACAGGATCGTCTTGGCCGGCAGATAGGCGTTGGCGTCGACGTACCTGAGTCCGGTCCAGTTGTCGGTCGCCTTGAAGTCGCTGGACTTCACCGCGAGTCCGTACCGGTCGAGCCAGTACGCGATCGCCTTCAGCGCGACGAAGATGCCGAGGAGGACCGACAGATGGCCGGTGGCCGCGGCCGTGGCACGGGCGCCGGGGCTGGTGATGCGCAGCCCGCCGTACAGGTAGTGCGTCAGCGCGGCGGCGATCACGGAGAGGATCACGGCGGCGAAGCCGAAGCCGAGCAGGAACCGGTACCAGGGCAGGTCGAAGGCGTAGAAGGAGACGTCGAGCTCGAACTGCGGGTCCTTCTCACCGAAGGACACGCCGTTGACCCACATCAGCCAGGTCCGCCACTGGCTGGAGGCGGAGGCGCCGGCGATCAGGCCGACCAGCGCCGTGATCGCGATCAGCAGCCACTTCTTGTACGGCGCGATGCCCATGCGGTAGCGGTCGAGACTCTGCTGCTCCATGGACATGGCGCTCAGCGGCGGGCGCAGCCGGTGCGCCAGCCAGATGTTGAGGCCGACCGCGAGGGCCATGAGCAGGCCGAAGACGAAGAAGAGCCCGATCTTCGTCCACAGTGTGGTGGTGAACACGGACGAGTAGTTCACCGACCGGTACCACAGCCAGTCCGTCCAGAAGCCCGCGAACATGGTGAAGGCCATGCCGAGGACGGCGAGGACGCCCAGTGTCATGAGCAGGGTCCGGACGCGCCGGGACGGGCGGCCCACTCTCATCCGTGGCCCGGTCGGGCCTCCGCCGCGGTCCGGCATCTGGAAAGCCAAGGTTCGCACCCCGAAGTTCGCTGTTGATCCGTCAGGCCCGCGTCTTCGTGGACCCTCCGTGGCCCCCCGTGATCGTGGGCCCACACCTATGCAACTTACTCACCCTTTACTCGGTTCCCGATTCCGGTCAGGAACGAGGCAGGATTGTGACCATGTCCAACACTCCCATGGCGGCGAGCCCGCTGACCCGGGCGGTCCTTGAGATCGACGAGTACGCCTCCGGTCTCGGCTGGGACCAGCCCGCCCGCCTCTTCGCCCTCGTAGACACCGCACGGTTGCGCACCCAGGAACCCGGGCTCGCTGCCCAGCTCGGCCTGGGGGACGAGCAGGAGTCCTCCGGCCTGACCCCGATCGAGCAGGACGAACTGCCAACGGGCAAGCCGCTCGACGAGTTCCTGGGCACGATCGCCTGGCCCGACGCGGTGGTGGGCTGCGCGCTCACCGTCGAGCGCCTGATGCTGCCCCCGTCCGCCGAGGCCCAGGTTCCGCAGGGGCTGAGCGAGGCCAAGCTCACCAAGTGGGTGGCGGAGCACCCGGACCGCCAGGAGGTCCGCATGACGGTCGCGGTGCTGCGCGACGGAGCCCGCGAGTCCGCCCTGCGGCTGCGCGAGAAGGACACTCCGACCGAGGTCCTGACCGGCCCTGACCTGGTGCCCGGCCTGGCGGAGGCCCTGGCCGCGACGTTCGCGGACTGAGCTCTTCCGGCACGGCGACGATCTTGCGCCGGTACGGCGGTGGGGGCGCCCCTGAGGTGAGGGGCGCCCCCACCGCCGTACCGCGTCCGGTGTTCAGCTCTTGGCCGTGCAGCTGGGCAGGTCGGCGGTGTCGCCGGAGCGGATGTCCTTCAGCGCGCCGAGGGCGTCGTCCATGGTGCCGACCTTGACCAGGGTGAGCCCTTCGGGGACGTCCCTGGCGGCGGTCGCGCAGTTGTCGGCGGGCGTGAGGAAGTACTGCGCGCCCTTCTCCCGGGCGGCGATGGTCTTCATCTCGATGCCACCGATGGGGCCCACCTTGCCGGCGTCGTCGATGGTGCCGGTGCCGGCGACGAACTTGCCGCCGGTGAGGCTGCCCGGGGTGAGTTTGTCGTAGAGCCCGAGCGAGAACATCAGGCCGGCGCTGGGCCCGCCGACGTCGGCGAGCTTGATGTCGATGGTGAACGGGAAGGTGTGGTCGGTCCCGGCGGAGATGCCGACGATGGCGCGCTTGGTGCCGCTGTCGTCGGACTGGGCGGTCCTGATCGTGACCTTCTCGGTCTTCGTCGGCGTCCTGCGCTCCTTCTCGGCGGCGACCTGCTCCTTCGCCGGCACGATGGTGAAGACGACGTCCTGCCCCGGCTTGTGCTTGGTCACCAGCTCGGCGACGTCCCCGGGCTTCTTCACCGCCGTACCGTCGACGGCCTTGATCACGTCGCCGGCGTGCAGCTCGCCCTCGGCGGGGCTGCCCTTGACGACCGTCGAGACGATCACCCAGCTCTGCACGGGGATGTCCAGCGCCTTCAGGGCGGCGACCTTGGCGCTCTCCTGGGACTGGCTGAACTCCTCGGCGTTCTCCTGGGTGGACTCCTCCTCGGTCTTGCCGTCCGGGTAGAGGGTGTCGTGCGGCACGACCTTGTTGTCGTGCGCAAGCCACCCGTACACGGCCTCCACCAGGTTCATCTTGTAGTCGGCGCTGGTGACCCGGACGGTGGTCATGTTGAGGTGCCCGGTCGTCGGATAAGTCTTGCGCCCGGAGATCTGCAGCACCGGCTCGCCGTCGTGCTCGCCGAGGGTGTTCACCGTCGGCCCCGGGGACATCTCCGCGTACGGCACGGGGATGAAGACTCCCGCGCACAGGAGCGCGATCAGCATCAGGGTGGAGGCGAGCATCGTCGCGGTGCGGCGTGGCATGCCAAGACAGTACGTGACACTCCTGTCAGTGCCCCGTCAGGGCCGCTGAACCAGGCTCCTGATCATGTGCGCGACGGAGGCTTCTCCATGGCCGCACGGAACCGGGCATAGCCGTCGAGCTCCGGCCCGTCACCTCGTACCCTCCGGGTGCGGTGGGCCCAACTGCCCCACAGACCAGCGCCGATCGCAGCCACAAGCGGAATCAGCAACCAGGCGAGCGCCGCCATGCCGTCCTCCCATCCCCAATGAGTGACCGCAACTGACTGATCAGCAGATTAACCACTGGCACTGACAACGCTCACGCCAGGGGTGCGGTTACGCAACCGGAGTGGGATGGACGGGTAGGACGCGGACGTCAGCAGGCGCCGACCCACTCCTCGGTGCCGTCCGAGAACCGCTGGTGCTTCCAGATGGGCACCTCGTGCTTGAGGTCGTCGATCAGCTTCCGGCATGCCTCGAAGGCCTCACCGCGGTGGGGGCAGGAGACCGCGACGACCACGGCGAGATCGCCGACCTTCAGCTCGCCGACCCGGTGAACGGCCGCGAGGGCCCGCACCGGGTACTCGGCGACGACCTTCTCGGCGATGCGCCGCATCTCGGCCTCGGCACTGGGGTGGCACGAGTATCCGAGCTCGTCGACGTCGGCACCCCCGTCATGGTTGCGCACGGTTCCCACGAACAGCGCGGTCCCGCCGGCGGCGGCGTCCCCGACGGCCTGGAAGACCTCGTCCACGGAGAGGGCCGTCTCGCGTATACCGATGAGCTTGACGGGGTTCTGAGCGCCCTGCTCGCCGGGGTGGTCGTTGGTAGATGCCATGGCCCCATCGTGCCCCACGCGCGCGAGGACGGGGAATAGCGTCATCGCCCGGCACACACGTGTGCCGGTTTGGAGCCTTCTACATGGTGTGAGGTTCCCGCGGCCGGGAGGCGGGCCCACGCGCCGACCCGGGCCGTGGCCCTCTCAGATCCGCCGCCGAGCCTTCCGCGCCCGTCGCACCACTGCCGCCGCGCCCAGCAGGGCGACGGTCGCTCCCGCGGCACCGGCCGCCGTCGCGTCCTTGCGCCCGAGCCTGCGCCCGGCGACGGTGTGCCGTCCGGCGACCTCCTCCAGCAGTTCCTCGAGAACTTCCTCGTTGGTCCACTGCGGACGCCACCCGGCGTCATGGAGCCGGCTCCCGCTCACCACCCAGGGGTACATCGTGTAGGCCAGGTCACCGGCCGGGGAGGGGGTCAGCCCGATCCGGTGCAGCCGGGCCGCCGCACCCAGGGCGACCGCCGACGGCAACTCCATGCGCCGGATCCCGCTGAGCTCCTCGACCTCCTCCTGTTCCAGCCATCCGTCGCATCCCACGGCGAGTTCCCCGTCGACCTTCTCCAGGACGGCGTACTCCAGGGCGCTGCACAGGTCCTCGACGTGGCAGAACTGCCAGGCGGGCCGCGAACCGGCGACGACCAGCAGCCGAGGCGACTCGAAATACCTGGTCAGCGCGGTGTCGGTGCCTCCGACCAGCACGGCCGGGCGGACGACGGTGACATTGAGCCCGGGGTGGGCCCGAGGCGCCCTGCGCGCGAGACGCTCGATCTCCAGCAGGTCACCGACTCCGGTGGCCTCCGCGGTCGCCCGGAGCTCGGCGTCCTCGGACAGCGGAAGCTCGTTGTCGGGCAGCGCTCCGTAGACCATCGCGGAGGTGCACAGCACGACCCGGTGGATCCCGGCCGCCGCCGCGGCCGTCAGCACGGTCTGCGTCCCCCGGACGTTGTAAGCCGTCCGGGCGGCCGGATCCGTCTCCAGATCGAGGTCGAGCGCCAGGTGCACGACCACGTCGGCACCCCGCAGCTTGTCCGCGATCGCCGGGTCCCGGACATCCAGGATGTGCCACTGCGCCTCGGCGCACTCGCCGCGCCGCTCGTCGATGGCGATGACCTGCTTGACCTCGTCCGACGCCGCGAGCCGCTCGGTGAGCAGCGCGCCGATGCCGGAGGCGGCACCGGTCACGGCGACGACGGGCCCGCGCGCGGCGGCAGGGGTTGACCGGTTTCGCGCTGCGCGAACCTGCGGATCAGGGGAACTCACCGGGCGTCTCCTGCGGTTGTCTTCAGTACGTGCGCGAGTGACGCGTACGTACCAGGTGGCATCCATCCTGCCGCAGGCAGAGAGTCGGCGAAGCACCGAGGCCCGAACGGCTCGCGGTGTCTACGCTGGGTGGTGTTATCGGGCAGTCGCGCCGCCGGTACCAGCCGGTGGCCTTACCAGCCGAGGAATCCCGTGAGTGACACCCCATTCGGATTCGGCCTTCCGCCGGAGGAGCCGGACGACGGCGACGAGGGCAAGAAGAAGGACCAGCAGAGCGGCGGTGGTCAGGGACCGGCCAACCCGTTCGGTTTCGGCGGGCTGCCCGGAGCCGGGGGCTTTGGCGGCCCGGGCGCCGACAATCCCTTCGCAGCCATGTTCGGTTCGCTCAACCCCAGCGACCTGGGCGCAGCATTCCAGCAGCTGGGGCAGATGCTCTCGTACGAGGGCGGCCCGGTGAACTGGGACATGGCCAAGCAGATCGCCCGCCAGACCGTCTCCCAGGGCACCGCGGACGGCACGAAGGACGCCAGTGTGGGCCCGGCCGAGCGCAACGCGGTCCAGGAGGCCGTCCGCCTGGCCGACCTCTGGCTGGACGACGTGACGTCCCTGCCGTCGGGCGCCGGGTCAGCCGTGGCCTGGAGCCGCGCGGAGTGGGTCGAGGCGACCCTCCCCGCCTGGAAGGAGCTCGTCGACCCGGTCGCCGAGCGTGTGGGCACCGCCATGGGCGACGTCCTGCCGGAGGAGATGCAGGCCATGGCCGGCCCGCTGATCGGCATGATGCGCTCGATGGGCGGCGCCATGTTCGGCACGCAGATCGGGCAGGCCGTCGGCGTGCTCGCGGGCGAGGTCGTCGGCTCGTCCGACATCGGCCTGCCGCTCGGCCCGGCCGGCAAGGCCGCGCTGCTGCCGGTGAACATCCAGTCGTTCGGCAAGGACCTGAGCGTCCCCCAGGAGGAGGTGCGGCTGTACCTCGCCCTGCGCGAGGCCGCACACCAGCGCCTGTTCGCCCACGTGCCCTGGCTGCGCTCGCATCTGTTCGGCGCGGTCGACGGCTACGCGCGCGGGATCAAGGTGGACACGGCCAAGCTGGAGGACGTGGTCGGCCAGTTCGACCCGCAGAACCCCGAGCAGCTGCAGGACGCCCTTCAGCAGGGCATGTTCCAGCCCGAGGACACCCCGGAGCAGAAGGCAGCCCTGGCCCGTCTGGAGACCGCTCTGGCCCTCGTCGAGGGCTGGGTCGACGCCGTGGTCCACGCGGCCGCCAAGCCCCGCCTGTCGTCGGCGGACGCCCTGCGCGAGACGCTGCGCCGACGTCGCGCCTCGGGTGGACCGGCGGAGCAGACGTTCGCCACGCTGATCGGGCTGGAGCTGCGCCCGCGTCGTCTGCGTGACGCCTCCCGGCTGTGGGCCTCGCTCACCGACGCGCGCGGCGTCGACGGCCGGGACGCCCTGTGGCACCACCCGGACATGCTGCCGACGGCCACCGACCTGGACGACCCGGACGGTTTCGTGCACCGCGAGCAGATCGACTTCTCCGAGCTGGACAAGATGCTCGGCGAGGCGGCGGACGGCTCCGCCGGGAAGCCGAACCTGAACAAGGACGACGACTCCAAGGGCGACGACACCGAGTGAGCCTGTACGACGACGCGGTCCTCGTGCTCAAGGAGTACGGGGACCAGGAAGAGTTGCGCCAGACGTACCTGGAGCACTTGGAGACCCATCCGGACGGCATGTGGAAGGCCTGCGGCGACGGGCACATCACAGCGAGCGCGCTGGTGATCGACCCCGCGCGCGAGCGAGTGCTGCTGACGCTGCACAAGAAGCTGCGCATGTGGTTGCAGATGGGCGGTCACTGCGAGCCGGTCGACGAGTCGCTGGCGGCGGCCGCCCTTCGCGAGGGCACCGAGGAGTCGGGCGTGGCGGGACTGTCGCTGCTGCCGGGCGGCCCGGTGCGCCTGGACCGTCATCGCACGCCGTGCGCCTGGCACCTCGACGTCCAGTACGCGGCGCTCGCTCCGGCCGGCGCTGTGGAGGCGATCAGCGACGAGTCCCTCGACCTGCGCTGGTTCGCCTATGACGAGGTCGCGGACGTCGCCGACGAGTCGGTCGTACGGCTGCTGGAGGCGGCGCGGGCGCGGCTCGCGACCCTTGCCTGAGGTGACGGGTGCCTGAGATGACACCGGTCGGCTGAGAAGCCTGACGTATGTGTAAGGGGCGACCGCCGTGGCGGTCGCCCCTTACGTCTGCTTTCCGGACGGTCAGCTCCAGACGTTGCCCTGGTTCTGTCCCCGGGCCCCCTGCTGGCCCATGCCGTACTGCGCGGCGAGGCCCGAGCCCACCTGGGCGTTCTGCGGTGGCAGCAGCTCGCTGGGCTGGACGATCGCGTAACCGCTGCCCATGAAGCTGAGCTCCCAGCCCTCACCGGTGTTGCCGCGGCGCCGCCACACCCCGGAGGAGTGGGTCTGTGCCTGCATCTGGACACGCAGGCCGGTCGACCAGGCGACGATCGCGTCCGCGTCGCAGTTGACGTACTTGTCGGGCGTCACCTGCATCATCAGCGGCATGCCGGAGGTCATGAGGGCGACCTTGCCGCGACCGGTGATGTTGAGCTGGTACTTGCCGGAGCCGGAGATGCCGTAGAGGCTGTCGACGGCGATCACCTCGTGGTGGAGCGAGGACTCCATCGCCAGCACATAGCTGCTGTCGACGGTCAGCCCGTCCTGGTCCACGTCCACCAGGTGCACGTGCTGCTTGAGGTTGGCGAGGTAGACCGTGCCCTGCCCGTGGCAGCGCATCAGGTCCAGGCCCTCACCGGTCTGCGCACGCGCGCGTCCCTGCTGGTTGCTCTGGAACTCGGCGTCGAACTCGACCAGTCCCTGGTAGGCGACCATCGTGCCCTTGCGGGCGAGGATGTCGTCGTGGCCCTCCAGGTTGATGCGGAGCATCTGCTTGTTCTGCAGGCTCCAGCGCTCCTGGGTCTGCTGGTCGTTGTAGGCGAAAAGCGGGCTCTGCATGGCTTTCTGGCTCCCCCTCAGCCCCGGACCCGGAGGCGGTCGGTGCTGTCCTCGCTGGGCTGGACTACGACGATGCCCTGGCCGGAGAAGGCCATCTGGTAGGCCTCCCCACTGCCCCGGCCGATGAGCGACTGCGCCTTGAAGCTGCGCTTGCCCTTCACCTTGAGGTTCGGCGACCAGGCGACGAGCGCGTCGGGGTCGACGTAGGTCTCGTCCTCGCCGCCGCCGCAGTCGACGACGATCGGCTTGCCCCGGGAGGTCAGTGCGACCCATCCCTGCCCGGAGATCCTGGTGTTCCACAGGCCCTGCCCGGCGAACTTCGCCAGGCCCTTCACGCGCTCGACGCCCCACGTCAGGTGGGCGTCGAAGGCGAGCAGGTTGGTGGCGTTGACGGAGATGCCGTCGCCATTGAGGTTGATGACGACGACATTGGCGCCGTAGTCGGCGAGGTAGAGCAGGCCGTCGCCGGAGCACTTCATCAGGGGCGCGCCCTCACCGGTCATCCAGTCCTTGGCGATCTGGCGAACGGCCGGCGGGTTCGGCTCGTACTGGACGAAGCCCTCGTAGGCGACCATCGAGCCCACGCGCGCGAGGAGGTCGTTCCCGGTCTGCATGGCGACCTTCAGCATGTGGTTGCCGTGGTTCTCCATGCGGGCGGTGACGGGTGCGGGGGCGTAGCCCGCGAGCGGCTGGTTCATGACGGGCTCTCCCTCAGATCTCGTAAGGCTGGACGACGATGAAGTTGCCGGGCGCGCCACGGAACTGGAGGTTCACGCTCTCGCCGGTGTCGCCCGGGTAGGCGTTGCGGCGCATCCGAACCTGGCTGGAGACGACCACCTGGGAGGCGGCCGACCAGGCGACGACCGCATTGCAGTCGGCGAACGTCGTGGGCGTGACCGGGAGGACCACGGGCGTGCCGTGGGTCTTCACGACGATCGTGCCGGTGCCCGTGAACTGCATCGTGAACAGCGCGCCACCGGGGATGCCGTGGCCCTCGATGCGGCGGATCTCGTACTGGAGGCTCTCGTCGAAGGCGAGGACGTTCTCCGCGGAGACGCAGATGCCGTCGCCCTGGAGCTCGATCGGGTGCAGCATCGTCGAGTTCTCGGCGAGGAACACCTGGCCCTGGCCCGTACAGCGCATCAGCTGCATCTCCTGGCCGGTCGCGTTGCCCACGATCCGGCCGGCGAACCCGGCGCCCTTGTAGCTGAAGTCGACCTTGCCCTGGTAGAGCACCATGCTGCCCTGCCGGGCCAGCACGGGATGCCCGCCGATACCGAGGTCCACCCGGACCAGCTTCTTGTTCTGCTGCGTCCAGCGCTGACCGGTGGGCGTCTCCTTGAACTGCTGGAGCGCCGCAGCCACGCCGGGGCCCTGGGGCGCCCCCTGCGGGGCACCCTGCGGAGCTCCGTGGGGGGCCTGCTGGCCCGGGACCTGACCGTAAGGGGGCTGCTGGCCGTAACCGGGGGGCGGGGTGGGCTGGCCGTAGCCGGGCGGCGGAGCCGGGGCCTGGGGTGCCTGGGGTGCCTGGGGCTGGCCGTAGCCGGGGGGCGGTGGGGCGGTCGGGGCGGTGGCCTGGCCGTACGGCGCCTGCTGCCCGGGCTGGCCGTACGGCTGCTGCTGGCCCGGCTGGCCGTAGGGCGCGGGCGCCGGCGCGGGAGGCGGCGGGGTGCCGCCCGGCGGCGTCATGGGCGCGACGATGGTGGGCTGGGCGTGCACCGAGGGTGCGGGCACCTGCGACGGGGGCGGCGGGGTGGATCCCGGCGGGGGCGCGAAGCCCTGGGCGGCGGGCTGCGGTGCGGGCGCGGCCGGCGTAGGTGCGGGCGCGGGGGCCGGTGCGGGAGCCGCTGCGGGGGCCGGTGCCGCCGGGGCGCCGAACGCGGGCGGTGCCGCGGCCTGGGCGGGCGGCGCGAAGCCGGGAGTCGCGCCGGTCTGGGGCTGCTGCGGGGCGGCCGGCGCCTCTTCCTCGGCGACTTCGCCGCCGAAGTTCCTCAGCAGCGCGTCGAGGCCGCCGTCGAAGCCCTGCCCGACGGCGGCGAAGCGCCAGACGTCCTTGAGGTAGAAGTCACCCAGCATCACCGCGCGCTCGGTGGAGAACTCCGAGCCGTTGAAGGCGTACCGGGCCACCTCCTCGCCGCCCGCCACGATGCGGATGTATCCGGGGTTGATCTGCGACATCTGTCCGGCGCCGTCGATCGTCGCCGTGAAGGACAGCTTCTGGATCTGCGGGGGGATCTTGTCGAGCGTGACCCGGAAGGACTCCGTGTCGCCGGCCTGGGCGCCCAGGAGCTGAATGGACTCCTCGGGGGTCTTCGGCTGGTTGAAGAAGACGAAGTAGCGGTCGTCCGAGAGCCGTTCGTCGGCGTCGAGACCGAAGCAGCTGATGTCGAAGGTCAGCCCTGGAGCGGAGATCTGCACGCCTACGTACAGATCCGTGCCCGCGGTGAGGTCACTGATCCGGGCCTTGTGGCCGCGTTGGAATTCCCTGGCCATGCGTAACGACCGTCCCCCATCCCGAGTGTGAGTGCGTCGCGCCAGGCTAACGGCAAACTCCGACATCGGACGAAGCCGGTACAGACCCGGTACACAACGCGTGCCCGGCCGGAACGGAAGCACTGCCTCCGCAGGGGCCCCGGCGGTGTCTCAGCTCGCGGTCACTCGCCGCGCGCGACGGGCACATGGGGCAGTCGCTCGGCGGCGACGACGCCTTCGAGGTAGCCCTTCGCCCGCTCGGTGCGCGGATACGCCTCCAGCAGCCGCCAGAAACGGGGCCCGTGGCCGGGCACCAGCAGATGGGCGAGCTCATGGAGGAGGACGTAGTCCACGACGTACTCCGGCATCCCCTGCAGGCGGTGCGAGAGACGGATGCTGCCCTCGGCCGGTGTGCACGAGCCCCAGCGAGTGTTCTGGTTGGTGACCCAGCGCACCGACCTGGGCCGGGCGCGGCCGTCGAAGTACTGCGCCGACAACTGCTCGGCACGCTCGGCGAGTTCGGCGTCGCCGAGGACCTGCTTGCTCTCCTGGGCGGCCAGCTTGTCGAGCATGACGTTCACCCAGCGCTGCTCCTCCGCCTCGGACATCCGGGCGGGGATGAGCACAATGGTGCGATCGCCCTCGCGGTACGCCGAGACCGTCCGGCGGCGCCGGGCGCTCCTGCGAACCTCGATCACGCTCGCCCCCGAGCCGCCCGAGGGCGGGCTCGTCGTACTGCGCTGTGGGGTTCCGGCGCGGTGCAGTGGGTCGGCGGACACGCCCCGACGTTACCCGCTGCACACGGGGGAAGTCCCGACTCCGGAACGGTTCGATGCCGATCCCCCACCGAGCGTTTGATTTGTACGACGAATATCCACCGCCTGTGGACAACTTCGGACGACGAGCGGCGCTCCAGGGCATGCTGGCTGTGGCCGGCGGGGCTGCGACCGAGCGCCACCGGCAGACGGGGGCGTTCCACGACGGCTACGGGGGCTCGTTCATGCATGCGGCGATTTCATCCGCTTCATCACGTTCATCCACTTCATCGGGTTCATCGACTTCATGGACCTCATCGACTTCATCCGCTTCATCGGCTTCATCGTCTTCACCGGCTTCACCGGCTTCGACCGCCGCAACGGAATCGGCGGCTTCCATGAGTACGGCGAACATGCCAGCAAAACCGGATGTGTTGGACACATTGGGCACGTTGGACGCGTCGGACTCGCCGGATGCGCCGGACTCGTTGACCACCTCGGGCTCCGCACGGTCGGCGACCATGGTGGCTCCGCTCATGAAACCCGCGCTCAGGCGCGGATGGCGTGACCTCAACACCGTGCAGTTCGGGATGGCTCCGGCACACGCGATGACGCTGGGCCCGGTGGACACGGCGACGGGCAGCTTCCTCGACCTGCTCAATGGCACGCGCGGGATGGAGTTGCTGCGCGAAGAGGGCCGCCGCATGGATCTGCCGGACGGCCATGTCGACGAGTTGGTGCGGCGACTGGCACGGGCCGGACTGCTCGACGACGCCAAGGGCGGCGGCCCGGCCGCCGACGCGCTGCGCCGCAAGGAGGAAGTCCTGGACCGGCTGCTCCCCGATCTGGCCTCACTGTCCCTGACCACGTCCGAGCCTGGCGAGGCGATCGGCCGCCTGATCGCCCGCCGCTCCGCCCGGGTCCAAGTGAGGGGCGCCGGCCGGGTGGGGGCGATGGTGGCCTCCCTGCTGTCGGGCGCGGGAGTCGGCGAGGTCGACGTGCGCGACGTCGGCCGTGTCGAACCGTGGGACGTGGGACCGGGCGGACTGCCCGCCGAAGCGGTCGGCGACCGCAGGGACGAGGCCGCGCGACGGGCCGTGCGGCGCGCGGCACCCGATCGGCCACCGCGCCGCACTCCGCACTCATCACCTGGGCACGAGTGTGCGGGTCACTCCCTTGTGATCATCGCCCCCCGGGACGACGTCGCCGTGCACGCCCCCTCCCCCTCGGCGGCCGAACCTCTCATCACTTCCGGCACGCCCCATCTGTACGCGGGCGTCGTGGAGGGAACCGGTGTGGTCGGCCCGTTCGTCCTGCCGGGCGAGACCGGCTGCGCGGGCTGTCTCCACGAGGGTCGCGCCGATCGGGATCCGGTCTGGCCGCGCCTTGTCGCGCAGTGGCGCTCGGGGGCGGGGAGGACGCGCCATGTGCGGCCCTGTGACCTGGCTCTCGCCACCACGGTCGCCGGGCTGGTGGCCGCGCACGCCCTCGCTTTCCTGGACGGCCGCGTTCCGTCCAGCGTTGGTGCACGCTGGGAGGTGTCACTACCCGGTCTGAGCTGGCATGCCCGGCCGGTGTGGGCGCACCCCGCATGCCCGTGCGGCGCCGCGGAGAAAGGTGAGGGAGAACACCCCTCCGAGGACGAGGACTCGCACGAGACAATGGCGGAACAAGGGCCGTCGTCCGGGTCACGCCGCAAGGCGGACGCGGAGCGGCCGGCTGGGACCTGGAGGGCGCATGTCTGATCTTCCCCGCAAGGCGGTCACGCGTACCGCCAAGCTCGCCGCGCTTCCCCTCGGCTTCGCCGGGCGGGCGACCTGGGGACTGGGCAAGCGGATCGTCGGCGAGTCCGCGGAGCTCGTCGGCCGCGAACTGCAGCAGCGCACCGCCGAGCAGATGTTCAAGGTGCTCGGCGAGCTCAAGGGCGGCGCGATGAAGTTCGGCCAGGCCTTGTCGGTCTTCGAGTCCGCGCTGCCCGAGGAGATCGCCGGCCCCTACCGGGCGGCGCTCACCAAGCTGCAGGAAGCGGCACCACCGATGCCGACACGCACCGTGCACACGGTGCTGGCGGAGCGGCTCGGCGAGGACTGGCACGACCTGTTCCTGGAGTTCGAGGACAAGCCCGCGGCGGCGGCGTCCATCGGCCAGGTGCACCGCGGCGTGTGGCACGACGGCCGTGAGGTGGCGGTCAAGGTGCAGTACCCGGGTGCCGGTGAGGCCCTCCTCTCCGACCTGAACCAGCTGAGCCGTTTCGCGCGGCTGCTGGGCCCGCTGGTCCCCGGCATGGACATCAAGCCGTTGATCACGGAACTCAAGGACCGCGTCTCCGAGGAACTGGACTACGGCCTGGAGGCACAGGCCCAGCAGGCCCACGCGGAGGAGTTCGCCGACGACCCGGACGTGGTCGTGCCCGCAGTGATCCACCACTGCGACCAGGTTCTGGTCACGGAGTGGATCGACGGCATTCCGCTTTCCGAGGTGATCTCCGGCGGAACCCAGGAGCAGCGTGACCGCGCCGGCCAGCTCCTGGCACGCTTCCTCTTCTCCGGCCCGGCCCGCACCGGCCTGCTGCACGCCGACCCGCACCCCGGAAACTTCCGCCTGCTGCCGGGCGGCCCGGACGGCGAGGACGACTGGCGACTCGGAGTTCTGGACTTCGGTACGGTCGACCGCCTCCCGGGGGGCCTGCCGGACCCCATCGGTGACTCCCTGCGCATGACTCTGGACGGCGAGGCTGATGCCGTCTACGAGCTGCTGCGCACCGAGGGCTTCGTCAAGGAATCGATCGACCTGGAGCCCGACGCCGTCCTCGACTACCTCCTGCCGATCATCGAGCCGGCCCAGGTCGAGGCGTTCACCTTCACCCGCGGCTGGATGCGCAGCCAGGCCGCCCGGGTGGCCGACCCCCGTTCCCCCGCCTACCAGTTGGGCAAGCAACTCAATCTGCCGCCTGCCTACCTCCTCATCCACCGTGTGACATTGAGCACCATCGGCGTCCTGTGCCAGCTGGGCGCAACGGTACGACTGCGCGAGGAACTGGAGGAGTGGCTGCCGGGGTTCGCGCCGGAGGCGATGACGGACGAGGAGGACTCCGCGGCGGAGGCCTGAGAGCCGTACGGGCCTACCACCAGTCGGAGTCCAGTCGCCCTTCGATCGCCCTCAGGTTCTCCCGGGAGCAGGTGTCGCAGAAGTAGTGGCGTTTGCCGTTCTCCACGGAGAAGGTCCAGGTGGGTTGCGGGAGCTCGGCCCGGGTGCCGCAGCGGGCGCACACGAGGAGCTGAGGTTCTTCGGCTGAGCCGCCGTCGTCACCGGCTCCGGAAGGACTCGTCACTCGGCGACGATAACGCCGCCGCGGCTGATCGGCGGGCCCAACGCACCGCGGGGGCCAGCCCGTTCGCACGGACCGGCCCCCGCGGGGAGTGGCTGCCTTCGAGGCGTGATGGTCACCGCCTGGCGGTGGGCGACTACTGCATGACCGCCATGGCGAGCGCGCGGCGGGCACGCAGCGAGGCGCGCTCGGCCTTGCGCTGCATGCGGCGAGCGGACGCCAGGCGCACGGCCCGGCGTTCCCGCTCGGCCTCGTACTGTCGCTCGTGCATATGCGCACGTGCGAGGGCTTCTTGGATGAGTTGCATCTCTCGGGTCCTGTTCTTACGCGAGTCGTTCGCGCCAGTGGTGGTGAAGTCTTCGGGCGTGGAGCCCGCTGGTTCGTGGGTGGACGGCTTCATCGGGGCCTGCTTCTGGGGATCGTGCGTGAGGGGGCGGTCGATTGTTCCTGCGATGTTCATGCCGTGACCGGGTTCTTGCGCGGGCGGCCACGCGGCCGCTTCCGGGCGACGACGACACCCTGGACGAACAGCTCGCCACCCCAGACGCCCCAGGGCTCACGCCGCTCCTTGGCGCCGGCGAGGCAGGCCTCCATCAGCGGGCAGGTGCGGCAGAGGGACTTGGCGTACTCGACGTCCGCCGGCGACTCGGCGAAGAAGACCTCCGGGTCGTAGGAACGGCAGGGGACGGGTACGCCGAGGTTCTCGATGGCGTCGTCGAGCGCGGTGAGCGCGGTGAGCGGGGTCAAGGTGGAGTCCTCCGTGAGGCCGGGCTTGGGGATCGTGTCTGAGGGCGGTACGGACGGGGCGTGCGCTTCGAGTTGCACGGTTCGTCTTCCTCGTCTGGTCGTTCCGGCCCTGTTGGGCCGGGTGGCGGCTGGTACCGGGTTTTTTCTTGTCCCGAGGCCCCTTCACTCCGTCATCCCTGTTCAGGGACAAACAGAAGGGCCGCGGATCCCGGATGGGGTTCCGCGGCCCTGAAGGCGCCGGCCTGATCGGCGATCAGGCTGGATCACTCCAGGGTTCTGGCCCACGGAAGGCCCACATCAGGTGGTGCTGCGTCGTCTGCTTCCGGAATCCGGCACCGGTCGCCGTAAAGGCATAGGCCTGCGCCTGTGCCGCTACTGCCGCTTCCAGTGCCTTGGTCGGTCGCTCATTGCGCTCACGGACGGGAAGGCCCGCGAGGGACAGGGAGGACGCCGGACGGACGGCACGAATGCCGGACAGACCGGTGCCCTGGTCCGAGGCGCCGAGCATGCACAGGGAGGCGACGACCGAGCGATCGGTCATTTTGGCGGTGCTGATGGAGCTGGTGTTGATGCTGATCACTGGACTCGCCTCCTCTCGGCGTATCGGGGGACTGGGGTGAACCAGTCCGGCGGGTATGCAAGTACATCACGGAATTGGGGCCTCCGAGAAGGCCTCCGTTCCCGTGGCTAAGAACCTATGGGGATTGCCGGGGCATGCGCAAACTATTTTTTCGACGAGTTCGCTTCATTCCCCTTCCACTCTCTCACCGAGCGCCTGACCAGCACAGATGGCCAGGACATCGGATCCGTAGCGGTCCAGTTTGCGTTTCAGGACGCCGGGGATGGCGGACAGTTCGACCGGAGTAGTTGGCTCCGCTTCGGCGATCGCCATCAGCGTCCGGTCCGTGAAGACGCAGAAGTCCGGCTGCCCGCTCAGCCGGGCCTGGACCGCGCGCCACTCCCGGAGCCGTTCGTAGAGGCCCTCGTCCATCTCGGAGGGACAGTCCTCGCAGCGCATCAGCTTCATCTCGCCGGCGTCGGTGAGGGTGCGTCCGCAGACGCGGCAGCGGGCCGGGGTGCGCTTCATCCGTCTCGGGGCGACATCCGGCCTGCTCGTGAAACCGCGCTCGACACCGCCGCCCCGGCCGGCGGCGGAGCGGCCGACGGTGGCGGCCGAACCGGGACGCAGGCCGTCGAGAAAGCGGCTGGGGCGGCGGTTGGGCCGACCGCCGGGCGCGCGCGTCAGCGCCCACGAGACATGGAGGTGCTGCCGGGCACGGGTGACACCGACATAGAGGAGGCGGCGTTCCTCCTCGACCTGTTCGTCGGTCCTGGCGTAGGTGATCGGCATCATGCCTTCGGCGACTCCGACCAGGAAGACGACATCCCATTCCAGGCCCTTGGCCGAGTGCAGGGAGGCCAGGGTGACGCCCTGCACGGTCGGGGCGTGCTGGGCGTTCGCCCGTTCGTCGAGTTCGGCGACGAGGTCGGCGAGGGTGGCACCGGGTTTGGCGGCGGCGAAGTCCTGGGCGAGGTTCACCAGGGCGGCGAGCGACTCCCAGCGCTCTCTGACGGCACCGGAGCCGGCCGGGGGCTGGGGTGTCCAGCCTTCCGCCGACAGCACGGCTCGTACCTGCGAGGGCAGGTCGACGGCGTCGTCGAGAAGTGAGTCGTTGCCGCCGAAGCGGGCCGCGCCGCGCAGGGCGATGCCGGCCTTGCGCACCTCGGGCCGGTCGAAGAACCGCTCGGCGCCGCGCAGCTGGTAGGGGACGCCCGCGTCGGCGAGGGCCTGTTCGTAGGTCTCGGACTGGGAGTTCGTACGGAACAGGACGGCGATCTCGCTGGCTGGGACGCCCTCGTCCATGAGTTCCCGGATGCGACGGGCCGCGCCCTCGGCCTCGGCGGGTTCGTCGGTGTACTCGGTGTAGAGGGGTTCGGGGCCGGGGTCGCGTTGTGACACCAGTTCCAGGCGGTGGTCGGCGGCGCGGCCGCGGGCCTGGGCCAGTAGACCGTTGGCGAGGTGGACGACCTGGGGTGTGGAACGGTAGTCGCGGACCAGCTTGACGACCGTGGCACCGGGGTGGCGGATACGGAAGTCGAGCAGGTGGTCGGGAGTTGCTCCTGTGAACGAGTAGATCGTCTGGCTGGCGTCGCCGACCACGCACAGGTTGTCGCGCTCGCCCAGCCACAGCTCCAGCAGGCGCTGCTGGAGCGGGCTGACGTCCTGGTACTCGTCGACCACGAAGTGCTGGTACTGGGAGCGGACCTGATCGGCGATGTCGTGCCGGTCTTGGAGGATGCCGACGGTGAGCAGCAGGACGTCTTCGAAGTCGATGAGCGAGCGGTCTCGCTTGAGGTCCTCGTAGACGTTGTAGAGCTGGGCGATCTCGGCCGGGTCGCGGGGGGACTCGCGGCCCGCCTTCGCGGCGGCGAGCGCGTAGTCGGCAGGGACGGTCTGGGTGACCTTGGACCACTCGATCTCGGCGGTGACGTCCCGCAGCTCGTTGCGGTCGAGGCGGATGCGGCAGGCGGCGGCCGCATCGGCGACGAGCTGGATCTTGCGGTCGACGAGCCGGGGCATGGAGCCACCGACGGCTTTCGGCCAGAAGTACTGGAGCTGGCGAAGGGCTGCCGAGTGGAAGGTGCGGGCCTGCACCCCGGCGGCGCCGAGCTGGCGCAGCCGGCCGCGCATCTCTCCGGCGGCGCGGTTGGTGAAGGTGACGGCGAGCACGCTGGAGGGCTGGAGGATTCCGGCACGGACTCCGTAGGCGATGCGGTGGGTGATCGCCCGGGTCTTGCCCGTACCGGCGCCCGCGAGCACGCACACCGGACCGTGCAGGGCGGTGGCGACCTCGCGCTGCTCCGGGTCGAGCCCGTCGAGCACCGCGTCGGCAGTGTCCGGTGCCTGCGGGAAGAGGGTGGAGTGCGTTGCTGCTGTCACACCGCCATGCTGCCAGGTCCCCCGAGACGGCTGCGCCGGTTGTCCACAGGCAGGCCTTGATAGTCGTACTGATGCGGCAGGCGTCACGGAGCGGCCATACCCCGGGTGGGAATGGAGGCCGGATCCCGTACGTTCCCTCATTGGACGACCTGGTTTCCCCGAGCAACCCTAAGGAGCGCGCGAGACATGCAGGGCACTGTGACGATGTACAGCACCACGTGGTGCGGCTACTGCCAGCGGCTGAAGAAGCAGCTGGAGCGCGAGGGCATCGCGTACACCGAGATCAACATCGAGCAGGACCCCGAGTCCGCGGCATTCGTCGAGAAGGCGAATGGCGGAAACCAGACGGTTCCGACTGTTCAGATCGTGCCCTTGGGCGGTGGCTCCGAGGTCGTGATGACCAACCCGAGCCTGGCCCAGGTGAAGCAGGCTCTCAGCGCCTGACCGACGGCAGCGACCGGCCCTCGCCCGACACACGTCGGCGGGGGCCTCGTCGATGCCTCGTTGATCAACAACGGGCTGCTGATCGGTGATCGAAGCCGCCACCGGCACGCAGACGCCGAGCAGCGGGCAGAGCTGCGGCTGATCGTGGCGGACTGCCGACGCACCACCAGGGTCGCGTCCGCGGTGCCGTCCCCCTGCCCGGCTGCCCCCTGCGCAAGCGCCGTCCTTGCGGCGGCCTCTTCGGTCGCCTTGCGAGTCCCGTGCCGGGTACGTGCTCAGGGTCCGTCTGGTCGTGGTTTGTCCCACACGACTGTGTAGCGCCACAGCAGTCGGCGGCGGAAGCGGCAGCCCGGCAGGAGCCGCAGTGCCGCCTGCCGGACTTCGCCCCAGTGCATGCTCGAATCCTCGACGGGCATGTCGACAGGGCCTGCCTCACCGCCTCGCCGACAGGTCTCCAACAGGTTCACCGGGACACCGCAGCAGCTGATCACCCAGTCCAGCGGCGTCCTGTCGTACGCCATGCCGACGATCACCAGGCGGCCTCCGGGGGCCAGCAGCCGTACCAGGCGACCGACGGCCTTCTCGAACGGCGCGTGATGGACCACGGCCACAGCGCTGACGAAGTCGTAGGCGCCCTCGGGGAGGATGCCTTCCTCCAGGTAGTCACCCTCCACGTACGTGACGTCGCCGGGCGGCTGCTCCCTCGCGAGGCGGATCATCCGCGCCGAACGATCCACGCCCGTCACCGACGCCGCCCTGGTCGCCAGCTTCCGCGCGAGCAACCCGTCACCGCAGCCCACGTCCAGAGCCGCGCCGCAGTCTTCGGGTACGGCGGCCAGGACCGCGCGGTGGTAATGGACGTTGTGGTTCCAGTACGGGTCGGGCATCGATCTGGTGCCCGTCAGACGCTCCTCGTCGGCAGCGGCTTACCGTACCACAGCTCGATCAGTCGGGCCGCGATCGAGATGCCGTACGGAGGCAGGACCTCGCCGGATTCGAAGGCGGCGCGCAGTTCCTCACGGGAGAACCAGCGGGCCTCGTGGATCTCGTCGCCGTCCACGTCGACCTCGGTGGTGGTGGCGCGGGCCATGAAGCCCAGCATCAGGCTGGAGGGGAACGGCCAGGGCTGGCTGGCGACGTACTCGACCGGCCCGACGCTGACGCCGACCTCCTCGTGGACCTCGCGGCGTACCGCCTGCTCGATGGACTCGCCGGGCTCGACGAAGCCGGCGAGCGTCGAGAAGCGGCCCTCGGGCCAGTGGACCTGACGGCCGAGGAGAATGCGGTCGTCCTCGTCGGTGACGGCCATGATCACGGCGGGGTCGGTGCGCGGGTAGTGCTCGGCACCGCACGCGGGGCAGCGGCGGATGTGGCCGGCCGCGGCGATCACGGTGCGTTCACCGCATCGGGAGCAGAAGCGGTGGGTGCGCTGCCAGTTCTCCAGACCGACGGCGTGCACCATGAGGCCGGCGTCGCGCGGCGAGAGCAGCAGGCCCGCCTCTCTCAGGCCGGCGGGGCGCGCGGACTGGTCGATACGGCCGGGCAGGGCGTCCTTCTGGAGGGCGAAGTAGCTGACGCCGTCCTCGTCGATACCGAGGAAGTAGCGGTGCGCCTCGGTGAGGGGGGCCTCGAACGAGGGGGTCGTGACGAGTTCGGTGCGTCCGTCAGCCGTCTCGTCGATGAGGACCTGGCCGCCGGAGACCACGAAGCACCGGGTCGTGGGGTGGCTCCATGCCGCCGCGAGCCAGGCCTCGTCGAGCCGGTGGTGGGCGGCGCGGTCGATGCCGCTCGGGGCGGTGAGCGAGACGGGTCGGTCGGCGGTGTGGTCGGTCCAGGTGGTCACGGGTGCTTCCAACTCCCCCAGTGGAACGGTGTGCTTCGGCGGGTGGATCGGCGGGACGTGCGGCGGGCGGCGACCGGACTCGGCAGGGATCGGTGATGCGTGGCGGCCTTCTCAGTGTGCCCCGCGTACGACGCCGGTCCGGACCGCCGACGGAGCTCAGGGCGCATGGCGCCAGTGGGCGGCGAGGTCGCCCCACAGGTAGGCGGTGGTCTCGACGCCTTTGAGGAGAAGGTCCAGCTCCACCTTCTCGTTCGGCGCGTGCCAGCCGTCGGAGGGGACGGAGATGCCGAGGAAGAGCACGGGCGCGCCGAGGACGTCCTGCAGGTCGGCGGCGGGTCCCGAGCCGCCTTCGCGGGTGAAGCGGACGGGGCCCTCGAAGGCGCGGCCCATGGCGCGTACGACGGACTGCAGGGCCGGGTGGTCCAGGGGCGTCAGGCACGGGCGTGTACCCGCCGAGAACGTGATCTCGCTGCGGATGCCCGCGGGCGTCTGCTCGGCGGCCCAGGCGTGGACCACTTTCTCGATGTGGTCGAGGTCCTGCCCCGCGACCAGGCGGAACGAAAGCTTCACCATCGCGGAGGAGGGGATGATCGTCTTGCTGCCCGGTCCCTGGTATCCGCCACCGATGCCGTTGACCTCGGCGGTGGGCCGGGCCCAGATGCGCTCGAGGGTGGTGTGAGCGGCCTCACCATGGGTGGCGTGCGACTTGGCGGTGCGCAGCCACTGCTGCTCGTCGAAGGGCAGTTCGGCGAAGAGCTCGCGCTCACGCTCGGTCAGTTCCACGACTCCGTCGTAGAAGCCGGGGATCGCCACGCGCGCGTGCTCGTCGTGCAGAGCGGCGACCAGGCGGGCCGCGGCCGTCGCCGGGTTGGGGACTGCGCCGCCGAAGGAGCCGGAGTGGATGTCCTGGTCGGGGCCGTACAGCCGGATCTCGCACTCGGCGAGGCCGCGCATGCCGGTGCACACGGTCGGGGTGTCCTCGGACCACATGCCGGTGTCGGAGACGATCACGGCGTCGGCCGCGAGACGCCCGGCGCGCTCCTCGACGAGCGCGCGGAAGTTCGGGGAGCCGGACTCCTCCTCACCCTCGATCAGGAGCTTCAGGTTGACGGCCGGGGTGGTGCGGCCCGTGGCGGCGAGGTGGGCGCGGACGCCGAGTGTGTGGAAGAACACCTGGCCCTTGTCGTCGGCCGCCCCGCGCGCGTAGAGGCGTCCGTCGCGTACGACGGGCTCGAAGGGCTCACTGTCCCAGCCGTCCTCCCGGGCGGCGGGCTGCACGTCATGGTGGCCGTAGACGAGGACCGTGGGCGCCTGCGGGTCCTCCGCGGGCCACTCGGCGAAGACGGCGGGCGCGCCCGGGGTCGGCCAGACCTCCGCGGTCGGGAAGCCGGTCTCCTTGAGTTTGGCGGCGAGCCAGTCGGCGCTGCGGCGTACGTCGGGCGCGTGGTCGGGCTGGGCCGACACGGAGGGGATGCGCAGCCACTCGGCGAGGTCGTCGAGGAAGGCGGCACGATGCTGCTCGATGTACGTACGGACGGCGCTGTCCGGGGTCTGGCTCATGGTCACGAGCCTATCGGCCCGCACCGACATCCTGGCTGGGCGGTTCCTCACAGTGCGCCCGCGCGACCGGCTCCTGCGTCAGCAGCCGCTCCAGCGCGGCCCGGTCCGGCAGGGTGTCCGGGCGTACGACCTCGCCGCTGCGGACGTACAGGAAGGCGGCGTCGACCGACTCCAGGGGCACGCCCTGCTGCTCGGCCCAGGCGAGCCGGTAGAGGGCCAGCTGCAGCGGGTCCGCGGTGCGGGTGCGGTTGGTCTTCCAGTCGACGATCTCGTACGTCGCCCGCTCACCGTCGCCCTCCTTGTAGACGGCGTCGATACGGCCCCGTACGACGCGCCCGGCGATCGACAGCTGGAACGGGGCCTCGACCCGGTACGGCGTGCGCTGCGCGTACTCGGTGCGCTCGAAGGCGTCCTTCAGGGCTTGCAGGTCCCGTTCGTCGGCGATCTCGGCCTCGCTGCCGGGCAGGTCCTCCGGCTCCAGCATGGGCAGTGTCAGCTCCTCGAAGCGGGCTTCGACCCAGGCGTGGAACCGGGTGCCCCGGCGTGCGGCGGGTTGTGGCGGGCGCGGCATGGGGCGCGCGAGTTCCTGCGCGAACCCGTCCGGGTCGGCGGCCAGACGCAGCAGCTGGGAGGCGGTGAGGGAGGCGGGCAGGGGTACGTCCGTGACGCTCGCGCGGGCGCTCAGGAGTTCCCCGGCGAGGGCGTCGAGGTCGCGGTCCCATGAAGCGATGGTGCGGGCCTCTTCCGGTGTGAGGGGTTCCGGTTCCGCGGGGCGGGGGTGGGCCGGCGGGGGGACGGGGTCCGGAGAGGCCGCCTGGTGCGGGACCGTGGGGCGGTGGGTGGGTACGGAAGGACGGCCCGTGGGCACCGGGGGGTGGTCGGTGGGCAGCGGAGGGCGGTCGGTGGGCACAGAGGGGGTGTCGGTGGGCGTCGGAAGGTGGACCGTAGGGGCCGAAGGGGCCTTTGTCGACGTCGAGGGGCGGTCCGTGGTCCAGGAGTCCCAGTCCGCGGGGTCCTCCGCGGCGAAGGGGTCCTCCTCCGCGTACGCCTCCACGAGGGACTCGTCGTCGTCCGGTGGCGGGGGCCAGTCCGGGTCGTCGTAGGTGTCCGGGTCGTGTGTCGCCGTAGGGCCTGCCTCCTCGTCGGAGGCGAGGTTCAGGGTCTCCAGGTGGGCCAGGACCGTCTCGGCCGCCGCGCGCCGGCGTGCCAGGGCGGCCTCGTCCAAGGGCAGGGGCCAGACCTGGTCCGCGCTCTCCCGGTGCAGGGCCGGGTTCTCCGCGTCCTCGGCCGGTTCGTCGGCCCACGCCTCGATCTCGCCGTATCCGGCCGCGCAGTGGTCGTGGAGGGCCTGGAGGAAGTCGGAGGGCCCGCGGGGCTTCTTCTGGGTGGGGCCCCACCAGTGGCCGGAGCCGAGGAGCAGGGAGCGGGGGCGGGTGAAGGTGACGTAGCCGAGGCGGAGCTCCTCGGTGAGCTGGTGGTCCTTCATGGCCTCGTGGAAGGCCTTCAGGCCGCGGGAGTCCCAGGACTCGACGTCGGGGAGGGTGTCCGCGTCCCCGCGCAGTTCGTGCGGGAGCACCTTCCCCTGGGCGGTCCACTTCTCGCGACCCTGGGCGCTGGGGAAGGTGCCGGTGACCAGGCCGGGGACCGCCACGACGTCCCACTCCAGGCCCTTGGACTTGTGGGCGGTGAGCACCTTGACCGTGTTCTCGCCTCCCGGCAGGGCGTTGTCGAGCCCCTTCTCGTACTGGGCAGCGGTACGCAGGAAGCCGAGGAAGGCGAGCAGGGTCGCCTCGTTGTCGCCGGCGGCGAAGGAGGCGGCGACGTCCAGGAAGTTGGACAGGGTCTCGCGGCGGCGTGCGGCCAGGGCGTGCGGGGACGCCGACAGCTCCACCTCCAGACCGGTGACGGCGAGGACGCGGTGCAGGACGTCCATGAGCGGGTCGGACAGGGATCGGCGCAGATCGCGCAGCTCGGTGGCCAGGCGCGCGAACCGCACGCGCGCGTCCGGTGAGAAGGGCAGGCCGTCGTGGTCCGCGTCGCCGCCCAGCGGCGTCTCCAGGAAGGTGTCGAGAGCGTCCGCGAGGGAGATCACCTCGGCGGGGTCCACGCCCTGGACGGCCTCGGCGAGACGGCGGTCCGGGTCGTCGTCGCCGTCCACGCGCGCGTGGGACACCAGCAGCCGTGCGCGGCGTCCCAGGAGGGCGAGGTCACGGGGCCCGATGCGCCAGCGCGGGCCGGTGAGCAGGCGGACCAGGGAGGCGTTGGCGCCGGGGTCCTGGAGGACCTCGCAGACGGCGACCAGGTCGGCGACCTCGGGCAGATGCAGCAGCCCGGACAGGCCGACCACCTCGACGGGGATGTCCCGGGCGACGAGCGCGCCCTGGATCTCGGCGAAGTCGGTCGCCGTGCGGCACAGGACGGCGATCTCGCCGGGCGCCTTGCCGGTCCGTACCAGGTGCGCGACGGAGTCGGCGAGCCAGTCGATCTCCTCGGCGTGGGTGGGCAGGAGCGCACAGCGGACCTGCCCGTCACGCTCCGCGCCGGGGGCCGGGCGGAGGGCCTCCACGCCCGCGTGCATGGCGCGCAGGGGCTCGGCGAGGCCGTTGGCGAGGTCCAGGAGACGGCCGCCGCTGCGGCGGTTCTCGCTGAGCGCCTGGCGGGTGGCCGGGCGGCCGTCCGCGTGGGCGAAGTGCTCGGGGAAGTCGTCGAGGTTGGCGACGGAGGCGCCGCGCCAGCCGTAGATGGCCTGGCAGGGGTCGCCGACTGCGGTCACGGGGTGGCCGGTGCCGCCTCCGAACAGGCCCGCCAGAAGGACGCGTTGGGCGACGGACGTGTCCTGGTACTCGTCCAGGAGGACCACGCGGAACTCGTCGCGCATGATGCGGCCCACTTCGGGGATCCCCGCGAGCTGTGCCGACAGGGCGATCTGGTCGCCGAAGTCGAGCAGGTCCCGCTCCCGTTTGACGGCGCGGTAGCGGCCCACGAGGTCGGCGAGTGCGCGGCGGGCCGCGGCCGCCTCGGGAACCTTGCGCAGATCGGCGTTGGTGAGTTTGGCGCCTTCGAGGCGGAGCAGCAGCCGGGCGTCGTACGCGCGCAGGGCCTCGGGGCGTACGAGGTGCTCGGCGAGTTCGGCGTCGAGGGTGAGAAGGTCGCTGACCAGGTCGGCGAACGAGCGGGTCAGGGCCGGGTAGGGGCCCGGAGCCTCGCGCAGGACACGTGCGGCGAGCTGGTAGCGGGTGGCGTCGGCGAGGAGGCGGGAGGTCGGTTCGAGGCCGATGCGCAGGCCGTGGTCGGTCAGCAGACGCCCCGCGAAGGCGTGGTACGTCGAGATCACCGGCTCGCCGGGCGGGTTGTCCGGGTCGATGACGTCGGGGTCGGTGACGCCGGCCCTGACCAGCGCCTTGCGCACGCGCTCGGCGAGTTCACCGGCGGCTTTGTTGGTGAAGGTGAGGCCCAGTACCTGCTCGGGGGCGACCTGGCCGGTGCCGACCAGCCACACCACGCGCGCCGCCATCACCGTCGTCTTGCCCGATCCCGCTCCGGCCACGATCACCTGCGGGGCGGGCGGCGCGGTGATGCAGGCCGTCTGCTCCGGGGTGAACGGGATCCCGAGGAGCTCCTTGAGCTGCTCGGGATCGGTGATACGGGCGGACACCTCAGAGAGGCTAGCGGCGGGCACTGACAGCGGATGCCGCATCGGCCCCTCGGGCTGGGATATACGCAGGTCAGCACGTGAGGTGCGATCGATCACTCCGGTCCGCGGACCCGGTCGGCCGCTCGATCCATCGGCTCGCGCCGCCTCGGGGCCCTCGACCGGACCGGCTGCCCGGCACCCTCGGGTCCCCGGCCCGCGCCACCTCCCGGCACCCCGGGGCGCACTACCACCCCGGCCCCTCAGGCCGGTCGGCCGCACCGCCTGCCCGCCGCCACCGGCCACTCGACCGCTCGGTTCGACCACTCGGCCGCTCGACCGCTCGGTCACTCTGACCGCACCGGCCACTCTGACCGCACCGGCCACCGGAAGGCCCCGTCACTCGACCACGTGCCGCCCCTCGGGTCGCGCACTGCACGACGCCCGGAACGCGCAGTGTGTGCAGTGCTGGCCGGTACTCGGCGCGAAGCGTTCGTCGAGGACCTTGCCCGCCGCCGTGGCGAGCAGCTCGCCGACCCACGCCCCCTCCGGGCCCTCCAGGGCGCCCTGACTTTGCACCTTGGGCAGGGTCTCGCCGCCGTCCCGCTTGGCGGCGCCCTGACGCAGCTGGACGAGTTCGGCGCCGCCCGGATCGGGACGTATGCCGTCGAAGGCCTCGTCGACGGCGCCCTCGCGGACGGCGAGCTGGTAGACGGCGAGCTGAGGATGACGGGCCACCTCGGCCGAGCTCGGCGCCTGCTTGCCGGTCTTGAAGTCGACGACGTAGGCGCGGCCCTCGCCGTCGGCCTCGACGCGGTCCATCTGGCCGCGGATGCGCACCTCGACGTCGCCGGCCTCCAGGGTCACGTCGAAGTCGTGCTCGCTCGCCACCGGTGTGCGCCCCGCGCGGTCCATCACATGCCACGCAAGGAAGCGTTCGAGCGCCACGCGCGCGTTGGCCTTCTCCTGGTCCGACTTCCACGGCGCGTCGAAGGCGAGCGCGTTCCACACGGACTCAAGGCGCTCCATGAGGACGGCTAGGTCGGCCGGGGTGTGTCCGGAGGCCACCTCGTCGGCGAGGACGTGCACCACGTTGCCGAAGCCCTGAGCCGCGGTCGCGGGCGCGTCGGCCTTCACCTCGCGCCCCAGGAACCACTGCAGGGCACAGGTGTTGGCGAGCTGGTCGAGGGCGCTTCCGGAGAGCACGACGGGCTGGTCGCGGTCGCGCAGCGGCACCTTGGACTCGGTCGGCTCGAACATGCCCCACCAGCGGTAGGGGTGCGCGGAGGGGACCAGCGGGCGGCCGTCCTCGTCGGCGAGTGCGGCGAGCCGGGCCAGTCGGCGGGCGGCGGCTTCCCTGAGAGCATCCGAGACGCGCGGGTCCACCGTGGTCGCCCGGAGTTCGGCGACGAGCGCCGCGACGGCCAGGGGGCGGCGCGGGCGGCCCGTCACGTCCTTCGGTTCTACGCCGAGTTCGGTCAGGAAGCGGGAGGGCTGGTCGCCGTCGTCGGCCGGCGCCTTCACCGCCGTGACGACGAGGCGTTCACGCGCGCGCGTGGCGGCCACGTAGAACAGGCGGCGCTCCTCGGCCAGCAGCGCCCCCGGGGTGAGCGGTTCGGCGAGTCCGTCACGGCCGATGCGGTCGGCCTCCAACAGGGAACCGCGGCGGCGCAGGTCCGGCCACAGGCCCTCCTGCACGCCGGCGACGACGACCAGACGCCATTCCAGGCCCTTGGAGCGGTGCGCGGTCATCAGGCGCACGGCATCGGGCCGCACGGCACGCCGCGTGAGGGTGTCCGCGGCGATGTCCTCGGCGTCGATCTCCGCCAGGAAGTTCAGGGCGCCCCGGCCGCCCGTGCGCTCCTCCGCGCGGGCCGCGGTCGCGAACAGGGCGCATACGGCGTCGAGGTCGCGGTCGGCGTTGCGTCCGGCCGCGCCGCCGCGTCGGGCGGCCCGCTCCAGCCGGGTGGGCCACGGTGTGCCCTCCCACAGGTCCCACAGCGCCTCCTCGGCCGTACCGCCGCCTGCGAGGCGCTCGCGGGCCTTGCGCAGCAGTGCGCCGAGACGCTGGGCGCCACGCGCGTACGAGGGGTCGTGCACGGCCAGTCGCTCCGGCTCGGCCAGGGCTCGCGCGAGCAGCTCGTCCGAGGGCGGCGGCAAGGGGTTGCCCGCTGCCCGTTCCTCGTCGCGCAGGGCACGCCCGAGACGGCGCAGATCGGCCGCGTCCATGCCGGCCAGGGGCGAGGCGAGCAGAGTGAGGGCGGTTTCGGTGTCCAGCCAGCAGCCGTCCGGCCGGGGCTCGTGAAGGACGGGTTCTCCTGCGAGGACGGCCTCCGAGGACTCCTCCTGCCCTGTCCGGGCCGCCTCGACGGAAGCATCCGGCGCCACCGCTTCCGCACCCGCCCTCTCGGCGGAAACCCCCGATGCCGGCGACCCTTCATCCGCCGACTCCGAGGAAGCCCCAGACGCGACCGCCTCCCCGCCCGCCGACTCCGAGGAAACCCCCGCCACGAGCGCATCCGCACCCGACCACTCCGAGGAAACCCCCGACGCCGACTCCTCCGCCCCGGCCGCGCCTGACGGAACCTTCGGCTCCGCCCCGGCCGCATCGGACGGAACCTTCGGCTCCGTCCCGCTCGCCACCCCGGAGGAAGCCTCGCGGGTCGCCGCTCCCTCCGCCTCGCGGGTCGCCGCTCCCTCCGCCTCGCGGGTCGCCGCTCCCTCCGCCTCGGGGTGCGCCGAGCGCTCCCCCACCTCCGCGCCGGCCACCGCCCGCAACGCAGTCAGCAGGGGTGTGACGGCGGGCTCGTGGCGCAAGGGCAGGTCGTCGCCGTCGATGTCCAGGGGCACGCCGGCGGCCGTGAGCGCCCGGCGCACGGTCGGGATGGTGCGCGCCCCCGCACGCACCAGCACGGCCATCTCACTCCAGGGCACGCCGTCTTCGAGGTGCGCCCTGCGAAGGATGTCGGCGATGTTGTCCAGTTCCGTGCCGGATGTCGGATAGGTGAAGACCTCGACGCGGCTGCCCTCGCGGGCCGCGGCGAGCTCTCGGTGGGCGCGGACCTTCTCCGCCGGGAGCCTGGTGAGGGGCATGCGCTGGGTCAGCAGCCGCGTCGCGGCCAGCAGGGCGGCGCCCGAGCGGCGGGAGGTGCGCAGGACCTCGACCGGCGCCGGACGGCCGTCCGCGCGCGGGAAGGCCCGGGGGAAGTCCAGGATGCCGTTCACGTCGGCGCCGCGGAACGCGTAGATCGACTGGTCGGGATCGCCGAAGGCGACGAGGGTGCGGCCGTCGCCGGCGAGGGCGCGCAGCAGCCGCACCTGGGCCGGGTCGGTGTCCTGGTACTCGTCGACGTACACGGCGTCGTACCGGGCGGCGATGCGGGCGCCGGCCTCGGGGCGGCGGGCGAGGAGCACCGCGCGGTGGACGAGTTCGGCGTAGTCGAGCACGCCCTGCATGTCGAGCACGTCGAGGTACTCGGCGAGGAAGGAGGCCGCGGCGCGCCAGTCGGGGCGCCCGATGCGGCGGGCGAAGTCGTCCAGGGCCTCGGGGCCGAGTCCCAGTTCGCGGCTGCGGGCGAGGACCGCGCGGACCTCGTCGGCGAAGCCGCGGGTGGTGAGGCAGGCGCGCAGTTCGTCCGGCCAGCGCACGTGCGCCAGCCCGAGCCGCTCCAGGTCCGGCTGGCCCGCCAGCAGTTCCCGGACGGTGACGTCCTGCTCGGGACCGGACAGCAGCCGCAGTGGCTCCACGAACAGGTCGCTGTCCTGGTGGGCGCGGACCAGGGCGTAGCAGAAGGAGTGGAACGTGGTCGCCTGGGGCGCGCGTGCCGCCCCGATGCGCAGCGCCATACGGTCGCGCAGTTCCACGGCGGCCTTGCGGCTGAACGTCAGCACGAGGATGCGTTCGGGGTCCCCGCCACGGGCGATGCGCGCCGCCACCGACTCGACGAGCGTGGTGGTCTTCCCCGTGCCGGGACCGGCGAGAACGAGCAAGGGGCCGGTCGCGTGGTCAACCACGGCACGCTGTGCGGCGTCAAGAGGAGGGGGAGCCTCCTGGGCGACAGGGGTGCGCACCAGCCGGTAAGCGCCACGGGTCCCCTGCCGTACCCGGGGGTGCGACAGGCGCCTGGTGGAGGAAGAGGAGCTCACGTGGTTCGCCGGTCCTGGTGGGTGTGCTGGTGGGTCGCCCCTCGCGCGTGGAGGGCGGTGGCCGCGGGATGAGGGCGACACGTGCAGCCGACGCTACGCCGACGGATGACGCGGAAGCAGGGCTTCCGACTCATCCCTCGGTTCACTCGTGGCACGTGCGTCCCTCGACTCACGAACGTACGTCATGCCACAGACGTGCCCCTCTTCCCCCGTACGGATCACGGATCACACCGAGGGCCGTCCGATGGCGGAAGCTGTCAGGTGTGACCCAGTGCGCGCTCGCCGCCGTCCCATCGCGCCCGCTTCATGTCCAGGCGCGGAAGGTGGCCCTCGGCGGCCCTGCTCGCCCCCTTCAGAGGCGTGCCCTCCGACCGGTAGTGCCCCAGCGCTCTCAGTTCGTGGCCCGGCAGCAGGACGCCGTCCGCCCGGACCACGCGCCACCAGGGCACGGCTCCCCCGTACAGGGCCATCACCCGGCCGACCTGGCGCGGGCCACCCTCCTCCAGCCACTCCGCGACGTCCCCGTACGTCATGACACGCCCCGGCGGGATCAGTTCGGCGACCTCAAGCACCCTCTCGGCGTACTCCGGCAGCGTGTCCGCGTACTCCGAGCGGGCGTCGTCGTACTCCGGACGGGCCTCGTCCGGACGGCTCTCCTCGCTCATCGGCCCCATCCTGCCCCACGCCACCGACAATGTGACGCGTTCGGCACTGTGCGTATCCCTCGCCACTGGGCGACGCTTCGGGCAGACTGTCGGCCCCGCATTTGCACCCTGATGCCCCCGTGTGTCGGTGCGGCATGCCACCATCGTGCGGGCGGTGACTGGTGATACGAGATCAAGAAGAGACGATGAAGCAACAGGGTGTGCACCCGGAGGACGCGGAGAGCACCTCTGACGCTTCGTCGCGCCCGGGCACCGCGAACGGCGACAAGACGGACGCCGACGACAGGGGCGGCGGCAAGGACGAGAAGGCCGACGCCGGGCAGGAGACGCCCGCCAAGGACGCCGGCACGAGCGACGCCGGGCGGAAGGCCCTCGGACGCAAGGCCGTCGAGGGCAAGGCCGCGTACGACCGCGACGAGGCCCACGTGGACGAGGTCGAGGGCGACGAACCACTGCTGCCCGCGCGCGTGCACCGCCCGTCGGACCTGATGCGGCTTCTGGTGGGCGTGCTGGGTATCGCCCTGCTGCTCGCGATCGCCGCGTTCGCGCATGGCACCACTTCGGGTCTGGAACAGGACATCAACAAGGGCACCGGCCAGGCGCCCGACGTGTTCAGCAAGCTGGCCGGACTCGTCTCCAGCATCGCGATCCTCCTGGTGCCCGTCGCCTTCGCCATCGAGCGGCTGATCAAGCGGGACGGGCTGCGGATCGCCGACGGCGTGCTCGCGGCGGTCCTCGCGCACGGGGTGACGCTCGCCACCGACCTGTGGGTGGCGCAGGCCGCCCCGGAGTCCATCCGGGACGCGCTCACCCAGCCGTCCCCCGGCGACGTCGGCTCCCTCACCGACCCGGTGCACGGCTACCTCGCGCCCGTCATCGCGTACATGACGGCCGTGGGCATGTCCCGCAGACCGCGCTGGCGTGCGGTCCTGTGGGCGGTCCTGGTCCTGTACGCGTTCTCCATGCTGGTCACCGGCTACACCACGCCGTTCTCGATCCTCCTGACGCTGCTGATCGGCTGGACCGTCGCCTACGGCACGCTGTACGCGGTCGGCTCCCCGAATGTGCGGCCCACCGGACGGACCCTGATGGCGGGCCTGCGGCACGTGGGCTTCCGCCCGGTGAGCGCGGCGCGCGAGGAGGTCGCCGACACCCACGAGACGACCACCGACCGCGGCCGGCGTTACTTCGTCACCCTGGAGGACGGCCCACCGCTGGACGTGACGGTGGTCGACCGGGAGCAGCAGGCGCAGGGCTTCTTCTATCGCGCGTGGCGCAATCTGACACTGCGCGGGTTCGCCACCCGCAGCAGCCTGCAGTCGCTGCGTCAAGCCCTGGAGCAGGAGGCGCTGCTCGCGTACGCGGCCATCGCGGCGGGCGCCAACGCGCCGAAGCTGATCGCCACCTCCGAGCTCGGTCCGGACGCCGTGATGCTCGTCTACGAGCACACCGGCGGGCGCACCCTGGACTCGCTGCCGGACGACGAGATCACCGACGACCTGCTGCAGGGCACATGGCACCAGGTCAAGGCGCTGCAGTCCCGTCGCATCGCGCACCGCAGACTGGTCGGCGACGCGATTCTGGTGGATCGTTCCGGCAAAGTGATCATCACAGATCTGCGCATCGGTGAGATCGCGGCGAACACTCTGCTGCTCCGCATGGACATCTCCCAGCTGCTGGTGACGCTGGGCCTCAGGGTGGGAGCCGAGCGCGCGGTGGCCACGGCGGTGAGCGTGCTCGGCCCCGACGCGGTGGCCGACTGCCTGCCGATGCTGCAGCCCATCGCCCTGAGCCGCTCCACGCGCGCGACGCTGCGCCGACTGGCCCGGGAGCGTGCCGAGCGGGAGCGCGAGGCGGTGCTGGAGGCATCCCGGCACGCCAAGCACGCCCGCAGCGAGGAGGAGGCGGGCGACGCCGCGGCCGTACCCGACAAGCCGGACAAGAAGACCGTGCGGGCACAGGCGCGGGCCGAGAAGCGAGCCATCGACGAGGCACTGGAGGAGGCGCGCGAGGAGGATCTGCTCACACAGATCCGGCACGAGGTGCTGCGGATCAGGCCGCAGGCGCCGGTCGAACCGGCCCGGCTGGAGCGGGTGCGGCCACGTACGCTCATCAGCTTCATCGCGGGTGCCATCGGCGCGTACTTCCTGCTGACGCAGCTCACGCACTTCGAGTTCGGCCCGCTCATGTCCAACGCGCAGTGGGGCTGGGTGGCCGCGGCGGTGCTGTTCTCTGCGGCCAGCTACTTCGCGGCGGCGATGGCGCTGCTGGGGTTCGTGCCCGAGCGGGTGCCGTTCCGGCGGACCGTGGCGGCGCAGGTCGCCGGGTCCTTCGTGAAGATCGTCGCCCCCGCGGCGGTGGGCGGCGTCGCCCTCAACACACGCTTCCTCCAGCGCGCGGGCGTGCGGCCGGGGCTCGCGGTGGCGAGTGTCGGCGCGTCGCAGCTGTTCGGGCTCGGCTGCCACATCCTGATGCTGTTGGCGTTCGGCTATCTGACCGGCACCGAGAAGACCCCGTCGCTGTCGCCGTCCCGGACGGTCATCGCGGGTCTGCTGACGGTGGCGGTGCTGCTGCTCGTGGTGACCTCGGTGCCGTTCCTGCGGAAATTCGTCGTCACGCGCGTGAGGTCGCTCTTCGCGGGCGTCGTGCCGCGCATGCTCGACGTACTCCAGCGGCCGCAGAAGCTGATCACCGGCATCGGCGGCATGCTGCTGCTGACCGCGTGCTTCGTGATGTGCCTCGACGCGTCCATCCGCGCCTTCGGCAGCGAGGGCACCTCGATCAGCATCGCCAGCGTGGCCGTCGTCTTCCTCGCGGGCAACGCACTCGGTTCCGCGGCCCCCACCCCGGGCGGCGTGGGCGCCGTGGAGGCCACCCTGACCTTCGGTCTGATCGCCGTCGGCCTGGAAAGCCAGGTCGCCGCACCCGCGGTGCTGCTGTTCCGGCTGCTGACACTGTGGCTGCCGGTACTGCCGGGATGGCTCGCCTTCAACCACCTCACACGCAAGGGCGCGCTGTAGCGGCCGTCGTGCGAAGCACCGACCACCGGGCATGACGGTCTTTTTCGTACCAAAGGCCTTGTCGTACGAGGAGGACGGCGTCGTACGTTGTAAGGCACGGAAGAGGTGAGGCGTCGCGGTCCCTCGTACGGCCCGCGCTCCGAGCGCCCCACCCCACACGACCGCAGGATGGGACCATGCCGAACCCTGCCCGGACGCGCGCCGCTGCCCTGACCGCCACCGCCCTGCTGCTGTCCTCCGTGCTGGCGGGCTGCAGCGACGGCGACTCCGGGGAACAGGACCTGACAGCCCAGGAGCTGAGCTGGGAGGACTGCCCGGCACCGTCCCAGGCCCAGGGCGGCGGGGGCAGCCCGTCACCTCTGCCGGGCGGCGACGGCTGGCAGTGCGCCACGATGAAGGCGCCCCGCGACTGGGACGACCCCAAGGGCGACACGATCGACATCGAGCTGATCCGGGCGAGGACCAGCGGCGACGAGAACCGGCGCATCGGCTCCCTGATCTTCAACTTCGGCGGCCCGGGCGGTTCGGGCGTCACCACGCTGCCCGCTTTCGGCGAGGGCTACGAGAAGCTGCGCAGCCGCTACGACCTGGTCAGTTTCGACCCTCGTGGGGTCGGCCGCAGCGAACCCGTGCGGTGCGAGAACGACCAGGAGCTCGACGCCTACTTCCAGCAGGACGCGACGCCGGACGACACCGCCGAGCGCACCGAACTGGTGGATGCGACCAAGGACTTCAACGAGGCGTGCGAGGAGAACTCCGACGGGATGCTGCCGCACGTACGCACCACCGACGCGGCCCGTGACCTGGAGCTGATGCGCCAGGTCCTCGGTGACGACAAGCTGCACTACTTCGGCATCTCCTACGGCACCGAACTCGGCGGCGTCTACGCCCACCTCTTCCCCAAGAACGTCGGCCGTGCGGTCTTCGACGCCGTGGTCGACCCGACGCAGAATCCCGAGCAGGGCTCACTCGGGCAGGCCAGGGGCTTCCAGCGCGCGCTCGACAACTTCGCCGAGGACTGCACGTCCAGGACCGAGGAGTGCCCCATCGGAGACACCGCCCAGGAGGTCAAGGACCGCATCGCCGACCTGTTGCGGGACCTCGACAGCACACCGATCCCCGGCATCCTCCCGCGCCAGCTGACGCAGTCGGCCGCGGCCGGCGGCATCGCCCAGGCGCTGTACTCGCAGGAGTTCTGGCCCTATCTCACCCAAGGACTTGAACAGGCGTACGACGGCAACGGCCAGATCCTGATGCTGCTGTCCGACTCCATGAACGGGCGCGGCGAGAACGGTGAGTACAGCAACATCACCCCGGCCAACATTTCCATCAACTGCGCGGACGACAAGCCCCGGTACACGCCGGAGTACGTGCAGCGAAAGCTGCCCGAGTTCCGCTCGGCCTCGCCCCTGTTCGGGGAGTTCCTCGCCTGGTCCATGATCAGCTGCACCGACTGGCCGGTGGCGGGTGAGGCCGACCATCCCGACGTGAGCGCGCCCGGCTCGGCACCGATCCTCGTCGTGGGCAACACCGGCGACCCCGCCACGCCGTACGAGGGCGCACGCAGGATGGTGCAGGCGCTGGGCAAGGGTGTAGGCGTCGAGCTGACGTACCGGGGGCAGGGACACGGGGCGTACAACAGCAAGAACAGGTGCGTGCAGGACGCGGTGAACGGTTATCTGCTGGACGGGAAGGTACCGGCGGCGGGCACCGTGTGCTCGTAAGAGATCACTGAACTTGCAGGTCAGAAGGTTATCCACAGGCTCCGACGGGCTTTTCGTGATCCGCCTACTATGGCCTGACCGCCATCCGCGGCAGCGTGCGGACGGCCTGCGAGGGGGAAGAGCATGGCGCGTTTTGTACGTTGGACGGCCCTGACGGCCGCCGCCGCGCTCCTGGTGACGGGCTGCAGCGGCGGCTCGTCCGGCGGCGAGGGCAGTGGCCAGGGGAGCGAAACGGGTTCGGCGTCCGCCGGCTCGACGACCCCACTGCCGGCCTCGCTGACCTCGCAGAGACTCGACTGGGGAGACTGCAAGGCCACAGCGGACTCCCCTGAACCGGGCGGCGCCTGGCAGTGCGCGACCCTCGAAGCACCGCTGGACTGGGCGAAGCCGGACGGCGAGACGATCGACCTCGCACTGATCCGCGCCAAGGCCGACGGCGGTGACCGCATCGGCTCGCTGCTTTTCAACTTCGGCGGCCCCGGTAGCTCAGGGGTGTCCACACTGCCGTGGTACGCCTCCTCCGTCGCCGAGCTCGGCAAGCGCTACGACCTCGTGAGCTGGGACCCGCGCGGGGTGGGCGCCAGTAAGGGCCTGCGCTGCCGCAGCGACAAGGAGATCGAGGCCTCGGAGTCCGTGGACATCACCCCGGACACCTCGGCCGAGGAGACGGCCTACTTCCGCGACGCCGCCGCCTTCGGCAAGGGCTGCCAGAAGTCGGCGGGCACGCTGATGGCGCATGTGTCGACCACCGACACCGCGCGCGACATGGACCTCATGCGCCAGGTCCTCGGGGACACGAAGACGCACTACTTCGGCATCTCCTACGGCACCGAACTCGGCGGCGTCTACGCCCACCTGTTCCCCGAGAAGGTGGGCCGGCTCGTCCTCGACGCGGTCTCCGATCCGAGCGCCGACGCCGTGGGCCACGCCGAGAACCAGACCAGGGGCTTCCAGCGCGCCCTCGACAACTACCTGAAGTCCACCGGTCAGAGCGCCGAGGGCGGCACCCGAAAGATCGTGGACCTGCTGAGGCGGATCGACGCGAACCCGCTGCCCACGTCCTCCGACCGCAAGCTCACCGAGGCACTCGCCCTCATCGGTCTCCTGTACCCGCTGTACAGCGAGGCGAGCTGGCCGAGGTTGACCAGCGCAGTGAAGGCGGCCGAGCAGGGAGACGGCACGGAACTGCTGGCACTCGCCGACGACTACAACGATCGCGACGCCTCGGGGCACTACATGACCGGGACCCACTCGCAACGAGCCATATCGTGCCTGGACGACAAGCAGCGCCCCACCGTCGAGGAGACGAAGAAGCTGCTGCCTCGCTTCGAGAAGATCTCGCCCGTGTTCGGACCGATGCTGGGCTGGGACACCGCCGGCTGGTGCCACGACTGGCCGGTGGCCGGGCAGTACGACACTCCCGAGGTGAGCGCCCCGGGTGCGGCGCCGATCCTGCTCGTCGGCAACACCGGCGACCCGGCCACGCCCTACGAGGGCACCCGGCGGATGGCGGACGAGCTGGGCAAGGGCGTCGGCGTGATGATCACTTGGAAGGGCGAGGGCCACGCCGCGTACGGGAAGGGGAGCGACTGCGTCGACTCCGCGGTGAACGCGTATCTGCTCAAGGGGGCGGTGCCCGAGGACGGCAAGGTCTGCTCCTGAGGGACCGAACCCTGGATGAAACTTTGTGTGCAGATGCGTTGCCCTCTGTTGGGATCGTGGGCAGTAACCGGCCGGGGACAGAAGCCCATGGCATCCGAAGTGGTGGGACGACATGGGCTTCTCCTGCTCCGCCGGGCGGCGGAGCAGGGCGGCGGACCGGCCGGTGAGCGGGACGATCCCCCGGGAGCGGCCGGAGTACCTGCCCGGTAGGGCTGCCGTTCGGCTTCGCAGAAGGGAGCAGACCGTCCAGACCGGCGCAGCCCGAGGGACAGGCGGTGTCACACCTGGGCGCTGAGCACCTCGGCTTGGGTTTCCTTGAGGTTCCTGTACGACTCCCGGACGTAGATCACGAAGTCCGCCCCCGGGTGGCTCACGAGAGCCTTAGCGTCCGTCCCCGCCTCCCATTCGGCCACCGTGACCTCGTACGACGCGATGTGGGCGCAGAAGTCGAGGACTACGTGCGGGATCCGGTCCTCGATGAACAGGTCACCGTGGTCCACGATGACATCCCGCATCCGGCGCGCCGACGGCAAGAACACCGTGAGAACCCAGCGGCGCCAGAGTTTGCGCTGCTCCTCGGTCAACTCCGCGCCCCGCCGTCGTTCCTCCGCCGACGGTAGGTGCTGTCTGCGGAAGGCGTCCCAGGTCCGCTCGTTCGACTCCACGAGCACCAGGAGCGGCCCGTACAGATCCCGCAGCTGGGAGTCGACACGCTCCAGGCGTGCCTGGCGGCGGGCGCGTGCGAGTTCCCCGCGCTGATTGAGCACGTAGGCGAGGACGGCGATGAGGACACTGGCGATGGCGGTGACCAGCGCGGCGATCAGGGCGGACAGGGGGACTCCTTCACCCGGGTTACTGAGGTTCGAAGACCAGGGTCTGCTCGTCATCGGCGACCTCGATCGCGGTGCCGAGATGGGTCGCGAGCGTCTGCAGCCGCCCGTAGTTCTCGGTGGCACGACGATGCCCCTCGGCGTCACAGCGCACGGCGATCCCAGTCCTCGCCGGGCTCATCTCCCGGATGTGACGCTTGTCGATGATCTCGTGAAGACCCTGGACGACCGCCTCCTTCCAGGCGACATCCACCCCGCCGTTCACCGGGACGTCCGGGTCCGGACGGGCAGGAGTGGTGACCGACGAGGCCGTTGCGGCCGCCTCCAGTCTCCGTTCCAGCACTTGGAGTCTGATGTTCTGGTCCCGGACGAGGCGGACGAGCTCGTTGAGGATCTCGGGCGTCTGCCGGGGCTCCTCGGGCACGGGCACCGCCGCCGCCCTGATCTTCTGCAGCTCTGCGTCGAGTGCTCCCCAGTACTGGTCGAAATGGCTTCGCAGGACGCCGGGTTGCACCGGGCTGGCGCAGGCACCGTTGATCGTCTCGACCATCTCCCACACATGACGCTTGTCGGAGGAGTCAGTGGCCTGAAAGCTTGCCAGCGGCCCGGACTTGAGGTCCTTGTCCCGCAGATCGATGAGAAACGGCATGACCCGGCTGTAGGAGACCGCCTTCGACAACGCTCCTGCCTCGAAGTTGAGCCAGGGAGCCGTCTGGTTGCCGCGGGTGACACACACGATGCCCACGTCGGACTCCCGCAGTTCCTCGGCGATTCTGACCCTCGCCAGCTCACCCTTCGCGATGCCGGTGGGCGAGCAGAACGGCTGGATGGTGTGGTTCATCTTCTTGATCCACTCCTCCAGGACCAAGGCGCACTGCCGGGCTTTGTCGCCGGACCAACTGATGAAGAGCTTCACTCTGGCAGGTTCCTTGAGACGAGGGCGTGCGGCGGCCCGGTCCTTCGACCGGGCCGATTCATTGTCAACTCCGGTCCTGTACAAGTCCACTGCCGATAGACTGCCCCTTCTTCCTCTCCACTTGATGCACGAGGCACAACGGGGGTCACGTGTCCGTGATGAACTCCGACGGGATCTCGACGGCAGCCCGGGATCTCGAACTGTTCCTGTCCGGCCGAGGGCGCGGCGCCGAGGGGAGCTACTCCCCGGCGGTGCTCAAGGGCGTGGGGCCGTTCGCGGTGTTCCTGCACCGCAGAGTCGCCATGGCGTCGTCGGTGCTGGTGCCGGCGGCGGAGCGAGTGGTCAGCCCCAGCCCACACGTCCTGCTGCTGCCCCGGTTGTGCCAGCGCGCGGCGGCCGTGGACGAGCATGCGCTCGCCGAACTGCTGGACTGGGCGGAGATCGCCTGGTCCGGGCGCACCAGCCAGCGCTACTTCTACGCCCGTCGTGCGTTGCCCGAGCCGGTGTACCAGCATCTGCACGAGCTGGTGACTCGGCATGGCGCCGTGATGCGCCGGGCCACCGGATCGCTGGCACTGCGCGCGCGGGCCGACCATCTGCGGGCGGAGAAGGACCGCCTCGCGGGTGTCGACCGCACGTTCACCCGACCGTTGTTCGTCAAGCCCGTGGAAGCGGTCCTGCATGACCTCAGCCGGGGCGTGGTCGACGACCACGGGCTGCTGGAGCATCCCCCGGAAACGCTCGTCGCGCGGGCCAACGCCGCCCACCGCGGCCATGGCAATCTCGCGCCGGTCCCCAGCAGCGGCAAACGCTGGCCGGTGTTGGTGAAGAACACCGCCGAGATCTGCGAACTGCTGCGCGGCCTGTTGGAGATCGCGGCCGAGCACACCTGGGAAGGGCCCGACGTCTCCATGCCGCCGCTGGACCGGCTCGACCCCGGTCTGGCGCCTGTCGTCGAGGCACTGCTGTTCACCTCCGCGGATCTGGACGAGCCCCGGGCCGACGGCGAGGGCAGCTGGGTGGCGCGGGTCGCCGCCGAGGCGCTGATGCTGGCGGCCGCCGAGCACCGGCATCTGATCGCCCTGTCAGCGAGGGGGGCCGGCGTGCCGGACGAGGTGACCGCGCCGGCACTTGAGCCGCTGGAGAGGATCCGCGAGCAGGCGGACACCCTGTTCCGGGGACTGGCGCGTGATCCGGACGGGGAGGGTGAGGACCTGCACAGTCTGATCCTCGACGCCTTGGTCCGCGGTGATCTGCCCGACGCCAGGCAGGGCCTGGACATGCTGGAGGAGCTGGCCGGACGCACGGCCGTGGAGGCCAGGGCGGCGGCCATGCGGCAGGCCCTCGCCGGTCTCCAGGACAGGAAGGCGGCAGAGGCCGTAGGGCTTCACCTCCGCACGGTGGAACTGCACCTGGAAGGTGGTGACCTGCGTGCGGCCGAGTCCTACATCGTCCAGGCCGAGCAGGCCATGCCCGTCGACCCGGAATCGGCACCTACGCGGCAACCGCAGGACGCGGAGCCGACAGCGGCGCCCATGAAACCGGAACAGCACACCCCCACGCCCCAGACCGAGCCCGGGGGCACCGTTCACGACGACGAGCTGCCCGCCCGCATCCTCGCCGCCGCCCGGACCCCGACGCAGCAGACGGCGGACCGGGCACAACTGGAGCGGGACATTCAGCAGCTGGGCCGGTCGGGTCCGCTGTCCGACGTGGTCGGCATCGCCCGTGACCTGCTGCACCTCGCACCCGACCTGGTCCTCGAACTCACCGACCTGACACTGCTTCGGGCCCGCCCCGCCCTGCGTCCCTCCCTATGGCAGCTGCAGTACGACGCGCTGCGCGGCCTCGGCCACACGGAACGCGCCGAGAGTGTCTTCCTTCAGGGCCATCCACCGCTGCCGCCCGAGAGCCTGCCGGTCGGCGAGGCCGTACCAGGTGCAGACCTCCTCACCCCGTACTTACGACCGTTCCACGGGCCGGACGGCACCGCGGAGCCGAGCGGCGGCGCAGGAGCCGGGCCGCGCACGCCGGACGAGGAGGCGCGACTGCACGCCCGGTCACTGGAGGAGGGCAACACGGCCGCGCTCGGCTACGCCATCGGCTGGGCGGTCCACGCGGGCAGGGCCGCCGACGCCCTCGACCTCTACCGGCGGTTCGGGCCGTACCAGTACATCAACGCGGCGGCCGCGTGGAACATCGCCGCCGCCTACGCCGCCGTCGGCTGCGCCCCGCAGAGCCTTCAGGCCCTGGACGTCTTCCAGAACATCCTCTCCCGCATGGAACCCGTCCAGCGGCGTGCGATGACGGAGTTCATGGCCCTCCACCAGGTACGCCCCGCAGCCGAACCGGCTGGTGCACCCGGTGCGCCCACCGGGCTCACGCACCCGGAGGAGGAAGCCAAACGCCTGCACGCCGTGGGCCGCGCGAAGGAGGCGGCGGCCCGGCTGGAGCATCTGCTGTCGACCAACCCGCGCTCCCCCGGCGCCTTCCTGCTGCTGCGCATCCACCGCGAGGGCAACGACCTGGCCGGTGCCCGTTCGGTCGTCGACCGCATCGAGGCGGCCGGAGCGGCGACTTGGCGGCACCACCTCGAACTCGCCCGCAACGCCGTGGACGCCGGGGACCTCGCCCTCGCGGGGGAACGTCTCGAACGCGCCCAGCAGATGGGCGCCACCGCCTACTGGACGGAGAAACTCCTCCAGCAGCTGCGCGCCCAGCAGCGCGACCGGAGCGAGATCCGGCCCACGCCCGTGCCCGTCACCGGCACGGCACCACCGCCCGCCAGCACCAACGACATCGAGGCCTGGCGGAAGTTCTTCGCCACCCAGCTGCGCACGCAGGGACTCCATGACGTCCTGGAGGCCACCACGTGGACCTCGCTGCGCGAACCCGTCATCGTCGGCGTGCTCACCTCCCAGCTGCGTATCCTGGGCATCCCCGTGCCCCGCACCGAGATCACGGAACGACTGATCGGCCTGGTCAACCAGTGCCGTGACTCCTTCCTCAGCCGCGACCTCGCCATGTGGCTGATCAACGGCGGCGACCCCCGCACGGCGGTACGGGTGCTGCAGGACTGCGTGGCCTGGACACCGCCCGAGCGGCTGCCCCGCGTGGTGTTCCTGCGGGACCAGGCCGTCCGCAAGGGCGGGCTGCCCGAGGCCGGCTACGACCCGCCTTCACCGCCGACCCAGGTCACCGGCGCCCGGCGGGCCGTCGTGGATCCGGCGATCGTGCCCGAAGTCCACGTCCAGGAGATCGGCGGGCCGGCGGCGGCCGACCCCCTCATCCACGACGCCCAGCAACTGCCGTCGAACACCGACCCCTCGGTCATCGCCGACGCCTGGCTGAGAGCCGCACGCGACGGGCACTCGGTGGCCCTGGGCAACGCCCTGGCGACGCTGGTGCGCGCCTCCCGGGCCGAGGAGGCGATCGCCTTCTACCACAGCGTGTCCGACCGGTACTGGCTCGGCGGCGCCGCGGCGTGGAACCTGGGCTGCGCCTACACGACGTCCGGTCACGTGGAGGAGGCCGTCACCACCTTCCAGTACCACGCTCGTGTCTCCACGTGGAGCTACAGCGACGAACAACGCAGGGCCCTGACCGCCCTGTTCGCGTCCGTGGGCCGCCCGGTGCCCACACCCGCGGGCAACAAGCCGCTGCCGGTCCGGGGCGGCGACGCGCGGCCCGACACCGGCGAGCAGGCCGTCGCCGGGCTCGGCGACGCGGCCGACAGCGCCGAGGGAGAGGCGGCCCGACGGATCGCACAATGCAGCGGCGCACCCACCAGCCACCACTTCTACTCCGCCGGCACAGCGGTGCGCCGGGCCATGCAGTCCGGACCGCCCGGCAATGTCGCCCGGTACCTGGCGACGATGCGGAACCTCTTCGCGCTGGTGACCGACCCCAACGCGAACGCCGTCGCCGAGATGGCGGCCGTACTCGAAACGGCTGGCCGGGCGGAGGAGGCCTGGGACCTGCTTCTTCAATGGATCGACCGGACCCGTGCGGAATCCGCGCTGCTGGCCCCCGCGGTGCGCATCTCCCGCGAGCTGGGCCACGACGGGGAGTTGCGCAGGCTGCTTGAACGGCACCACAGGAACAACTCCCGCTACGAGATCCACCTCAGCCTGGCCAAGCTGGCGCAGCGGCAGAACGACGAGGAGGCGCTGCTCAAGTACGCCGACCTCGCGCTGCAGCGAAACCGCCGGTCCGTGGAGGCGGCCGTCCTCAGGGAGAGCGCCGCAAGCCGCCGGGCGCCCCTTCCGGGGGACGACCGGGGCGTTCTGGCCAAGGTCAAGAACCCCGCCATGCGGGAGAACCCGGCGATTCAGCAGTTGATGCACGAGTACGCCGACGAGGTGCGCACGCTGCGGCTGAAGGCACTCACCTGGTTCCAGCCGAAGATCGACCGGGCGGACCTGGAACGCCGTTTGTCCACGTCGCTGCGGACGCGGGCCGCGCCCGCGTTCCGAGCCGCCGCGGAAGAGGACTGGGAGACGGCGACCCGGCTGTTCAAGGAGCTGCTGGAGCAGCATCCCAGGAACATCGCCCTGAGCCGGGCGACGGTGGCCTGTCAGCTCAAGTGCGGCATGGTGGACGACGCGGCCGCCGTCGCCGAAGCCCTCGGGCACCTTCCGGACGGGGTACGCCTACAGGTGCAGGTCGCCTGCGACCGGGGTGACTACGCCGAGGCCGGCCGTCTCCTCGAACTCTTCCTCACACTGCACGACGGTTCGCCGGAGGAGGCGATCGCGCAGGCCGGTCTGCTCACCCACCTCGTCGCCAACCGCGCCCCCGTGGCGCCGAGACTGCTCCTGGAGTTCGCTCGGCGGCGCAGGCCGGGTACCTCCGACCTGCCGCTGGCCCTCGCGGTGGTGCTGGCCGACCGGCAGCGCAAACGCGACCTCGCGCGGGAAGCGGTCCGGGAGCTGCGCCGCCCACACGGCATGGAGCCGGACGCCCTTGTCACGCAGGCGATCGAGTACGACGCCCCCCACATCCTCAACGACACGGCCGCACCGCCCCTGGGCGTGGGGCACCTGGAGCGCATGGTGGAGCACCTGCGCACGGACACCCCTCGGCTGCTGTGCTTCCTCAAGGATCACCTGGGGCTCACGGCGACATCCCTGGACAGCCCGGTGGTGCGCGAGGCCCGCGAGTACTGCGCGACGCTGCTCGCCGAACACGGGTTGGTGCGCGACGCCTACGCCATCTGGCACGAGCTCGTCGAGAACGCGCCCACCACGGAGGAGAAGGGCAGGGCCCTGGACAAGCTGAGGTCCTTCTGCGAGCAGATCTCGTTCGCGGAGGGCTACCGCTACGCCCTGGTCACCCTCCCCGAGGTCGGCATCGACCCGAGCGACGAGGACCTGGCCCATGTCGACGACCTGTCCTCGGAGACGGAACCGCAGGCTCTGCCGGAGGAGACCAAGGAGCTGGTCCAGGCGGTGGTGGCCCGCCGTTCCGGCCCCCTCGCGCAAGCCCTGACCGCGGCCGTGGACCAGCTGAAGGCCGACGCGGGTCCCCAGGACGCCGTTGCCCTGGAGAGGTTGAGGGGTCTGTGGACGGGGCTGGCCGAGCGGCTGGAGGACCCCGAGACGGCCTCCCGTCTGGCCGGCAGGACGACACGTGGTCTTGTCGAGTCGGCCACTCGTGTCGAGAGCGAGCTGCACATGCAGCACCGGCTCGCGAAGAACCTGATCTCGACGGCACACAGCGAGGCGGCCGTCCAGCTCTCCGACGCGTTGCACGCTGCGTGGGACGAGGTGGCGCGGCATCACCTCAAGAGCGGCGGAGTCCAGCGCCGACTCGATCTGACGGTGCACAGGGCGACCCGGCTGGGCACCGGACCCGTCGAGATCAAGGTCGAAGTCACCAGCTTCCGCCAGCCGTTGCGGCCGGTCACGGTGCGCGTCGACACCAAGACGTTCATGGTGGGCGATCTGGAGCCCCACTCCTCCGCGACACGACGCTACGTCCTGACCCAGGACGCGCAGGAAGTGACGGTCACCGCCTCGGGTGTGATCGACAGGCCGGACAGACCGGCCGAGAAAACACTGACGGCACCGGTCACCGGCTACCCGCACGACCAGCGACTGGCCGCGCGCTTCAACCCGAGCGATCCGGTGGACCCGGACTTGTTCGTCGGCCGCACCAAGGAACTGGAGGACCTGACCCACCACTACGAGAAGGCAGCCCGCACCAACACCCGGGCACTGTTCATGACCGGCTCGCGTCAGGCGGGCAAGACCTCGATCGCCTACCAGCTCAGCAAGGTGCGTCCCCCCGGCGCCGCCGAACTGCCGCCGCCCGGCAAGTGGCGCATCCCGAGGGTGTTCCCCGTCTATCTGAACGCCGAGATGACCGCCGACGGGGACGGCCACCTGATGACCGACATCGCCAAGGCGGTCGCCCTCGCCGTGGACCAGGCCCTTGACGGCCAGGCACCGGACGTCGGCATGCCCGAGGGTTCCGGTTCGCTGGACTTCCTGCGCTGGTGGCGGGACGTCCGGCAGCGGCTGTGGCAGGAGAGAGTCGGGCTGCTGCTGATCCTCGACGAGTTCCAGCATCTGCTGTGCCGGCTCAAGGAGTCCGGATCCCTGGAGTCCGCGCTGAGCGACCTGCGCGGACTGAAGAACGGTGGCGATCTGGCCTTGCTGTTCTGCGGGGCCGCCACCACCGAGGGGATCCGGGAACTGCTGGAGGGCACCCGGTTCCAGCAGGAGTTCACCACGCCGTACGTCATCGGGCCGCTGGACATGGAAGCCACGCTGCAGGCCTTCCATCAGGGGTTCCTGCCGCCCGTCGATGTGATGCCCGACGCCGCCGCCCGGGTGTGGGACCGTACCAAGGGTCACCCCCAGCACATTCACATGCTCGGCAGTGCGGTCCTGGAGCTGCTGCGCGAGGAGCAGCGGACGATCGTGGACAGCGACCTCGTGGAGAAGGCGTTCCACCGGGTCGTGGCCGACGACGACGCGGTGATCAGTTTGCTCGACCCCTACGGTGTGGGACACCGCGAGCAAGCCCTGGAACTGCTGCACAAGATCGCCGGGCTCATCGACGAGGGCGCGTCCGACGCCGCGGTGAAGGCGCAGCTCGGCACGGAGTTCAAGGACCTGGAAGCACTGCGCGCGTTCGGCATCCTCGTCAAGGCGCAGGACGAGTGGCAGTGGATCAACGAGATCGTGCGTACCTGGCTGGACAAGCGGCGGCCGCAGAACTCCGAGCGCACGCAGTCCGGCTGGCAGGCCGACGAGGAGGCCCTGAGGAGTGCGGGCTACCTGGTCGTCAGCCGCGAGGACGGCGACGGGCCGAAGACGTGCCTGGTGCAGCACCCCAGCCATCCGGAGCCGCTGGTGGCCCGCCACCACCCCGGTCACCGAAGTACGCTGGCCCGCCTCAACGAGATCCTGCACGACCCCACGAGCAACGTTCCGGGTGTTCCCGACTTGCTGTCCTGCTGCGGGGACTGGGTGCTGTTCCGCGCGGTGGAAGGGGTCAGTCTGCGGCGGAAGCTCGACGCCAGGCTGGCCGGAAGCGTCGAGATCAGCCCGGTCGACGCGGCTCGTTGGATCGCCGACGCGTGCGTCACCCTGCACGGGATGCTCGACGCCCGGCACATCACGCACGGGAACCTCCGTCCTGAGAACCTCGTGCTGGTCGGGGAGGACCCGGGCGAGCTGCATGTGCTGGACTGGGGATACGGCGCCGACCTCGTGCCCGACAAACCCCTGCTTCCGGCCGGGCCTGTGTCGGGATACGCGCCGCCCGAGGCCCGCGGCGGCACGTCACGGGTGGCCTCGCCGCAGGACGACGTGTTCGCGCTGTCGGCGATCCTCTACCAGTTGCTGCACCCGTCCGGCGCCCTGCCCTACGCCGACGAGGAGTCGTTCCGGTCCGGCCCGCCGCCGCTCCCCGGGTACGGGTCGTTGAACAGCACCGTATGGCAGGCCGTGAGCAAGCGCCCCGACGCCCGCTTCCCCAGCGCCCTGGAACTGCGCAAGGCCCTGGAAGAAGCCGTGCCCGAACTGCGGCGCGCAGACGGGAAGGCGGCGGAGGCGTCCGGAGGCAGTCCTTCGGCAGCCCTCCCCGGTACGACGCAGACCGAACTGCGGGGCAAGCTGGACCAGCTGACGGAGGTGATCGAGTTCCTCACGGACAGCCTCACAGGGGATGAGGAGAACGACGTCGAACGCGACCGCTCCCAGCTCACCGAGGCTGTTCGAGCCGATGCCCCTGATCCCCGCCGGGTCACGAGGTTCGCGCGGCGTTTGCGGGAGACCCTCGCCAACCTGGGAACTCCGTCGTCCGCCATATCACCGGCCATCCGTATGGTGGACGAGATACTGGACGTCACCGGGTCGTAAGTCACGTGGCGGAGAACGAGCGAAGCCCACGGCATCCGAACCGATCGGACGCCGTGGGCTTCTTCTGTTCCGCCGGGCGGCGGAAGGGGGGTCAGTAGACCGGCTTGTGCGGTTCGATCTGGTTGACCCAGCCGATCACGCCGCCGCCGACGTGGACGGCGTCGGAGAAGCCCGCGGACTTCAGGACCGCGAGGACTTCCGCACTGCGGACACCCGTCTTGCAGTGCAGGACGATCTTCTTGTCCTGCGGGAGCGACTCCAGGGCGGTGCCCATGAGGAACTCGTTCTTCGGGACCAGCCGGGCGCCGGGGATCGAGACGATCTCGTACTCGTTGATCTCGCGGACGTCGATGATCTCGATGTTCTCGCCGTCGTCGATCCACTCCTTGAGCTGCTTGGGAGTGATCGTCGAGCCGGCGGCGGCCTCCTGGGCCTCCTCGGAGACGACGCCGCAGAAGGCCTCGTAGTCGATGAGCTCGGTGACGGTCGGGTTCTCGCCGCACACCGCGCAGTTCGGGTCCTTGCGGACCTTGACCTGGCGGTACTGCATCTCCAGGGCGTCGTAGATCATCAGGCGACCGACCAGCGGCTCACCGGTACCGGTGAGGACCTTGATGGCCTCGGTGACCTGGATGGAGCCGATGGACGCGCACAGCACGCCCAGGACGCCGCCCTCGGCGCAGGAGGGGACCATGCCGGGGGGCGGGGGCTCCGGGTAGAGGCACCGGTAGCAGGGGCCGTGCTCGGACCAGAAGACGGAGGCCTGGCCGTCGAAGCGGTAGATCGAGCCCCACACGTACGGCTTGTTCAGCAGCACGCAGGCGTCGTTGACCAGGTAACGCGTGGCGAAGTTGTCCGTGCCGTCGACGATCAGGTCGTACTGGCTGAAGATGTCCATCACGTTGTCGGCCTCGAGCCGCTCCTCGTGAAGGATCACGTTCACGTACGGGTTGATGCCGAGGACGCTGTCCCGCGCGGACTCGGCCTTGGAGCGGCCGATGTCGGACTGGCTGTGGATGATCTGGCGCTGCAGGTTCGACTCGTCGACCTCGTCGAACTCCACGATGCCGAGCGTGCCCACGCCCGCGGCGGCGAGGTACATCAGCGCCGGCGAGCCCAGGCCGCCGGCGCCCACACAGAGCACCTTGGCGTTCTTCAGCCGCTTCTGCCCGTCCATCCCGACATCGGGGATGATCAGGTGGCGGGAGTACCTGCGAACCTCGTCTACGGTGAGCTCGGCAGCGGGCTCGACCAGGGGTGGCAGCGACACGGGGACTCCGTTGCTCGGTCTATCACTACGGTTGTTCTCTCCGTAACACTGCCATGGGCTTTTTCATTCCGAGACACCTGTTCCGATCCGCGAGACGATTTCGTCCCAGTAGCCGGGCATGCTCTCCCAGGGGTCGGTGCGGCCGCCGCGATCCGTGCGGTCGGTGAACCAGATCGTCGAGGCGCCCTGCCAGCGGGCGATGCGCAGCGCCTCGTCGAGATGTCCGAGCGGAACCCCTTGGACGAAGTGGCAGAAGCGGTCGGGCGGATAGTCGGCGGTCCACTCCGCCACCTGCGACCAGCGGTAGTCGCTCCACGAGCCCCGGAAGGTGACCAGCTGGTCGGCGCACTCGGCGTAGCCGGGGTGGGGGTGGGTGCCGTGACCGAGGACGATGTGGGCCTGGTCACGCAGGGCGCGCAGGGCACCGACCGTGCGGCGGGTCGCGGGCAGGGCGGCGCGTTCGGCCGGGCAGCGGTCCAGGAGGAAGCCGTCGACCCGGTACCAGTCGAGGTACCGGTGCGCCTCGGAGATCACCTCGCCGAAGGGGCTGCCGCCGCGCGCCAGATCGAGGTGGCCGAGGACGCGGACACCGGCGTTGCTCAGCCGTCCCGCGGCCTCCAGGCAGTGCGGATCGGGGCGGGTGCCGGGGCCGCCGGCGACGTTCAGGACGACCCAGTGCAGGGGCGTGCCCGGTCGGGTGAGTTCGCCCCATTCGGTAGGGGCGAGCAGGGGGTGGGCGTAGCCGGGGACGCCTAGGCCGGTGCGGAGGGCGGTGCTCGACGCGGCGGGTGTGGTGCGGGTCAGATACGGCATGCGGCCTCCATCCAGATGTCGCCGAGGGATTCTTCGAGGTTGATGCGGGGGCGCCAGCCGAGCCGGTCGCGTGCGGTGCGTACGTCGGCCTGCTGCCAGTTGCCGCAGCCGTCCGGGTACGGGTAGGCGACCGGGGCGGCGTGGCCGGCGTGGACCGCGTGGTCCGAGCCGTCGCGGGGGTGGCCGATGGACGGCCGCAGCGGGCCGGGCGGGCCGTCGAGTTCGTGGAGGGCGCCGCCGTAGCCGGCCACCCGGGCGAGGACGGCGGCGGCGTCGCGCAGGCGGACGGCGCGGCCGGAACCGATGTTGATCACGCCCTGGGCGGCGGAGAGCGAGGCGGCGTGGACGGCTCGGGCCACATCACGTACGTCGACGAAGTCGCGTTGGGCGCCGAGGCCGGTGAGCTTGAGCTCGCCGTCGCCCGACTGCATGGCACGGCGCATGGCCTCGGCCAGGCGGCCGAGGGGGGAGCCGGCGGGGGTGCCGGGGCCCGCGGGGGAGAAGACGCGCAGGACCACGGCGTCCAGGCCGGAGCCCAGGACCAGTTCGGTGGCGGCGAGCTTGCTGACGCCGTAGGGGCCGCCGGGGCGCGGGACGGCGTCCTCGGCCGTGGAGGAGCCGGGCTGGCTGGGGCCGTACTCCGCGCCGCAGCCGATCTGGACGAGACGGGCACCGCAACCGCTGCGGCGCAGGGCCTCGCAGACGGTGGCGACGGCGACGGTGTTGTGCCGGGTGAGCTCGCGGGCGCCGCCTCGGGTGGCGCCCGCGCAGTTGATGACGACGCCGGGGTGGACCGCGTCCAGGAACCGGGTGAGGGCACCGGGGCTGCCGGACGCGAGGTCGAAGCGGACGTCGGCGTCGTCGCCGCGGCCCAGGGCGGTGAGTTGGACGGCGGGGTCGGCGAGGAGGCGGTCCGCCACGAAGCGGCCGAGGTAGCCGTTGGCTCCGATCAGCAGGACTCTCATCGGGCGGCTCCCGGGGCCGAGCGGTGATCGGGTCGGGAGGTGATCATTCGGGGGTCTCCTTGAAGGGCTTCGGGCGGGAGGTCTTTCGGGGGCTTCATGGGGCCGGGCTGGGGGGAGACGGGCCCGGACCGCATGGCGTGAGCGGGGGCGCGGGTGGCTGCGTGTGCCTGCGGTGGTCCGCGCCGCCGGGCGGGGGCGCGTAGGCCTCCGGTGGGCTGTGCGGCCGGGCAGGGGTGCGTATGCCTGCGTGCAATGGCCCGTGCCGCCGGACCGGAGTGGATGAATAGGCATGCGGTCGCCGTGCAGCCGGGTGGGGATACGTACGGCGCGTCGCGGTCGGCCAGCGGTCGGGGTCGCACCACGTGAGGTGCCGCCGGGTCACCACGGCCGGTCCTGTGCGGCGTGGGCCGATGCCCTCGTCAACGTCCGCATCGAGTGGAGCAGGAGCACCAGGGCTCCCGCGCCGCAGGCCGTCGCCGGGACGGCGCCCGGACCCCACGTGCCGACGAGGGTCTGGAACGGTGTCGCCAGCCAGGCGCAGCCGGGGAGGCGGGAGGCGAAGGCGATGGCCAGGGCCGTCGCCTCGGCTGTGACGGTGGCGGTGAGGACCAGGGCGGGGGCGTGGCTGAAGCCGTGGATCGCGAGGAGGCGGGACAGGAGCAGCAGCGCGCCGAGGGCGAGGGTCCGGAGGTGGGCGGCGGGCTCGTCCAGGGCCGTGCCGGTCAGGAACACCAGGGCCGTCAGGGCGCTGAGGTACAGCGCGAAGGTGCCGAGGAGCAGGGGCTTCATGGAGGTGGCGAACTCCTCCAGGGCTCGGCTGGCCGAGAGCTTGCGGTGTGCCCGTACGGCGAGGAGGTGGGCGCACCAGGCCGCGGGAGCGACGGACAGCGTGAGGGCGAGGACGGGCGCGACGGCGAGCGGCCAGGAACTGTCGGCGGCGGGCAGGGGGTCGGGGGCCGCTGCTGCCCGCAGGAGGCCGTCGCCGAGAAGGGCGTAGGCGATGAGCCAGCTGATCCGGGCGCCGGTCGGGTGTGTCCTGTCCCTGGTGGCGAGGGGGCCCCGGGCCAGCGCCGCGCGCAGGGCGAGGGCGACGGCGACGGCTCCCGCGGCGGCCGTGATCAGGCGGGACTGACCGTGGGTGAGGTGCAGGCCGGTGACGGTCGCCGCGCAGAACGCTCCGGGGAGGAGGGTGAGGAGGAGCCAGCCGGCTCGTGCGCGGGGCGGGGTGACGGCCGGGGACGCAGGGGGCGTGTCCGCGTCGCGGGGGACTCGGGCGTACATCTCCTCCGCGAGGGAGAAGACGTCCCGGTGCAGGAAGCGGGCCGCGGTGCGGTCGGTGATGCCGTGGGCCTCCAGGCCGGCGGCGATCTCCAGTGGGTCCACGGCGCGTTCGCACAGGTCGCGGTGGTGGTGCATGAGCGCCTTCACGGGGTCGGCGCCGGTGCGGCGGGCGGGGGGCCGGCGCTTGCCGGAGCCGCGGGTGGGGGACGGTTCGTCGCCACCGGCGGTGAAGGGCGTACCTGCCCGGGAGGGCACATCGGGATCGGAGGGCACATCGGGGCCGGAGGACGGATCGGGGCCGGAGGACATCTCAGCGCCGACCGGCCCCTCGCCCCCGGAGGACATCTCAGCGCCGGACGGCTCACCGCCGCCGAAGGACGGCTCACCGTCGAAGGACGCCTCACCGCCGCAGAACGTGCCGGCAGCCGCCTCCCCCTGCGCAGGCGTGTCCCGTACGTCCGTCTCCGTCAGGAGCCACCCCTCCGACCGCTCGTCCCACGCGCCGGGACTGCTGGGGGCGCCTGGCCGGTCCAGCCCTCCCACGCCGCTCACCGCGCACCCTCCGTCGCGGCCCGCACGGTGGCCCGCACGGGACGTGCCGTCGGCCGCTCGGGGCCGCCGCGGGCCACCAGGCGTGGGGTGCGCTCGGTCCAGCGGCCGGGGACGTGGGCCTCGGCGGGGAAGGCGAAGGGCAGCGGGTCCCCGGCCTGGTCGAGGACCACGCGGCGCACCGGTGTGCGCGAGACGATCTCCAGGTAAATGCCGTGAAATGCCGCGACGTTCTGCTCGACGGTGAACAGTTCGAGCGCACGCGCGCGTGCCGCCGCGCCCAGGCGTGCCCGGCGCTCGGGGTCCCGCAACAGCGCCACGCAGGCCTCCGCCAGCGCCCGCGGGTTGCGCGGGGGGACGACGAGGCCGGTGCCGCCGATGACCTCCACCACCGCGCCGACATCCGTGGACACCGTGGCGCGGCCGCACAGCATGGCTTCGACCAGGCTGATCGGGAAGCCCTCGACGACGCTGGACAGGACGGCCACGGCCCCCGAGGCGTACGCCTCGGCGAGGGTCGGGAGTTCCGGGCCGCCGACCTCCTCGAAGGAGACCGGGTTGTCGCCGGCCGTGTGCGGCCCCTCGGCCTCGTCGGGGAAGAGCTGTGCGGCCAGCGCCCGGCAGTGGCCGAGGTAGGCGGCGCCCTCGGATCCCGAGGCGCTGCCGACGACACGCAGGCGGGCCTTCGGCTCCTCCTTGCGGACCTCGGCGAAGGCGTGCAGCAAGGAGACCAGGTCCCTGGCGGGTTCGACCCGGCCGACCCAGACGAGCGTGTCCGGGTCCGCGGCGTCCGTGGCCTCACCGATCTCGGCGAAGCGGGTGGCGTCCATGCCGGGGTAGACCGTGCGGAGCTTGGCGCGGTCGGCGCCGCAGCGCTCCTGCCAGCGGCGGGCGTGGGCGTTGCCGGGCGTGACGAGGGCGGCCCGGGCGTAGGTCTCGGCGGCGAGCCTGCCGTGGAAGGCGGCGAGCAGGGACCGTACGGCCGGTGAGGGCTCGGTGGTGGCCAGATAGTGCGCGCGGAGCCGGACCCCGTACTCGGTCAGCAGCAGCGGTACGCCCCAGAAGTGGTGGGCGAGCAGGCCGGGCAGAGCCGCCGAACCGCCGGAGGCGGCGTGGCACAGGTCGACCGCGCCCAGCCCGTCGTCCTCGTACCAGTCGAGCGAGAGGGGGCGCAGGGCGCGTTCCAGATGCGCGGTGACGGCCAGCAGATCGGGAACGCGCGCCTCCCGCGCCGTGCGCAGGGCGCCCCGCGCGCGGCAGGCGCCCTCCAGGGTGCGCACGGCGGACTCGGAGCGCAGCGCGGCCACGAGTCCGCCCTCGTCGCGGGCGAGTTCGGCGAGTCCGTACAGCGCGTTGCCGAAACGGTCCGCCTCAAGGGCGGAGGCGTCCTGCGACGCTCCGGACGACTCAGCACCGGCCCCCGCGCAGAGCACGGCCACCAACTCGCCGTAGCACTCGGCGAACCGTCGACGCGCACGGCGGCCGTGGACCACCCCGTCCTCCTCGGCCGTCCACAGCGGTGCTGTACGCACCCGGCTGACCTGCGGCGGAAGGGGAACCCAGCCCTCGTCCTCCTGCTGCTCGCTGCGGCTGAGCGCGTAGAGGTCGAACGCGTGCTGTTCGAGCCCGCGCACAAGCCGGTCGCACCAGAGCCTGGCCTCACCGCTCACATACGGATAGCCACCCTCCGCAATCAGTCCGATGCGCACGAGTGCACCCCCGATCTCCCGTAAGGGGAGCCGCCGTTCCCCCGGCGGCTCGCAGCGGGAAGAACGTATGCGGACAAGGCGGTGGCGCGACGGACGGTTGTCCATCGCACCACCAAAAGGGGTGAACGGTCGTAACTTTCCCGTGCGGTTCGCGTTCCGTCGCGCTAGGAGATCACGCGCGTACGCACCGTCACTCCCGCCCCATGAGTACGGCCTGTGCGGTCACACCACGGCCAACTCCCTTCGCGCCGCCCGCCGCTGGGCCGCGACGTAGCGGGTCGAGTGCCGGTACGGCGGCCAGGAGCCGCTTGGTGTACGGGTGCCGCGGGTTGTCGTACACCTCGTCGGCGGGGCCCTCCTCGACGATCCGCCCGTGCCGCATCACCGCGAGCCGGTCGCTGACCCGGCGGACGACGGCGAGGTCGTGCGCGACGAAGACGAGCGCAAGTCCCAGTTCGCGCTACAACTCGCCGAGCAGGGCGACCCTGGGCCTGGGCGGTGACGTCGAGGGCGGCCCCGCGCTCCAGACGGAAGGAGAGCCCGTCGACGGCGCGCAGACCGCCGAAGTCGACCGTCAGACCGGGCACTTCGACGAGGCTCGCGAACGAGTGACATATGAGCCACCCGTCAACTCCCCGGATACGGCCAGGGGTTGGGTCGGCAACGGATCCCGTCGTGGTCGAGGAACTTGGTCTGCTGCTGCATGACCGGGGCGAGGTCGCCGTCCTTGTCGCAGGTGACGTGGTTGAAGCCGAGCCGGTGGCCGATCTCGTGGTTGATCAGCATCTGTCGGTACTCGTGCATGCGATCGCCGTAGGTCCGCGATCCCTGCGCCCATCGGTAGGCGTTGATCATCACGCGCTCGGTGGCGGCCGAGTCGCAGGAGACGTTGTCCTCGGTGGTGTCGAGCCCGGACTTGGCGCACCACACGGCGGTGGTCCCGGGGCTGGCCAGGGTGATGACGAAGTCGGGCTTGCCGGAGTGGACGCGCTCGAAGGTGCGGGCGCCGTTGTGGGCCCAGCTCCGGTCGTCGTTGAGTGTCTTGTGCACCGCCTCGGCGAAGAGTTCGCCGTCGAGCCCGAGCCCCTTCTCCACGTCCACGCGATAGGTGAACTTCTGTCCCGTGCCGGGCGCCTTGTCGATGCCCCGGATCGCGTCGAACTCGCCCGAGCCCTCGAACGCGGCGCTGAGCGCGTACCTCTTGCCGATCTTCTGCTCGTACGTCTGCGGCGCCACGCTCGGCGGATCGGCCGGCGTCGGCCGTCCGTCCCCGCGCGAGGCCGGGTCACGTGCGTCGCGCGGCTGCTCGCCGGCGGTCGGCGACCGCAGGTCGCCGCCGTCCCCTCCCTCCGCGACCTGACCGGCGACGACGACAGCCAGGACGGTGACCACGGCGGCCGCCGCGATGCCGGTGAACGCCCGGCCCTTGCCGCCCTTCGCCGGGACGGGCGCACCGCTCGGCGGAGCGTCGTCGAAGTCGGTGTCGCTCGCCACCCCGATGCCCGCACCAGTGTCCCACTCGGTGACGGAGGCGTACGGGTCGAAGGCGTGCGCGGCGTCGGATGCGCGGGGCACGAAGACGTCGGCGTCCTCGTCGAAGGCGTCGAGGTAGTCCTGCCGGGGCCCCTCGGACGGCGACGCCCGCCGGGGGCGCGGCAGCGGAACACTCGCGGGCGGCGCGCCGGCCCCACCCTGCGCGAACCCGGTCCTCCCCCTCAACTCGCCCCAGCCGCCCCCGGGTTCGCGCTGCTCGGGGTGCCCGGCACGAGTGTGGGGGACGCCGTGGGCGGGGGTGCCGTCGGGCAGCCTGGGGACGCCGTGAGCGGGAGTGCCGTCGGGCAGCCTGGGGAAGCCGTGCGCGGGAGTACCGTCCGGAAACCTCGGAACCCCCTGCGCCGGCGTCCCGTCCGGGAGCCTCGGAAAACCGTGCGCGGGAGTACCGTCCGGGAACCTCGGAACCCCCTGCGCCGGTGTCCCGCTTGAGGGCCCTCGCCCTGCGTACGTCGGCGTCCCCGCCGTCGGCATACCCGGCCGGCCGGGCTGCGGCACCCGGCGACCGCCGGGAGTGCCGGGAGTGCCGGGACCACCCGGGCCGCCCGACTGCGGGCGACCGCTCTGACCCGCACCCGGCGCCGTCCCGGGCCGCGCGGCCGTCGGCCTGCCCGGTCCCCCCGTACCCGGGGCGGAGGGCCCCCGCTGGCCGGGGCCCGCCTCGGGCTGGGCTTCTCGGGAACCCTGTCGTGCGGTGGTGTTCGCGGTGTCGCGCTGCGCGGCGAGCCCGCGGCGGCTGTGGCGTCCCACGTCGCGCCTCAGCTCCCCGCGTTCTCGGATACGGCCTCGCCCTTGCTCGCGCTCCTGGTCACGCCCGCACGAACGGTGTGCCCGGCGACCGGTGACTCCCCCGCCTCCGCGACGAGGTCACGGAACGCACGGGCGACCATCTCGGGGTACTCCATCATCGCCACGTGTCCCGCCTCCGGCAGGGTCACCAGGCGGGAGTCGCGGAAGCTGCGCGCGGCCTTGTGGCACATGCGGTAGCCCACGAGCTGGTCCCGGCCGCCGTAGACGAGCAGCGTCGGCGCCAGCACCCGCTCCGCCTGGCGCCACAGCGCGTGCTGGCCGCCCAGGGTGTAGGCGTTGACCAGTCCGCGTGCCGAACGTGTCATCGCGTCCCAGAAGTACGGCAGTTGCAGGCGGCGTTCCATCTCCTCGACCGCGTGGCGGAACCCTTCGGGCGTCACCCGCCCGGGGTCGCCGTAGCACAGCTGCATGACTCCCCGCACCCGCTGCTCCGCCGTCCACTGCCTGGTGAGCCGGGTGAAGAGCGCGGTCACGCCGGGCACCGCCAGCAGCCCGGTGGGCACGGCGGTGCGCTGGACACGGAGCTCCGGAAGCGCGGGCGACACGAGGGTGAGGGTACGGACCAGGTCCGGCCGGACCGCGGCGACGCGCGTGGCGACCGCGCCGCCGAGCGAGTTGCCGAAGAGGTGTACGGGACCGCGGTCGGAGGCGTCGAGACAGCGAATCACCGCGCGTGCGTGCGCGGTGATGGAGTAGTCGCCGTCGTCCGGTGGGGGCGAGTCGCCGAAGCCCGGCAGATCGACGGCCTCGCCGTCGACATCGCCCTCCAGCTGCTGCATCAGCGCCGACCAGTTCTGCGAGGAACCGCCGAGCCCGTGGACGAACAACGCGGGCGGCAGCCCCTCGCGCGCGGGCGGCCTCGACCGCACCGTCAGCGTCATTCCCGGCAGACCGACCGACCGCAGCCGCTCGCCCTCCGCGACCCTGACGGCCGCCACCCTGGGAAGCACATTGGCGGCCGGCACGGACGGCAGCTCGGTCGAAGACATGCGGCAATGTTACGAGATGATCACACCCTGGTTCATGTGTTCGCCGTCACAAGTCGTCACGTACATGGCAGAGATCCGGAAGGGGAACACGGCTCGGGCACCGCGGTCACGCAAGCCGCCCGGCGCACGCTTGAATCGCCCGCACATCCCCGGCACATCACATAGCGTCCGGAACCGGTGTCTCCTAGGCTCGTACGCAGGGCACCCGTAGGAGCACCCCTGCTTCGCCCAGGGACGTCGTGCCCCCCGGGGACGTTCTAGGAAGGGAGCCCGCCATGTCCGTCGACCCCACAGACCCCGAGACGTTCGCGACCGACGACTCCGAGGAAGCCCCGGAGTTCGACGTCGAGGCCCCCGCGGCCGACGCCGCGGAACAGCACGCCGACGTCAAGCCGGATCGCGACGATCCGCTGACGGGCGTGGACCCGGACCGGGCCAACGAGGCCGACCTGGTCGAACAGGCGCGCGTCGTCTCCATCGACGAGGACGACTATCGATGACAGGAGCCCCTCCGGGGGCCACTGAAACAGGAATGAACAGGAAAGAGCGCCGATCCTTGCCCGTTCTGCATCGGTTTCAAACCTTCTGTGCGACTTTCGTCACCGTCCGGTCCGTGAAATTCTGCGCTCACACCGCGCACACCCGGGTTACCGAAAAGTACGATGGCGGCGCGGCGCACACCGCATGTGGACGATCTTGGGAGGCGGCGTGACAGCCATCGAGCAGACAGAGGCGGCACGCCCGCGGGGCACTCGCCTGCCACGCCGTGCCCGACGGAACCAGCTGCTGGGCGCCGCCCAGGAGGTCTTCGTCGCGCAGGGCTACCACGCTGCCGCGATGGACGACATCGCCGAGCGCGCCGGCGTCAGCAAGCCGGTGCTGTACCAGCACTTCCCCGGCAAGCTCGACCTCTACCTCGCCCTGCTGGACCAGCACTGCGAGTCGCTGATCCAGGCCGTACGCAACGCGCTCGCGTCGACGACCGACAACAAGCAGCGCGTGCGGGCGACGATGGACGCGTACTTCGCGTACGTCGAGGACGACGGCGGCGCCTTCCGCCTGGTCTTCGAGTCGGACCTGACGAACGAGCCCGCCGTGCGCGAGCGCGTAGACAAGGTCACGAACGACTGCGCCGAGGCGATCTGCGACGTCATCGCCGAGGACACCGGCCTCTCCCGCGCGGAGTCGATGCTGCTCGCCTCCGGCCTCGGCGGGCTGGCCCAGGTCGTGGCCCGGTCCTGGCTGCACAGCGACCGCAGCGTCCCGCGCGACCAGGCGGTGCAGCTGCTCACCTCGCTGGCCTGGCGCGGTATCGCGGGCTTCCCGCTGCACGGCTCCGAGCACCACTGACATCGACCCGCACGCGCGCGTGGCGCCTTACCGGCACCCACGCGCGCGTGCGGGCGGTTCGTTCCCGTCCGCTGTTCGCTCCTGGCGTTCTCGGGCGGACGGTGTACGTCCCCTCACCGGGCTAATGTGTGCTGGGTACGGCGCGTAAAGGTCGCGCACTTCACTGACCGTCGGAGGGACATAGCCGTGGAGGTCAAGATCGGCGTGCAGCACGCGCCCCGCGAGATCGTTCTGGAGAGCGGTCAGAGTGCCGAGGAGGTCGAGCGGGCGGTGTCCGAGGCGCTGGCCGGGAAGTCGCAGCTGCTGAGCCTCGTGGACGAGCACGGCCGCAAGGTCCTGGTCCCGGCCGACCGTCTCGCGTACGTGGAGCTCGGTGAGCCGGCCCCGCGCAAGGTGGGCTTCGGCGCGCTGTAGGAAGGCGCCGAAGGGCAGAGGTGACGGGAGGGGCCCGGCGACTCAGGTCGCCGGGCCCCTCCCTTTTTTCGACCCGGTGGGCCCCCGCCACCGCTCGTCCTCCACGGATGGAGCACGGATCGATCACAGGGGATGATTGCCTTCCGCAGGTCAGGGGTATGACGGGCTACGACTGTTTCGTGCAGGCCGGCCATGTGGGAGGGACCCCGACATGCTCCTGGAAGCGCTGAGTTCCGCGATCCTCGGCCTGGCCCTGGCGTGGGCTGCCGCCCACCGCCTGCCACACCGCATGCCGACCCGTTCCCTGGTCCTGCCGACGGGTGTCGCGGGTGCTCTCTTCGGCGCCTTCATCACGCACACGGCGCTGGATTTCGGCAACCTCTTCGTGATTCTGGTCGGCTCGGCGATCGTCTCCGCCGCCTCGCTCTCCCTCCTGGTACGCCCGGCGGGAAGACTCCGCCGGCACTCGGCGACCGCGTAGACCCCGAGGACCGGCCGCCGCGAACGTGACGTGCCTTCAGGCGCACAGGGGCGCGAGCGGGCGTCCGGGGGCCGGCGGCCCCCGGTGCCGGATCGGTGTCAGGCCGCGAGCCCCAGGGCGGCCATCCGCTTCGTGTGCGCCTCGGTGATCCGCGAGAACATCTTTCCGACCTCCGCGAGGTCGAACCCGTCCGCGACGCCGCCCACGAGCATCGTCGACAGCGCATCCCGGTCCGCGACCACCCGCTGCGACTGGGACAGCGCCTCCCCCATCAGCCGGCGAGCCCACAGCGCGAGCCGCCCGCCCACGCGAGGATCGGCGTCGATCGCGGCCCGCACCTTCTCCACGGCGAAGGACGCGTGCCCGGTGTCATCGAGCACGGCGAGCACGAGCCCGCGCGTGTCCGAATCGAGCCGTGCCGCGACCTCCCGGTAGAAGTCACTGGCGATCGAGTCGCCGACGTAGGCCTTGACCAGCCCTTCGAGCCAGTCCGACGGTGCCGTCTGCTTGTGGAACCCGTCCAGCGCGGCGACGAACGGCTCCATGGCCTGCGTCGGCTCCGCCCCGATCTCGGTGAGCCGGTCCCGCAGTTTCTCGTAGTGGTGGAACTCGGCCGACGCCATCTTGGCCAGCTCCGCCTTGTCCGCCAGCGTCGGCGCCAGCTTGGCGTCCTCCGCCAGCCGCTCGAACGCCGCCAGCTCCCCGTAGGCCAGCGCGCCGAGCAGGTCCACGACAGCGGCCCGGTACTGCGGATCGGCGGAGGCCTGCGCCCAGTCCTGGGCGGCGACCCCGGTGTGTTCGACGGTGGAGGCGGCGGTGTCGGAGGCGTCAGGGGTGTTGTCAGGCGTCGTCATGAAGCGCACAATAGCCCGCTCACCGTGTCACGGAAGGCCCTGGTCAACCAGTGTGACGCCGACTACGTGACCAATTCGGCCATCACATGTGCGCGTTTCCGGGGTATGGTGGTAATGCGCCCGCTGAGTACTCTGACGTACTCGACGGGCCGCACGTTATGAGGATGCCCGGTCGGTGGCCCGATCGGCTCCGACCCGACAGCCCTCCCTGGCCGTACGGCACTGTGCGTACGACGACCGGAGGGACACCCTCAGCGGTACGAGCGCTAGAGCGTCGGCAGTGGTCCCGTGTCTTACGGCCCGACCGTACGGCAGCCGACGTCCCCGGCACGGTCCGTCAAGACCCCCGCGCTCGCCTCGCACCGCGTACACAGAAGAGGCAGCACCCTGACTACGACTTTCCGAGAGCTCGGAATCCTTCCCGAGACCGCCGAGGCCCTTGAGGCCGTCGGCATCGTCAACCCCTTCCCCATCCAGGAGATGACCCTCCCCGTCGCCCTCTCCGGCACGGACGTCATCGGCCAGGCAAAGACCGGCACCGGCAAGACGCTGGGCTTCGGTCTGCCGCTCCTGGAGCGCGTCACCGTCCCCGCGGACGTCGAGGCCGGCCGTGCCGAGCCCGAGGACCTGACCGACGCCCCGCAGGCGCTCGTCGTCGTGCCCACCCGCGAGCTGTGCACGCAGGTCACCAACGACCTGCTGACCGCGGGCAAGGTGCGCAACGTGCGCGTCCTCGCGATCTACGGCGGCCGCGCCTACGAGCCCCAGGTCGAGGCCCTCAAGAAGGGCGTCGACGTGATCGTCGGCACCCCGGGCCGGCTGCTGGACCTCGCGGGCCAGAAGAAGCTCAACCTCAAGCACATCAAGGCGCTCGTCCTGGACGAGGCCGACGAGATGCTCGACCTGGGCTTCCTGCCGGACGTCGAGAAGATCATCGACATGCTGCCGAACCGGCGCCAGACCATGCTGTTCTCGGCGACCATGCCGGGCGCGGTGATCGGCCTCGCGCGCCGCTACATGTCGCAGCCCACCCACATCCGCGCCACCGCGCCGGACGACGAGGGCGTGACGGTCGCGAACATCGCGCAGCACGTCTACCGCGCGCACAACATGGACAAGCCCGAGATGGTCGCGCGCATACTGCAGGCCGAGGGCCGGGGTCTGGCCATGGTCTTCTGCCGCACGAAGCGCACCGCGGCCGACCTCGCCGACCAGCTCCAGCAGCGCGGCTTCGCCTCCGGCGCGGTCCACGGCGACCTCGGCCAGGGCGCCCGCGAGCAGGCGCTGCGGGCGTTCCGCAACGGCAAGGTGGACGTGCTCGTCTGCACCGACGTCGCCGCGCGCGGCATCGACGTCGAGGGCGTGACGCACGTCATCAACTACCAGTCGCCGGAAGAGGAGAAGACGTACCTGCACCGCATCGGCCGTACGGGCCGCGCGGGCAAGACGGGTACGGCGATCACGCTCGTCGACTGGGACGACATCCCGCGCTGGCAGCTGATCAACAAGGCGCTGGAGCTGAACTTCAACGACCCGCCGGAGACGTACTCCACGTCCCCGCACCTCTTCGAGGACCTGAAGATCCCCGCGGGCACCAAGGGTGTCCTGCCCCGCTCGGAGCGCACGCGCGCCGGGCTGGCGGCGGAGGAGCTGGAGGACCTCGGCGAGACCGGTGGACGCGGTGCGCGCGGTCGCGGTGGCCGGGGTGGCCGGGACGAGTCCCGCTCCTCCTCGTCGGACCGTGAGCGCTCGGCGCGTACGCCGCGTCGCCGCCGCCGCACGCGCGGCGGGTCACCGCTGGACGCGACGTCGGCGCCCGCCGGTACGGCGACGCCGGACGAGACGACCGAGTCCGCCACGGCGGAGTCCGTCACCGCGCCTCGCACGCCGCGCCGTCGCCGCCGCACCCGCGGTGGGGCGGCGGCCGAGTCGGCCCCGGCCGTCACGACCGCGGCGGAGACCGCCGAGGCCGCCGTGACCACGGCGGAGGGTCCGACCCTGGACACCGCCGAGGAGGCCCCGGCGAAGCCGCGCCGTCGCCGGACGCGCAAGTCGGCGGAGACCGAGGCGACTTCGGCCGAGACCGTGACGGCGCCCGAGGCGGAGGCCACGCGGGTCTCGGAGCCCGAGGAGGCTCCGGCCGCCAAGCCGCGCCGCCGTACCCGCAAGGCCACGGCCGCCGCCGAGACAGCGGTGGCCACGGCGGAGGGAGCCACCGAGGCCGTACGGGAGACCCCGGCGGCGCCGGAAGCCCCGGAGGCCGAGGAGGCCGAGCCGAAGGCTCGCCGTACCCGCAAGGCCACCGCCGCAGCGGAGAGCGCCGTCGACACCGCCGAGGCCGCCGAGGCCAAGCCCAGGACGCGCCGCACCCGCAAGACCGCGGCGTCCGTCGAGGCCGCCGCCGCCCCGGCCCAGCCGGCCCAGGAGCCGGAGGCCGAGGAGGCCGAGCCCAAGGCACGCCGTACCCGCAAGGCCACCGCCGCAGCGGAAAGCGCCGTCGACACCGCCGAAGGCACCGAGGCCAAGCCGCGCCGCACCCGCAAGACCGCCGCGGCCGTCACCGAGCCCGACACGGGCGAGGCCACCGAGGCCAAGCCCAAGGCACGCCGCACCCGCAAGGCCACCGCCGCAGCGGAAAGCGCCGTCGACACCGCCGAGGCCACCGAGGCCAAGCCGCGCCGCACCCGCAAGACCGCCGCGGCCGTCACCGAGCCCGACACGGGCGAGGCCACCGAGGCCAAGCCGAAGGTACGCCGCACCCGCAAGACGGTGGCGTCCTCCGCTCCGGCCGCGGACATCCCGGCCCAGGCCACGCAGGAACCCGCGGCCACCGAGGCGCCCGCGCCGCGCCGCCGCACCCGCAAGGCCACGGTCGCCGCGGAGCCCGCGGAGAGCTGATCGCCGTACGACGGCCCGGTCCCATCCGAGGTGGGGCCGGGCCGTCGGCATTCCGCGCCCCACCCGCTACCCTCCCCCCGTGACCACCGAACCCGTCTTCACCCCGCCTCCGAACGCCCGCGCCTACCCCCTGCGCACCTCCCGTGGCACCTTCGCGGTGGTCGACCATCCCGTCGCCCCCGGCGTCGAGCCCCGCGGTGTCGCCCTGCTGCTCCCCGGGTTCACGGGCAGCAAGGAGGACTTCACGCTGATGCACGAGTCGCTCGGGGCGCGCGGCTACCGCACGGTCGCCGTCGACGGACGCGGGCAGCACGAGTCGGACGGACCCGAGGACGACGAATCCGCGTACGCGCGGGAGGAACTGGCCCAGGACGTCCTCGCCCAGGCAGCGGCCCTCGACGCCGGTGACGGCCCCCTGCACCTCCTCGGTCACTCACTCGGCGGCCAGATCGCCCGCGCCGCCGTCCTGCTGGACCACGCCCCGTTTTGCTCGCTGACCCTGATGGCGTCGGGTCCGGCCCAGATCTCCGACTCCCAGCAGCAGCGCGTGAAGCTCCTGCGGGACGCGCTCGGGGTGATGACGATGGCCGAGACCTGGGAGGCGATCCTCGCCATGGGGCCGCCCGAGGAGGTCGGCGGTCCGGCGCGCGGCATCGGCGGACTGGAGCTGCTGCGCCGCCGCTGGCTCGGCACGAAGCCCGCGCAACTTCTCGCGACGGGGCGGCAGTTGACCACGGAACCGGACCGCGTCGACGAACTCGCCGCGCTCCCGCTGCCGTTCCACGTCCTGTCCGGCGCCAGCGACGACACCTGGCCGGTCCCCGTCCTCGACGACATGGCGGCCCGGCTCAAGGCGCGCCGCACGATCATTCCCGGCGCCGAGCACTCCCCCAACGCCGACCAGCCCCTGCTCACCGCGCGGGCCGTGGCCGACTTCTGGGACGGCGTCGACGGGGTGGATCCTGCGGGCAGCATCGCCGGACGACCGCCGGCGGGCGCCTAGTACTGCGCCTGGAGGTGCTCCCAGAAGCCGTCCCGCAGGGCCCGCCGCAGATCCGCCTGCCCGCGCAGTGAGTACTGGAGCAGCCCCTCCGCCTCCACCAGCAGATCCTGGTCCACGGACCCGGGCAGGTACGGGTGGCCGGGCAGCAGCTCGACGAGTGACTCACGCCCCCGGGCGGCGAGCCACTTCGCAGCAATCTGTGCGCCGACGAACCGCACGTCCTCGCGGGTCGGCCGGGCGCCCGCCGCCTCGTATGCGGCCGCGGTGCGCCGGGAGACGTACGGCTTGAAGAAGTCGAGGTCGAAGGTGCGCTGGCTGTCGACCTCCCAGAGCAGCGGTTCGGCCTGGTTGCGGCCCTCGGGCGCCTCGATGCCCCACAGGTGCACCCGCGCGCCGTACCCCTGCGCGGCCTCGACCGCCGACACCAGGTCCTCGTCCCCGCCGAGCAGGGCCGCGTCGCTGATGGCGCGGTGCCGGGCCAGTGACTCCAGGTCGGTCCTGATGAGCGAGTCGACGCCCTTCTGCTGATTGTTGGCGTTGAGGTTGCCCAATCGCACCTTCACGTCGGGAAGCTCGGCGATCGACTGCTGTTCCGCCGTGTGGATACGGCGGCGGGCGCCGTCGTACCAGTAGACCCGCAGCAGCCTGCTGTCCGCGAAGATCGTGCGCGCCTTGTCGATGAGCGCCTCGATCAGCCCTTCGGCGTCCAGATCGAAGGCCCGGCGGTCCTCCGTTCCGGAGACCAGCCGGCCCGCGGCGGCGTACAGATAACCCGCGTCGACGAAGATCGCATGGGTGGAGGGCGTCTTCGCCACCTCGGCGAGCATGCGTTGCAGCAGCTCGTTGGTGCGGTCGATGCGGGCGCCGAGCGCCGCGAGGTCGTCGTTCATCATCTCCATTGTCCCGGCGGTCACGCTGCGAACACAACCGGTCCCGGTCCGTCTCGTCCTATCCCTCGACGAACGCTTACCCGTCAGTAGTTAGTCGTTCGAAAAATTTCTTTAGCGTAGGGAATGTTTGTAACGCGCGACTGGTTGCATACATGTGTAACGCAGTAGTTCTCCTCAGGAGGATGACCGGACGAAGGGAGAAGCCATGCGCTTCGAGATCATGCGACTCGACGAGGTCGACGGCACGGCCGTGGACAGCACCGTCGTGGACGCCGCCTCCGTCAACCGGATCGTTCAGCAGGCCGCCGCGATCGGCCAGCGGCTCTGGATCCGCCCGACCGAACCCACGGCTTCGTGATGTCGTAAGTCTTTTTCTTGATGCTTCAGGGCCCCGTACGGCAGCGACGCCGTGCGGGGCCCTTGTGCGTGGGCGGAGCGATCACGGGCGGGGCAGCCCTCGGCCCCCGCCGTCCGTCACCCTCCCCTGATCACCTGGGTCACCCCGTTGATGATCTGCTGCACGGCGATCGCCGACAGCATCATGCCCGCGAGCCTCGTCACGAGGACCACGCCGCCGTCCTTGATGACCCGGATGATCAGCAGCGAGTACCGCATCACGAGCCACAGCACGACATGGATGGCGAGGATGGCCGACCACACCGACACCTGGCCGGCCACGCTGTCGGCCTTCTGCACGGCGAGGATCACGGAGACGATCGCTCCCGGCCCGGCCAGCAGGGGCATGCCCAGGGGTACGAGGGCGACGTTGACGTCCTTGGTCTGCTTCGGCTCGTCCGTCTTGCCGGTGAGCAGGTCGAGCGCGATCAGCAGGAGCAGCAGCCCGCCCGCGATCATCAGCGCGGGAATGGATACGTGCAGGTAGTCGAGGATCTGGTGGCCGAGGAGCCCGAAGATCGCGATGACACCGCCGGCCACACAGACGGCCTGGAAGGCCATCCGACGCTGCACCTTGGCCGGGCGGCCCGCGGTGAGCGCGAGGAAGATCGGGGTGATCCCGGGCGGATCCATGATCACGAAGAGGGTCAGGAAGAGGGAGCCGAAGACGGCGAGGTCGAACATGGGTGAGGGGCCTTGCGACGTGGGTGGTTCGCGCGGTGGGCAGGCAGGAGTGGTACCGCTGTGCCGCTACCGCTGTGGGCAGACGTTCCGCTGGGGTCCCCGAGCCCTCAGGGCATGGGGGAAGGAACGGGCGGGCACGACCGACGGCGTCGGGTGCCTGTGAACGGAAGGGAAGGCGATCTAGACCCCGCCGGTCCCCGGCACGGGAAACGCGCCGGTCGCCCGCCGCGTGATCTCGCCGTACACCTCGGGATCGGTGGTGTACTCCCCGAGCACGCACGTCTTGCGGCTGCCGTGGTAGTCGCTGGACCCGGTCGTCAGCAGCCCGAGCTCCTTGGCGAGCCCGCGCAGCCGCGCGCGCGTGTCGGGATCGTGGTCCATGTGGTCGACCTCGATGCCGTCGAGGCCGGCCGTGGCCATGTCGGCGATCGCGGCCTCCGGAACCGTACGGCCCCGCTTGCTGGCGGCCGGGTGCGCGAAGACGGCGACACCGCCCGCGGCCTTGATCAGCCGGATCGCCTCGAACGGGTCGGTCTCGTGCTTCTCCACGAAGGCCCGGCCGCCGTCGGCCAGCCAGTCCTCGGTGAAGGCGTCGCCCACGGTCGGTACGACTCCGAGCTCGACGAGCGCCGAGGCGACGTGCGGCCGGCCGACCGAGCCGTCACCGGCGATCCGCAGCACCTGCTCCCAGGTGACGGGCACGCCCAGCGCGTTGAGCTTGGCGACCATGCCCTGGGCGCGGGGCACCCGGTCGTCGCGCACCAGCTCACGCTCGGCGAGCAGCGCGGGCTCCGCGGGATCGAAGAGGTAGGCCAGCATGTGCATGCTGATGCCGTCGACACGGCACGACAGCTCGGCGCCGGTGACGAGGGTGAGCCCCTCCGGCAGCGCGGCGATCGCCTCGGCGTGTCCGCGGGTGGTGTCGTGGTCGGTGAGCGCCACGACGTCCAGTCCGACCGCGGCGGCGCGCCGCACCAGCTCGGCCGGGGTGTCCGTGCCGTCGGAAGCGGTGGAGTGGGTGTGCAGGTCGATACGCACGCGAACTCCAGACGACGAGACGGAAAGGGCCGTTCAAGCGGAAGGGCCCGTTCGAACGGAGAGGGCCGCTCAAGGATAACCGGATTTTCAACGACCCCTGTCACACCCGAACGGCCGAGCACCCCTTACATCCGGGCGACCTACGGCTCCATCAGACGCGGCGACAACGCCCCGCACGGCACCAGGTCCAGCTCGGCCCCCGCGTCTCGCAGATCGGTCAGCACCATCTCGTCGTACATCAGCAGCCCGGACTGCTCCGGCCACACGACCGCCCACAGCCACATCCCGAGCGCCTCCCCGGCGAAGACCGCACGGTCGCCGGGCGTGCCGGAGACATGCCACAGCGGAGTCGGGCGGCCGGCGGCGAGGACCTTGGCCTGGGGCGGCTTCTCGACGTTCAGGTACGGCCCCGGATCCGGGCCGTCCATGCCCGCGTAGCGCGCGCCGAGACCGACACCGAGTTCCTCGGCGACCAGGATCAGTTCGCCCATGCCGCCGAGCGGACCGGGTCCGGAGCAGGCGACGGCCGTCGCCCGGCCGCCACTGCGGTCGTCGCCGGCACTGGCGACCCCGGTGAACAGCCAGCCGATCGGCAGCGGCCACGGCATCCACACCGGCACCTGGGTGCGATGCACCACGACACCGAGGGCCTCGACGCTGGGCGGGATCACGGGCTGCACCGGGTGGACGGTGCCGTGCACGTCACACTGCCAGGCGTCGGCGAAGAGTCCGGGAGCCCTGACCCGGCCACCACACTTCGGGCAACTGGGTTCGCCCCTCATAGGGCCCCACGGTCCTACCCCTTCCGCGTCACGTCAAGGACGATCACCCGTCCGGGCGGAACCCTTCACCAAACAAATTTAGATGTAACTAACATTAATTAGCTTGGCTAACATGGCGCATGCAACTGCCAACCAGAACCGTGGGGATGGGAGAACGGACATGCACCCCCTCGACGCGCGAGCGGGCGAAATCCTGCGGCAGCGGATCGGTCGGTGAGCGGCAGCGTCCGGGTGCCGTTCGTGGTGGCCGCGGTCACGGCCGTGGCGGGCGCGCTCGTGGTCGTCGTACGGCGGAAGGCGCTCATCCACGAGGCGACGGGACTGCAGCCCGAGCACTCGGCCGAGGACGGTGTCACCGTCTTCGCCAACTGACGGTTTTCAGCCACCGGTTGGTGAGGTTGCTCACGCCAGCGGGACGGACGCGCGGGTGGGATCCCGCAGGTCCGTCCCGCTCGTCAGCCAGCGCTCCTGGAGCGCCTGGGCACCGTGCACCCGCTTCCAGGCCGCCTCGTTCGGGGTCATGGGCAGCAGGGGCAGGAAGTGCACAGGTCCGGCGGGCCCGTCCAGCTCCAGGTCCTCGACGAGGCCGCCCGGCTCGGCCACCAGGACCGAGGTGAAGGGAGCTTCGGGCCACAGCGGCTCACCCACGTCCAGGGAGGCGCCCGGTGCCACGATCACACCCTCCACCTGCGGGGACGCGGCGAGCACCGCGAGCGGGCGCAGCACCTTGTCGGTGTCGGCGATGCCGGAGCGCACCGAGAGGACCAGCTCGGCGCGGGGGCCCTTGACCGGGTCGGCGACCATCGCCGTGGGGTCGTTCATGGGCTGCGCGGACATGCCGAGCGTGGCGTAGCGGACGATGTCGCCCTGCTGGAAGCGGAGCACCTCGATGCGGTCCGTACCGAGGAAGGTGACCGCCGCGCGCGCGTCCGGTTCGCCCAGCGCGGTGCGCAACCGGGCCTCGACCAGAGGAAGAACATCAGCCATGCCGCGAGCATAGAACTCGTCAGCACCCGGCAAAGCAGCGCCTTGACACTTCAGTCGGCTGATACTCTTGCCCGGTGTTCGGGGCAGCACGCAGAAGCGTCGCGATCGAGTCCCGACGCCGGATTGCGACTCCCCAACGGGGAACCCTGAACAGGGTATGGAACGTCCCTTACGAGGGACCGGCCGGAGGAGGTGGGGCTGTCATGGATCGAAGTCGACCGTGCAGTACCACTCGCTCTTCCCGCCACTGATGTAGCTGATTCGGCTGTTCCGCCCCGGCTGACCGCCGTCCTTTCACGCTTGCGTCCTTCCACGGAAGAGCACTTCGTTTCGCTTTGCCTGATCGGTCTGATCTGAACCAGCAACGAAGCCACCACCGCGACGGTGCGGTGCTCCCCGCTTTGTGGACGTGCCAAACATCCTGAGGTCAGGACGTCCCCATTCCGGGCAGTTCCACCCGTGCTGCGGCCCTCCCCCGCTTCGTTGCCCGTTGCGAAGGAGCCTGCTCATGTCGATGATCCGCGACCTGCGTGCCGTGGTCCGCCCGTCCCGCGTCTCGCTGCGCAAGGACAACGGCGCGTACGACACCACCCGCGACCCCGCGACCCCCTCCGCCGTCGTCGACTGTGCCGTCTACCGGGACGGCCGCCGACTGCAGACCGACAAGCCGCTGACCCCCCATGAGGCGATGCGCCTGGTGCGGCGGGACGGTGGCTTCGTGTGGATCGGGCTCCACGAGCCGACCGAGGCCGAGTTCTCCGGTATCGCGAGCGAGTTCGGGCTGCACCCACTGGCCGTCGAGGACGCGGTGCAGGCCCACCAGCGCCCGAAGCTGGAGCGCTACGACGACTCCCTGTTCACCGTCTTCAAGACCATCCACTACGTCGAGCACGACGAACTCACCGCCACCAGCGAGGTCGTCGAGTCCGGCGAGGTCATGTGCTTCACCGGCCGGGACTTCTTCATCACCGTCCGGCACGGCGGGCAGGGCTCGCTGCGGGCCCTGCGGCACCGGCTCCAGGACGACCCGGAGCTGCTCGCCAAGGGTCCGTCGGCCGTGCTGCACGCGATCGCCGACCATGTCGTGGACGGGTACATCGCGGTGGCCGACGCCGTGCAGGACGACATCGACGAGGTGGAGACCGAGGTCTTCTCACCGGGGCGCAAGGGGACGCCGCGCGGTACGGACGCCGGGCGGATCTACCAACTCAAGCGTGAGGTACTGGAGTTCAAGCGGGCGGTGTCGCCGCTGCTGCGTCCCATGCAGCTGCTCAGCGAGCGGCCGATGCGGCTGATCGACCCGGACATCCAGAAGTACTTCCGGGATGTCGCCGACCACGTCGCGCGGGTGCACGAGCAGGTCATCGGTTTCGACGAGCTCCTCAACTCGATCCTCCAGGCCAACCTCGCGCAGGCGTCCGTCGCGCAGAACGAGGACATGCGGAAGATCACCTCGTGGGCCGCGATCATCGCCGTACCGACGATGGTCTGCGGGGTGTACGGCATGAACTTCGACTACATGCCGGAGACGCACTGGAAGTACGGCTACCCGGTGATCATGAGCGTCACGGTCGCCATCTGTCTGGGCATCCACCGCACGCTGAAGCGGAACGGCTGGCTCTGAGCGGGCCGGACCCCGCTGGTTAGGCTTGGGGCCATGACAAGCGAGCTGCTCGACCAGGCCCTCGTCGAGGAGGCCACGAAGAAGTCCGGGCTGATCTGGGTCAAGGGACCCGATGTCCCGGCACGGGCGCTGTGGCACGTGTGGCACGAGGGTGCCGCGTGTGTCGTGGGTGACGGCCCCGGTGAGCAGCCGCTTCCCGGGCTGGCCGACGGCGTCGAGGCCGAGGTGACGGTCCGCAGCAAGGACAAGGGCGGCCGGCTGGTGTCGTGGTCGGCGAGGATCGTGGAGCTCGCGGCGGGTTCGGAGCCGTGGGAGGCCACCGTCGCCGAGCTCAAGGGCAAGCGCCTGAACGCGCCTGACGGTGAGGCGATGCCCCAGCGCTGGGCACGCGAATGCCGGGTGCTGCGTCTGGAGCCGACGGGTGCGCTGGCGCCGCTGCCGGAGGGGTCGCTGTCCGAGGCCCCGCTGCCCACACCGGCGACGACCCGGGAGCCCGTTCCGGCTGCGGTGCCGCGGTTGCTGCTGAAGCGACGCAGGCGGAAGTAGGCGGGCGAGCGGAGCCGGGCGGAGCGGCAGGGCAGTCCGGCGGCCCCGCTCCCCTTACGACGTCGGCAGCTGCTTGCCGTAGTCGACGGTGTCGTCCTTGGCCGGCTCCTCCAGCGGGAAGTCCTTGCCCCAGGCGGAGAAGGTCAGCGTGCCCGCACCGCCCGCCCGGGTCAGCCGGAGGGGGTACGGGGTGCCCTTCAGGGAGACGTCGAGGGTGCCGCCGGAGCCGGCGTCGCCCGTGACACGGATGATGCGGGTACCCGCCCGCTCGTGGTACCCGTCCTTGGCCAGGGTGCCGTGCAGGGTCAACAGGCCGTCGAGGAGGACGCCCTTGTCCGTGAAGCCACTGAACTTCTTGTACGACGGATCGCCCTGCGGCACCTTCACGTACTTGCCGCCCAGCTTGTCCACGGCCGCCGCATCCGCCTTGCCGTCGTCGCCCGCGTCGCTCCAGAAGCCGTCGTCGGCCTTCAGATACAGCTGCTCACCGATCCTGAGCAGCTGGAACGTCGATCCCTGCGCGGTGACCGACCCTGTCGCGCCGCCGGACTTCAAGCGCATGTCGAGTGTGTATGTGCGTCCGCTGGTGACCACGTTCCCGGAGAGCCGCACCGCCTCGGCGGAGTCGGCGGCCTCACGGGTCTTGCGCTGGATCTCGGCGGCCGACAGCTTGCCGACCCCGTTGGTGCCCTCGTCGGGGTCCTCGCTGCATCCCGTCAGTGCCGTTCCCGACACCACCAGAGCGCACACGGCGCTCACCAGCGCGGCCCGGCGGGCACGACCCTGCGCGATCGCAGTCACAGGCGGGGCTGCCTTTCTGTCGAGTGACGGGAGCGGCGTACCGCAGCGTACCGGCCCCTCGGGCCCACGGCGGAGCCAGTCCGTCCGGACCGCTCACCAGGGCGTATCGGATCCGGACGGGCTAGCCTGAAGCCCACCTGAGCGGGCAATTCGGATAGGCGGCGCAGTCAGCGAACACCCAGAGAAACAGCAAGAGAACAGCAACCGCCAACACGGCGCACCCGCACGAAAAGGAGCCGCAGCCATGGCAGCCGGCGCCCCCCGGATCTTCGTCTCGCACCTCGCCGGCGTCGCCGCGTTCGACCCGAACGGCGACCAGGTGGGCCGCGTGCGCGATCTGGTCGTCATGCTGCGCGTCGGGCGACGTCCCCCGCGCCTGCTCGGCCTGGTCGTCGAACTCTCCACCCGACGCCGCATCTTCCTCCCCATGACCCGCGTGACCAGCATCGAGTCCGGCCAGGTCATCACCACCGGTGTGCTCAACGTCCGCCGCTTCGAGCAGCGCCCCACCGAGCGCCTCGTCTTCGGCGAGCTGCTGGACCGGCGCGTCACCCTCGTCGAGACCGGCGAGGAGGTCACCGTCCTCGACCTGTCCGTGGGCCAGCTGCCGGCCCGGCGGGACTGGGAGATCGACAAGGTGTTCGTACGCAAGGGCGGCAGGAGCGGCGCCTTCCGGCGCGCCAAGGGCGAGTCGCTGACCGTCGAGTGGTCCGCGGTCACCGGCTTCTCCGCGGAGGAGCAGGGGCAGGGCGCCGAGAACCTGCTCGCCACCTTCGAGCAGCTGCGCCCCGCCGACCTCGCCAACGTCCTGCACCACCTCTCCCCCAAGCGCCGCGCGGAGGTCGCCGCGGCCCTCGACGACGACCGGCTCGCCGACGTCCTCGAAGAGCTCCCTGAGGACGACCAGATCGAGATCCTCGGCAAGCTGAAGGAGGAGCGCGCCGCCGATGTCCTGGAGGCCATGGACCCGGACGACGCGGCCGACCTGCTGGGCGAGCTGCCCGTGGACGAGCAGGAGCGGCTGCTGAACCTGATGCAGCCCGCGGACGCGGCCGACATGCGCCGTCTGATGGCGTACGAGGAGCACACGGCCGGCGGTCTGATGACGACGGAGCCGATCATCCTGCGCCCCGACGCCACCGTCGCCGACGCCCTCGCCCGCATCCGCAACCCCGACCTGTCCCCCGCTCTCGCCGCCCAGGTCTATGTCTGCCGTCCGCCCGACGAGACCCCGACCGGCAAGTACCTCGGCACGGTGCACTTCCAGCGCCTGCTGCGGGACCCTCCGTACACCCTGGTCAGCGCGCTCCTCGACGAGGCGCTCGAAGCCCTGGAGCCGGACGCCGCGCTGCCGGTGGTCGCCGGGTTCTTCGCGACGTACGACATGGTCGCGGCGCCCGTCGTCGACGACTCGGGGTCGCTGCTGGGCGCGGTGACCGTGGACGACGTACTGGACCACATGCTGCCCGACGACTGGCGGGAGACGGAGTTCCATCTGGCCGAGGACACGGGCGAGGGGGTGACGGCCCATGGCTCCTGACCGTGACGGCACGCGCGAGCGCACGGCGTCCGGTGCGACCGCGGCCGGCCGCAGCCCCCGCCCGCGCCTGGACCAGCCCCGCCCGCCGCGCCGCCGGATCCTGCCCGAATGGGACCCGGAGGCCTTCGGGCGGCTGTCGGAGCGGATCGCCCGCTTCATCGGCACCGGACGGTTCCTCGTCTGGATGACGGTCGTGATCATCGTGTGGGTGCTGTGGAACATCGCCGCGCCCGGCGACCTGCGGTTCGACGAGTACCCGTTCATCTTCCTGACCCTGGCGCTGTCCCTGCAGGCCTCGTACGCCGCCCCGCTGATCCTGCTCGCGCAGAACCGGCAGGACGACCGCGACCGGGTCAACCTGGAGCAGGACCGCAAGCAGAACGAGCGCTCCATCGCCGACACCGAGTACCTGACCCGCGAGATCGCCGCGCTGCGCATCGGCCTGGGCGAGGTCGCCACCCGCGACTGGATCCGCTCGGAACTCCAGGACCTGGTGAAGGAGCTGGAGGAGCGGCAGGACGGCCATCGCGGGAACGGTCACCGGGAGCACGGTGTATTCCCGGCGGAACGGCCACGCGGACGTGACGTAGACGACCGCTGACAGGCTTTCCGGGGCATGGCTACCGGGCCGTACCATCGTCCTTATGGCTACGGAAGACGCGGTGCGCGAGGCACTGGCGACGGTGAACGATCCCGAGATCAACCGCCCCATCACCGAGCTGGGGATGGTCAAGTCGGTTCAGATCGGTGCGGACGGTGCGGTCGCGGTCACCGTGTACCTGACCGTCTCCGGCTGCCCGATGCGCGAGACGATCACCCAGCGGGTGACGGACGCCGTCTCCGCGGTCGAGGGCGTCACCCGCGTCGACGTCACACTCGACGTGATGAGCGACGAGCAGCGCAAGGAGCTGGCGAACGCCCTGCGCGGCGGCCAGGCCGAGCGTGAGGTCCCCTTCGCCAAGCCCGGCAGCCTGACCCGGGTGTACGCGGTGGCCTCCGGCAAGGGCGGTGTCGGCAAGTCCTCCGTCACGGTCAACCTGGCGGCCGCGATGGCGGCCGACGGTCTGAAGGTGGGCGTCGTCGACGCAGACATCTACGGCCACAGCGTGCCGCGCATGCTGGGCGCCGACGGCCGTCCGACCCAGGTCGAGAACATGATCATGCCGCCGTCGGCGAACGGCGTGAAGGTCATCTCCATCGGCATGTTCACCCCGGGCAACGCCCCGGTGGTCTGGCGCGGCCCGATGCTCCACCGTGCGCTCCAGCAGTTCCTCGCGGACGTGTACTGGGGCGACCTGGACGTCCTGCTCCTCGACCTGCCGCCCGGCACCGGCGACATCGCGATCTCCGTGGCCCAGCTGGTCCCGAACGCCGAGATCCTGGTCGTCACGACCCCGCAGCAGGCGGCGGCCGAGGTCGCCGAGCGCGCCGGGTCCATCGCCGTCCAGACCCACCAGAAGATCGTCGGCGTGGTCGAGAACATGTCCGGCCTGCCCTGCCCGCACTGCGGCGAGATGGTCGACGTCTTCGGCACGGGCGGCGGCCAGGTCGTCGCCGACGGCCTGACCCGCACGACCGGCACGAACGTCCCGGTCCTCGGCAGCATCCCCATCGACGTCCGCCTGCGCGAGGGCGGCGACGAGGGCAAGCCGGTGGTCCTGACCGACCCGGACTCCCCGGCGGGCTCGGCGCTGCGGGCGATCGCGGGCAAGCTGGGCGGCCGGCAGCGGGGCCTGTCCGGCATGTCGCTGGGCATCACTCCGCGCAACAAGTTCTGATTCGCGTACGTCGACGGGGCCCGTTCCACCGAACGAGCCCCGTCGACGCGACCCCGCCTTCGCACGGGGACGACAGACCCTAGGCGTACGCCGAGATGTCCTTGATCACGGCGAAGCCGAGCCCGTACGCGCTCATCCCCCTGCCGTACGCGCCCACATGCACCCCCGCCTGCGTGGACCCGGCGAGCACCCAGCCGAACTCGGACTCCCGGTAGTGGAAGGGCGTGGGCACGCCGTCCACCGGCAGGGACAGCGTCGACCAGTCCGGCCCGTCGAGGTCGTCGGCCAGGGCCCACGCCGTCTCCGTCTGCTGGTCCAGCCAGTCGTCCCGCAGCGAGTGGTCCATCTGGCCGGGCCAGGTGAAGGACAGCAGCCCCACTCCCGCCAGCCACGCCGCCGACGACACCGACGTCGCCTCCAGCAGCCCCGTACCGTCCGCGCTTCGCCGGGACGGATTCGCCGCGACGGTGACCACCACCGCGAACTTCTCCCGGTCCTCCGTCCCCTCGTTCCGTACGGAGGGCTCGTCACCGTGCCCGATGGAACCGTGTTCCACGGCCCCGTCGGCCGCCATGCCGACCTGCATCAGCCAGCGCGGACCCGTGAACGCCTCGTCGAGGCCGTACCACGGGAAAGGCGCCAGCAGGTAGCCGTCGACCGTGCGCCGGGCGGAGGGGACCTGCTGTCCGCTCTCCGTGGCCGGTGCCTGCGCGACTGACCGACTCGTCGTCTGACTCGTCGTCTCCATGTGCCCGGACGCCTCCTCGTTCTAGCCGGACCAGCCCGGCCCGCCCCCCTTCGGGCGGCGCTACCTGTTCAGGGACGGTCCGCACAACAACTTGGCAGCATAACCACACCGCTCCGAGCAGCAGGGAAAGCGCCCGGCGCGTGGGGCGCGCAGGGGGCGTGTTCAGGCCGTGTGCGACCCGGGCGGAGTATGAGAAGCGTCACGCGGGAGCGGTGGTTCCGCCCCGGTTCCGTACCGCTCAGGTGGCGTCCGCGTCGAAGGGCGGGCGGTCGTCGCGCGGGCTCTCGGGCTTCTTCGTCATGTCGAGTCCGCCACCGGAGGCACCCGAGGAGGAGGAGACCGAGGACGAGTCCGGCTCACGGCCGTGCACGGCGTCGGTGACCTCGGCCATCTCCTTCTTCAGGTCGAAGCCGTTGCGGATCTCCTTGAGCCCCAGTTCGTCGTTGTCCAGCTGCTTGCGGATGAACGTCTTGGGGTTGAGGTCCTCGAACTCGAAGTCCTTGAACTCCGGGCCCAGTTCCTGCCGGATGTCCTGCTTGGCGCTCTCCGAGAACTCGCGGATCTTGCGGATCGTCCGGGTGACGTCCTGGATGACCTTCGGGAGCTTGTCCGGACCGAAGACGAGCACGGCAAGGACGATGAGCGTCACCAGCTCGAGCGCACCTATGTCATTGAACACCTGAAGCTCCTTGCGATGTCCTCGGTCCTCGGCCCTCGGCGGTCCATTGCGGGTCTTCCGTGGTCCGGGCCGGATCCACGGTACCCGGCGATCCGCTACGACCGGTACTGTCCCGAGGCCTCCGAATGCGGGTATGCGTGCGGTTTAACCGGTTGTTTGCCTTGTCAGAGCCCGTACGGGTGTCTCGTGCGCGGTGCACTGTGATGTTCGTGTGTGTCTGGGGCACCGCTCGACTCAGCCCCCGCTCGATTCAGTCACCGCTCGACGAGCCCAGCGTGAGGGAGATCGTCTTCTCCTTGCCGCCCCGCTCCAGGGTCAGCTCCAGTCGGTCGCCGGGGCGGTGCGCGCGTGTCTTGACGATGAGTTCCTCGCCGGAATGGACACGCTGGCCGTCCACCTCGGTGATGACGTCGCCCGGCCTGATGCCGGCCTTGTCGCCGGGGCCGCCCTTAGTGACCGCGGGGCCGCCGTCACGGCCCTTGGTGCCGACGCGGGCGCCGTCGCCGGTGTAGTCCATGTCGAGGGTGACGCCGATGACCGGGTGGGTCGCCCGGCCGGTGTTGATCAGCTCTTCGGCGACTCGTTTGGCCTGGTTGACCGGTATGGCGAAGCCGAGGCCGATGGAGCCGGACCGCGCACCGTCCAGGTCGGAGCCGCTGTCGGCGGACCGGATGGCGGAGTTGATGCCGATGACCCTGGCCCGGGCGTCCAGGAGCGGGCCGCCGGAGTTGCCGGGGTTGATGGGCGCGTCGGTCTGCAGGGCGTCCACGTACGACACGTCGCTGCCGTCCCCGCCCTCACCGCCGGCCGTGATGGGCCGCTCCTTGGCGCTGATGATGCCGGAGGTGACGGTGCCCGCCAGGTCGAACGGGGCGCCGATGGCGACGACCGGATCGCCGACCTGGACGTTGTCGGAGTTGCCGAGCGGCAGCGGCTCCAGGCCGCTGACGCCGGTGACCTTGACGACGGCGAGGTCGTAGCCGCTGTCCCGTCCGACGACGGTGGCCTCGGCGGTGTCCCCGCTGTGGAAGGTCACCGTTATCTCACCGTCTTCCCCGGCGGGTTCGACGACGTGATTGTTGGTGAGGATGTGGCCGCGGTCGTCGAGTACGAACCCGGTGCCGGTGCCCTGCTCCTCCCGTCCGCTGACATGCAGCGTCACGACGCTGGGCAGGGCCCGCGCGGCGATCCCGGCGACACTGTCCGCAGCCCGCCCGGCGGGCTCCGCGGCGGCCTGGGGCAGCTCCACGTCCCCCACACCGCCGTTGCGCTCCAGGTAGGCGCCCACGACACCGCCGACGCCCCCGGAGACGAGCGCGATCAGCAACGCGCCGACGACCAGCACCCGCTTCGCCCGCCCCCGCCGCTGTTCCTGCGTGGCGACCGCGGCACCGGTCTGCTGGAGGGGGGCGGTGGGGTTGGCCGAGGCGGCCCAGGGGTCGTAGTTCTGCCAGGGGTTCGCGGGGGGCGGGGCGTCGGGGGCGGGGGCCGCGGGAGCGACCGGGGGTGTGGGCTGGGCCGACGGCTGGGTCGGGATCATGGGGGCGGGTGCCTGCGCGGCAGCGCTCGGGGCCGGGTGCGGGGTGGGCGCCGGAGCGAGTACGCCGGCTGCCGGGGCCGGGGCTGTCGGCGGCGCGGGCGTGGCCTGCGCATCGAGGGTGGCGGCGGGCGGGGTCGGGGCGGGCGTCGGCACGCCGTGGTTGAGCGCCGGTGGCCGCGGGACGGGCGCGGCCGTCCCGTGCGCGGGCGTCGTCGCCGGGTGCTGGACCGGCGGGGCGGGGGCCCAGGGGCCGGGCTCGCCGTAGGGCGGGGTGCTGTAGGGGTCGGGGTCGTGCAACGGTTTGGGGCGCTCGGTGCCGGGGGCGGGAGGAGCGGGGGTGGCTGTGGGCTCGGTGCCGGGGGCGGGAGGAGCGGGGGCGTCGGTGGGCTCGGCGGCAGCCGTGTCCGTGGAGGGGGCGGCCTCGGCCGTCTCATCGGGCCGTGCCAACTCGAAGTCGCCGTCGGCGGACGTCGCGCCGCCACCGCTGCCGCCCGTCTGCGGCTGACGCGGCTCGACGTCATCCGCGCCCGTGGCCGTATCGCCGTCGCCGCTCCGCGCGGCGGGCCGGGCCAGCTCGAAGTCGCCCTCCCGCGAAGCCGGGTCGTCGGGTGGGCGCGTGGTGGGACGGGCCAGTTCGAAGTCACCGTCCGGGCCGGTGCCGGGGCTTTGCTCGTCGCGGCCCGCGGGCACCGTGTGTCCGTCGGCGACCGGAGTCGGCGCCTCGCCCTCCGCCTCAGCCGAGGACCCCTGGGGCCGGGGCCGGTTCCACCACTTCGGCTTCGTGGGCTTCCCCTCGTTCATGTTCTGCTTCCTACTCGCTGCTGACCGTTGTTCGAGCAGGACGCTGCACCCGCCGCCGGGTCCGAACGGACACGGCCCGGAGCGCGGCGGGCAGCCGCAGCCGATCGGGCCCTCGCTCCGCGGCGAGGGCTCCGGTCCGCCGACTTCCCACCCTGGTTCCCCGGCCGGCCACCACCGGGAACACCCCGGCGCCCGAATGCCTACTCGACCCTGCGCTGTTGCCGCACGTTCCCTCAGGGAACCGGGCGACCTCGTGCAACCTCCCCCATCCGGCACGCGGCGTCGACGGCAGCCGCGTCTCCTCGACTCCGCGCCCCGGCATCGACCCGGGCGCGGCCCACCCCGGATTCAATCAGGTTCGTGGGCCGCTGCGCAGAGGCTGGTCAGCGACCGGTCGCGGGGGAGGCGGAAGAGGATGACGTCGTCTCAGGGACGTAGGCGGCGAGCGGGTCGGGAGTCGCGTTGACCTCGGTCGCCGCCGACCATGCGGTCAGGGAGAGCGGTGGGTTGGCGCTGAGCGGACGTATCAGCGGGGACATGGCGGCCGCGCCGGCCACCACGGGCGCGGTGAGCGCGTGCATCTCATGGTCGGCCGACTGGGCCGGCATCCCGGGCAGCAGCGGAGCGGACACCTCGGTGGGTGTCCTCGGGGTGTCGAGCGTCCGCTCGCCCTGCCCCTGCGCGAGCAGCGGACCGGATCCGCGTCGGCGCTGGCTCTCGGGCGCCGGCGCCGCGCCGGTGCCCTGCGTCCGCGCCGGCGTCACCTTGCTGCCGCCCGAGCCGCCACGCGCCTCCGTGTCGGTCGGCACGCTCGTCGTGACGCCGCCCAGCGCGATCGCGGCCAGTGACACCGCTCCCGCGGCGACGAAGGCGAACCGCATCCGGGAGGAGGAACGATCGGCGTCGCGGCCCACGGGGTGGGTGCGGAACCCGCGGTCGGCGGCGGGAAGCGCCGGGCCGTGCGGACGCGAAGGGACGTACCCGAACTCGAACCGGTCGCTGCGTTTCACTGCGAACGCCCCGGTCGAGCCGGACCGTCCGGACAGTCCGCCGAACCCTCCCCCGCCCAGCGGCGAGCCGCCGCCGTCCAGGTCACCTCCTGCGGGCAGGCCCTGAAGACGGGCCAGGAAACTCTCGGAGGGAGGCGGCGGGGCCGCCTCGGCGAAGACGTTCTTCAGTCGGCGCTGGGCATCGGCCTCGGCCTTGCACCTGGCGCAGGTCGCCAGGTGGGCCAGGACGCGCTCGCGCGACTCATGACCGAGCTCTCCGTCGACGAGGGCGGAGAGTCGGTCGCCGAGGTGCTGCTCGGCCAGAAGCCGTTCCGTGGGGGTGGGTCGGGAGTCGTTCACGCGGTCGCGCCCCCTCCCCCCAGCGCTGCCACCCGCGGCACGAACGAGCGGCGTTCGGCGCGCGCCTCCGGCGAGCGGTGGGCGAGGGCCTTGCGCAGCTGCGAGCGCCCGCGGTGGATGCGGGAGCGGACCGTGCCGAGCTTGACGCCGAGGGTCGCGGCGATCTCCTCGTAGGACAGGCCCTCGATGTCGCACAGGACGACCGCCGCGCGGAACTCGGGCGCGAGGGTGTCGAGGGCCTGCTGGACGTCCGCGTCGAAGTGCGCGTCGTTGAAGACCTGCTGGGGCGTGGGCTCCTTGCTGGGCAGCCGCTCGGCCGCGTCCTCGCCCAGCGCGTCGAACCGGATGCGCTGCTTGCGGCGGACCATGTCCAGGAAGAGGTTCGTGGTGATGCGGTGCAGCCAGCCCTCGAAGGTGCCCGGCGTGTACGTCGACAGGGAGCGGAAGACGCGGACGAAGACCTCCTGCGTCAGGTCCTCCGCGTCGTGCTGGTTGCCGGTGAGGCGGTACGCCAGTCGGTAGACCCGGCCGCTGTGCGTGCTGACGATCTCCTCCCAGGTGGGCGGAGTCCACGCCTGCCCGTCCGCGTCGGTGGAGAAGGTCGCGGTCTGGGCGTAGTCGCCGGCGTGGCTGTGGTCAGCAGTGTCGTTCACGGATTTCGGCCTGCCCGCCGATCCGAGAAAGCGCCGCAGCACTCCTCCCCGATCCACAGGCGCAGCCGCACCTCCCCTGTCGGCTCTGGTGGTGTCCAGTGGAGCCCCTACCATAGCCACCTCGCCCGTTAGCTCCGGATAAGCGGTTTTACGAGAATTTGATCTGGGCTGACACGGCTGGTGCGCCTGCGTCAGCACTTGCTCGCGGCCCGGCTCGTCATCGTGATCCAACTGTGTCCCCCCGCTCGTCTTCCCACCCTTCTAAACGCGCGGTCCCATCTGCGGGTTCCCGGCCGCAACGGATACAGTCACGCCCAGGCAACCACGGGGACAGGAGAGGGTCATTACCGGCAACCGGCAGACGGACTGGGCGTTCGCCGACGCCTACGTCGCCGAGGACGACGTCCTGCGCTGGGCCCGGGACCGGGCCCGTGAAGCGGGACTGCGCTCGGTGTCGCCCGGCACGGGCGCCGCGCTGCGTTTGCTGGCCGCCTCGGTGGACGCGAAGGCGGTGGCGGAGATCGGTACCGGCACCGGTGTCTCCGGCATCCACCTCCTGCACGGAATGCGCCCCGACGGCGTGCTGACCACGGTCGACCCCGAGCCCGAGCACCAGCAGTTCGCCCGTCAGGCCTTCCGCGCCTGCGGTTTCGCCAGCAACCGCGCCCGCTTCATCCCGGGCCGCGCCCTCGACGTGCTGCCCCGCCTCGCCGACGCCGGTTACGACCTCGTCTTCTGCGACGGTGACCGGCTGGAGTTCCTCGACTATCTCGCTGAATCGTTGCGCCTGCTGAGGCCGGGTGGACTCGTCGTCTTCGAAGGCGTCTTCGCCAACGGACGCACGGTCGACTCGGGCCCTCAGCCCACCGAGGTCATACGCATCCGCGAGCTGCTGCGGGCGGTGCGCGAGAGCCAGGAGCTGGTGCCGTCGCTGCTGCCGGTCGGGGACGGGCTGCTGTGCGCGGTCAAGCGGTGATCATACGGCGGACCGCACGCCGGGGACGTACCGCGAAAGCAGCGACCCCGGCACCGTGAGCGGTGCCGGGGTCGCCGAAGAGGTAGGGTCGCTGCCGCGTCAGCCGACGACCTTCTTGAGGGCGTCGCCGAGCGCGTCGGCCTCGTCCGGGGTCAGCTCGACGACGAGCCGACCGCCGCCTTCGAGCGGAACGCGCATGACGATGCCCCGCCCCTCCTTGGTCACCTCGAGCGGGCCATCGCCCGTCCGCGGCTTCATGGCCGCCATGCTCGTTCCCCTTCCTGAAACCAGCTCATCGTCAAAGCCGACGGCCCCATGGAGGGCACGCGCGTCAGGCTGAGACACGCGACACCGGCATCGAACACATTGCTTCCCAGCCATTATCCCGCATCTCAGGACCCGATGACCAACATCAGTAGGCATCGCTTGGGCAACGCACGCGAGCAAAACCACTCAATTCGGCGATCGGACTGCGATACTGCGCCACCCCGCACACTTCGGCCGAACGGAACCGGACACCAATTCTTTGACGCAGGTCACACCTCCGGTCCGGGCCGTCCTCCGTGATCTCCGCCATGCTGTCCTCAGACGAGCGCGTACCGACGAGTACGCCCGAGCCGCGACACCGGAGGGGATACGCCATGGCCGACACCGTGCTCTACGAGGTGAGCGACGGACTCGCGACGATCACGCTGAACCGCCCCGAGGCGATGAACGCGCTGAACATCGCGACCAAGGTCGCCCTGCGTGACGCGGTCCAGGCCGCCGCGGGCGACGACGCCGTACGCGCCGTGCTGCTCACGGCCGCCGGAGAGCGGGCGTTCTGTGTGGGGCAGGACCTGAAGGAGCACATCGGGCTGCTGGCGGCGGACCGCGAGACCGGCTCGGGTCAGACCATGAGCACGGTGCGGGAGCACTACAACCCGATCGTGCGGGCGCTGGCCGGGATGCGGAAGCCCGTGGTGGCCGGGGTGAACGGGGTCGCGGCGGGGGCGGGCTTCGGGTTCGCGCTGGCGGCGGACTACCGGGTGGTGGCCGACACGGCCGCCTTCAACACCTCGTTCGCGGGGGTGGCGCTGACCGCCGACTCCGGTATCTCGTGGACGCTGCCGCGGGTCGTCGGGCCGGGCCGCGCCGCCGATCTGCTGCTCTTCCCGCGGAACCTCAAGGCGCAGGAGGCGTACGAGCTGGGGATCGCGAACCGGCTCGTGCCGGCCGCCGAGTTGCGGGCCGAGGCGGAGAAGGTGGCGCGGGCGCTCGCCGAGGGGCCGACGGTGGCGTACGGGGCGATCAAGGAGGCGGTGGCGTTCGGGCTGTCGCACTCGCTGGAGGAGACCCTGGAGAAGGAGGACGAGCTCCAGACACGGGCCGGGTCCTCGGAGGACCACGCGATCGCCGTACAGGCCTTCGTGAACAAGGAGAAGCCCAAGTACCTGGGCCGATGAGTCCGGGGCGGTAGCGCCGGAGCGACCGTGTCGCCCCGTCGGGGGCGCGGGTGCTGCGTGAGGGGGGCTGATCGCGCCCGGCGGTGGGTGCTCCCGACCGACACGGACCCGCGTCCCTGGACGGGTCATCCCCCGGAGCCGGAGGCCCCCGGGAAGAAGTCGGCACCCTGCACGTACGCCATCGCCTCGGCCCATTTCGGGTCGCCCAGACGGCGTTCCATCTCCTCCGGACCGACGTCCTCCACCCGCGTCTGGAGCCACCACAGGTTGCCCAGCGGATCGCGTACCCGCCCGATCCGGTCGCCGAAGAAGAGGTGGGTCACCTCGGTCACGGACGTACCACCGGCCTCGACGGCCCTGCGGTGCGCGGCGTCGGCGTCCTCGACGTAGAGGCGCAGGAAGGCGGGTGTCGGCGGCCAGTGGGGCGGCGCGTCGAACGGCATGACGATCGAGTCGCCGATCCGTACCTCCGCGTGCCCGATCCGGCCGTCGTCCCCGACGACCCGGGCGATCTCCTCCGCGTCGAACGCCTCCTTCAGGTAGTCGATGAGCCCGGCCGTGTCGCGGGAGATGATCCACGGCGTGACGGTGTGGTAGCCGTCCGGGATCGGTTTCACGGTCATCCGCTGCCTCCTGAGTGCGTCGTGCTGCTCGTACCGACGCTAGGCGGCCTCTAGGCCAGGTGCTGTCCTAGAAGCCGAGCCCACTTCCCGGAGACTCGACCCGCGGGCCGGTCAAACGGCTGACCCGACCTTCCGCGGGGCGCTCCTGGCCACGCATGTCTGCAGGTGGTCGTCGACCAGGCCGCACGCCTGCATCAGGGCGTACGCCGTCGTCGGGCCCACGAATCGCAGGCCCCGCTTCTTCAGGGCCTTGGACAGGGCCGTGGACTCCGCGGTGATCGCGGGGACGTCCGCCAGGGTCTTCGGCGCCGGTCGGGCGGCGGGGTCGGGGGCGTGGGACCAGATCAGTTCGTCCAGCTCGCCCGGGGCCCAGTCGGCCAGCGCCCGGGCGTTGGCGAGGGTCGCGTCGATCTTGGCCCGGTTGCGGATGATGCCCGCGTCGATGAGGAGGCGGTCCCTGTCGGTGTCCGTGAAGGCCGCCACCTTGGCGATCTCGAAGCCCGCGAAGGCCGCGCGGAAGCCCTCCCGGCGGCGCAGGATCGTGATCCAGGACAGGCCGGACTGGAAGGCCTCCAGGCTGAGCCGTTCGAAGAGGGCGTCGTCGCCGTGCACCGGGCGGCCCCACTCCTCGTCGTGATACGTCACGTAGTCCGGGGTGGACAGGGCCCACGGGCAGCGCAGGGCACCGTCCGGGCCGGCGAGAGCCGAGCCGTCGCTCACTGCTGGTCCTCCTGCGTCGGCTTCTCCATCGACACCCGACCGGTCGATGTCTGCACCCCCGCCAGTGCGGACTCCAGGTCGGCGATACGGGCGTCGCGCTCGGCGAGCTCGGCGCCGAGGCGGCTGAGGGCGTCGTCCACGTCGGCCATGCGGTAGCCGCGGGCGGCGAGCGGGAAGCGGAGGCTCTCGACGTCGGCCCGGCCGACCGGGCGGTCCGGCGGCAGCAGGTCCTGCAGCCGCTCGGGCGGGGCCTCGGGCAGCGGGCCGTCGCCCTCGCCGCCGCCCACCACGGCGAGGGTCACCGCGGTGACCACGACGGCGAGCGCGACGACCAGGAACAAGAACATAACCATCGCTGTGGCCCCCACGGTCGGTGTATGCGAGCGGTCGAGTGTGTCAGTGTCCGATCGTGCCATGCGACCGTGAGCGTTAGGGTCGCAGGCGGCTGAAAGGCCAGGACACCCATCGGACGCGCAGGAAGAGGTCGCAGGGGATGCTCAGGCTGGGCAGGCGCGTGTTCGGCGCGCACGAGCCGGTGATCATGGCGATCGTGAACCGGACCCCGGACTCCTTCTACGACCAGGGGGCGACGTTCCGCGACGAGCCGGCGCTCATGCGGGTGGAGCAGGCGGTCGCCGACGGCGCGGCCATCATCGACATCGGCGGGGTCAAGGCCGGGCCCGGGGAAGAGGTGACCGCCGAGGAGGAGGCACGGCGGACGGTCGGGTTCGTGGCCGAGGTGCGGCGGCGTTTCCCGGACGTCGTGATCAGCGTGGACACCTGGCGGGCCGAGGTGGGCGCCGCGGTGTGCGAGGCGGGGGCGGACGTGCTGAACGACGCGTGGGGCGGGGTGGACCCGGGGCTGGCGGAGGTCGCCGCGCGGTACGGGGTGGGCCTGGTGTGCACGCACGCGGGGGGCGCGGAGCCCCGGACCCGGCCGCATCGGGTGACGTACGACGACGTCATGGCCGACATCCTGCGGGTGACGGTGGGACTGGCCGAGCGGGCGGCGGCGCTCGGGGTGCCGCGGGAGTCGATCATGATCGATCCCGGGCACGACTTCGGGAAGAACACCCGGCACAGCCTTGAGGCGACCCGGCGGCTCGGGGAGATGGTGGAGACGGGGTGGCCGGTGCTGGTGTCCCTGTCCAACAAGGACTTCGTCGGGGAGACGCTGGACAGGCCGGTGAAGGAGCGGGTGCTCGGGACGCTGGCCACGACCGCGGTGTCGGCGTGGCTGGGGGCGCAGGTGTACCGGGTGCACGAGGTGGCGGAGACGCGGCAGGTGCTGGACATGGTGGCGTCCATCGCGGGGCACCGGCCGCCCGCGGTGGCGCGTCGCGGGCTTGCCTGAGGGCCCGTCGCGACCGCGGCGCCTGTGGGGCGGCGCCCGGTACGCACGCTCACCGCACCGTCCGAGAACCCGGCCGGGACGCTGTCGAACGCCGGACGGGCCGAGCGGGTCGGCTCGTCCGGCGCTACCGCTTCAGCGCCCCGCTTCCTTCGACACCAGGGCCACCGCCTCCTCCACGTCGTCCGTGACGTGGAACAGCAGGAGGTCCTTCTCCGCCGCCTTGCCCTGGGCCACCAGTGTGTTCGTCAGCCAGTCGATGAGGCCGCCCCAGTACTCGCTGCCGAACAGCACGATCGGGAAGCGGGTGACCTTCTGGGTCTGGACCAGCGTCAGGGCCTCGAAGAGTTCGTCGAGGGTGCCGAGGCCGCCGGGGAGGACCACGAAGCCCTGGGCGTACTTGACGAACATCATCTTGCGGACGAAGAAGTACCGGAAGTTCAGGCCGATGTCGACGTAGGGGTTGAGCCCCTGCTCGAAGGGCAGCTCGATGCCGAGGCCGACGGAGATGCCACCGGCCTCGCACGCACCCTTGTTCGCCGCCTCCATGGCACCGGGCCCACCACCGGTGATCACCGCGAAGCCCGCCTTGACGAGTCCTCTGCCGAGGCGGACTCCCGCGTCGTACTCGGGCGAGTCGGCCGGTGTCCGGGCCGAGCCGAACACGCTGATCGCGGGCGGGAGTTCGGCGAGGGTGCCGAAGCCCTCGATGAACTCCGACTGGATGCGCAGGACTCGCCAGGGGTCCGTGTGGACCCAGTCCGTGGGGGCGCGCTCGTCCAGCAGCCGCTGGTCCGTGGTGCCGGCCTGCACCTGGCTTCGCCTGCGCAGGACCGGGCCCAGCCGCTGCTCGTCGGGTGGCTGCTGTTTCCCCTGGGGGTTACCGGTAGCCATGTGCGCTCCCTCCGTGTGCCAGGTCGTTCCACCTCAGCGTAGATCCACGCGGGTTACGGACGGGGGACGTGAGCATGTCCGCCGTGGGCGCCGCGCCCGCGAGGCGCCCGCTACGCCGTGAGCCAGGCCCGCAACCGCTCCTCCCCCGCGAGGATCTTCGCCGTCTCGACCCGTTCGTCACGCTTGTGCGCCAGGTGCGGGTTCCCGGGGCCGTAGTTGACCGCCGGGATGCCGAGGGAGGAGAAGCGGGAGACGTCGGTCCAGCCGTACTTGGGGCGGGGGGTGCCGCCGACCGCCTTCATGAACGCCGCGGCCGCCGGGTGGGACAGACCCGGCAGCGCGCCGCCGCTGTGGTCGTCCACCACGAACTCCTCGACCCCGCAGTCGGCGAAGACCTCGCGGACGTGCGCGACGGCCTCCTCCTCCGTACGGTCGGGCGCGTAGCGGAAGTTGACGGTCACCACGCACTCGTCGGGGATGACGTTGCCCGCCACCCCGCCCGAGATCCCGACCGCGTTCAGGCCCTCGCGGTACTCCAGGCCGTCGATGACCGGGTAGCGCGGTTCGTACGAGGCCAGGCGGGCCAGGATCGGCGACGCCGCGTGGATCGCGTTCGAGCCCATCCAGCCGCGCGCGGAGTGGGCGCGCTCTCCCCTGGTCTTGAGGAGCACCCTGAGCGTGCCCTGGCAGCCGCCCTCCACCTCGCCGTCCGACGGTTCGAGGAGCACCGCGAAGTCGCCCTCCAGCCACTCCGGGCGGTTCTCGGCGACGTGCTTGAGGCCGTTGAGTTCCGCGGTCACCTCCTCGTTGTCGTAGAAGACGAAGGTCAGGTCGCGGTTCGGGGCCGGGACGGTCGCCGCGATCCGGAGCTGGACGGCGACGCCCGACTTCATGTCGCAGGTGCCGCAGCCCCACAGGACGCCGTCGTCGTCCAGCCTGGACGGGACGTTGTCCGCGATCGGCACGGTGTCGATGTGGCCGGCGAGGATGACGCGCTCCGGCCGGCCGAGGTTCGTGCGCGCCACGACGTTGTTGCCGAACCGCTCGACCGTCAGGTGCGGCAGGGCGAGCAGGGCGGTCTCGATGGCGTCCGCGAGGGGCTTCTCCGTGCCGCTGACGGAGGGGAAGTCGACGAGCCGGGCGGTGAGCCTCGCGGCGTCGAGCGTGAGGTCAAGGGAGGTGTCGGCCATGGTGCCGACCCTAACGCGAGCTGCCTTCCCCCTACTTTTCGCACCGGCCCCATACCCCTCAGTAACCTCGGCTACCTTGTACGCGTGCGAGAGCCGTCCCCTTCTTCCAAGCGCCGTGGCCGCCTCCTGCGTCGAGGGGCGTCCTTCCTGGTCCTGCTCGCCGTCGCGGGGTATCTCGCGGTGCAGTACGTCACAGGAGGCACCGGAACACCGGGCTGCGAGGTCGTCTCGGGCAAGGGCGACGGAGCGCGGTACGAGTTCACGCCGGAGCAGGCGGTCAACGCCGCGACCATCGCCGCCGTCGGCACCGGACGTGGGCTGCCCGAGCGGGCGGTGACGATCGCGCTCGCCACCGCCCTGCAGGAGTCGGCGCTGCGCAACATCAGCCACGGCGACCGCGACTCGCTGGGCCTGTTCCAGCAGCGCCCCTCGCAGGGCTGGGGCACCGAGCGGCAGATCATGGACCCGATCTACTCGGCCGGCATCTTCTACGAGCACCTGGTCAAGGTCCGCGACTACACGCGGCTGCCGCTCACCGTCGCCGCCCAGCGCGTCCAGCGCAGCGGCTTCCCGGAGGCGTACGCCAAGCACGAGCCGGACGCGACACTGCTCGCCGCCGCGCTCACGGGGCGTTCGGCCGCGACGCTGACCTGCGAGGGACGTCCCGGTGCCACGCGGACCGCGGGCCCGGACGCCGTGCGGGCCGCGCTGGTACGGGACTTCGGCCGCGACGCCCTGCAGCCGGTCGGCGCCGAGGTGAGCGCCCGCAGGACCACGCCGGTGCCGACGCCCGCGGTGTCCGAGCGCGACGGGCGGACCGTCGTGCTGCCCGTGCCGCAGGACCCGGGCTCCCGTGCGGGGCGCGCTGTCGACGAGCGTGGGTGGCAACTGGCCCACTGGGCCGTGGCCAACGCCTCCGAGCTGCACATCAAGCGGGTGTCGTACGCGGGTCGGGAGTGGATCGCCGGGAACACCGACAGCCAGTGGCGCGCGACCGCGACGTCGGGTGCCTCGGGCCCGGACAGCGGCCCGAAATCGGTCCATATCGCGACAAGTCGCTAGCACGCCCAGCCGTTCGGGGGCTCACCCTCCGGAGGTACCGGAGGTGTTGGCCGACGGGGCGGCGGGCAGGTTTTCGCGGGGTCACCGTCCGATCCGCCAAATCCCTTGAGAACAAAGGGCTGCAAGGATCCGGCAGGCTTTCCGGCGGGAAGCGTTTTGACCGTTTTTATCCGCAGGCGATTATGCGACGCATTGCCAACTCTTTACGTTGCGCCGCCGCAACCTTCGAGGGCTTCGAGCGGTAGTCACTGCGTCCGAGCCCGGAGATCAACACCCAGTCGGTCAACTGCCGGGCGTGGTCGGACACTTCATCGTTCTCATCCGACATACCCGTCGAAGGAGCATCATGTCCCTCCCCCTGTCCCGCCGGATCGCCCGTGCCGCGCTGATCGTCGCTGCGGGAGCGGCTGCCGGGGTCGGTGCGGCCGGCTCCGCCAGCGCGGCCCCCGAACTGCCCGACGCCTCGAAGGCCGGACTGACCGCCCTGGACGGCGCGAGCGTGGTCGACGGCGCGACGCAGAACGCCACCGGGATCGCGGGTGGCGCCGTCGACACGGCCGTCGACAAGGCGCTGCCGACCGCGCAGAAGGCCAGTGGCAAGGTGACCAAGACCGGCGGCAAGGCCGCGAAGAAGGCCGTGCCGACGGCGGCCAAGGCCGGCAGCAAGGTCACGAAGAAGGCGACCCCCGCGGCGCAGGAGACCGCGGGCGGTGTGGCCGGGTCGGTCGGGTCCGTGCTCGGTGACGCGGCCGGGGCGGCCACGAAGGGCGGCGTGCCGACCACCGGGACCCTGCCGGTGCAGGCGCTTCCCCTCGCCTGACGGCCGGCCTCGGCCCGCTCGGACCGCCGACGGGGTTCAGGGAGAGTTCCCTGGGCCCCGTCGGCTTTGCTGTGCCCTCCCGCGGACGAGTCGACCGAGCTACCTCAGGCGCTGTACCGCTGCCCTGACCCGCTCGTCGGTCGCGGTGAAGGCCACGCGCACATGCTGGGCGCCCGCCTCGCCGTAGAAGTCGCCGGGGGCCACCAGGATGCCCAGCTCCGCCAGGTGGGCGACCGTCGTCCAGCAGGACTCGTCCCTCGTGGCCCAGAGGTAGAGGCTGGCCTCGCTGTGCTCGATGCGGAAGCCGTGGGACTCCAGGGCCTCGCGCAGGGCCGCGCGGCGGGCCGCGTAGCGGTCGCGCTGGACGCGGACGTGCTCGTCGTCGCCGAGGGCCGCGATCACCGCCGCCTGGGTCGGCGCCGACGTCATCATGCCGCCGTGCTTGCGGATCTCCAGCAGCGGTGCCAGGACGGCCGGGTCGCCGGCCAGGAAGGCGGCACGGTAGCCCGCCAGGTTCGAGCGCTTCGACAGGGAGTGGACCGCGACGATGCCCTCGAGAGAGCCGCCGTTCACGTCCGGGTGCAGGACCGAGACCGGGTCGGCCTCCCAGCCCAGCTCCAGGTAGCACTCGTCGGAGAAGAGCAGGACGCCGTGCGAGCGGGCCCACGCCACGATCCGCGTCAGCTCCGCCTTCGACAGCACCTTGCCGGTGGGGTTGGACGGCGAGTTCAGCCAGAGCAGCTTCAGACCCGCGGGGTCCAGCTCGGTCGGGTCGTCGTAGACCTCGTAGTCGGCGCGGGCCAGGCGGGCACCCACCTCGTACGTCGGGTAGGCGAGCCGCGGGTACGCCACCTTGTCGCCGGGGCCGAGACCCAGCTGGGTGGGGAGCCAGGCGACCAGTTCCTTCGAGCCGACGATGGGCAGGACGTGCCGGTGGGTGACCTCGCGGGCCCCCAGACGGCGCTCCACCCAGCCCGTGATCGCCTCCCGCAGTGCGGGGGTGCCCCAGACCGTCGGATACCCCGGCGAGTCCGCCGCGTCGATCAGGGCCTTCTGGATCAGCTCGGGTACCGGGTCGACCGGCGTGCCGACCGACAGGTCGACGATGCCCTCCGCGTGTGCGGCGGCCGTCTTCTTGTACGGCTCCAGCTTGTCCCAGGGAAAGGTCGGAAGGCGGTCGGAGACTGCGGACACGGGATCGGACTCACTTTCTGCTACTGCCGGACACGGCAACGCCTCGGGCCCGTACGGCGACAGGGCGATCAGGCCGTACGGGACCGAGGCGGCACGCTGTGCGGGTCGCCGACGGGGGTTACTCGGCCTGCGGCGGCAGCGCTGCGACGAACGGGTGGTCCCGCTCGATCAGACCCAGCTTGCTGGCGCCACCGGGCGAGCCGAGCTCGTCGAAGAACTCGACGTTCGCCTTGTAGTAGTCCTTCCACTCCTCCGGCACGTCGTCCTCGTAGAAGATCGCCTCGACCGGGCAGACCGGCTCACAGGCTCCGCAGTCGACGCATTCGTCCGGGTGGATGTACAAGGACCTGGAGCCCTCGTAGATGCAGTCGACCGGGCACTCCTCGATGCACGCCTTGTCCTTGACGTCGACACAAGGCTGCGCGATGACGTAGGTCACGCTGTCGTTCCTCCTCGATAGGGCGCTGGCGGGCCTCCACAGGCTCCGCCGCCTGGCGCGCGGGAGCGCGGCGTCGTCGATGCCCGCCCCTAGTATCTCCGTTCTTGGGCATGATCCGAACAGGAGGGGTGAACTGACCTGTGGAAATCTCTGCGACGGGGCGCTTCGAGGTCCGTATCACCGCTGCTGACGTGGGCAAACGGGTCTCTGTACGCCGCCTGGACAATCCTTCGGCCGAGGGTGAGAAGTTCACCGACACGGTGGGTGTTCTCGCATCATGGAACGACGGTGTGCTGCTGATCACACGGAAGACCGGGGAGACCGTCCGTATCCCGGAATCCTCCGTGGTGGCGGGCAAGGTCGTGCCCGCCGCGCCGGCCCGTCGGCGCGGCCCGGCCGCCTCGTACGAGGAACTCGCGCATGTCGCCGCGCGCGCGTGGCGGCCGGTGGAGAGCGAACGGCTCGGCGAGTGGGAGCTGCGGGCCGCGTCCGGGTTCACCCGGCGGGCCAACTCGGTGCTGCCGCTCGGCGACCCCGGCATGCCGCTGCCGGCCGCGCTCGATGCCGTACGGCGCTGGTACGGCGAGCGCGGGCTTCCCGCGTACGTCCAGACCGCGACCGGGGCCGAGGGCACGCAGGAGCTGCTGTGCGCGGAGCTGGAGCGGCTGGGGTGGGTTCGGGAGGTGACCGCCGAGATGTGGATCGGGGCGCTGGCGCCGATCGCCGACCTGGGCGAGCCGGCCGAGGTGTCCCGGGTGGTGCTGTCCCGGGAAGCGGACGAGGCTTGGCTTGCCCGTTATCGGCGCAAGGGGGTGAACGAGGTGGCTCTGCGGGTGCTGGGAGGGGGGCCCGCCGGCTCGGGTGAAGCCCGCGAGGCAGGGCCGTCGGTGTGGTTCGCGACGGTCGCCGGTGAGAGCGGTGGTGCCCCCGCCGCGATCGGGCGGTGTGTGGTGGACGGCCGGTGGGCCGGGTTCGCCGCCGTGGAGGTCGACCCCGCGCTGCGGCGGCGGGGGCTGGCCACCCTGGTCATGGCGGCGCTGGCCGCGCGGGCCCTGGACGAGGGGGCCTCGGCGGCGTGGCTGCAGGTCGAGACGGACAACGTGGGCGCGCGGGGCCTGTACGCCGGGATGGGGTTCACCGCACACCACGCCTACCACCACTATCGATCACCGTGAGCAATCGCCGTCTCCAGCGGTACCGATCGCCGTGAAAGGGCACGAGCCAGCTATGCGTCCCCCCTGTCCCCCATCACCCGAGCGTTCCGCCGAGCTGCGCAGGCGGTTCGCCGAAGAGGCACGGTCCGAGCGGCCCGACCTGTCCCTGCTGTGTCTGCTGGTGGGAGCCGAGGCGGACGGGGAGCTGGACGAGGTGGGGATGGACGCGGTGCAGGTGGAGCTGGACGGACTGGCGGGACAGCTGCCGTTCCGGCCCGGCGGGCCGCGGGCGTGGGCGGTCGCACTGCGGGACCTGCTCGGGGAGCGGTACGGGTATCGCGGCTCGGCCGCGGACTATCAGCGGCTCGAATCGTCGCTGCTGCACCACGTGGTGGTACGGCGGCGGGGGCTGCCCATTCTGCTGTCGGTGCTGTGGATGGAGGTGGCGCGGCGGGCGGGGGCCCCGGTGTACGGGGTCGCGCTGCCCGGTCACTTCGTCGTGGGGTTCGGCCCGGCCGAGGACCAGGTGCTGGCCGATCCGTTCGACGGGGGCCGGGTGCTGACGGGGAGCGACGCGCAGGTGCTGGTGGCGGGGGCCACGGGGGCGGCGCTGGAGCCGTCGATGCTGGCGCCGGCCGATCCCCTGGACGTGGTGCTGCGGATCCTGAACAACATCCGGGCGTGGGCGGCCACGCGGCCGGAGCGGACGGATGTGGCGCTGTGGGCGGTGGAGTTGTCGCTGCTGCTGCCCTCGCATCCGGCGCGGCTGCGGTTCGAGCGGGCGCAGTTGCTCGTACAGCGGGGTGAGTTCGTCGAGGGGGCCGCGGAGTTGGAGGAGTACGCGGAGTTGGTCGGCGCGGTGGACGAGGGGGCCGCGGAACGGGTGCGGGAGCAGGCTCGGGCGGCTCGCGCGTTGCTGAACTGAGCTCGCCCCCGCTCTGCCCGGCGCTCGCGGCCGTCAGGTGGTCGATGACCGTACCCTGCGGCGGGCGCGGGACCACCGCCGGTTCGGCGCCGCGTGACGCCGGCGCGGGTGAGGACATCGCGGACGCGGTACGCCCGTGGACGCGGAACGCCGGCCGGCCGCACCGGTCGGCGGTGGTGCGCGTCCGCCAGCCCGGCGGCGCCCGCCTCGCGCGGGTCGGCGCGGAACTCGTCGCCGTACGCCCCGAGGCGCGGGTCGTCCCGCTCGCAGCCGTACGACGAGAGGGGGCACCCGGCGTGTACCGGGTGCCCCCTGTCGTCGGGGGGCGGAGATCCGCTAGCCCGGGTTCGTCTCGATGACCGCCGTGCGGTCGCTCTTGCTCCTCAGGGCCTCGCGGAGGGCGACGTAGACGTCCTCGGGCGTGACCGCGGTCTTCTTGCCGTTGCCCCGGGTGATGAGCACGCCGTCGAAGGCACCGCCGTAGAGCTGCTTCAGGGCGGCCAGGTCGGGGGAGTCGACGAGCTTGCCGTTGACGGCCTTGACCCGGAGGAACTTCCACAGGGACTTCTCCGGGCTCATGAGGACGGGGCTCGCCCCCTGCGCCTGAACCGTCACAGGAGCCGACATCGCGGGCTCCGCGAACTCCTTCATCATCCGGTCGACCTCGGCCTTCGAGACCGTCGGCTGCTGTGTGGTCATCGGGACGGTCACCGGGTCGGACGCGCCGGTCTCGACCTGGGTGCGGAAGGCCTGCTCGACCGCCGCGGTGGACTGGGCGACGTCGATGCCCTTGCCCGCCTTGCCGTAGACGGGCACGGCCTTGCCGGCCTCGAACTTGATCGTGCCCTCGGTCACCGAGCCGGAGCCGCCGGAGGCGTCCTCCAGGGCGGCGTGCAGCTTCTCCTCGTCGGTGGGCATGACCGGGTCGACGACCCGGTGGTTGCCGAAGAGGGAGCCGATGACGGAGATCGGGTTGTAGTCGCTGGTCGCGGCCGCGCCGACCGTCTGCTGCATGTCGAACTGCAGGCCGGCCTTGTCCGGCTCCAGGCTGACGGTCCTGCCGCCCACCGACAGCTTCAGCGGCTTGCCGACCTGCTCGTCGAAGGCGTCGTTGAGCTTCTTGACCGCGTCGTCACGGGTGCCGCCGCCGATGTCGACGCCGAGCACGGTGGTGCCCTTGGGCACGTCGGAGTGGTTCATCAGCAGACCGGCGCCGTACAGGCCACCGGCGAGGACGATCACGCCGCCACCGACCAGGGCGAGCTTGTTGCGGCCCTTCTTCTTCGGCGCCCTGGAGGCCGAGGCGTCCGACGAAGCCGGTTCGGGCAGCTTCGGGGGCGTGTGCGGCGCCGGTCCGTCGGGGCCGCCCGGGCCGAAGGGACCGCTCTGGGCGCCCGACGGGACGACGGGGATGCCGCTGGTGACGGTGTGGCCGGAGACGTTGTCGGCCACGCCCCCGTAGTGCGGGGTGCCGGGCTCGGGGGCCGGCTTCTGCGGGGTGAGGATCGCGGTGTCGTCGCTCAGTCCGCCGGCCGGGCCGCGGCCCGCGGAGTGCGGGGAGGCGCCGGGGACGCCCGGACCGGCGGGGCCGGCAGGACCGCTCGGGCCCATGGGGCCGACCGGGCCGGTGCCGGGCGCGCCGGGCCGGCTCGGGCCGGTGGAGATACCGGAGCCAGGACCGGCGGAGATGCCGGGGCCGCCGGGACCACCCGGGCCGCCGGGGCCAGCAGGGCCGCCGGGCCCGCGCAGCGCGCCCTGGTTGCCACCGGTGACCGGCGGGACCGCCGGGCCGTCGCCGGTGACCGGGCCGGTGGTCGGGCCGGTGGGGCCCTGGCCACTGCGGCCGTTCGGACCGCCGAAGTCGCCGGGGCCGTTGAAGTCGGCGGAACCGTCGAAGCCGTTCGGGGCGTTGAAGTCGGCGGACGGGTCGAAGCCGCCCGGTGCGCCCTGGGCGCCGTAGCCGCCCGGGCCGTTCTGCCCGCCCTGGCCGTTCTGGCCGCCCTGGCCGCCGCCGTTCTCCGAGAAGTAGGGCAGGTCGTCGCGGCGTGCCTCACCGCCGGGGCGGGAGCCGTCGCCGTCGCCGCTGCCCAGCGGGCCCGCCGCCAGCGCCTCGGTCACGTCGAAGGAACCGGTCCCGCCGCCGTGCCCGGGAGCCACGGGACCGCCGGTCGCGCCCGGGAGACCCGCGCCCTTCGGGCCGCCGGGGCGGGAGCCGCCCGACATGCTCATCGAGCCGACGACACCACCGGGCCGCGCAGTACCCGCGCCCGGACGCGCACCGCCGGGCGCGCCGGCACCGGGGGCCCCGGCACCCGCGCCTGCGGTACCACCCGCACCGGGTCCCGAACCGCCGGACTGACCTGCGCCGTTGGACGGTGTGCCGGACTGACCGCCCTTGCCCGGCGAGGACTTGCGCGGCGCGAACCAGTCGCTCGTCTTCTCCCCCGTCTGCGGCGCAGCCGGCTCGGCCGGGGTTTCGACGGTGCCCGTGGACGTGGAGGTCGGGGCGGTCGGGGCCGGCGCTTCGGTGTCCGTGCTCGGCGCGGGGCTGTCGGCTTCGGCGACGGGCTTACGTACCACGACCGGCGGAATCGGCCGCGATCCGGGGATGTTGATCCGGATCCGGGTCGTCAGCGTGGTCTCGGTCTTGCGTTCCTCCGGCTGCGTGGCCGAACGGCCCGCGTCCGCGCCGCTGTCGGAAGCCATGGGGGTCCCGTACGGCGGCGTGCCCGAGGGGTATGCGGCTCCGCCGCGCCCGTTGGGCCCGGAGGACGGAGTGTCAGTTTCACGACTCAAGGCAGGTTCTCCCGGTTGGCTCCGCCGCCCGTACCTCACTGCTTCGGGCGGCTCGGCGGCGCGCACCACCATACTGGCCACCTCTGTCCCGTATCCCACGACCGCTGGGGAAACCCACACCGGACTCGCACGAGCGCTTGGTGGAGAAGTGGTACGTCACTTGGCAAGTCGGACGTCGCCGTCGTCCGGTTGCCGCACCGGAGCGAGGGTGGCGCAGATCACAGCGACGGCCATGCCTCCGAGCAGGAAGAGATAGGAGGAGGCGCTCGTGCCGAAGACGAAGTCGCCTTCGGGGCGGCTGGCGGTGAGCAGGATGACGGCGAGCATCCAGCCCCCGGCGGGCGCGACGGCCCCGGCCCGGCTGCCCACCAGCCGGCCACCGCCCAGGCAGAGCCCGGCCTCGCCCGCCAGCGCGAGCAGCAGGCCGCCCGGGAACAGCGCCGGCTGCACGAGCGCACCGGCCACTCCGACCACGGCGCCGAGCACGAGGAGTCCGAGGCAGGCGAGGACCCGCAGACCGGAGGGCCGCTTCAGCGGCTGGGCGAGCATCGAGCTCATGACGCCTCCTCGGCGACGACACCGGCGAACAGGTCGGACTCGGGTCGCGCCGCCGGCTCCCCGCGTACCAATTGGTAGTACTCGGTGGTGAAGAGGGGTTGCGCGAGTTCGTTGGAGAGCGCGAAGTACAGGTCGGCCACGTCGATCTGGGTGGCGTGCGCGCGCATCGCGGCCGCCTTGGCGGCGGCGTGGGCGGTGCCGTCGACCACGGTGGTGACACGCTCGTCGTCGACGACACCGGGGACGTCGCCGACGGTGGCGGCCTTGCCGAACGGCAGTCCGGGCAGATCCACCTGAAGCCGGGCGAAGGCATCCTCGGCGACGGTCCGTGGGACGCGGTTCCAGTAGATCTTGGGGATGCGCCAGCCCGCGTCGTCGGCCAGTTCGGCCGCGCGCATGGCGATGCGGTGGGCCTGGATGTGGTCGGGGTGGCCGTAGCCGCCGTCGGGGTCGTAGGTGACCAGGACCTGGGGACGCACCTCCAGGATCACCTCGACCAGCGCGCGGGCCGCCTCGTCGACGTCGGCCTGCCACAGGCAGGCGGGGTCGTCGTTGTCGGCGATGCCCATCATCCCCGAGTCCTCGTAACGGCCGCGGCCGCCGAGGAGACGGAAGTCCTCGACACCGAGCTCGCGCATCGCGGCGGTGAGCTCACCCAGGCGGTGTTCGCCCAGCTCGGCGCCGGTCAGATGGCGCAGCTCGGGAGGGATGACCTCGCCGTGCTCGCCGAGGGTGCAGGTCACCAGGGTCACCTGGGCGCCCTCGGCCGCGTACTTGGCCATGGTCGCGCCGTTGTTGATCGACTCGTCGTCCGGGTGCGCGTGCACCAGGAGCAGACGCCGGGCGGGGTGTTCCGTCATGGGCCCAGCCTACGAGGCCGCCTTTCCCCGCCCCGCCTGCCCGCCACCTCTCGAACGCATCCGTCACCCCTCGTCGTCATGACGCGTCTGTGGCAGGGAAGACCGGAGGGACGACGGCCAGAGCTGCACGCAGGGCATCAGGGGTCAGCTCGGGACGGGGGATCAGTTCGTTTCCGTGGTCGGCCTGAGTGCTCATGGTGTCCTCCGGAGGGTGCCCCGGCCAGAGTGTCCGGCCGTAGCGCGGGGAACAGGGCGGAACGGGCTCAGGCGGCAGCGGCAAGGGGAGTGCGGCAGTCACGGCAGTGTCCTGGGGTGGGTGAGCGGAAGCCTCGGTCGCAGCCTTCGCAGTTCTGGATGGGGTGCCGGACCGTCGGCGGTGAGGTCGGGGAGCGGAACGGGGGCGGGGGCGGCAGCTGGGCTGTGAGGCGGTGGGCCAGGAGGGCGGCGGGTCGTCGTGGCCCTTCGGGCGGCAGGTCCGCGGTGAGGGCGTGGCGTACGGCGGTGGGGGTGACGTCGCGTTCCAGCCAGGCGGCGACGCCGGGAGCGAGATGGGCGGTGTCGCAGGCGGACAGGAGCAGGCGCGGATCGTGACGGCGGAGGCCGGAGAGCAGGTCGGTGGCCTGCTGGAGGAGTGCGGGGGCGGGGTGGCCGGGCTGGGGGACGGCGGGGAGGGGTTTGGGCCGGGGCGCCCGCTCCTTCGTCGGCGTCGGGTGTGTGGGCCGGGCGGGCGGCCCGTCGTGGGTGTGACGCCGGCTCCCTGGCTGATTGCAGGAGACGGTGCGGGTGACGATTCGGCCGCCGGGGATGCGGGTTCGTTCGCGGCGCAGGTAGCCGTGGGCCTCCAGTTCGCGCAGGGCGGCGGCGATGCGTGTCGCGCCCTCGGGGAAGCGGGCGGTGAGGGTCTTGATGTCGACGCGGGCGCCCTTGGGCAGCGACTGGATGTGGCAGGCCAGGCCGATCGCGAGGAGGGAAAGCTCCGGGTGCTGGGTGAGGTGGTTGCCGATCACCGTGAAGCGGGTGGTGTGGCGGGTGTTGTCGTGGGTGAGACCACCGCTGCTGCCGTGAGGCCGCCGTTTCGGGTGCTTGTTGGCGGCAGGCCGGGACTCGGCGCACGAGGGGGCGCTAGGGTTCTGCGTATCCATCGGGAAGCTTCCTCTTCCTCGGTGGTCAGGCCCTCGCACTGGGATTGCCGTCCCGGCGGGGGCCGTCGCATGTCTGCGGTTGTGTTGCGCTGAGCGTACGGCCGGCAAGGGGCCGAGGATCCAGCCGAGTCGGGCATATTCACCCGGCCGGGTGAGTTTGCGCCGTGGGCGGGAGGGGTGGGGCTTGGCCGGGTTCTTTCACCGTCGTGGTCCTTGGGAAAGACCGCCCCTCGCACCGGAGCACGAGTGGTCGGGTCCCGGTGGCGTGCCTACTTCGCACTCGGCCCACACCGTCTTGCGGGGATACGGTCCAAGGGCGGTGCCCCAGCGCTCTGCGAGTGCGTCGACAAGGACCAGGCCTCGGCCGGACTCGGACCAGGGGGCGGGGCGTTGCAGCCGCGGGAGGCGCTCGCGGCGAGTGTCGGTGACCTCGATGCGCAGGGTGCCGCCGACGACGTAGAGGGTGAGCCGGAAGTCCCGGCCGGGGACACGGCTGTGCGTGGCGGCGTTCGCCGCGAGTTCGGCCACGATGAGCGCCGCCGGGTCCAAAGGAAGCCCCCAGGAGCGGAGTTGCTCGGTGGCGAGCAGGCGGGCGAGGCGGGCTCCGCGCGGGGTGGGTGACAACTGCACGCTGAAGTTGCGGATGCACGCATCGAGTTGGGTCTCGGGGGCGGCGGTTTCTTGATTCACATCACTCAGCGTGGCGGGGCGCGCTTACCGTGAACAGTGACGATGCCGTCGCGTACGGTGACTGTCCGGGGCTTGTCCGGTGGTGTCCGGGCTTGTCGGGACGGGGCGTACGGGTACGGGGCGGGTCGGTACGGCCGTACGACGGAGGGCACAGAAATGTCGGTGGACGGTGAGGCCAGGCGGCTCAAGAGCGAGGCGGATGAGCCGGGCTGGGAGGTGGACCCGGACGACGACTGGGGTGTCGCCGTGGTCGCGACCGTGGGGCGGCAGCTGAAGCTGCGCCGGGAGGCCGTGGGGATGCGGGCCGCCACGTTCGGGGAGGCGGTGGGGTACGGCGAGGACATGGTGTACAAGATCGAGGCCGGGAAGCGGATCCCGCGGCCCGAGTACCTGGACATGGCGGACGAGGTGTTGGGGGCGGGCGGGCTGCTCTCGGCGATGAAGGAGGACGTCAAGAAGGTCCGGTATCCGAAGAAGGTGCGGGATCTCGCGGAGCTGGAGGCGAAGGCGGTCGAGTTGCTGTCCTACGGCAACCACAATCTGCATGGGCTGCTTCAGACAGAGGAGCACGCACGGTCCTTGCTCATGACCAGGCGCCCCGTGGCCCCGGAAGACCAGTTGGAGCAGGCCGTGGCGGCACGCATGGCCCGGAAGGCGATCTACGATCGCGCACCAGCCCCTGAACTCAGCTTCGTCCTGGAAGAGACGACGCTACGGCGGCCGGTCGGGGGCAAGATGGTGTGGCGCAGGCAGCTCGAACACCTGCTGGATGTAGCGCAGTTGCGGAACGTCGAAATTCAGGTGATGCCGATGGACCGCTGGGATCATCCTGGGACCGGCGGCCGGATCCAAGTGCTGAAGTTCGGGGACGGCACAGCGGTTGGCCGTATGGACGACGAGTTCAACGGCCGTCCCGTCCACGACCCGAGGCAGCTACGGGTCCTCGAACTGCGCTATGGCATCATCCGGGCCGAGGCTCTGACCGCACGGGAGTCACTGGCCTTCATCGAGCGACTGGTGGGAGACACATGATTCGCGAGGCCTCTACCGAGCTGGTGTGGTTCAAGAGCAGCTACAGCGACAGCAGCAACCCGAACGACTGCGTCGAGGTCGCCAACACCCCCGACGTCATCCACGTCCGCGACTCCAAGCACACCGTCGGCCCTCGCCTCCAGCTCTCGCCGCAGGCCTGGGTCGACTTCGTGTCATACGCGTCCGAGGGCTGACGGACTACCACGCGACCTCCGCCTGCGAAGCGTCGACCTCGCCGCCCAGAGAACGTGCGAGGGCCGTGAGCTCGATCAGGGCGAACGGGTGTCGCGCAGGAGTGGAACAGGTCGGCCGGTGGTGGGCTCCGGTCAGCCAGCGTCCGGAGCCCGTGGAACGGCGTGGCTCAGAACTTGATGCTGCCGATCATGCCCGCGATGTTCGTCGTCAGCTCACTGATGGTGGGCGCGACGGTCGAGGACGCCAGGTAGAAGCCCAGCAGCATGCAGACCACCGCATGCCCGGCCTTCAGCCCTGATTTCTTGATCAGCAGGAAGACGATGATCGCCAGCAGCACCACCGCCGAAATCGAGAGTGCCACGGCGGCTCACCTCCAAGAATCCCAGGCGCGGGGGGTCGGACTATGGGGGCAGATAAATCCATGCAGCAGCCAGCAGGTTCATACCCACTATGCGCTTGTGATCATAACTATCCGTCCGTGCGCATCGATCGGCGCACAGCCGCACAAGGGGGCGCACTGGCCAATATGGTCGGGGCATGACGACCGAGCCTGTCTCCTTCCCCCGACGGCACGCCCGCACCCAGAGGTTCACGCTCGGCGCGCCGCGCGCGTTCGCGGTGGCGCCCGACGGTTCCCGAGTCGCTTTCCTGCGCTCCTCCTCCGGCACGGACCCGGCGAACGCCCTGTGGGTGCTCGACACGGTGGACGGCGGGGAGCGCGTGGCGGCCGACCCGCGCGCCCTCCTGGGCGGCGCCTCGGAGGCCCTCCCGCCCGAGGAACGGGCGCGGCGCGAGCGCAGCCGTGAGTCCGGCGCCGGCATCGTCGCCCACGCCACGGACAGCGCCGTGGAGTTGGCGTCTTTTGCCTTGTCAGGGCGGCTTTTCACAGCCGAGCTGCGGGCCGGCACGGCACGCGAACTCGCCGTCCCCGGGCCCGTGATCGACCCGCGCCCCTCCCCCGACGGACGGCACATCGCCTACGTCGCCCAGGGCGCCCTGCGGGTGGTGGGAGCCGAAGGTGAGGGCGATCGCGCGCTCGCCGAGCCGGAGTCGGACGGTGTCACCTACGGACAGGCGGAGTTCATCGCCGCCGAGGAGATGGGGCGCCACCGTGGCTTCTGGTGGGGCCCGGATTCGGACCTGCTGCTGGTGGCGCGCGTGGACGACACGCCGGTGAACCGGTGGTGGATCGCCGATCCGACGCGTCCGGAGCGGGAGCCGCAGCGGGTGGCGTACCCGGCGGCGGGGACCGGCAACGCGGACGTACGGTTGTTCGTGATCGGCCTGGACGGGGTGCGCACGGAGGTTTCCTGGGACCGGGCGCGCTATCCGTATCTGGCGCGAGTGCACTGGTCAGCGGCGGGTGCGCCACTGCTGCTCGTACAAGCGCGCGACCAGCGAAGCCAGCTGTTCCTGGCCGTGGACACGGCGACCGGGGCAACCCGGATGGTGCACGCGGACGAAGATCCACAATGGCTGGATCTTTTCCCTGGCGTGCCCTGCTGGAGCCCTTCCGGATATCTCGTGCGCATCGCGGACGAGGGTGGCGCTCGCGTGCTCACAGTGGGCGAGCGGCCGTTGACCGGGCCGCAGCTGCACGTCCGGGCGGTACTGGACGTCTCCGACGACGACGTACTGGTCTCGGCGTCCGCGGGTCGGGCCGCGGCCGATCCCGAGACCGGTGAAGTGCATGTGTACCGGGTGAACGAGCTGGGCGTGGAGCGTGTGTCGCAGGAGCCCGGCGTGCACACGGCGGTACGCGCCGGGGGCGTGACGGTGCTGGTGTCCCACGCGCTCGATCACCCTGGGGCTCGGGTGCGGGTGTACCGGGACGGGAAGCTGACGGCGACGGTCCGTTCCCACGCCGAAGATCCCGGTTTGACCCCGCGCGTGACGCTCACGGAGGGGGGCGCACGCCGCATCCCGTGCGCCGTACTGTTGCCTCGGAACCACCAAGGGGATGCCCCCCTTCCGGTTTTGCTGGATCCGTACGGAGGTCCGCACGCCTCCCGGGTCGTCGCCGCGCACAACGCGTACCTCACCTCGCAATGGTTCGCCGACCAGGGGTTCGCGGTGGTCGTCGCGGACGGGCGCGGTACACCCGGGCGTTCACCCGCCTGGGAGAAGGCGGTCCACGGGGACTTCACCGTCTCCCTCGACGACCAGATCGACGCCCTGCAGGACCTCGCCGGATCCCACCCGCTCGACCTCTCCCGGGTGGCGATCCGCGGCTGGTCGTACGGCGGCTGGCTGGCGGGACTGGCGGTGCTGCGCCGGCCGGACGTCTTCCACGCGGCCATCGCGGGGGCTCCGGTGACGGACTGGCGTCTCTACGACACGCACTACACGGAGCGGTACCTGGGCGACCCGGCCGCACAGCAGGAGGCGTACGCGAAGAGCTCGCTGGTGACCGACGAGGGGCTCTCCTCCCCCGCCGAACCGCACCGTCCGCTGATGATCGTGCACGGCCTCGCCGACGACAACGTGGTGGTCGCCCACGCCCTGCGCCTGTCCTCGGCGCTGCTGGCCGCCGGCCGCCCGCACGAGGTGCTGCCGCTGTCCGGGGTGACGCACATGACCCCGCAGGAGCAGGTCGCGGAGAACCTGCTGCTGCTCCAGGTGGACTTCCTCAAGCGGTCGCTGGGAACGGCCTGAACAGCAGCGGACCGGGGTGCATGACGCGCCCCGGTCCGCTTACGGCACCCGCACGGCCGTACGCTGTTCAGCCTGACGCGTCCGTATATCGGGATCGGGTCGGCGAAGTTGCCTGCGTGTTAACGCAGTTCATGGGTGTTTGTACGGCTATCGGGTCTCGCGGGCCGGCTGCCGACTCCCGGCCGTCGGTTGTCGGCCGTCGGTTGTCGGCCGTCGCTGTCGGCCGTCGGCTGTCGCTGTCGGCCCGTCCGGTGTCGGTCATGACTCCACCTCCGCCGGAACCACCGACTTCTCCTCCGCGAAGTGACAGGCGCAGGGGTGTGCCTCGGGCCCTCCCCTCCCCCACAGGTGCGGCGGCGGCGCGAGCTGCGGTACATCCTGGGCGCAGCGGTCCCGGGCCTTCCAGCAGCGGGTCCGGAAGCGGCAGCCGGAGGGGACGTTCGTCGGGGACGGGACGTCGCCGGTGAGGATGATGCGCTCGCGCAGCTCGCGGGCCGCCGGGTCGGGGACGGGCACCGCGGAGAGCAGGGCCTGGGTGTAGGGGTGCGTCGGGTGGTCGTAGATCTCGGTGTCCCTGCCGGTCTCCACGATCCGGCCGAGGTACATCACACCGACCCGGTCGGAGATGTGCCGGACGATCGACAGGTCGTGGGCGATGAAGACGTACGACAGGTCGAACTCGCTCTGCAGGCGGTCCATCAGGTTGATGACCTGGGCCTGGACGGAGACATCGAGCGCGGAGACCGGTTCGTCGGCGACGATCACCTCGGGGCGCAGGGCGAGGCCGCGGGCGATGCCGATGCGCTGGCGCTGGCCGCCGGAGAACTGGTGCGGGTAACGGTTGATGAACTCGGGGTTCAGACCCACCACGTCCAGCAGGTCCCGCACTCTGCGGCGCCGGTCGCCCTTCGGGGCGACCTCGGGGTGGATGTCGTACGGCTCCCCGATGATGTCGCCCACCGTCATCCGGGGGTTGAGGGAGGTGTACGGGTCCTGGAACACCATCTGGATGTTGCGGCGTACGGCCTTCAGGGCGCGGCCGGACAGCTTGGTGATGTCCTCGCCCTTGTACTTGATCGAACCTGCCGTCGGGCGTTCCAGGTTGACCAGCATCTTGGCGACCGTCGACTTGCCGCAGCCGGACTCGCCGACGATGCCCAGGGTTTCCCCGCGATGCAGGGTGAAGTCGACGCCGTCGACCGCCTTCACCGAGCCGACCTGCTTCTTGAAGAGGATGCCCTGGGTGAGCGGGTAGTGCTTGACGAGCCCGCTGACCTCCAGAATCGGCTCAGCCATTCAGGCACTCCCTCCAGAAGTGGCAGGCACTCGTCCGGTCCGCGCCGGACTCGGTGACGTCGTACGAGGGGGGAACGTCGGTACGGCACACGTCCTGGGCCATGGGGCAGCGGGGGTGAAAGGCGCAACCGCCCGGGATGTCCATGAGGTTCGGGGGCAGGCCCTTGATCGCGTAGAGCTCCCGGCCCTTGAGGTCCAGGCGCGGGATGGAGTCCAGCAGGCCGCGGGTGTACGGGTGGGCGGGGGCCTTGTAGATGTCGTGGACCGGCGCCGACTCGACGATCCGGCCCGCGTACATGACGGCGATCCGGTCGGCCACGTCGGCGACCACGCCGAGGTCGTGGGTGATGAGGATGAGCCCCATGCGGTACTCGCGCTGCAACTCGGCGAGCAGGTCCATCACCTGGGCCTGGACGGTGACGTCGAGGGCGGTGGTGGGCTCGTCGGCGATGACGAGCTTGGGTTCGAGGGCGAGCGCCATCGCGATCATGATGCGCTGGCGCATGCCGCCGGAGAACTGGTGGGGGTACTGCCTGACGCGCTCCCTGGCGGCCGGGATACGCACCCGGTCCATCAGCTCGACGGCCTTGGCCCGGGCGTCCTTCCTCGACATCCCCCGGTGCACGACGAACATCTCGCCGAGCTGGTCCCCGACGGTCAGCACGGGGTTCAGCGACGACAGGGCGTCCTGGAAGATCATCGCCATCTCGGCGCCGCGGATCTTGCGCCGCTCCTCTTCCTTCAGCTTCAGCAGGTCCCGCCCCTCGAAGAGGATCTCACCACCCGTGATGCGCCCCGGAGGCATGTCGAGGATCCCCATCACCGCCTGCGCGGTCACCGACTTCCCGGACCCCGACTCCCCCAGCACGGCAAGCGTCTCGCCCGCGTCCACGCCGTAGTCGACCCCGTTGACGGCTCGGGCGACGCCGTCCCGGGTCCGGAACTCCACCTGAAGGTCGCGAACTTCCAGCAGCATGACGCGGTTCACCTCAGCTTCGGGTCCAGGGCGTCGCGGACCGCGTCGCCGAGCATGATGAAGGCCAGGACCGTGACGGCGAGGGCGCCGGAGGGCCAGAGCAGGGCGTGGGGGGCGTTGCGGACGTACGGGGAGGCCGCGGAGATGTCGATGCCCCAGGAGACGCTCGGGGGTTTCAGGCCGACGCCCAGATACGACAGGGTGGCCTCCAGGGCGATGTAGGTGCCGAGCGCGATGGTCGCGACCACGATCACCGGAGCGACGGCGTTGGGCGCGATGTGGCGGAGCAGGATGCGGGAGTTGGACGCGCCCAGGGCCCGGGCGGCCTGCACGTAGTCGTTCTCCTTGGCGGTGATGACCGCGCCGCGGGCGATGCGGGAGATCTGGGGCCAGCCGAGCAGCACGATGAAGCCGACGACCGGCCAGACGCTGTTGCTGGTCACCACCGAGAGCAGCACCAGCCCGCCGAGGATCACCGGGATGGCGAAGAAGACGTCGGTGACACGGGAGAGCAGCGAGTCCGCCAGCCCGCCGAAGAAGCCGGCGAGCGCGCCCAGCACCGAGCCGAGGACCGCCACCCCCAGCGTGGCGCAGACGCCGACCACGACGGACGTACGGGCGCCGTAGACCGTGCGCGTGTAGACGTCGCAGCCCTGGCCGTCGTAGCCGAAGGGATGACCGGGCGAGGAGCCCTGCTGGGCCTTGGCGAGGTCGCACCTGAGGGGGCTGCCGGAGGCGATCGCCGAGGGCCACAGCGAGATGACCACCAGGAAGAGGATGATCAGACCCGAGACGATGAAAACGGGGTTGCGTCGCAGATCGCGCCAGGCGTCCGACCAGAGGCTGCGGGGCCGGCCCGCGGCGGCCGGCGCGGCGGCCGGGTCCTGCCCCGCCGGGCCGACGGGGTGCGTCCGCTCGGGCGTCAGCGCCTCGCCGGAGGTCAGGTCCACGGCGCCTGCGAGACCGCTTCCGGCGATCGCGCCCTCGGGTGGGAACGGCTGCTCAGGCATAGCGGATCCTCGGGTCGAGTACGGCGTAGAGGAGGTCGACGACCAGGTTGCAGAGCAGGAAGACGAGGACGAGGACCGTCACGAAGCCGACGACCGTCTGGGTGTTCTGGCGCAGGATGCCCTGGTAGAGCTGGTAGCCGACGCCATGGATGTTGAAGATCCGCTCCGTGACGATCGCGCCGCCCATGAGGAAGCCGATGTCGGCTCCGATGAAGGTGACGACCGGGATGAGGGAGTTGCGCAGCAGGTGCCGGGTGACGACCCGGCGTCTGGGCAGCCCCTTCGCGACGGCCGTACGGACGTAGTCGGAGCGCCGGTTCTCCGCGACCGAGGTGCGGGTCAGCCGGGTGACGTAGGCGAGGGAGACCGAGGCGAGTACCAGGCCCGGCAGGATCAGCTCGCCGAAGGGGGCGGCCGGGGAGACGGACGGCCTGATCCACCCCCACTCGACGCCGAGCAGCAGCTGGAGCAGCAGCCCGGTGACGAAGGTGGGGACGGAGATGACGACCAGGGTCAGCAGCAGGACCCCGGTGTCGACGGGGCGGCCGCGGCGCAGGCCGGTGAGGACGCCCAGCGTGATGCCGATGACGACCTCGAAGAGGACGGCGACGATCGTGAGGCGGAAGGTGACCGGGAAGGCCGTCGACATCAGCTCGGTGACTTCCTGACCGTTGAACGCCGTACCGAAGTCTCCGGTGAAGACGTTCCCCATGTAGGTCAGGTACTGCTGCCACACGGGCTTGTCGAGGCCGAACTCCCGCTTGAGCCGAGCGGCCGTCGCCGGGTCGCACTGCCGGTCGCCGCACAGGCCCGCGATGGGGTCGCCCATCACGTTCACCATGAGGAAGATCAGCAGCGTGGACCCGATGAACACCGGGACCATCTGCAGCAGGCGCCGCACGACGTACCGTCCCATGACGGGCTCAGCCGACCTTGATCTGGTCGTAGACGGGCACGCTGAACGGGTTGAGGGAGACGTTCGACAGGCGCTCGGACCAGCCGGCACTGCCGTTCTGGTACCAGAGCGGGATGGACGCCATGTTGTCCCGGACGACCTCCTCGGCCTTCTGGAACATCTCCACGGCCTTCGCGGGGTCCGTCTCGGCGTTCGCCTCGTCGACGAGCCGGTCGAACTCCTCGCTGGACCACTTGCCGTCGTTGGAGGAGGCGTTGGTGTAGTAGAGCGGCTGGAGGAAGTTCTGGGGCAGGGGGTAGTCCATCTGCCAGCCGGCCCGGAAGGGACCGGAGAGCTTCTGGGTCGTGCTCTTGCTCCGGAAGTCGGCGAAGGTGCCGATGGGGTTGCCCACGCAGGCGCGGTCGTTGTCCAGGGCGTTGTTGATGGAGTTGCAGACGGCGTCCACCCACAGCTTGTGGGAGCCGGTGTCGGCGTTGTACGTGATCTTCACCTGCCCGCCGGGCAGCCCGCCGCCCTCCTCGATCAGCTTCTTCGCGGCCGCCGCGTCGTACTGGCACCACTCACCGCACAGCCCCTCCTTGTAGCCGCCCTCCTTGCCGAGGACGGGTGAGGTCCAGTCGGTGGCGGGGGTGCGGGTCCTGTGGAAGATGGTGTCGGTGATCTGCTCGCGGTCGATCGCCCGGGACAGCCCCTTGCGGACCTTGACCGAGCCGGCCTTGTTCCATTCCTTGTCGTAGTGCGGGAAGGACAGGGTCTGGATGATGCCGGCCGGGGTGTTGAGGTAGCGGTCGCCGAGGTCCGCCCTGACGTTCTTCAGCTGCTGGGCCGGTACGTCGTCGACGAGGTCGAGGTTGCCCGCCATCAGGTCGGTGTAGGCCGTGTTGTTGTCGGTGTAGACCTTGAGGGTGACGCCGCCGTTGCGGGCCGCGTCGTCGCCCGGGTAGGCGTCCCACTTCGTCAGGCGCATCTCGGAGCCCTTGGTGTACGACTCCACGGTGTAGGGACCGTTGCCGACGGGCTTGGCCAGCCAGGCGTCGTGGTCCTCGTAGAAGGCGCGTGGCAGCGGGACGAAGGCGTTGTAGCCGAGGGTGTCGGGGAAGCCGGAGAACTTCTGGCTGAGCCTGACGGTGAAGGTCCGGTCATCGACCACCTTCAGCCCGGACATGGTCGAGGCCGTCTGCTCGCCCTTCTCCGGGTGGACCCGGTCGTAGCCCTCGATGTAGCTGAAGAAGTACGCGTTCTTCTGGTTGTTCCTCAGGCTCGCCCCGTAGTTCCAGGCGTCCACGAAGGACTTGGCGGTGACCTTCTCGCCGTTGCTGAAGGTCCAGCCGTCCTTGACGGTGACCGTGAAGTTCTGCGAGTCGGTGGTCTCGATCCGCTCGGCGAGCATGTCCTCGGCCTCGCCCGTCTTCGGGTCGTACTGCTTCAGCCCCCTGAAGATCATGGAGAGCACCTTGCCGCCCTGCACCTCGTTGGTGTTGGCCGGCTCCAGCGGGTTCTGCGGATCCGTCCACGAGGAGGTGAGCACCGCGCCGCTGTCACCGCCGCTGCCGGCCCCGCTGCCACAGGCCGCTGTCGCGAGTGCGAGCACCACCGCGCAGGCGGCCCACCGGGCATGTGTGACTGACCGCATCGAGTGCCTCCTCCGGTACTGATCCCTTACGGGCCAATATCGAGTCAAAAGGCACATAGCGCACATCAACTCCGGCCAATGGAGCAACGTGCCGCCAGGGTGCGCGAAGCCGTTCGAGCGACGAAACGGACTTCTCCCCTCGACCCTCCCGGGCGGGTCGGTGGATCTTCCGTGCACGGCGCAATGGATCTTCGGGATCCGATGCGGAACCGTTTTGTTTCGACCCCGCGATGTACACATTTCGACACAGGAGCGTCCGCATATCGAACCTGTTACCCGATTAGTCCAGTTGGTCCGAGTCAAGGCACGACTCGATCACGTTGCGCTACCCGCGTAGCTACGGAATGGTCAAGGCAGGGTAAAGAACGTAAAGAGACAACCAAGTCGGCCGAGAATTTATTGACCTTGAATGAATTGCGTTGAAAAAGTCCGGCGTAGCCCGTAGGGGAGCGTGCCCTGCGGAGTCATCAGACCCTCCCTTGGGCCAGGAGCACCATGACCCCCCCAACTCCATCCGCGGCTGCCCCGCTTGAGGCGACTGACGAAAGCATCGACAAGTCGCCTTCGCCCTCCACCCCTAAGGGCAGCGAGAGCCGCTCGCCTGGACGGCTGGCGTGGAACCGCTTCAAGCGGGACCGCACGGGCGTCATATCGGCGTACATCGTGATCTTCTTCTTCGTGATCGCGCTCGCCGCTCCGCTCATCGCGAAGCTGTACGGCAAGGACCCGTACACCACATACGCGAGCGAGCGGCCTGAGCTGCTCAACGCCTTCTCGTACCCGGCGGGTCCGAACGGCGGCATCAGCTCGGAGTTCTGGTTCGGTATCGAGCCCCAGCTCGGGCGTGACGTCTTCACCTTCCTGCTCTACGCGATCCGCACCTCGCTGGGCATCGCCCTGGCCGCCACCCTGCTCACCGTGTTCCTCGGTGTGGTCATCGGTGTCACCGCGGGCTATCTCGGCGGCAAGACGGACTACCTCGTGGGCCGGATCATCGACATCCTTCTGTCGTTCCCGTCCACCCTCTTCTTCATCGCCTTCATGCCGGTCGTGTACGGACTCTTCATCGCCCCCGACGACGAGATCCCGACCTGGCTGCGAGCCACCGGCCTCATCATCGTGCTCGCCGCCTTCGGCTGGGCGTCCATCGCCCGACTGCTGCGCGGCCAGGTACTCGGCCTGCGCGAGCGGGAGTTCGTCGAGGCGGCCAAGGTCACGGGTGCGTCACCGCGGCGTATCGTCTTCAAGGAGCTGCTGCCCAACCTGTGGACGCCGATCATCATCCAGTCCACGCTGATGCTCCCGGCGTTCGTCACCGCTGAGGCGGGTCTCGCCTTCCTCGGGGTCGGCATGATCGACCCGACTCCCGACTGGGGCGTCATGATCCAGCGGGGCGCGATGTTCTACACCGAGGACATCACCTTCATGCTCTTCCCGGGCATGTCCATGGTGATCTTCGTCCTCGCGTTCAACCTGCTCGGCGACTCGGTACGTGACGCACTCGACCCGAAGTCCAAGCGCTAGCTCCGGCCCTCTTCAGGACCACGGCGAAGGCGCCGGGGTGCCGGAACCGTCTCATCACTCCCACTTCAAGGCAGGAAGCCATGTCCTTCTCCCGTAGAAACTTCCTCATCGCCACCGGCGTCGCCGCGGCGTCGACCTCGGTGCTCAGCGCCTGCAGCAGCGGCAACGAGGGCGGCTCCGGGCAGAACGACGCCCCCAAGGTCAGCGGCTCCAAGACCATCGCGATCCCGGTCGGCACCAAGGCCGACTCGGTCGGTCCGGCTCCTGAGGTCAAGGGCGCCGTCACGGGCGGAACGATCTACTCGCTCCAGCAGTTCGACATGGACCACATGGACCCGGCGCAGATCTACGTCTCGACCGAGGGCGCCATCACCGTGCCGATCATGCGCGGTCTGACCGGCTACAAGCTGGACGACAAGGGCGGCGCCACCCTGGTCGGCGACGCCGCCACCGACGCCGGCACCATGAAGGACGGCGGCAAGACCTGGGCCTTCACCCTGAAGGACGGCCTGAAGTGGGAGGACGGCTCGGACGTCACCATGGACGACGTCCGCCACACCTTCGAGCGCCTCTTCGCCACCTTCATCACCGAGGGTCCGCGCTACGTCCAGAACTGGCTTGAGGGCGGCGAGAAGTACAAGGGCCCGTTCGACGGCAAGAGCCTCGACTCCATCGAGGTCGACGGCAAGACCATCACCTTCCGCCTCAACGAGCCCCGCACCGACTTCAACTACACGCTCGCGATGCGTGGTTACTCCCTGGTCTCGAAGAAGAAGGACACCAAGGAGAAGTACGACAAGCGTCCGTTCTCCTGCGGCCCGTACAAGATCGGGGACCGCCAGATCGGCAAGTCGATGACCTTCGAGCGCAACGAGCACTGGGACCCGAAGACGGACCCGATCCGCAACGCCTACCCGGACAAGTACGTCTTCCAGTTCGGCTACGAGCTGGTGGCGTCGACCGACCGCTGGATCGCGGACAAGGGCAACGACCAGTACGCGGTGCCGATCTTCAACGAGGTCGCCCCGGAGCGCGTCGCCCAGGTGCTCACCAACCCGGAGCTGAAGAAGCGCGTCCTCACCGCGGTCGACACGGCCACCTACTACTGGCCGATCAACATGACCCGTGTGAAGGACCTCAAGGTCCGCCAGGCCATCAACTACGCCTGGCCGCACCAGCAGATCCAGACCATCTCCGGCGGCAAGGCCACCACCGAGATCGCCACCACGATCCTCGCTCCGGTGACGCCCGGCTACTCCAAGTTCGACCTGTACGGCGTGGACAAGAAGCCGGGCGGCAACCCCCAGAAGGCGAAGGCCCTCCTCAAGGAGGCCGGCAAGCTCGGGTACAAGCTGGTCATCGCCTTCCAGCAGTCGGACACCCAGGTGAAGACCGCCGTCGCCGTCAAGAACGCCCTGGAGGCGGCCGGCTTCGAGGTCGTCACCAAGCAGGTCGACAAGTCGACGTTCTACACGCAGATCGGCAAGATCGACAACGACTTCGACCTCTTCGGTGCCGGCTGGAGCCCGGACTGGCCGAACGGCTACTCGGTCTTCTACCCCTGCTGGAGCGGCGAGAACATCGGTGACGGCCGCAGCAACTACGCGCAGCTGAACGACCCGAGCATCAACAAGGCCATCGAGGCCGCCTCCAAGATCGCGGACGTGGAGGAGGCCAACAAGGCCTGGGGCAACATCGACAAGATGGTCAACGAGCAGGCCGCGGTCGTTCCGGACTACCACAAGATCCGTAACTACATCTACGGCTCCAAGGTCGGCAACGTCATCTGGGACAGCGCCAACACCTGCGTCGCGCTCAACAAGCTCTACGCCAAGAAGTAACCGAGCGACATCCCCTGGGGCGGCCATCCCGTATGGCCGCCCCTGCGGCCCACCCCCCTCTACTTCCCTCCCGGCGACGGCGCCCCGTCCGGAAAGTCACGCCTCATGTTCCGCTTCCTTGTCCGCCGAGTCACCGGCGCGCTGGTCATCCTGTTGATCATCAGCGCCATCACCTTCTGGCTCTTCTACGCCGTGCCGCGTGACCCCGCCATGATGTCCTGCGGCAAGAACTGCACACCTGAGAACCTTGAGCAGATCCGGAAGAACCTGGGCATCGACAAGCCGATCCCGGCGCAGTACTGGGCGTGGCTCGTGGGCATCTTCGCCGGGCGGGACTACGCCGGTTACGGCTACTGCAACGCGCCGTGCCTCGGTTACTCGTTCGCCAACAACGAGCCCGTCTACGGCACGATCATGGACCGTCTGCCGACGACCCTCTCGCTCGCCCTCGGCGCTGCCGTCGTCTTCCTGATCCTCGGAATCGGCGCGGGTATGCTCGCGGCCCTCAAGCAGGGCCGGTTCCTGGACAAGTTCGCCAGCTCCGCCTCGCTGCTCGGCTCGTCGCTGCAGATCTACTTCGTCGGTTACATCGCCATGTTCTTCTTCGTGGCGCAGCTGGGGTGGCTCGACCAGCCGCAGTGGACTCCGCTCACCGAGAATCCGGTCGCCTGGTTCTCGGGGCTCCTGCTGCCCTGGTTGGTCCTCGCGATCATCTTCACCGCCAACTACACCCGTATGACCCGCTCCCAGCTCGTCGAGCAGTTGAGCGAGGACTACGTCCGCACGGCACGGGCCAAGGGTCTGTCCCGGTCGAACGTGTTCTTCAGGTTCGCCTGGCGGGGCGCGATGGGTCCCATCGTCACGGTGTTCGGCATCGACCTCGGCACCCTGGTCGGCGGTGCCATCATCACCGAGTCGACCTTCAGCCTTCCCGGCATCGGCCGGCTCGCGGTGAAGTCCGTGGACCAGAGCGACCTGCCGATGCTGCTGGGTGTAACCCTGCTGGCGGCCGGTGCGATCGTGTTCTTCAACATCATCGTGGACGCCGTCTACGCCCTCATCGACCCGCGGATCCGGCTCGCCTGACCTCCGCCCCCACTCCCGACCCTCGCATCACCCCCCCAGGAGCGTCCCCGTGACGAGCACCGATCAGCAGCCCTTCCTCTCCGTCAGGGACCTGAAAGTCCACTTCTCCACCGAGGACGGCATCGTCAAGGCCGTCGACGGGCTCACCTTCGACCTCGCCAAGGGGCAGACGCTCGGCATCGTGGGTGAGTCGGGCTCCGGCAAGTCCGTCACCAACCTGACGATCCTCGGCCTGCACGACCGCGACCGCACCGCGATCGACGGAGAGATCCTGCTGGACGGCAAGGAGCTGCTCACCGCCACCGAGAAGGAGCTTGAGCGGCTGCGCGGCAACAAGATGGCCATGATCTTCCAGGACGCGCTGGCCTCGCTGTCGCCGTACCACACGATCGGCACGCAGATCAGCGAGACGTACCGCAAGCACACCGGTGCCTCCAAGAAGGAGGCCCGCGCGCGGGCGATCGAGATGCTGAAGCGGGTCGGGATCCCCCAACCGGACGTGCGGGTGGACGACTACCCGCACCAGTTCTCCGGCGGTATGCGCCAGCGCGCCATGATCGCGATGGCGCTGGTCTGCGACCCCGAGCTGCTGATCGCCGACGAGCCGACCACCGCGCTGGACGTGACGGTGCAGGCCCAGATCCTGGACCTGCTCAAGGAGCTCCAGCAGGAGTTCGGCACGGCGATCATCTTCATCACGCACGACCTCGGCGTCATCGCCGACATCGCGGACGACGTGCTGGTGATGTACGGCGGCCGGTGCGTGGAGCGGGGCACCAAGAAGGAAGTGCTGAGCGACCCCCAGCACCCGTACACGGTGGGGCTGTTGAGCTCCATGCCGAGCCTCGAAGGGTCGGTCGACGTACCGCTGACCCCGATCCCGGGCTCGCCGCCCTCGCTGCTCAACCCGCCCTCCGGGTGCCGCTTCCACCCGCGGTGCGCCTTCGTGGACAAGGTCCCGGGCGGGCTGTGCTCCACGGAACGGCCGCTGCTGGACGTGGTGGACGGCCGGGGCTCCGCCTGCCACCTCCCCGCGGAGCAGCGGGGGGATCTCTTCGCCGACTTCGCCGCCTCGCGGCACTGACGTACACGAGACGGGACATCACCATCATGAGCAACGCGCAACCGCTCCTGGACGTCAGCGGTCTGACCAAGCACTTCCCGATCAAGGGCGGCTTCCCGATCAAGCGCACCGTCGGCGCCGTCAAGGCCGTGGACGGCCTCGACTTCCAGGTCGCCGAGGGCGAGTCCCTCGGTCTGGTGGGCGAGTCGGGCTGCGGCAAGTCGACGACGGGCCGGCTGATCACCCGGCTCCTGGAGCCGACGGGCGGCAAGATCTCCTACCGCGGCCAGGACATCACGCACGCGGGCCGCAGGCAGCTGGCGCCGATCCGCTCCGAGATCCAGATGATCTTCCAGGACCCGTACGCCTCGCTGAACCCGCGGCAGACGGTGGGCAAGATCATCTCCGGGCCGATGGAGATCAACGACATCAACCCGGCCGGCGGCCGTGAGAAGCGGGTCCGTGAGCTGCTGGAGATCGTGGGCCTGAACCCCGAGCACTTCAACCGCTTCCCGCACGAGTTCTCCGGCGGCCAGCGCCAGCGCATCGGCGTCGCCCGCGCGCTCGCCCTGGAACCGAAGCTGATCGTGGCGGACGAGCCGGTCTCGGCCCTCGACGTCTCCATCCAGGCCCAGGTCGTGAACCTGCTCCAGAAGGTCCAGCAGGAACTGGGTATCGCGTTCCTGTTCATCGCCCACGACCTCGCCGTCGTACGGCACTTCTCGCAGCGCGTCGCGGTCATGTACCTCGGCAAGATCGTCGAGATCGCCGACCGCGACGACCTGTACGGCAACCCGCGCCACCCCTACACCCGGGCGCTGCTGTCCGCCGTACCCGAGGCGACCGTGGACGAGACCCCGGCCCGCGAGCGCATCCGCCTCCAGGGCGACGTGCCGTCCCCGATCAACCCGCCCTCCGGCTGCCCCTTCCGCACCCGCTGCTGGAAGGCGACGGAGAAGTGCGCGAGCGAGGCCCCGCCGCTGGTCCAGGTCGAGGGCAACAAGCCCGGTCACCTGACCGCCTGCCACTACCCGGAGACCGACGATGCGGCTCCCGCGGCCGCTCTGTCCAAGGACCCCCAGACGGCGGCCTGACACACCCCTTTTCCGTCAGCCGCCGCTCACGGAACGGACTTTCACCGGCCCATTGACCCGAGCCATGAACGTCCGGTTCCAGGGGAAGGAGGGCCCGTGCCTCGCCGGCACGGGCCCTCGCCGTTTCGGCAAGGGTCGCCTCAGGGCGCCGCCGTCCCGCAGAGCGGCTCCGGGCGGCCGATGGCGGCGCTCTCGGGGGCGCTCGGTGTCGAGGCCCGCTCGGCCGCCCCGGCCCGACCGGGCCCGCGGCCGCTCACCTACGTTGGCGGGATGGCCCTTCATCTGCGCGGCACCGTACTCCCCCACGGCACCACCCGGGATCTCTGGATCCTCGGCGACCGCATCACCTTCGACCGCCCGTCGGCCGGGACGGAGACGGTGGCCGACGGCGGTTTCCTGCTTCCCGGGCTCGTCGACGTGCACACCCACCCGGGGTCTAGGTCGCAGGAGGAGGCGCGCTGGGACCCTGAGGCGTTCGCCGAGCAGATCGCCGCGCACCGGGATGCCGGAACGACGGCGTTACGGTTCCCCGGGCTGCTCGGCGAGATCCCGGACGAGCTGCGCGAGGCGCCGGACACGCCCCGCATGATCACCGCCGGGCGCTGGCTCGCCTGGGCGGGGCTGTCGAAGAGCGCCGACTTCCACACGGTGACCGACGACCTGGTCGCCGCGGCCGTCGCCGAGGCCGGGGCCCATGACGGCTGGTGCAAGCTGATGGGTGACTGGGACTTCGAAGCGGACCCCGTCCCCTACGAGCTGCTGCGCGCCGTCACCGACGCGGTGCACGCGGCGGGAGGCAGGGTCGCCGCGCACTGCCAGTCGGGGCAAGGTGTGCTCAACGCGGCGCGGGCGGGCGTCGACTCGATCGAGCACGGCATGGGGATGCCCGAGGAGTGCGTTCAGATGCTGGCCGCGCACGGCGCCGCCTACGTCCCCACGCTGACCGCCTTCGCCCGCAGCGCGTCCCGGATCATCGACAACCCGCGAGGCCGGCTCTGGCACGAAGGCCACCGCATCATGGTCCGCCGGGTCCGCGAGGCCCACGACGCCGGCGTCACCGTCCTCGCGGGAACGGACTGCGCCCCCTTCGGCGACATCGCCACCGAGGTCGAGCACCTGATCGCCGCCGGACTCCCGGCGGACGTGGCGGTGGGGGCGGCAAGCTGGGCGGCCCGGGACTTCCTGAGGCTGCCGGGGCTGGTCGAGGGCGGGCTCGCCGACGTCACCGTGTACGACGCGGATCCGCGGCTGGAGCCGGCCGTACTGCGGCATCCTCGGCGGATCGTGCTGCGGGGGCGGGTGGTGCGCTGAAGCCGGGTGGCGGTCGGACTCAGGCTTCCGGGGCCACCAGCTCCACCTCGAAGCCGTCCGTGTTCTCCAGGTAGGCGGCATAGTGCTCCGGCCCACCCGCATGGGGATGCCGGTCCGGGAAGAGCAGCGTCCAGCCGTGCCGCGGCGCCTCCTCGACCAGCGCGTCGAGTTCCCCGCGGTCGCCCGGCACATGGAAGGCGAGATGATTCAGTCCGGGCAGCAGCCGGTCGTGCCGGTCGCCGCGCAGCGCGGGGGACTCCTCGACCACGACGTAGGTCTTTCCCGCCCGCCAACTGCGGCCCGTCGGCCAGTCCTGATGCAGTTCATGGCCCAGCCGCTCCAGCAGCCACCCCCATGAACCGACCGCGCGCCCCAAGTCCGGCACCCACAGTTCCACGTGATGCAGCAACTCCCCATCCTTTCCCGCGTGTTCGGTGTCCTTGTGACAGACTGCCGCGATGGTCGATCGGTCGTTCGCGGATCCGTCGCTCGCCGCGTTGTACGACGTCCTCAACCCGTGGGGAGCGGGTGACGACTTCTGTCTCGGGTATGTGATGTCCGCCGGAGCGGTGCTCGACGTCGGCTGCGGGACCGGGCGGCTGCTGCGGGAGGCCAGGGCCGCCGGGCACCCCGGGCGGCTCGTGGGACTCGACCCCGCCGCCGCCATGCTGGTTCAGGCGCGGCGGCACGGCAGCGATGTGGAGTGGGTGCTCGGGGATCTGCGCAGCCGGTGCCGGCGGGCGGAGTTCGACCTCGTCGTGATGACCGGGCACGCGTTCCAGGTGCTCCTCGGCGACGAGGAGGTGCGGGCCGCCCTGCACGCCGTGCGTCAGGCGCTCCGCGTCGGTGGGTGGTTCGTCTTCGAGACGCGGAACCCGGGAGCGCGGGCCTGGGAGACGTGGAGGCCGGACCGGGTGCGCCGGGTCACCGACTCCGGTGGGCGTGCCGTACGTGTGTGGCACGAGGTCGAAGAGCCCGTCGCGGAAGGCAGGGTGACCTTCACCGAGACCTTCGACTGCGGCGCCTGGCCGGCCCCGGCCGTCAGCAGGACCACCCTTCGCTTCCTCCCTCCCGACGCGCTGTCGGCCTTCCTCCACGAAGCCGGCCTCACCGTCGAGGAGCGGTACGGCGACTGGGAGCGGGGGCCGCTGACGGCGACCTCGCCCGAGATCGTCATCGTGGCACGGCGGGCTTCGTAGGGACGGCCGGTGGGAGCGGCGGCCGTCGGGACGAGGCAACGGCGGAGGGGAACGTTCCGCGGGGCTCTCGTCGTTTGCCCTGGGTCCGTCCACTCACATACCTGGGAGCAACGTGCCCGAGACCACGCCCGTCACCTCCACCTTCCTTCCCGAACTCCCGGCTCTGAGCGCGCAGGCCGAGCGACTGATCGAGCTGGGGGTGCACGAGGCGGCGGGGCTGTCCGCCGCCGAGTTCCGGGCCTTCGCCGAGGCCGTCGAGGCTCCCGCGGGCACCGAGGGCGCCCTTCTCGCCGTTCACCCGGACCGCGCCCCCGCCTCCGCGCTCGCTCCGCTGCTCCGCCGTGACGACAAGCCCGGCTTCGTCGTCACCGACATGCCCGACGTCGACCTCTTCGCGCCCTGTGCCGTCGAGATCCCCGACACGCCGCTCTACCTCGTCACCGGCCTCGACCGCGGCGACCACATGGCCAACTGGAGCCCGGAGGAGGCCCTGCCCGCACTCGCCGAGGAGGACCGCACCCCGCTGCTGCTCTCCGAGGGCATCCACTGGGTGCTCCAGCAGCCGACGGCTCTGGAACGCAACCACTGCTTCATGACCATCGGCTCCCGGCTGCGCAAGGCCAACGGCACCCTGGACGCCCGTACCCCGGCGATCTGGATCAGCAACGGCACCGGACGGGACGGCCGCGAGCGCCGCAACGCGCCCAAGGTGGGCTGGTGCTGGTGGAACAACCGGCACACCTGGCTGGGCTTCGCCTCCACGACGGGCCGACGGGGCCCGGACACCGGGGAGTCCTGATCGTTCGGCGGGGCGGAGGCCGGGTGCGCGGCACAGCCGAAACCCCGCCGACCCCGCTCGCATCCCGGCCGCACTCGCCGTCGCCGGCGCCACGCCATCCCCGTCGCGGTCACAGTCGCAGGCAGTCGCAGTCGCAGTCGCAGTCGCCCGGTCCTAGTCGTCCCCGGCGTCCGGGTCCTCCAGCGCCGCCAGCGCCGGGTCCAGCACGATGTCCTCGTCCCGTGCCTCGGTGGTCGGCTCCTCGGGGAAGTGGCAGGCCGTCAGATGGCCCGCGTGGTTGCCGGAGATCTGGATCAGCGGCGGTTCCTCGGTCGCGCACTTGTCCTGCGCCTTCCAGCAGCGGGTGCGGAAGCGGCAGCCGGAGGGCGGCGAGATCGGCGACGGCACGTCACCGGCCAGCCGGATCCGCTCCCGCCGGGGCGCGTCCTCATCGGCGACGTTCACCTCGGGCACCGCGGAGAGCAGGGCGTGGGTGTAGGGGTGCCGAGGGCGGGTGTAGATCGAGTCGCGATCGCCGACCTCGATCACCTTGCCGAGGTACATGACCGCGACGCGCTGCGAGAAGTGCCGTACGACGGCGAGGTCGTGGGCGATGAACAGGAACGCGATACCCAGTTCCTGCTGGACCTTCTGGAGCAGGTTCACGACCTGGGCCTGGATGGAGACGTCGAGGGCCGAGACCGGCTCGTCCGCCACGATCAGCTTCGGCTCCAGCGCCAACGCCCGTGCCACGCCGATGCGCTGGCGCTGGCCGCCGGAGAACTCGTGCGGGAAGCGGTTGAAGTGCTCGGGGTTCAGGCCCACGATCTCCAGCAGCTCACGGACCCGCTTCTCACGGCCGCCGGCCGGGTTGATGTCGTTGATCTCCATCGGCCCGGAGATGATCTTGCCGACCGTCTGCCGCGGGTTCAGCGACGAGTACGGGTCCTGGAAGATCATCTGGATCTCGGACCGGATCGGCGCCAGCTGCCTGCGTGAGGCACGGGTGATGTCCTTGCCGCGGTACTCGATCCTGCCGCCCGTCGGCTCCACCAGCTTGGTGATCAGCCGGCCCGTCGTCGACTTGCCGCAGCCCGACTCCCCCACCAGCCCGAAACTCTCGCCGACGTGCACGGTGAGGTCGATGCCGTCCACCGCCTGCACCTGACCGATCGTGCGGCGGATCGGGAAGCCGCCCTTGACCGGGAAGTGCTTGACGAGGTTCTCGACGACCAGCAGCGGTTCGCCGGGAGCCTCGGGGGCGGCCTCGCGGGGAGCGGGGAGGACGAGGTCCTCTGTCATGTCCGTAGTCCTCCTCAGGGGCGCTGCTGGCCCAGTCGGGGCTTGATCTCTTCGATGAACACGGTCCGTTTCTCCTCTGCCGTCAGATGGCAGGCCGAGGAGCGGTCCGGACCGAGTGACGGGATCTCGGTGACACAGCGGTTGCCGCCGACGCGGTCGCGGAAGGTGCAGCGGGGGTGGAAGCGGCAGCCCGAGGGCGGCTTCAGCAGCGACGGCGGAGTGCCCGGGATGGGGTTGAGCGGGGCGTGCGGGTCCGAGTCCAGCCGCGGCATGGAGTTCAGCAGGCCCCAGGTGTACGGGTGTTGCGGCGCCCTCAGCACCTCGTCGACCGTGCCGCGCTCCACCGCGCCGCCCGCGTACATCACCATGATGTCGTCGGCCATGTCCGCGATGACCCCGAGGTCGTGCGTGATGAAGATGATCGCCGAGCCGAACTCCTGCTGCAGGTCCTTCAGCAGGTCCAGGATCTGCGCCTGGACGGTGACGTCGAGAGCGGTGGTCGGCTCGTCGGCGATCAGCAGGTCCGGGTCGCAGACCAGCGCCATCGCGATCATCGCGCGTTGCCGCATACCGCCGGAGAACTGGTGGGGATAGTCCTTCGCCCGCTGGCCGGGGTTGGGGATGCCTACCTTCCCCAGCATCTCCACCGCCCGCTCCCAGGCCGCCTTCTTCGAGGCGCGCATGTGCTTCATGTACGGCTCGGCGATCTGGCGGCCCACCGTGTAGTACGGGGACAGGGCGGTGAGCGGGTCCTGGAAGATCATGGCGACCTTGTTGCCGCGCAGCTTCTCCAGTTCGGACTCCCGGGCGGTCGTCAACTCCTGCCCGTCCAGCAGGATCTCGCCCTCCACGGTGGTGAACATCGGGTTGTGCAGCCCGAGGACGGTCAGGTTGGTCACCGACTTCCCCGAGCCGGACTCGCCCACGATGCCCAGCGTCCTGCCCCGCTCCAGGTCGAAGGAGAGCCCCTCCACGGCCCGTACGACTCCGTCCTCGGTCCTGAAGCTGACGTGCAGGTCCCGTACCGAGAGGAACGCGTCCGCGTCGGCCGGGACCGGGGCGCCGGCCTCCTTGGTCAGAGTGCTCACGTCAGTGCTCCCAATCAGCAGTACCGCTGGAACGATTCCCCGTCGGGGCCTAGGCCAGGCGTACCCGCGGGTCGATGAAGGCGTACGCGGCGTCGACGACGATGTTGCAGAGCAGGATCATGGTGGCGGAGAACAGCATCACCCCCAGCAGCAGCGGCAGATCGCTGAAGAACACCGATTCCACCGCCAGCCGGCCGAGTCCCGGGAGCCCGAAGGTGTACTCCGTGATGATGGCACCGCCGAGCAGCGAGCCGAGGTCGATGCCGAAGATGGTGACGACGGGGATCAGCGATCCGCGCCAGGCGTAGCGGAAGAACACGTACCGTCTGGACATGCCCTTGGCGCGGGCGGTGCGGACGTGTTCCTCCTGGAGCTGCTCGATCATCGAGGAGCGGGACATACGGGTGTACTGCGAGGCGAAGATCGTCGACAGCACCACCCACGGGATGATCAGGCCCCCGAACCAGGCGGCCGGGTTCTCGGTGAACTCGTTGTAGGCGGGCTTGTCGAAGATGTGGGTCTGGTAGACGAGGATCGCCAGCGCCAGTGGGCCGAGGAAGTAGATCTGCATCGAGCTGATCACCATGGCGCCGGCCGTGAAGGTCTTGTCGACGAACGTGCCGCGCTTCCAGGCGGCGACGAGTCCGGTGCCCAGGCCGACGATCAGGAAGCAGACCGCCCCGCCGAGGGTGAGCGACAGCGTGGTGGGCAGCCGGTCCATCAGGGTGCCCCAGACCTGCTCGTTGGAGTGGTACGAGTACCCGAAGCAGGGGGCCGGGCAGGGGCCCTGGGCGAAGTCGTCGCTGCCCGTGACGAGGTTGGTGAGGAAGATCCAGTACTGCTCGGGGATCGGCTTGTCGAGGCCGAGGACCCGGTGCAGGTTCTCCAGGTTGGCCGGGGTGCACGTCTTGCCGCACATCAGGAGCGCCGGGTCACGCGGCATTCCGAAGAACAGCAGGAACGTGACGATGCTCAGCAGGAAGAGGATGACGACGGCGCCGAGGGACCGGCGGACCAAAAAGCGCAGCATGGCAGGCAGCTCCCAGACGTCGGCGGGCCGGGCGGCACCCGGTGCGCGAACCCCGGTGAGGGGCGGACGCACCGGGTGCCGGAGGGCGGGTTACTTGACGTACAGGCGGCGCGGGTCGACGCCGGCGATGATGTCGTCGTAGACCAGGCCGCCGATCTTGGAACCGGCGATCTGGACCTGCTTGTAGTAGGCGGTCGGTACCACGTTGACCACCTTGGTGAGCAGGTACTCGTTGAGCTTCCCCCACTCCGCCGCGGCCTTGACCGGGTCGGTGATGGTGTTGATCCGGTCGATCTCGCTGTTGACCTTGGGGTCGTTGACCTGGGAGTAGTTCTGGGCGCCCTCGGCGATCCCGCGTCCGTCGTACAGCGGCGGGATCACGGTCGAGGCGGACGGCCAGTCGGCCCCCCAGGCGGTGTGGAAGATGTCGTAGTTGTTGTCCAGCTGGCTGACCTGGTCGTAGAAGGTCTCGGCCGGGATCTCCTGGCGCTGGACGTCGAAGCCGGCCTTCTCCAGGCCCGCCGCCATGGCGGTCGAGTACTGCTGCCCCTCGGGGGTGTTGATGTAGCCGAAGGTCAGCTTCAGGCCGACCTTGCCGGCCTCTTCGAGCAGCTTCTTGGCCTTGGCCGGGTCACCCGCGGGCTTCTTCCTCTTGCCGAACGGGTCGAAGGAGGCGTCGTAGCCGCTGACGGTCGGGCTGATGATGCCGCCCGCGACCTCCATCGCGTCGGTGCCGCCGTAGGCACGCACGAACGGTGTGATCGGAAGGGCGTGGGCGATGGCCTGGCGGACCTTGAGGTCCTTCATCTCCGGGTGGCTCATGTTGATGTTCATCTGGCCCACGTACGGCTGGTAGCCGGAGACCGTACGGGACTTCATCTTCGGGTCGTTCAGGACCTTGGACAGATTGCCCGCGTCCACCTGGTTGCTGAAGCTGACGCCGGCCCGGTCACTGCCGGTGTCGGCGAGGAGCGCCTTGGTGGAGTCCTCGAACTGCTGGTTGAAGGTGATGGTGAACCGGTCCACGTACTGGTGGCGCAGCGGGTCCGTGGCCGGGTCCCAGTTGGTGTTCTTCACCAGCACCATGGACTTGCCCGACTTGAACTCCTGAATCTTGTACGGGCCGGTGGCCACCGGGTCCTTGTCGTACTTGGCCTTGGTGTCGCCCTTCTGGGAGACGACGGCGTACCCCGTCATGGCGAGGGCGTACGGCAGGTCGGGATGCGGCTTCTTGAACTTGAAGACGACCGTTTTCTCGTCCGGTGTCTCCAGGATGCTGTCCGGCAGGTGCTTGCCCTTGAAGGGGCCGTCCGGCAGCAGCTTGCGGTAGTCCGCGCCCGGGGTGTCGGCCAGCCACTGCTGGATGTACGGCGGGCCCTGGTTGATGAAGGACGCGAACTGTCGCTCGAAGGTGTGGCGTACGTCGGCCGAGGTGATCGCGGAGCCGTCCTCGAACTTGATGCCGTCCTTCAGCGTGAACTTCCAGGTCTTGCCGCCGTCGCTGGTGGTCCCGGAGTCGGTGGCGAGGTCACCGACGACCTCGTGCCTGCTTCCGTCGTTGCTGGTCGCCTTGTAGCCGGTCAGCCCTCTGTGCAGCAGCTGGGAGACGGCCATCTCGTCCTGGACGTAGATCTGGGCCGGGTCCAGGTGGGCGTAACTGTCCCGGGCCAGCACCGAGATGGTGCCGCCGGGTTTGGCGCCGGGGACGTCGGCCGCCGGCCCCTTGGAGGCCGCGGCGTCCCCGAAGTCGATGGACGACTGCTGCCGTTCGGCGTTCTCCTGCTGCTTCTTGTCGTCGCCACCGCCCTTGCTGCCGCCCTCGCTGCACCCGGTCAGCACGAGTGCGCCGGCCGCGAGCACCGAGATCGCCGCGTATGCGTGGCGTCCGCCCCTACTCATCACTCAGTTCCCACCCATCTGTGTGTCACAGTGCCAAGGAAGTGCCAAGTGCGATGTGCCAAGTACGAATTGCCTGGTACGAGGTGCGAAGTGCCTGGTAAGAAGTGCGAGGTGCCGAGCGCTGCGTCAGCGGGCCGTCTTGGGGTCGAAGGCGTCCCTGACGGAGTCCCCGAGCAGGTTGAACGCGACGATGAAGATGATCATCGAGATGCCGGGGAAGAACATGTAGGTGATGTCGTTCTGCATCACGAGCTCGGTGGACGCCTTGGAGAACATCTGCCCCCAGTCCGGCGTCGGTTCGACGATGCCCACGCCGAGGAAGGACAGACCGGCCTCGGCGGTGACGAAGTTGGGGAGCATGTAGGTGCCCTGCACGAGGATCGGGGTGACCACGTTCGGCAGGATCTCCTTGCGGATGATCCGCCACGGCGGGGCCCCGCTGACCTTGGCCGCCTCGATGAACTCCCGTTCCCGCAGGGCGAGTGTGGTGCCTCTGAGGATCCTCCCGAGACTCATCCAGCCCAGGAACCACATCACAAGGATGAGGGCGACCACCCGGACGTAGACGGGGGTCTCGTCGCGCGGGCTGACGAAGAGCGAGACCACGACCGGCATGCTGGCGATGAAGAACAGCTGGGCCGGGAAGGCGAGGAGGAAGTCGATGACCCGGCTGATCCAGTAGTCGGTCCTGCCGCCCATATAGCCCGCCGTGACACCGAGGACGATCCCGGTGAGCACGGTCGCGAGCGTGACCGCGACCGAGATGCCCAGCGAGGTCCTGATGCCGTAGAGCAGCTTGGTGAAGACGTCGTATCCGTTGCCGGGTTCCAGGCCGAACCAGAACTCCGCGCTGATCCCGCCGTTGGGCTGCACCGGCACGCCCGCGCTGTCGAACAGCTCGGGGCGTTCGTCGGCGTACACGGTGTACGGGTCCTTGCCGTACAGCCAGGAGATCACCGGGGCGAGCAGGCCGATCAGGAAGAAGAAGATGACGACGTAGGCCGAGATCACACCGGTGCGGTCGCGTGTGAAGCGGATCCACATCAGCCGGCCGGGAGAGCGTCCGACGAACTGTTCGTCCTCGGCCTGTGCCGGAGGTGGTTCGCCGTCCGCGACGACCAAGGTCCCGCCGCCCTCAATACCGATACGACTTGTCACGTTTCGTCCGTTTCGCTGGTATGGGTATGCCAAAGCGAGGCTTGCGGAAGGCCGCAGCCGGACGCGCGTAGGAGGTGGTGCGCCTCTCCCTCCGACACCCCTGACGGAGGATCAGGCAACCCCCATTGCTCGTGAGTCGGGCACTGTCCCCACAGTGCGAGACCCATTGACCCGAGCGCTGCCGCTAACTATCTGCCATGCGCCAACTACCGACCACCGTCTTTAAATCTCAATTCAGTCACAGCTCGCCGCCGGATCTTCCAAAATCCGGACAAAGCGTTTGCGGGGAGAAGGCCGCGAAACGGACGTGTTACGTGCCTATCGTGCGAGGATCTCCGCATTTCGGACAGAGGGGCGAGTCCCGGCCACAGAAAACGGCTTGCAAAAAGCCCGGGCTCCCCCATGAAGGGGGAGCCCGGGCTCAAGTGCGCGATGCTCAGCCGTGCTTGGCGCGGCTCGCGGCGCGGGCGCGCTCGCGGGCGTCCAGGTTCACCTTGCGGATGCGCACCGCCTCCGGGGTGACCTCCACGCACTCGTCGTCGCGGCAGAACTCCAGGGACTGCTCCAACGACAGCTTGCGCGGCGGGACGATCGACTCGGCGACATCGGCCGTGGACGACCGCATGTTGGTGAGCTTCTTCTCCTTGGTGATGTTGACGTCCATGTCGTCGGCGCGCGAGTTCTCGCCGACGATCATGCCCTCGTACACCTCGGTGCCGGGCTCGACGAACAGCACGCCGCGCTCCTGGAGGTTCGTCATCGCGAAGGCGGTGACGGCACCGGCGCGGTCGGCGACCAGCGAGCCGTTGTTACGGGTCGTCAGGGTGCCGAACCAGGGCTCGAAGCCCTCGTGGATGGAGTGGCCGATGCCGGTGCCGCGGGTCTGGGTCAGGAACTCGGTCCGGAAGCCGATCAGACCGCGGGACGGCACCACGAACTCCATGCGCACCCAGCCGGAGCCGTGGTTGGACATGTTGTCCATACGGCCCTTGCGGACACCCATCAGCTGGGTGACGGCGCCCATGTGCTCCTCGGGCACGTCGATGGTCATGCGCTCGACGGGCTCGTAGACCTTGCCGTCCACGTCCTTGGTGACGACCTGCGGCTTGCCGATGGTCAGCTCGAAGCCCTCGCGGCGCATCTGCTCGACCAGGATGGCCAGCGCCAGCTCACCGCGGCCCTGCACCTCCCAGGCGTCCGGCCGTTCGGTGTCGAGGACACGGAGGCTGACGTTACCGATCAGCTCGCGGTCGAGGCGGTCCTTGACCTGGCGGGCGGTGACCTTGCGGTCCTTGACGGCCGCCTTCGCGTCGGCGCCCTTGCCGGTGCCGCCGCGGCCGACCAGCGGGGAGGTGTTGGTGCCGATGACCATGGAGATCGCGGGCTCGTCGACCGTGATCAGGGGCAGCGGGACCGGGTTCTCGGTGTCGGCGAGGGTCTCACCGATCATGATGTCCGGGATACCGGCGACGGCGCAGATGTCACCGGGGCCCGCCACCTCCGCCGGCTTGCGGGTCAGCGCCTCGGTCATCATCAGCTCGCTGATGCGCACGTTGCTGACCGAGCCGTCGCGCTTCATCCACGCGACCGTCTGGCCCTTCTTCAGCTCGCCCTGGTGCACGCGCAGCAGCGCGATACGGCCGAGGAAGTTGTCGGCGTCGAGGTTGGTGACGTGGGCCTGGAGCGGGGCCTCCTCGTCGTAGGTCGGGGCCGGGATGTGCTCCAGGATGGTGGAGAAGAACGGCTCCAGGCTCGTGGAGTCGGCCGGGACGGTCCCGTCCTCCGGCTTGGTGAGCGACGCGATGCCGTCACGGCCGCAGGCGTAGACGATCGGGAACTCGATCTGCTCCTCGTCGGCGTCCAGGTCGAGGAAGAGGTCGTAGGTCTCGTTCACGACCTCGTCGATGCGGGCGTCGGGGCGGTCCGTCTTGTTGATGCACAGGATGATCGGCAGACGGGCCTGGAGCGCCTTGCGCAGCACGAAGCGGGTCTGGGGCAGCGGCCCCTCGGAGGCGTCGACGAGCAGCACGACACCGTCCACCATCGACAGACCGCGCTCGACCTCACCACCGAAGTCGGCGTGGCCGGGGGTGTCGATGATGTTGATCGTGATGGGCTCCCCGCCGTCCTTGGGGTGGTACTTCACCGCCGTGTTCTTGGCGAGGATCGTGATGCCCTTCTCACGCTCCAGGTCGTTCGAGTCCATCATGCGGTCGTCGACGGAGTCGAGCTGGTGGGCGGCGAAGGCACCGGCCTGCTTCAGCATGCCGTCGACGATGGTGGTCTTGCCGTGGTCGACGTGGGCGACGATGGCGACGTTGCGGATGTCGTGACGCGTTGCAGTCACAGCCATATTGCGGCGTACTCCCGGAGTGTGTGGACGGCCCTGCTGCGCACGTCTGTGTTACGCGGGCCCTGCCGGGCGGAACATGCCACGGCCTCACCCCATGGTACGGGGCCGCCGCCGTAGGGGCTTGGCGGGATCCTTCGGCGCAGGTCAGTGCGGGGTTGGAGCCCCTTTTCCGGCCCACGCCGGGGCCCGCGGCCCGCAGGCCCCCGCTGCGGCCCCGAACGGGCCTCGTCCTCGGACTCCGAACGGGCCTCGTCCTCGGACGCCGGACGGACCGAGAACGGTGGCCCGGCGTCGCAGAGCGACCGCTCTCCGTTACTCGGCCGACGCGCTCCCCGACGGCTTCGCGCCCTTCTTCAGGAAACCCATGTCCTCGTACACCGGCGTCTCGAAGCCGAAGGCGCCCGCGTTGGCGACGTTCTTCCTCGCCGCGGTCAGCTGGGGGCGCTGGTAGAGCGGGATCGAGCCGGCCGCCGCCCAGATGCGGGAGTCGGCCTTGCGGATCAGGGAGCGGGACTCGGACTCGTCGAGCGTGGACACCGCCTGGTCGAAGAGCTGGTCGACCTGGTCGGTACCGACCCGGGTGTAGTTCTGCTCCACGTTCAGGGAGCCGTCGGCGGCCGGCACCGGCTTGGCGTAGATGGGCCGGGCGTCGGTGGCCGGGAAGGCGGACGCGGGCCAGGAGTAGAGGGCGAGGTCGTACTGGCCGGAGGCGATGTGGTCCTTGAAGTAGCTCTCGTCCGAGACCTTGGTGACCTCGGTACGGATGCCGATCCGCTCCAGCATCACCCCGATCCGGTCCGCCACCGTGCGCAGCGTCCGGGACCCCTCACCCGACGGCACCACGAACCGCAGCACCAGCGCCTTGCCGTCCTTGGCCAGTGGCCGCGCCGCCGCTCCCGCCGGGGCGGCGGTGCCCTGCGGGGCGTAGGCACCGGGTGCCCCGCCCTGCTGGAGCTGACTGCTGCCGTACTGCTTGCCGTCCTGGGCGAGATGCTCCCCCGGACGCCCGTCGCCGGCGCCCGCCTTGTTGTCCTCGCCGACGACGTACGTCCCGTCGTCCCCGCGGGCGGCGTCCGACCCCTTGTCGGCCTTGCCGCCCTTCTCGCTTTCCTCTTCCTCGCCCTTCTCGGGCTTCTTCGCCTGTCCCCCGTCCTCGCCCTTCTCGGGCTTCTTCGCCCTCTCCCCGTCCTCGCCCGTCCCGTCCTTCTCGGTGTTCCGGGCCTTCTCCCCGTCCTCGCCCTTCCCGGCCTTCTTCCCCTCCGCCCCGGCCGCCTTCTCCCCCTTCTTCTTCTCCTTGACCGGCCCGCCCTCCACCCACCCGGCATCCGCGAGCAGCGCCTGCGCCTCCTTCGTGTCCTGGCCGCCGATCGCGCCGCTGTTGTCGGCGTACGCGGCCTGGCCGGAGAGCGCGAGATGGCTGCCGACCGGCTCCGCGGGCAGGCCCAGCGGGGCCAGGACCAGCTTCGCCAGTTCCTCGCGGTCGAGCGCACGGGCCACGGCCCGTCGCACCCGTTCGTCGGCGAGCGGGCCGTCGGCGCCGTTGAGGGCGAGCTGGGTGTACGCCGGTTCCAGCGACTTGCGTACCTCGAAGCCCTTGAACGCCGTAGCGTCCCGCCGCTGCCCGGGAGTCTTCCTGCGGTGGTCCGGGCCCATCAGCGGCGTCCCGGAGGCGCCGGGGCTCGCGGCGCGGAGCGGTGCGGCCAGGGCGATGCGCCGGGCCGCCGCGGGGTCGATCTCGGCCAGGTCGAGACGGCCGGCGGCCAGCTCGGCGGCCCGCTCTGCACGCGGTACGGCCCGCAGGACGATCTCGTGCAGCTTCGCCCGCTGCCCCCACCAGCGCGGATTGCGGGTGAGCAGGACCTCGTCGTCCTTGCGGTCGATCTTCTTCAGGGTGAACGGCCCGGCGCTGATCTTCAGCTTCTTGCGCGCCCCGTCGTTGAAGGTGTCCGGCGTGCCCATGACCTCCTTCGGGTACAGCGGCGAGAACAGCGAGCGCCAGTCGGCGTACGGCCGCGCGAAGGTGACGCGGACCTCCAGGTCGCCCTTGCCGCGCTCGATCTTCTCGATCCGGTCGTACCCGGCGTTGCGGGCGGTCCAGTACGCGCTGTCCTTGCCGGACAGGGCCCGCCACTGGGCGGCGAAGTCGGCGGCGCCGATCTCCCGGCCGTCGCTCCAGACGGCCTGCTGGTTGAGCTTGTACAGGATGACCTGCTTGGGCTCGGTCTCGACGATCTTGGCGGACTCCAGGAAGTCCGGGTTGCGCTCCGGACGCCCGTTGCCGTCGAGCCGGAACATCGAGGGCAGGGTGGCCTGCGCGATCCGGGTGGTGGTGGCGTCGGCGTCCGACTGGAAGGTGTTCAGGGTCTCCGGCAGGGCGTCCACGGCCCATCGCAGGGTGCCGCCGTCGGCGATCTCGGCCCGCGCGGCCGGTGCGATGTCCTGTTCGGCCAGCGGCTTCCCGGCCGGATCCGGGTCGCTGCATCCGGACAGCACGGTCATCGCGAGCCCGCCGGCGGTGAGGAAGGCGACCGAGCGCATGACCGCGCGGGAGGGCCTGGTTCCGGTGCCGTCGTGGGACATCACTGCGTACCTCCGGGGAGTGGCTCCCGCCGGTGACAATTAGTGCGTTCTGATCACGTTTGGCGGTATTTTGGAGTTGATCAGATCTAAGGCACCCCACTGAAGAGGAAAGGGTTCGCCAGGCGGAGACGACACGGCGGCGGGGACGCACAGGGCCACCCGTGTGGAGCAACGCACCCCCGCACTCCCTCTCGGCTCCCCCGGCGTACACAGAGCGCGTGCGGGCGTGCGTCACAGGTGTGCAATCCGCCAATCGCTGCACATGCCTTCACATCGGCAGGTGTGACGCGCAACACTCGCAGGCGCATGAACGTTGCCACCCAGGGCCGCACGGCCCACGGAAGTGAGGTCACGTCATGTCCGTGCAAGACGACCTGACAGCTGTCCAGCGCTGCCTCGACGACCTGTACCGGTCCGTGGGCCGGCTGGAGAAGCAGCTCGGCACGGCCGGGCTGGAGATGCGACGCGTCCGGACGGACGCCAACCATCTGCGCGAGAGCGTCGCGCTGCTGCGGGAAGCGGCCCAGAGCCCCGCCGCGCAGCGCAAATCGGAACTCGTCACCATCCCCGACACGCCGTACGACGACTCTCTGTGGATCGACACGGACGACGAGGGTCTCGGCGCCCGGGACCGCCGCGCCCCCTGATCCCTCCCCCTGACCCGACCGGAGTCAGCATTGGCCACTGGTACGGAACCCCATCTGAACAGCGGCGGCGTACGCACCGGTACGCGGGCCGCGATCACCGCCCCGCACCTGCGGACCGACCGCTGGTGGCTGGCCCCGGCCGCCACCGCGGCCGGTCTGCTGGCGTTCATCGTGTACTCCACCTGGCGGGCCTTCGCCAACGCGGACTACTACGCGGCGCCGTACGTCTCGCCGTTCTACTCGCCCTGTCTGGCGGAGAACTGCGAGCCCATGCGCGCCGGTCCCAACTGGGAGCTCTTCGGGAGCTGGTGGGGCATCTCCCCCGCGATCATCATCCTGATCTTCCCGCTCGGCTTCCGGCTGACCTGCTACTACTACCGCAAGGCCTACTACCGCGGCTTCTGGATGTCGCCCCCGGCCTGCGCGGTGGCGGAACCGCACAAGAAGTACACCGGTGAGACCCGCTTCCCGCTGATCCTGCAGAACATCCACCGGTACTTCTTCTACGCCGCGATCCCGGTCGCCGGGATCCTGACGTACGACACGGTGCTCGCCTTCCGCGACGAGAACTACGAGTGGGGCCACATGGGCCTCGGCACCCTCGTCTTCCTCGTCAACATCGTGCTGATCTGGGCGTACACCCTCTCCTGTCACTCCTGCCGGCACATCGTCGGCGGCAAGCTCAAGCACTTCTCCAAGCATCCGGTGCGCTACCGGATGTGGCGGTGGATCGGGAAGCTGAACGCCCGCCACATGCTGCTCGCCTGGACATCGCTGGTGAGCGTGGCGCTCGCCGACTTCTACGTCTATCTCGTCGCGTCCGGGGTCTTCGACGATCCGCGCTTCTTCTAGATTGAGTGGGGACTGAAACCAATGTCCGTGGTCGAACGGCAGGAGTGGGACGTCGTCGTGGTCGGCGCCGGCGGGGCGGGCCTGCGAGCGGCGATCGAGGCGCGTGAGCGCGGCGCCCGTACGGCCGTGATCTGCAAGTCGCTGTTCGGCAAGGCGCACACCGTGATGGCCGAGGGCGGCATCGCGGCGGCCATGGCCAACGCCAACGAGCACGACAACTGGCAGGTCCACTTCCGCGACACCATGCGCGGCGGAAAGTTCCTCAACCAGTGGCGGATGGCCGAGCTGCACGCCCAGGAGGCGCCGGAGCGGGTGTGGGAGCTGGAGACCTGGGGCGCGCTCTTCGACCGTACGAAGGACGGCCGGATCTCGCAGCGCAACTTCGGCGGCCACGAGTACCCGCGTCTCGCGCACGTCGGTGACCGCACCGGTCTGGAGCTGATCCGCACCCTCCAGCAGAAGATCGTCGCGCTCCAGCAGGAGGACAAGAAGGAGACCGGGGACTACGAGTCCCGGCTGAAGGTCTACCAGGAGTGCACGGTCACGCGGATCCTCAAGAGCGAGTCCGACGGCTCCGCCGCGGGCAGCCGGGTCGCGGGGGTCTTCGCCTACGACCGCGAGACTGGCCGCTTCTTCGTCCTGGAGGCTCCCGCCGTCGTCATCGCGACGGGCGGCATCGGCAAGTCCTTCAAGGTGACCTCGAACTCGTGGGAGTACACGGGCGACGGCCACGCACTGGCCCTGCTCGCCGGGGCGCCCCTGCTGAACATGGAGTTCGTGCAGTTCCACCCGACGGGCATGGTCTGGCCGCCGTCGGTGAAGGGGATCCTGGTCACGGAGTCGGTGCGCGGCGACGGAGGGGTGCTGCGCAACTCCGAGGGCAAGCGGTTCATGTTCGACTACGTCCCCGACGTCTTCAAGGAGAAGTACGCCGAGTCGGAGGAGGAGGGCGACCGCTGGTACGAGGACCCGGACAACAACCGGCGGCCCCCCGAGCTGCTCCCCCGTGACGAGGTGGCGCGGGCGATCAACTCCGAGGTGAAGGCGGGTCGCGGCTCCCCGCACGGCGGTGTGTTCCTGGACGTCTCGACCCGGATGCCGGCGGAGGTCATCCGCCGCCGCCTGCCCTCCATGTACCACCAGTTCAAGGAGCTGGCCGACGTCGACATCACGGCGGAGGCGATGGAGGTCGGACCGACCTGCCATTACGTCATGGGCGGCATCGCGGTCGAGTCGGACACGGCGGCGGCGCGCGGGGTGCCCGGACTGTACGCGGCGGGTGAGGTGGCCGGAGGCATGCACGGCTCGAACCGGCTCGGCGGGAACTCGCTGTCCGACCTGCTGGTCTTCGGCCGCCGGGCGGGCTGGCACGCCGCCGAGTACGCGGCCGCGCGGGCCTTCGAACGCCCCGAGGTCAGCGACCTGGAGGTGGACGCGGCGGCAGCGGAGGCGCTTCGCCCCTTCTCGGCGGAGGGCCCGGTCGGGGGCGAGGACGACGGGCGCCCGCCGGAGAACCCGTACACCCTCCACCAGGAACTCCAGCAGACCATGAACGACCTCGTCGGCATCATCCGCCGCGAGGCCGAGATGGAGCAGGCCCTGCGGAAACTGGCGGAGCTGCGAGTACGGGCCCGCCGGGCCGGCGTCGAGGGCCACCGCCAGTTCAACCCCGGCTGGCACCTCGCGCTGGACCTGCGCAACATGCTGCTGGTCAGCGAGTGCGTGGCGCGGGCGGCGCTGGAGCGCACGGAGTCGCGGGGCGGCCACACCCGCGAGGACCACCCGACGATGGACCGCAAGTGGCGCAACATCAACCTGCTGTGCCGGCTGGCCGATCCGACGGGCGGCCTGGCGGCCACCGACCCTGAGCGCGGCCAGATCACCCTCCTGCGGGAGACCACCGGCCCCGTCCGCCCCGACCTGCTCGCTCTCTTCGACAAGGAGGAGCTGGTCAAGTACCTCGCCGAAGAGGAGCTGTACCAGTGAGCAGCTACGAGGCCCGATTCAAGGTGTGGCGGGGCGATGTGGGGGGCGGCGGCCTGGAGGACTTCGAGGTCGAGGTGAACGACGGCGAGGTGGTGCTGGACATCATCCATCGCCTCCAGGCCACGCAGGCCCCCGACCTGGCCGTCCGCTGGAACTGCAAGGCGGGCAAGTGCGGTTCGTGCTCCGCCGAGATCAACGGGCGGCCGCGGCTGCTGTGCATGACGCGCATGTCGGTGTTCGACCGGGAGGAGACGATCACGGTGACGCCGCTGCGGGCGTTCCCGGTGGTCCGCGACCTGGTCACGGACGTCGGCTTCAACTACGACAAGGCCCGTCAGGTGCCCGCCTTCGTGCCGCCGGAGGGCCTCGGTCCAGGCGAGTACCGGATGATGCAGGAGGACGTGGACCGCTCGCAGGAGTTCCGCAAGTGCATCGAGTGCTTCCTGTGCCAGGACACCTGCCATGTCGTCCGTGACCACGAGGAGAACAAGCCGGCCTTCGCGGGCCCGCGGTTCCTGATGCGGGTGGCGGAACTGGACATGCATCCCCTCGACGCCGCCGCCGAGACCGGCCTGGACCGCAAGTCGACCGCCCAGGACGAACACGGCCTGGGCTACTGCAACATCACCAAGTGCTGCACGGAGGTCTGCCCCGAAGGCATCAAGATCACGGACAACGCCCTGATCCCCTTGAAGGAACGGGCCGCGGACCGCAAGTACGACCCCTTGGTGTGGCTGGGCTCGAAGATCATGCGCCGGTCGTCGTAGGCAGGGTCACCGGGTGCCCGGCAGCCCTCCCGGTCGCGTGCGGGCAATCGTGCTCATACGCTCCGGAATGTGACGTCATCCTTGATCCGAAGCCGTCCGCGGCGGGGCGGCTCGCACATATCCGCGCGGGTGGTGCACGCCCTGCTGGGCGGGCTGGTCGGGGTGGTGTGGCTGGTGCTGCCCGCCCTGACGTTCGCAGGCGGGGACCGGCTCGCGGGCGGGGCGGAGCGACCCGTCGCGGGAGCGGCGGCCCAGCAGGAGGTCGAGGAGACGTCCGGGATCGATCTCGTGGTGCCGCTGCTGGCCGCCGCCGCGGCCATGGCGCTGGCGGGCTACGGGTTCCTGCGGCGCAGGCGGCGGCAGCGCGGGCGCACGACTCCCGGCGGGCCGCCGGTGCGGGCCGTCGAAGCGCCGGACGGAGGACTGGACGACAGGGCGCGGGCGCTGCTGGTCGCGGCGGACGACTGGGTGCGGGTGAGCGGGGAGGAACTCGGCTTCGTGGCGGAGCGTGTCACCGCCGGGGCCGCCGTCGCGCCTGCGGACGTCGAGGATGTCGCGCGGGTGGTGCGGGACGCGGAGCGGGAGCTGGCGGTCGCGTTCCGGATGCGGTGGCAGTACGAGGGCGGGGTGCCGCGGGAGGCCGCGGCCCGGCGGCATGTGCTGGCCGGGATCGTGGGGCGGTGCGAGGAGGCGGGGCGGCTGCTGGACGCACGGGCCGCCGCGTTCGACGAGGTACGGGCGCTGGAGGAGGGCCTGGGCGGCGGGCTGGGCCATGCGCTGGTGGTCGCCGAGGGGCGGTTCCGGGAGCTGGCCGGGCGTCTCGGGGGCACCGGCGCGGTCCTCGCCGAACTCGGCGACCGGTACGGGCACACCGCCACCGCCGACGTCGCGGGCCATGTCGAGCAGGCCAAGGACCGGCTCGTGTTCGCCACCGCACGGCTCAACCAGGCCCGCCGGCGCGCCGACTCGGGCGAGAACGGACGGGCCGCGGGGCGGCTGCGGGCGGCCGAGGGCGCCATCGCCCAGGCCGCAGCCCTCGTCGACGGCGTCGAGCGGCTCGCCCGGACCCTCGCGACGGCCGCGGCGATGGTTCCGGCCGCGCTGAGCGGCGGGGAGGCGGAGATCGCCGGAGCCCGGGAGCGGCTGCGGGCAGTCGACGCCGGGGCGCCGGGACCGGCGGCGCCCGGCACGCCCGCCTCCCCGGCCACGGTCGACGTCCCTCCCGGTGAGCTGCACGCCCGTGTCCTGCATGCCGATCTCGCCCTGGCCGCCGTACGAGAGGAGCTGGCGTCCAAGGCGTACGACCCGCTCGACCTGCTGCGGCGGATCGTACGGGGCGTTCAGCCCGTCTTCGCGGGGCGCAGCGGGGTGATCCCGGCGGCCGCGTCGCTCTGTGCGGGCAGTGCCGTCGCCGACGCGGACACGGTCGTCGCGACGCACCGGGCGGCGGTCGGCGCCGAGGCCCGCACCCGGTTGGCGGAGGCCCGGCGGCTGCTCGCGGTGCCGGTGTCCGCGCCTGCCGGGCGGGACGCGCGTCAGGAACTCGCCGACCTCGTCGAAGCCGACCTGCTGGCCCTGCAGGCCCACGAACTCGCCGAACAGGACGTCCGGGTGCACGGCCACCCCGTCGACGGCCCCGGCGCCGACATCGACGGACTCGCCGGCGCCGTCCTCGGCGGCGTCCTGCTGGGCGGGGCGCCGGACGGTGGGCCGCCCGCCTGCTTCGGCGGGCCGCGCAGCCGGGAGCGGCGCGGCGGGACGGTCCGCACCTGAGCGCACCGCACCCCACCCGGGCTTGGTACGGCACCTCGCCGCCGCTCAGAACAGGCTCAACAACGCCTCCGCCGGATCCACCAGCCCGTTCTCCCCGTCCGGCAGCGGGAGTTCGAACCACACCGTCTTGCCGCGCGGTGTGCGGCGGGAGCCCCATGCGGCGCTGAGGAGGCCCACCAGCTGGAGGCCCCGGCCGCCTTCGTCCGTGTCGCGGGCGCGACGACGGCGCGGCTGGACCAGACCGGAGTCCCAGACCTCGCAGACCAGGGTCCGGTCCAGCAGGAGGCGGAGTCTGATCTCGCCCTCGCCGTACCGCAGGGCATTGGTGACCAGTTCGCTGACCAGGAGTTCCGTCGTGTCGACCAGAGGCTCCAGGTCCCAGGAGAGCAGCTGTCCGCGGGCGTACTCCCGGGCGCGGCCCACACTGCGCGGCTCGCGCGGCAGCGTCCAGTCGCCGACCGACTCGGCCGGCAGTCCCTGCACCCGGGCCATCAGCAGGGCGATGTCGTCCTCGCCGTGATGGCTGTCGAGGATGTTGAGGACGTGGTCGCAGACGTCCTCCAGGTTCGGGCGGGGGTCGGCGCCGAGCGCCGTCGTCGAGGGGTGGTGCTCGGGCGACGGGCGGGCGGGGTCGGTGAGCGCGCCCACGAAGGCTTGCAGGCCCTCGTCGAGGGGATGGTCGCGGGACTCCACCAGTCCGTCCGTGTAGAGCGCCAGCAGCGCCCCCTCCGGCAGCTCGACCTCCACCTCCTCGAACGGCTCGCCGCCCACGCCCAGCGGCATCCCGGGCGGCACGTCGAGCATCAGCGCCGCCTCACCGGGCTCGACGAGGACCGGCGGGAGATGACCGGCGTTGGCGAAGGTGCACCGGCGCGTGACGGCGTCGTAGACCGCGTACACGCAGGTCGCCAGGTACACCTCGGACAGGTCCGCCTCGCGGGGCCGGCGAGCCGCCCGGGTGGCCTGCTGCACGCCTCCGGGGGCGCCCAGGCCGCGTGCGATCTCGTCCAACGCGGACAGGACCTCCGCCGGTTCGAGGTCGAGGAGGGCCAGGGTCCTCACGGCCGAGCGCAGTTCGCCCATCGCGACGGCCGCGCGCAGGCCACGGCCCATCACGTCCCCGACGACCAACGCGGTGCGGTGGCCGGGGAGTTCTATGACGTCGAACCAGTCACCGCCGACCTCGCTCGGGCGGTCGGGCGACGCGTTGCCGGGCAGGTAGCGGCACGCGATGTCCAGCCCGGAGGCGACCGGGTCTCCCGGCGGGAGCAGCGACCGCTGCAGTATCAGCGCCCGCTCGTGCTCACGCCGGTACAGGCGGGCGTTGTCGATGCACACCGCCGCTCGCGCCGCCAGTTCCACCGCGAGGTCGCGGTCCCGGTCGCCGAACGGCTCGCTGCCCTTCGTCCGGGCGAACTGCGCCAGGCCCACCACCGTGTCGTGGGCGACCATCGGCACGGCGAGCGTGGACTGCACGAGGCCGCCCTCCTCGCCGGGCACGCGCTGCGGCCGGGCGGTGCGCAGGGCGTCCGCGCAGGGGGAGTTGAAGGGGTAGTGGTGGACTGCGCCGACCGCGACCTGGGCCCCGCCCCCGACGAACGGCGCGTCGGAGACCGCGCTGGCGAAGGCGACCCGGCGTACCTCGGCGCTGCCGTCGGCGAGGCCCGGCGGGGTCTCGTCGCCGGCCAGCAGCCCTTGGTAGAGGTCGACCGTGGCCAGGTCGCAGAAGCCGGGGACCACGACGTCGAGGAGCTCGCGGGCCGTCGTCTCCAGATCGAGGGAGTTGCCTATGCGGGCACCGGCCTCGTTCAGCAGGGCCAGGTTGCGCCGTGCGGCGGCGGCCTCGCGGGCGGCGGCACGGCGGGCGGTGATGTCGATTCCGAGCCAGGCGATGCCGATGGGGCGGCCGCTGCCGCTGTGCACCCGGTACAGGTTGATGGACCAGTGGCGGCGTTCGTCGGAGCCGGGCAGGAAGCCCGTGATGTGCATGTCCGTGATGGAGTCGCCGCTCTCCAGGACCCGGCGCAGGGTGGCCGTGACCCGGTCCGCCTCGGGGCGGGCCAGGTAGTCGTGGACGCCGCGGCCGCGGTGGTCGTCCGGGGTGCCGCCGAAGATGGAGGCGAACCGCTGGTTGGCGCGGCGCACCCGGAGGTCGGAGTCGATCAGCAGGAAGCCGAAGGGAGACTGACTGAAAATCGCCTGCGAGGCGGCGAGGTCGGTCTCGATCCGACGCAGGGTGCGGACGTCGACGACGATGCAGACGGCGGCCTTCTCGCCGTCCTCGGTGCGCGTCGGCATGACGTACACCTCGGCGAGCCCTTCCTGGCCGCGCTGCCCGTCGGCCGTGTCCGGCGCCCGGAAGGGGACGACGCCGGTCCATTCACGGCCGTCGAGGATCTCGGCCATCTTCCGCTGGCCCTGCTCGCGCAGGTCGGGGTCGATGAACGCCTCGATGGGGTCCATGCCGACGGCGCGCCGGGCGGGGATGCCGAACAACTGCTCGGCGCGCACGCTCCACTGGTCGACCAGGCCGTCGGGGCCGATGGAGAAGGAGGCGACCTTGATGTAGTCGTAGATCGAGCCGGGCGGGCTGCTCTGCCAGACGGGGTCACCGGGACGTATCTCGTCGGAGGCGAAGCCGGGGTGACGGGGGGCGGAGGCGTCGGACGCCTGGGTGTCGGCTGATGTCTGTGCGCCTCGTGAGTCCCGTGTGTCCCGGGAGGCCGGTGTGTCGTGGACCGCTCGCCCCTGCGCCGCCTTGCTCCTCGCGCCGTCCGACGGGTCCTCGGACCCCGTGGCCCTCGCTGGTATCTCGCTCACGCGAACCGTCCCCTCCAGCTCACCGCGTCCGGCACCGGTCACCGGCGGCGGCTGCCCGCAGTATCCAGCACTACGGTCCCGCACAACACGGTGTTCACGATCACAGCACGTTCCCGATGGTTTTCGGTCCCGGCCGCGGAAACACTTCCAGTCTTCTAACCAGCGGACACGCGGTCGAATCACGCGATTCGTCAACCGTCGCCGGCATGGGGCGGGCACTCGACACGGTGGGGGCACGCGTACACCGGAGTTGACGTCTGCTGACGGGGCGTCGAGCGGACGGGCGAGCCCCGAGGAGGCGAGTGCCGGGGCTCAGGTGCCGGACGTCATTCCGGTACGCCGAGTTCGAACCACACCGTCTTGCCCGCGCTCCGTCCCGGCCTGGTACCCCAACGACGTGAGGAGAGCGCCACGAGTTGCAGACCGCGGCCGCTCTCGTCCTCGGGGTGGGCGGTGCGTGTGCGAGGCGGGTCGGGCAGGGGGTCGGAGACCTCGACCAGGAGGGTGTCGCCCAGGTCGCCCGGACGGACCAGGCGTACGCCGATGGGGCCTGTGGCGTGCCGCAGGGAGTTGGTCACCAGCTCGCTGACCAGCAGCGCCGCGATGTCCGCGAGGCTGTCCAGGTCCCATCGGCGCAATCGGCCCCTGACGGCGGCACGCGCGGCCCGCACGGCGCCCGGCTCGGCGGGGAAGGTCCACTCGGCGCAGTCACCATCGGTGTCGATCACGCCGATCACTTCCCAGGCCAGCCAGCGGGGTTCCCATGTCCGGTTTCATAGGGTTAATAGCCACATACCCGATATCCGGGTGCGGTATCGCGGGATCACCCCAGGTGTCCCGCCACTTCCCTGACCGCCGGCACGTCCTGCTCCAGCCAGTCCACGTCCCACAGTTCCCCCGGCCCCAGCCAGCGCAGCGCATCATGGTCCTGGAGCGGCTCGGGGTCCGTCGCCCCGGGCAGCAGGCGGGCCGTCCACACGTGCAGGACGTACGGCGGCTTCAGCGGCCACGCCCCGGGCACGCGCTCGATCACCTCGGCATCCACGCCGAGTTCCTCCCGCAGCTCGCGCACCAGCGCCTCCTCGGGCGCCTCGCCGGGCTCGACCTTTCCACCGGGCAGCTCCCAGCGGCCGGCCAGTTCCTCGGGCGCGCTGCGGCGCGCGGCGAGCAGGCGACCGTCCTCCAGCAGCGCGGCGCCGACCACGATCCGTTCCGTCATGCGCCGGAGCCTACGGGAGTCGGAAAAAGGGGCGGAAAACGAGTGGACGGAGGGCAGTCAGCCGTCCGCTCCGCCGTTCTGGGCGATCCGCTCGACCCAGTACAGCTGCTTGTGGCCGCGGTGGTCGAGGCTGTCCGCGATCTTCTGGGCCTCCGCCCGGGTCGCGTACCGGCCGACGCGGTAGCGATTGCCGTTGTCGTCCTGACGAACGACGAGCCAGGGAAGAGTGACCGTGCTGTCGTTCATCGCGCCCCACTGCTCCTTCCCGCCCACGACCGCCTGCGCAACGCTCGCGGCCTGTGCCGTGCCCCGCCCGCTAAGGAAACCGCAATCCGCATATGCCCGAGCCTACGCCTAACCTTCACTCAGCGAATACGGCTTTTCACAAAGAGGTACGCAACCAGCCAGGGCCGGGGGGCGCACGAAATCGAGCGCGCCGTGCGTGGACGTCGACGCATCCGGTCACGGGCATGCCGGACATGCCCGTCGCGACCTGCGAGAACGGCCAGATTCGAACGGCAAGGGAAGGGGCAGGAGTTGAAGGACTGTCGGACGCAACGCCGTAGAGGCGCGCGCTACTTCACCGGGAGGTGGTACGCGACCCGGTAGCGGTCGGCCGGGATCACCACGTCGGCCGTCTCCACGGGGCGTCCTGACGCGTAATAGGTGCGCTGGACGACCAGGACCACATGGCCGGGGACACCGCCCAGGGCCAGCAGTTCCTCCGCCAGGCCGGGGCGCGCGCCCACCTCCTCCGTCACGTTGTCGACGACGACGTCGATGGCCGCCATGCGCTCGACGACGCCCATACCGCCGAGCGGCCCCTCCTCGGGCAGCATCACGGGCGTCCGGCCGGTGACGGCGAGGGGCTCCCAGGAGGTGGAGAGCATCATCACGTCGCCGGAGTCCCGGAAGACGTACCGCGTGCACATCACGCGGTCGCCGGGCCGGATGCCGAGCCGCTCGGCCACGGCGACGCTCGCGAGGGCCTGCTCGCTGCTGGACTCCCAGGTGCCGCGCGCCTCGCCGTCGGCCTGCTCCTGACGGAAGGGCGTGGCGCCGCTGGGCGGGCGGAAGCCGGAGCGGGCGATCCGGCGGGGCACGGGCCGCTCACGGACGTACGTCCCGGACCCGGAGCGCCCCTCGACCAGCCCCTCCGCCATCAGCACCTTGCGCGCCTCCAGCGCGACGGTGTCGGAGACGCCGTACTCCTCGCGGATCCTGGCCTGGGAGGGGAGGCGGGTGTGCGGTGGCAGCGAACCGTCGACGATCTTCTTGCGGAGATCACCCGCGACGCGCAGATACGCCGGCTGCTCACCGAAAGTCACTGGCCGCTCCCATCAGGTTGTACAGACAGCAACAGCGTGGCAACCAAGAGTTGTCCCACGCAAGCAAAGGCCAGAGAATCACTCGATGTGATGACTTGTGCCCGCGCAGGTCTTTACCCAGGCACTTTCTTTCCGTATAGGCCCCGTTCACACATCCAGGCCGCCGCCACCGCCGCTGTCGCCGCCGCCCTCGGAGGCGTCCTCGTACGCCGGGACGGTCGTGTCCAGGCCCAAAGCCTTGCGCGCCGTGACGGTCGCGGGGCCGTCGACATGGCCGTACGCCGCGTCGTAGCGGGCGCGGAACGTGTCCGCGTCGTCCGCCGCGGCGGCCCCGGCCCACTGCTTGCGGGCCTTCTCCATGTCCGCGAGGAACTCGGCGACGGGCCGCTCGGCGTTCTCGGGCCAGGGCTGCGCGCGCAGTTTCCGCGTCTGTTCACCGAGGACGCGGTGGACGTCCCCGGCCCAGGCCCGGTTCGCCTCCAGGTCGTCCTCCGGATACGCCTCGGGCTCCTGGTACAGCACGTCGTCGACGGCATTGCTCGCCGTCAGGAACCGCACCTGGTAGGAGTCGAGCGTCAGATGGTCATGGCGCAGGGACTCGGTCAGCCGCTCGCCCCGCGTGCTGCCGAACATGCAGGTGATCTCACGGTCCCCGAAGCTCCAGCTCTGCCGGGTCGGTACGAGGAAGTACAGCTCCACGTCGTCCGGGACGGCCCAGGCGTCGAGGGCGTAGTGCCCCTGGAGCTCGTAGCACCTGTCCTCGGCGGTCCGCGTCAGCTCGTCGTCGCCGGGGAAGGAGCCGTCCGGCACCCGTACGACGGCGAGGACCTCGGCGTCGTGCGCGCGGGTGCACGGCACCTCGTCCACGTCGTAGGTCTCCCCCTCCAGGCTGCCGGTCGAGGAGTTGAAGCAGTCGCCCTTGGCGAGCGCGTAGGCGGTGCCCTCACCCCTCGCCGCGCCCTTGAAGCCGTCCCAGAAGTCGGCGGCGGAGCCCGTGGACAGGGCCAGCACCCACAGAGCGAGACCGAGGCAGGACAGCACGGAACCGGCGATCGCCATGCCCTTGCCCTGCTCGCCCCGCTTCCTGATCTGCGCCAGCGCGATCAGCCCCAGCACCAGCCCGACGGCCGGCAGGAAGCACAGCAGACCGAGGACGAGGGCGCCGATGGCGACACCGTTGACGGGAGCCGGACGGCCGTAGGGGTCGAAGGGGTGCGGCCCGGGGGCGCCGACGGGATACGGCGACGGCGGCGGGTACGGCCCCTGCGCGTAAGGACCTTGGGGCTGCTGCGGGCCCGCCGGTGGCCGCGGGGATCCGGGAGGCGGGGCTGTGGACACGGGTACCGTGCTCCTGGTTCAGGCGGCGGTGCCGGGCGGTGGGAACTGGCGTACGACTGGGCGAATCGTAAGGGTGGGGGAAGGGGGACGTCATGCGCGTTGCGGATGCGACGGTCCGAGCGGTGAACCGGCTCACGGCCCGCTGGGCGGAGGCGGTGGACGCCTCGGGCACGGCCGCGGGCGGCACGGTCGTCTCGGCGGCGGGGGTGTGGCCGCTGCTCGGCTTCCTCGCGGACGGGGCGGACGGTCCGGCGCGGGCCGAACTGGCCGACGCGGTCGGGCTCGCGGCCGACGAAGCGGCGGGCGCCGCGCGGGAGTTGCTGGGCGCCATGGGGGCCGTGCGCGGGCTGGACTCGGCGCTCGGGCTGTGGACGAGGCGGACGCTTCAGCTGCGCGAACGGTGGGAGGCGGGACTGCCCGCGGCGGCACACGGGGTACTGACCGGGGACGCGGCGGCCGACAAGGAGGCGCTGGACGCCTGGGCGGCGAAGCGGACGGGCGGGCTGATCGAGACGATGCCCGTCCAGGTGTCGGAGGACACCGAGATGGTGCTGGCCAGTGCGCTGGCCCTGCGGACCAAGTGGCTCCAGCCCTTCCGGGAGTGGCCCTACGTGCCGCAGACCGGCCCGTGGCGTGGACGGACGCTGCTGGGCCTGCAGCGCCGGAGCAGACTGCTGGACCGGATCGGCGTGGCGGACACACCGGCGGGGCATGTCACCGAGCTGAAGGTGCTGGGGGACACCGCGATCGACGTCCATCTGCTGCTGGGCGAGGAGGGCATGGCACCCGGGCAGGTGCTGGCGGCCGGGGTGGGCGTCCTGGCCCGCAGGCATCGGGTCGTCCAGGGGCCCGATCTGCCCTACGGCGACGTGGGTCCCGGTCTGAGCGTCGTGAGGGAGCGCAACACGTCGCCCGAGCCGCCGACGCTGAACGTCCTGACGGTGGGGTACCAGGTGCGCGCGGTCCATGACCTGCTCGACCACCACGGGGTGTTCGGGCTCACGACCGCCCGGCAGAGGCGGCCCACCGGGCACTTCCCCGGGATCGGTGACTTCCCCCTGCACATCCCGTCGGGCACGCAGTCGGCGATGGCGCGGTTCGGCGCCCGCGGTTTCGAGGCGGCCGCGGTGACGGCCTTCGGCGCCGTGGGGGCCGGGCTGCCGCGGCTGCGCTGGCTGACCACGGCCGTCAGGGCGACCTTCGACCGCCCCTTCGGCTTCCTCGCCCTGCACCGCCACACACGGCTCGTCCTCGCGGCCGGCTGGGTCACAGACCCGGAGCCGTACCGCGAGGACGAGGAGGATCAGTGACCCGGGGCTAGAACTGGAGCGCCCAGGCGTCGATCCGCCCGGTGTCCCAGTTCGCGTTGTCGCTCACCCGCAGCTTCCACGTGCCGTTGGCCGCCTCCGACGAGGCGTTCACCGAGTACGTGGTGTTGATGTTGTCCGAACTGCCGCCCGTGCCGTACGACTTCAGCGTGTACGCCGTGCCGTCCGGGGCGATCAGCTGGACCTGGAGGTCGCCGATGTACGTGTGGACGATGTGGACCTCGACGGCCAGGGCCGAGGGCGCGTTGCCGGAGACCCCCGAGACCGTCACCGGGGACTCGACGGTGGCGTTGTCGCTGATCGCGTAGTCACCGGTGTTCTCGAAGCGGGGGCCCGGAGGGGTCGTCGTACCGCCGCCGACGTACAGGAGCCGGTTGGGCGAGCCGGTGCCGGGGCTGGTGACGACGCCGGTGGTGGCGGCGGACGTCAGCGCCGAGGCGACCTGGGCCGGGGTCGCCGAGGGGTTGTCGGCGAGGTGCAGCGCGGCCGCGCCCGCCACGTGCGGGCTCGCCATCGAGGTGCCGGAGATGGTGTTGGTCGCCGAGTCACTGCTGTTCCACGCCGAGGTGATGGACGAGCCGGGCGCGAACAGGTCCAGCGCCGAGCCGTAGTTGGAGTAGCTCGCCTTCGCGTCCGAGCTGGTGGTGGCGCCGACCGTGATGGCCTCGGCCACGCGCGCGGGCGACCTGGTGGAGGCATTGGTCGACTCGTTGCCGGCTGCGACGGCGAAGGTGATGCCGGAGGCGACGGCGTTGCGTACGGCCGTGTCCAGGGCGGAGTCGGCGGGGCCGCCGAGGGACATGTTGGCGACGGCCGGCTTGACCGCGTTCCGGGCGACCCAGTCGATGCCGGCGACCACCTGTGCGGTGGTGCCCTGGCCGGAGTTGTTCAGCACGCGTACGCCGACGACCTTCGCCTTCTTGGCGACGCCGTACGCCGTCCCGGCGACCGTGCCCGCGACGTGCGTGCCGTGGCCGTGGCCGTCCTGGGCGGTGTTGTCGTTGTCGATGGCGTCGTAGCCGTAGGAGGCGCGTCCGCCGAAGTCGCCGTGGGTGATGCGGACGCCGGTGTCGATGACGTAGGCGGTCACGCCCTGACCGGCCGAGTCCGGGTAGGTGTACGAGCTGTTGAGCGGCAGGTTCTTCTGGTCGATGCGGTCCAGGCCCCAGGAGGGCGGGTTGGTCTGGGTGGCGTCGACACTGAAGGTGCGGTTCTGGACGACGGAGGCGACCGCCGGGTCGGCGGCGAGCCGCTTCGCCTCGGTCTCGGACGCCTCGATCGCGTAGCCGTTCAGGGCCTTCTTGTACGTCCGCTCGATCGTGGCGCCGTACCGCTGGGCGATGGCCCTGCCCTCGGCGGAACCGGCCCGTGCCGCGCCCGGCTTGAGGGTCACGAGGTAGCTGTCGGCGACGGCGCCCGCGGCGCCGGCGTACTGGATACGGCCTTCAGGGGCTGCCGTGGCGGGGAGAGCGGAGACGAGGCTCGCGGTGAGCGCCGCGGTGGCCGCCGTGCCGACCAGGGCCAGTCTTCGCCGGGTGGAACGCATCACTGCCATCTGAGGGGTCCTCCTCGAGTGGTGGTGCGCTTGTGGGGGCGACACGGGGGCGACCGGCGACATGACATCGATCAGGTGCATGTCAACCTGTGCCGCTCCGGGTGTCAGCCGAAAGGTTGAGGCCTCCACAGGAATTGCACAAGGGTCCTGCACGGCGAGCCGTGCGCGGGTCCTGCCCCGGCCGCCGAATCGGGCCTAACGGGCGGCGCAACTCCCCCACATGACCTGAAATCAGCTCCTTCTTTGCAATCCATTGACCCGACCTTCAACTTCTGGCTAAGATCCGCCGACCGAAAACGATCGAACAAACGATCCCAAGTGGCTCGTTTTTCCTGGGGAGGGGTTCCAAAGGATGCTCAGATCGAGGGCGGTGGCTGTCACCACCTCGATGACGGCTGCACTTGTGCTCGTCTTCGCGCCGAATGCGCAGGCGAACTGGTGCAGCTACATCGAGAACTGGACGACCGCCGACGAGTCCCGTCGCTGGCTGGACGGTTACTACTCCGAAGTGAACTGGACGCTCTGCGATTCTCCGGATGACAAGAACGCCAGCCTCCGAATGTGGCGCGAGTGGGACTACTACCCCGACGACGGCTTTGACACCAAGACGTTCAGCGAATGCTTCAGCCGTTACGACGGAGACATCTCCAGCACGGGCATCTGGGACCTGCCCCACGACACGGGTTCGTACTACTTCAAGCTCGGTGTCGTGGACGACTACCACACCGACTGGCCGCTCGACGTGCACGAGGTCTACGTCGACACCTCAAAGGAAGACTCCCACCCCGGACCTCGCTGCCCCTAGCTGAGACCCGCGACTGACGGAAAACAGCTGGTCGGGGCGACCGGTCCGGCGACCGAGCCTCGACCGGCTGTTCTTCCGCATTCCCACGAGGCCACTTTCGGGAATTCCATCGACCCTCGGAACATCGATTGAAATTCATCACGCAGCTGCGCGGAACGAGCGCGATCTGGGCCGCGCCCATCGCGACCGCTCTCGCTCTGTTCTACTTCCTGGAGGCGCGCTTCCCCGCCGACCACTACGGCTGGGCGCCCACGATCGTCTCCGATGCTCTGGGACCGATCCCCTCCTTCGCCTACGCCGTCGTCGCCGGTCTGGCGGCATGGGAATGCGGTCGGCTGAAGGCGGCCAAGATCTGGAATATCGCTCTGGGCAGATCCCGCTATCGAGTCGCCGCCAATGCTCTCGTACTCCCTGTCCTGATTTCCTGGTGGATGCTGGTCCTTCCGGTGCTCCTGGCCCTCTCGGCAGCCGGGGCGCTTCCCACCGCGGCGAGTCTGCGGCCCCTGCTCATGGCGATGGCCCTGTGCGTCGCGCACGCGGCGGTGGGGTGCGCGGCCGGGCTGTACGCTCCCCGCGCGATCGCCTTTCCACTGGTGTCCGTCGGGGTCTTCATGGCGATCGCCTTCTCCGCCGGGTCCACCTCGTACTGGCCGCGCCATGTCTCCGGACAGTTGCGCCAGACACCGATCCTCGGGGAGCTCATCTCCTGGGACATCACCCTCGCTCCGGTTCTCTTCGGCGGATCGGTCGCCGTCGCCGCGGTCCTGCTGTGGTTCCCCACCCGGCTGGTCGCACTCCGCGTCCTGCTCGCGTGCGCCGTCGCGTCCGCCGGAACCGCCGGCGCCCGCGGAATGGTCGACGACTGGGATCACAGCGGGCCGATCGTGACAGGACTCGCCCCCATGGCCTGCAAGGGCAGCGAGCCGAAGGTGTGTGTCCCGAGGGCGACCTCGGCACACCTGGACACCGCCCTCGGTGACACGGACTACGTCCTGGACGAACTCCGGTCGGCCGGGGTCGAGTCGCAGCCGCGCACGGTCACGGACACGCTCACCGGGGACCTGACACATGCCGATCCCGCTCCCGGAACCTGGTACGTCGACCTGACGAAGGGAGTCGAGGCCGGAGATCTGCGCTATCGCCTCGCCATCGCGGCAGTGCGTTTCCGTTGTTCGCGGCCCGACCTGGAGATTCGCCACACCCTCAGGCTCTGGGCGACGACCGCCGTAGGGGAGAACGGGCGTTACGAGGCCCGCATGCGTGGGTTCCCCACGGCCGTGGCGGCGCGGTCGGAGGTGGCCAGGGTCAGTGCCATGTCCAGGGACGAGCAGGCCGACTGGTACCGGCAAAGGAGCACGGACGCGTGTCACCGGGTGACATGAGGTGGTGGATGGCGGTCCGTCGCGCACACACCGTCATACCCGGCTGCATCGCCGTGTACTGGGTGCTGCTCGCGGTGACCCGGGGGGACGTGGTCCTGGTGCCCTCCCTGTCCGATCCGGGTGGTGCCACGGCACCACTCCTGCAGTTCGTCCCGATCTCCCTCGCGGCGGGCCTGATGCTCAGCCTGGAGTCCAGGCCCAAGCACTGGGAGGACGCGGCGGTGCGGCGCGTGGACTGCTTCGACGCCGCACTGGCCGTTGCCACCACGTCTGCCGGCGCGGCGATCGCCCTGGTCCACGGGTTCCTGGTCGGGGCCGACGACGTCGTGGCCACCGGGCGCAACGCCGTGTTCCTGATCGGGATCATGCTGTGTGCCCGTCTGTGGCTCGGCACGGCGGCGATCTCGGTTCCCGTTCTGTGGCTGTTCGCCGTGTTCCTCGTCGGGTTCAGATCACCGCACGACCCGTACCCGTGGACAGTCGTCGCCGAGCCGTTGCGCACCCCGCACGCGCTCATCGCCACGGTCGTCGCGTTCGCGGCGGGAACACTTTCCTTCTTCATCGCTCCGCGGAGGCGTTCGTGACGCTCATACTGGACAACTGCACCTACCGCTACCGGCGTTGGAGCTCCCCTGTCCTCAGCGACTTCAGCTATGAGGTCCAGGACGGCCTGACCATCCTGCTCGGCCCCAACGGCGCCGGAAAGTCCACTCTTCTGCGACTGGCCGCCTCCGTCGTGCGCCCCCAGTCCGGAAAGGTCGCACTCGGAGACATCTCGTCGGAGTCGCGGCAGTTCCGACGTGCGGTCGCCTGGATGCCCCAGGAGATCACTCCCATACCGACCTTCACCGCTCGCGAGTACGTGGCGTACGTCGGGTGGCTCAAGGGGATGAGCCGCGGCGATGCGTGGAGCCAGGCCCGACAGGTGCTGGAGCGGGTGGGACTGCGGGACAAGTGCGACACCAGGACCAGCCGTCTGTCGGGCGGGCAACTGCGACGCGTGGGCATCGCCTCGGCCCTGGTTCACGGTGCGCGGGTGCTGCTGCTGGACGAGCCCACCGCGGGGCTCGACCCTCATCAGCGCAGGGTCTTCCGTGAGATCCTGAGGGACCTCACCGATGGCATTCAGGTCCTCGTGTCGACACACGACATCATCGATCTCGAAGAGGACGCGGAACACGTGACCGTCCTGCACGGCGGGAGAATCCGCTACTCGGGGGACAAGAACTCGTTCCTGGCGCACTCCCCCGCGGACGCTCTTCCCGGGCGCGCGCCCGAGCAGGCCTACTCCGCGATCCTCGCGGCTCACGGGCTCGAATAGGCACACCCGGGCCGCTCCCGGACCGGAGTGAACGCGCTGACCGGCGAGGTCAGTCGCCGAAGGCGGTCCTGCGCGTGCGCTTCTCCCAGGCCGTGACGTCCTCCCGTACCCGGTCCAGGTGACCGAGCACAGCCGTCACCCCGTCGTCGCCCAGCGGCAGCCGCAGCGGGGTGTCCTCGGCCTCCAGTGCGGCCAGGATGAGGGCCGCCGCCTTCGCGGGGTCGCCGGGCTGGGTGCCGTCGCCGCCGGAGACCAGGCCGCGGGTCAGGCTCACCTTGGGGTACAGGCCGCTGTCCGTGCTGGCCCCGGCCCGACCCGTCTCGAACAGCGAGGTGCGGAACGACCCCGGCTCCACGATCAGCACCTTGATGCCGAACTCGGCGACCTCGTCCGCGAGCCCCTCGGACATGCCCTCCAGCGCGAACTTGGTGCCGCTGTACGCGGAGAATCCCGCGAAGGACATCTGCCCGCCCATGCTGCTCATCTGCACGATGGCTCCGGCCCGCCGCTCCCGCATGTGCGGAAGCACCGCACGTGTGAGGGCGGCGGGCCCGAAGACATGCACATTGAACAGCTTGCGCAGCTCGTCGTCGGTTGTCTCCTCGAATGCGCCCACATGGGTACGGCCCGCGTTGTTCACCAGGACGTCGACGCGTCCGTGCCGGGCGATCACATCTCGTACGGCGGCCTCGGCGGCCCCTGTGTCGCCGACGTCCAGCCGCAGCGCCTCCACCTGGTCGGGGTGCGCGGCCACCAGGTCGTCCAGCCCCTGCGGCCGTCGTACGGCACCGACCACCACGTCACCGTCGGCGAGCGCCGCCTGAGCGATGGCCCGCCCGAAACCGCTGCTCGCTCCGGTGATCAGCCACACCTTGTTCATGACAGCTCCCTCGTCGTCGCGTGGTCGTGTTCCTGCCTGAGCAAGACTGCTGTCCCGGCCGGTTGCGCGTCCAAGACCCACGCTGATAACCGATGGTTATGACCATCGACGTCCATGTGCGGGACCTGCGCTATTTCGTGACCGTGGCCGAGGAGCTTCATTTCACCCGGGCGGCCGAGCGACTGTATGTCTCCCAGCCGGCGCTCAGCAAGCAAGTACGCGCTCTGGAAAGGCAGTTGGGCACCGAGCTGCTGCGCCGCGACCCCCGGGGCGTGACGCTCACCGAGGCCGGGGCGGCGCTGCTGCCGTACGCGCGCAGGGTGCTGGCCGCCTGGTCGGAGGGGGCGGCGGCACTGGAGGCGGCCCGGGCCGCGGCGCGCGGCACGCTCGTCGTCGGCATGAGCACCAGCCCGGGGCGCGGTGGGCTGCTCCCGGCGATCCGCTCCCGCTTCACCGCGGCGCACCCGGACAGCGTGCTGCGCCTGCGCCAGGTGAGCTGGGAGGACCCGACGGCGGGCCTGGCGGACGGCGGCTCGGACGTGGCCTTCGTCTGGCTGCCCCTGCCGGACGCCGACCGCTACGGCTGGACGGTGGTCGCCGAGGAGCCCCGGCTGGTGGCTCTCCCGGTGACCCATCCCCTGGCGTCCCGTGCGGAGATCGACTTCGCGGACCTGCTCGACGAGCCGTTCCTCGCCCTGCCGGAGAGTGCGGGGCCGTTGCGCGACCACTGGCTGGCACTGGACGAGCGCGGGGGCCGGGCGCCGCGCGTCGGGGCGGAGGTCGCGGGCACGGAGGAGACGTACGAGGCACTGGTCGCCGGGCTCGGCGTCTGCCTCGTGGCCGCGGGCAACGCTCCGTTGGTCAGCCTGGGCGGGGTGGTGACACGACCGGTGCGCGGCCTCTCGCCGAGCCGGTACGCGCTGGCGTGGCGCAGGGAGGACGAGGGGCGGGCGCTGGTGCGGGGGTATGCGGAGGTGTGCCGAGCAGCAGGCGGCCGCTGACCCGTCGACACGCCCCGTTCCGACACCTCGCCGGTCACCGACGGGACGGACGCGCGCCTGCGTCGACCGGCCCCGCCCGGCACGCCTCCTGCCCTCGCCCGGGGACGTTGTCAGTGCCCCCCGCTACTGTGACGGCCACTTGATCGAACGATCACCGGCCGGGGGGCCGGCGAAGGGGAGGGGCCGTGCGGCGCTGGGAGTTTGTCGGGGAGGGGTCGGCGAAGTTCTGGGAGGCGAAGGCTCTCGGCGCCGCTGTCACCGTGCGCTACGGACGCGTCGGCGCCCAGGGGCGTACACAGGTCAAGGAGTTCGACTCGGGGGAGGCCGCGCAGCGGTATCTGGCGAAGGCGATCGCCGAGAAGGAGCGCAAGGGGTACCTGGAGGTGGCCGGCGACGCCGCGGTGGAGGCCGACCGGCCCGAGCCGGTCGAGCCGGTCGCACCGGACGAGGTGGTCCTGCCCGACGAGGAGAGCTTCGAAGTGCCCGCCGCCTGGCGGAGGTTGGCGTACCCGAGGCGGGGCGGGGGCCGACGCGGGGGCGCCGTGCCGCGCGAGGACGCCGAGGAGCTGGTGGCCCAGCGGCTGAAGGAGGAGGCGGAGTGGGTCGAGCAGATGCTCGCCGCGCGCGGCAGCGACCCGCAGATCGTGGCGGCCGTCCGCGCACATCTCGACGGCAGCCCGAGCCCGCTCGGTGCGGCCGCCCTGGCCGCGGTGACCATGCACTACCGGCTGCCCGACGGGATCTTCGTGGACGCCTGGGTCAGGGCCCACGGCCCGGCCTTCGCGGCGCGGGCGGTCGTGGAGTACTTCGACATCGAGGCCCACTGGATGCAGTACGGCGGCAAGCGCGAGGATCCTCGCCTGAGCTTCCGGCACCCTGACGGCCTGGTCGACACCCACCGAGCCCGCGGTCATTTCGCCGACCGGCTGCGGGCGTTGCTCGCGGTCGCCGACGACGAGGCGTACGGGGAGGCCGTCGCCGCCCTCGCCCGGTGCCGGGAGACCGTGCGCCGCCGGATCATCGCCTCCTATGTGGCGCCCGGGGAGCGTGAGTGGGTCGACGAGTGCTGTACGGGCGAGGTCACGGACGACCCGACGCTCCAGGCGATGCTGCTGTGCTCCCTGCACTCCCCTGCCCAGCTGGACCACTTCGGCGACAAGCTGAACCCCCGCTGGGACACGTGGTCGATGGCGTTCATCGCCACGCTCGCCGAGGGCACCGGCAAGGCGTTCGCGCCCCTGCTGGAGCGGGCGCTGAAGGACGCGTACGGCTCCGACCGCACCAAGAGCATCGCCGGTGCCCTGGTCGAGCTGCCCTCGGACGACGCCTTCGGGATCCTCCTCGGCCGCGTCGATGACAAGCACGTGCGTCCGAGCCTGCTGGAGGCGATGCGGCGCTACCCCGTCCGCGCCCTGCGCCTGCTGGGCCGGGCGGCGCTCGGCTCCGGCAGGAACGCGTCGATGGCGAAGCAGTTGCTGGCCGCGCACATCCAGGCGCACCAGCGCCTGACCACGGTCGCGCTGCCCGACCTCCCCGTCGAGGTCGCCGCCCTCGTCGAGGCCCTGCTCACCAACGCTGACCGGGTGGCCGAGGCACCGGCACGGGCGCTGCCCGCGCTGCTGGTCGACCCGCCGTGGGCGAGGAAGCGTACGGCCCGCAAGGCCCGCGTGGCGTCCGGGATGCCGGTGGTCCCCGAGCCGCAGGTCCGCTGGCAGCCGGGCGAGCGGGAGGAGTGGGCCGGTACGCAGTCCTGGTTCGCCAAGTGGCGCGAACGGTACAGCTGGGCCAAGGAGATCGAGACGCTGCGCAACGGTGGGCAGTTGAAGGACGTCCGGGACGCCCGGCTGTTCGTCGTCGGTCCCGAGGACGTCGTACGACCGCTGCTGGCCGCCTGCGCCCCGGAGGACTACTGGGACGGCGAGGCCACCCTCAAGCCGGTCGCGGCCAGGCACGAGGTGCACGCCCTGCCGCTGATGCTGCGGGCCGCCGCCCGGCACCCGGCCACGTTGGGGCCGCTGGTCCTGCCGTACGTCGACGTCGAGGTCGCCGCGCTGGTGTGCGACTGGCTGGCGCGGCTGAAGTCCGCCGACGCCACGGCCCGCGCATGGCTGTCGCGGCACGGGCCGGCGGCCGTACCGGTGCTCGTGCCGCACGCGGTGGGCCGGGCCGGCACGGTGCGCCGGGGTGCCGAGCAGGCGCTGCGGCTGCTGGCGGACGCGCAGGGCGGTGAGGCGGTGCTCCGGGCCGCCGCGGGGAGCGGACAGGAGGCCGCGGACATCGTCGGGGAGCTGCTGGCCGCCGACCCGCTGGAGAGCGCCCTCCCGGCCCGTATGCCGGTCGTCGGTGCCTGGGCCGAGCCCGCGCTGCTGCCGCAGATCCTGCTCAAGGAGGGCGGCGCACTGCCCGCCGACGCGGTGCGGAACGCCGTCACCCTGCTGGCGCTGTCCAGGCCCGGCGAGGTCTACCCCGGCCTCGACGTGCTGACCGAGCACTGCACCGCCGACTCCCTGGCCGCCTTCGCGTGGGGCCTGTTCGAGCAGTGGCGGCTCGCCGGGATGCCCCCGAAGGAGAGCTGGGCGCTGCACGCGCTGGGCTGGTTCGGGGACGACGAGACCGTGCGGCGCCTGACTCCCGTCCTGCGCGCCTGGCCCGGTGAGGGCGCGCACCACCGGGCCGTGGAGGGGCTGAACGTCCTCGCGGCCATCGGTACCGATGTGGCGCTGCTGCATCTGCACGGCATCGCCCAGCGGGTGCCGTTCAAGGCCCTGAAGGTCCGCGCCCAGGAGAAGATCGCCGAGGTCGCGGAGGCACTGGGGCTGACGGCCGAGCAGCTCGGCGACCGGCTCGTCCCCGACTTCGGCCTCGACGCCCACGGCAGCACGGTCATCGACTACGGCACGCGGCAGTTCACCGTCGGCTTCGACGAGCAGCTGCGGCCGTACGTCCGTGATGCCGACGGCAAGCCCCGCAAGGCGCTGCCCGCCCCCGGCGCCAAGGACGACCCGGACCTCGCGCCGGCCGAGCGCAAGCGGTTCGCCGCGCTGAAGAAGGACGTCCGTACCGTCGCGGGCGACCAGGTGCGGCGGCTGGAGGCGGCCATGGTCGGCGGGCGTTCCTGGACGGTCCAGGAGTTCCGGGAGCTGTTCGTGGCCCATCCGCTGCTGTGGCACCTGGTGCGGCGGCTGGTCTGGCTCAGTGAGGCGGACGGCGAGGTGACAGCGTTCCGGGTGGCGGAGGACCGTACGTTCGCGGACGTCGACGACGACGAGCTGACGCCGCCCGACGCGGCCCGGATCAGTGTCGCCCACCCGCTGCACCTGGGTGAGGATCTCGGCGCCTGGTCGGAGCTGTTCGCCGACTACGAGATCCTGCAGCCGTTCCCCCAGTTGGGCCGGGCCGTGCACACGGTCACCGAGGAGGAGGCGGGAAGCCACCGGCTGACCCGGTTCGAGGGCGCGACCGTGCCGGTCGGCAAGCTGCTCGGTCTGACCAAGCGCGGCTGGGAGCGGGGCGTACCGCAGGACGCGGGCGTGGAGCGCTGGTTCTCCAAGCGGGTCGACGACGACGTGTATCTGGTGATCGACCTCGATCCGGGCATCCCGGTCGGCTGGGTCGACGGGCTCGGCGACCAGACCTTCCGGGCGGTGTGGCTCGACACCAGGCCGGACGACTACTACGAGCGCAGCCGTCGGTTCCCGCACCGCTTCGCCGGTCTCGACCCGGTCGCGGCCTCCGAGATCCTGGCCGACCTGACGGAGGTGACCGCGAAGTGACCACCGCTGCGCACGGCACCACCGGTGCGGGCACCGAGGAACAGCTCCAGCGCCCGCCCGCCGAGGTCCGCTACGCCGACGAGCTCGCCGCCCTGCGCGCGGCCGACGGCGATCCACGTCCGCCGGGCTGGCAGCTGAGTCTTCGTGCCGCGCGCCGCTTCGTCGTCGGCGACGAACAGGCGGGCATCAGCCGGAAGTTCGTCGGGAACGTCTCGTTGGTGGAGCGGGCCCTGGTGACGCTGGCCACCAACCGCGGTCTGATGCTGGTGGGTGAGCCGGGCACGGCGAAGTCACTGCTGTCCGAGCTGATCGCGGCGGCCGTCAGCGGCAGCTCCGCGCTCACCGTGCAGGGCGGCGCGGCCACCACCGAGGACCAGATCAAGTACTCCTGGAACTACGCCCTGTTGGTCTCCGAGGGCCCCTCGCCCCGCTCCCTCGTCCCCGCACCCATGCTGCGCGGCATGGCCGAGGGACGGATCGTGCGCTTCGAGGAGATCACCCGCTGCCCGCTGGAGGTGCAGGACTGCCTGCTGTCGCTGCTGTCCGACCGGGTCATCGCCATTCCCGAGCTGGACGGGCCGCAGGGCATGGTCTTCGCCCGCCAGGGCTTCAACGTCATCGCCACCGCCAACACCCGCGACCGGGGCGTCAACGAGATGAGTGCCGCGCTCAAGCGTCGCTTCAACTTCGAGACGGTGTTCCCCATCCCCGACTTCGACACCGAGCTGGCCCTGGTGGAGGCGGAGGCCACGGCGCTGCTGCGGCAGTCCGGGGTGGCGGCGCCACCGCGCCGGGATGTGCTGGAGGTGCTGGTGGGCACCTTCCGCGAGCTGCGCGGCACAGCCGAGCGCGGGGAGCGGATGTCGACCGTGATGAGCACCGCCGAGGCCGTGTCGGTCGCGCACGCGGTGGGGGTGCGGGGCTGGTACCTGCGCGGCGAGCCCGGCGGTGCGGCCGACGTGGTGGCGAGCCTCGCGGGCACGGCCGCGAAGGACAGCCCTGAGGACCTCGCCCGGCTGCGCCGCTTCCTGGAGCAGGAGGTGCCCCGCCGCAAGGGCGCGCAGTGGCAGGCGCTGCACGACGCACGGCACCTGCTGGCGGACTGATGCCGTCCGTCTCCGAGAGCGCGGTCCGACCCGCTGCCGAGTCCGTCGTCTTCCTGGGTGTACGACACCACTCACCCGCCTGCGCCCGGCTGGTCGGCCGGACGATCGAGGACCTGCGGCCCGCGTACGTCCTCGTGGAGGGACCGGCCGACATGAACGGCCGGCTGGACGAGTTGCTGCTCGGCCACCGGCTGCCGGTCGCCGTGTTCAGCCACTACCGGGACGAGACGCGAGTCGCGACCTCGTGGGCACCGCTGTGCGACTACTCACCCGAGTGGATCGCGCTGCGGGAGGGCCGCGCGGCCGGTGCGCAGGTGCGGTTCATCGACCTGCCGGCCTGGCATCCGGCGTTCGCGGAGCGCGGTGAGCGGCTAACCAACCGGTACGCCGATGCCGAGGCGAGGTACGCGGAGGCGACGAGGCGGCTGTGCGCGCACTTCTCGGTGGACTCGGTGGACGCCTTGTGGGACGGGCTGTTCGAGGTCACCGACGTGACAGGCCCGGACGGACTGCGGGCGCGCCTGGACGCGTACTTCGAGGTGGTGCGGGGGGACGGTGAGGCCGACCCCGGCGACCGTGCGCGCGAGGAGTACATGGCGTCCTGGGTGCGAGCCGCGGTGGCGCGCGCCGAAGGGCGGCCCGTCCTGGTGGTGACCGGCGGTTTCCACCAGCCGGCCCTGCGCGCGCTGTCCCGCCCGGCCGGCGACGGATCCGACTGGCCCGCGGTTCCCGCGCCGCCCGAGGGTGCGCTCGGCGGCAGCTTCCTGGTGCCGTACTCCTTCCGGCAGTTGGACGCCTTCGCCGGCTACCAGTCCGGTATGCCCTCGCCCGGCTACTACCAGCGGTTGTGGGAGGGCGACCCGGACACGGCCGCGCAGGGTCTGCTGCGGTCCGTCGCCGAGCGGCTGCGCGCCCGCCGCGTCCCGGTGTCCACGGCCGACCTGATCGCCGCCCGGGGACTGGCCCGGGGGCTCGCGCTGCTGCGCGGTCACCCCTGCGAGACCAGGGTCGACGTCCTGGACGGCCTCGCCGGTGCGCTGATCGGCGACGATCTGGAGGAGCCGCTGCCGTGGACCGGCAGGGGCACGCTCGGCGCCGGGACGCATCCGGTGGTCGTGGAGATGGTCGCCGCCTGCACCGGTGGGACCGAGGGCCGGCTGCACCCGGACACGCCCGTGCCTCCGCTGGTGAACGACGTGACCGAGCGGCTCGCCCGGCTGGGCCTGGCCGAGCCGGACGGACCGGTCACCCTCGACCTCACCGACCCGGCCGGGCAGGCCCGCAGTCAGGTCCTGCACCGGCTGCGGGTGCTGGGCATCCCGGGCTTCACACGGGTCGCGGGCCCGGCCGACGGCGGTGACCCGGTGTTCACCGAGCGCTGGGAGCCGGGACCGGCGAGCGGGCGCGAGGCAGCGCTGATCGAGGCGGGCGCGTACGGGGCGCGGCTGGACGAGGCGGCCTCGGTGGTGCTGGCGGAGCGGGCGCGCGAGGCCGGTCGGGAGGCCGGGGCGCTCGCAGGGCTGCTCTTCGACGCCGTGCTGTGCGGCGTCGGGCCGCTCTGCGAGGAGCTGCTGGACGCCCTCGCGCGGCAGGTCGGCCAGGTTCCCGACCCGGCGCCGCTCGGCGAGGTGCTGACGGCCGCGCTGGGCCTGTGGCGGCACGACCGGGTGTTCGGCGTGGCGCGCGGCCGGCTGCTGGGCAGCGTCGTCGGGGGCGCCGCCGACCGAGTGTTCTGGCTGGTGGAGGGCCTGCACGGCGGCCCCGGCGTGGACCTGCCCCGGCTGCGCGCGCTGGCGGCCGCCCGGGACGCGCTGCTGCACGCACCGGAGTTGCTGTCGGTGACCCGGGAGGCCGCCGCCGAGGCCGCGGCCCGTATCGGCCGGGACGGGCGGGCCCCGGCCGACCTGCGTGGCGCCGCCTTCGGCCTGCGCTGGGCCCTGGGCCGCCCGGACGAGGCGGCGACGGCCGTACGGGCCCTGGCCGTCACCGCCACCGACACCCTCGGGGACTGGCTGGCCGGCCTGTTCGCGCTGGCCCGCGAGGAGGTCACCGCCGGCGCGGCGGACGGCGAAGAGCCCCTGATCGACGTACTGGACGGCATCGTCTCGGCGCTGACCGAGGAGGACTTCCTCACCGGACTGCCCGCGCTCCGCCAGGCCTTCGCCTTCTTCCCGCCGCGGGAACGCGAGCGCATCGCCGAACGCCTGCTCCAGCGGCGCGGCAGACAGGGCTCGGCCCGCTCGCTGCTGCGCACCACCGCCGACCCGCTGCTGCTCGCCCGCGCCGCGGCCCTGGAGGAGAACGTGTCCCGACTGCTCGACCGCCACGGACTGGGAGCGGGTGCTCGGCGATGAACTCCCCCACGCCGGAGCGGCCGTTCACTTCCCGGGATTCCGCACCGCAGCACCCGCCCGCGTCCCCCGACCCCACACCGGAACACCCACCCGCGTCCCCCGACCCCGCCCTGGAGCGCTGGCGCCTGATCCTCGGCTCCCCCGCCGAACGGTGCACCGGCCCGCTGCACGGCGCCGCCGCCGCCCGCGACGCCGCGCTCGACTGGCTCTACGGGCGTGACGAGGACCTGCGCCGCCGCGGGGTGCGCCGGGGTGGTTCGGCCGAGCCCCGCGAGGGCGGCACCGGACCCTCCCGGCTGACCGCGGTGGACTGGCTCGACGACATCCACCGGCTGTTCCCCAAGGAGACGGTGGAACGGCTGGAACGGGACGCGGTCGAGCGGTACGGGATCGACGAGATCGTCACCGACCCGGACGTACTCGCCCGGGTCGAACCCAGCCAGACCCTGCTGCGCGCCGTCCTGCGCACCAAGCACCTGATGAACCCACAGGTCCTGGCCGCGGCCCGGCGCATCGTGGAGACGGTCGTCCGGCAGCTGACGGAGCGCCTGCGCCCCGAGGTCCGCCGTGCCTTCACCGGCTCCCGCTCCCGCCGCCCGAGCCGACTGCCGCTGGCCCGGAACTTCGACTTCAGGACCACCGTCCGGGCCAACCTCGCCCACTACCAGCCCGAGGAACGCCGCGTCCTCATCCAGCGTCCGCACTTCCACTCCCGCATCCGGCGTCACCTCGAACAGTGGCAACTCGTGCTGCTCGTCGACCAGTCGGGCTCCATGGCCGGTTCGGTGATCCACTCCGCGGTCACCGCCGCCTGCCTGTGGGGCCTGCCGGGGTTGAAGACCCACCTGGTCGCCTTCGACACCGAGGTGGTGGACCTGACCGGCGAGGTGACCGATCCGGTGGAACTGCTGATGGGGGTTCAGCTCGGCGGTGGCACCGACATCGCCCGAGCCGTCGACTACGGCGCCTCACTCGTCGAGAACCCGCGACGCACCATCGTCGCGCTCATCTCCGACTTCTACGAGGGCGGCGACCCGTACCGCCTGGTCCGCACCGTGCGCGCGCTGGTCGAGCAGGGCACGACCGTGCTGTGCCTCGCGGCGCTCGACGAGGCCGCCGACCCGGTGTACGACCGAGGGCTCGCGGGGCGGCTGGCCGCGGTGGGCGCCCCGGTGGGGGCGATGACGCCGGGCGCTCTCGCCGAGTTCGTCGCCGAGAAGGTCGGCCGGGGAGGGCAGGGACAGTGACCGTACGCGCCGATCTGCTGGCCCTGACGCCGCAGACACTCGCCTCGCTCGCCAACCGCGGCCTCGTCAAGCGCGCGGAGAAGGACCTGATGGCCGGCTCCGGCCCGGCGGTGACCGTCTCCGACGACGGCACGGTACGCGGTCGCTTCCCCGACGGAACGGACACGACCCTGCCGCCGGGTATCGGCCTGGACGCGACCCGGTGCGGCTGCGGGGCGACGGGCGTGTGCCGGCACCGCATCGGCGTGGTGCTCGCCTACCAGCGCGACGCCGAGGCCGGACCTCGGGGCGGGTCCGCGGCCGACCCGGGGTGCGCCGTCCCGCAGGGCGAGGCGGACGGGTACGCCGACTGGTCGCCGGCCGAGTTCGACGACGAGGCCCTGGCCGCAGCGCTGGGCCGGCCCGCGCTGGCCGCCGCGCGGCGCGTCAGGGAACGCGGCTACGTCGCCCGGCTGCACCGCCCCACCGCCGACGATCCGGCTCCGCGGGTCGAACTGCCCACCTGCACCGTCCGTTTCCCGGTCCCCCGGGAGCTGGGCTACGCCCTCACCGACGCGTCCGCCGCGGTGCGCGGCGAGGTCGTGGTCCTGGCGGTGTGGGCGTTCCGGGCCGGGGACGCCCCGGGGGTGACGGAGGTGAGCGTCGGTGGTCGCACCGCCCCCGCGGAACCCGCCGAGGAGGTCCTCCGCGCCGCCCTGGCCCTCGCCGACGAGCTCCTCCTGGACGGCGTCCAGCAGGCGGGCCCGGTCTTCGCCGGGTCCCTCGCCCGGGTCCAGCGGTCCCTGACCGGCGCTTGCCTGCACTGGCCGGCGGGTGTGGTGGCCGAACTGCGCGGGCAGCTCGACGCGTACGCCGCGCGCGGGTCCGGGTACGAGGCGGAGCGGTTCGCCCTGCTGCTGGCCGAACTCCATGCCCGGCACCGGGCCGCCGCTCACGACCCGGTGGGGGTGCTGGGCACCAAGGAGGCACCGGAGACCCCGTTGCGCCGGGTGCGGCTGGTGGCGCTCGGCTGCCGGATCGGCGGCCACGCGGGACGAGACGGAGCTGCCAACGGCGTCCGTACCGCCGAGACCTACTTCGCCCACCACGACGCCGGGATCACCCTGGTGCTGCGCAAGCACTGGGACCTGACGGAGGGCCGGCTGCTGACGGGGCACGAACTGTCCGGCCGTCGGCTGCTCGGATCCCCGCTGCGCACGCTCGCCGCGGCGAACGTCGTCAGCGAGCACACGTCACGCGCCGCCGACCGGACCGTCACCATCTCCCGCGGCCGTATCGCCGCCACCAGTGTCACCCCGCTCGGCTCCGCCTGGCGGGACCTGCCCGGTGGCCTGCTGGTCCGCGACACCGCCGCCCACCTGCGGGCCGCGGGTACCCGGCCGCCCCGGATGATCCGCCCGCGCGTCGAGGCCGAGTCCGTGCGGGTGGTGGAGGTGTCGGCCGTGGAGTCGGTCGGCTACGACCCGGCCGGGCAGCGCCTGGAAGCGGTCGTACGCGACCTCGCGGGCAACGAGGTCCTGGTCCTCGCCGCCTACAACCCCCTGTGCCCCGGCGGCCTGGACGCGCTCGCCGCCGCCCTCGGCGACGAGGACGTCCACTGCGTCAGCGGCATGCTGGGCCGCGCGCACGGCCGGATCGTGCTGGACCCGCTGGCCGTGCTGACCGGCACCGGCGTGGTCGTCCCCGACCTCGCCCCGGGGGACGGCGACACGTCGCTCGGTGCGGCTCCGGCTCGCTCGGCCGACCCGATCACGACGGCACTGGAGTCGGCACTCGCCGCCCTGGCCGAGGCCGCCCACCACGGCCTGCGCCGTCTGACCGCCCCGGCCCGCACCCGTCTGACCGACAGCGCGGCGACCCTGCACCGCACCGGCCTGCGCACCGCCGCGCGGCTGATCGACGACCTGCACGCCACCCTCCACCGAGCCGGCGCGACGGCCGCCGTCCCCGCGTGGCTGGACGCCCAGATCCACCTGACGGCCGCACTGGAACTGCACACGGAGGGAACGGGGGGAACGAACACCGCCGCGCACCCACCCGGCTGACCACGCCGGCCCGCCCAGAACCGCGATGACACCGGACCCGTCCGACCCGTCCCCGCCGGACCCGTCCGACCCGTCCCCGCCGGACCCGTCCGACCCGTCCCCGCCGGACCCGTCCGACCCGTCCCCGCCGGACTCGGCCAACCGCCCCACCCGACCCGACCGACCGCCCCACCCGACCCGACCGACCGCCCCACCCGACCCGACCGACCGCCCCACCCGACCCGACCGACCGCCCCACCCGACCCGACCCGCGCCCTACCCCCAACCGAAGGTGACTTCACAGGGTCCCCGGTGCGGCCCCGCCCCCTCCCCCGCCCGAAGGCGACCTCACAGCGGCACCGCCCCCTCCCCCTCAGCCCGGCCGGCTCCGCCGAGGAGCCCGCGACCCGACGGGCGCCCCTCGTGGCGAGCCCGCCCCCGACCCGAACGGCGCCCCTCGCGAGCCGCCCCCCTCACCACCCCACGCCCCCCGCGCGCCCGCCCCGTACGTGGTAATTCCCCGTGCCTTGCGCCCCTCCGCCCCCTCCCCGCCCCCATCGTCGACCCCGTGACGAAGCCCCACCTCCCTCACCTCATCGCCCCGCTCCTCGCCGCCACGCTCCTGCTTCCCCTCCCCGCCGGGCCGGCGCACGCCGCGCCCCGCTCACCCGACCCCGGCTGTGCGGCACCGGGCTGGGCACCGGCCGCCACCCGGATCGACCCCGAGGACGCGCACCACCCGTACGTCGGCAACGGTTACCTCGCCACGCGCGTGCCGCCCACCGGCGCCGGCCACGCGGCGCCCGGCCAGAAGACCGGGTGGCCCCTGTACACCCCGCGCTACGACGGCACCTTCGTCTCCGGTCTCTACGGCCGCGGCCCCGAGCACACCGCCGGCCGCGAGGCCCGCGCGGCGCTGCCCCACTGGACCGGCCTCGACGTCACGGCCGGCGGCGAGACCTACGGCGACGGAAGCCGTGTCACCGGCTACCGGCAGACCCTGTCCCTGCGCTGCGGTTATCTGCGCACCACCCTGACCTGGACCGCGTCCGACGGCCGCCGCACGGACCTCGCGTACGACGTCCTCACCTCCCGCGACGACCCGCACACCGGCGCCGTACGCCTGCGCGTCACCCCGTACTGGGACGGCCGACTCACCCTGACCGACCGCCTCGACGGCCGCGGCGCCCGCCGGGTCGCCCCGACCGGAGCGGGACCGGTCGACGCGCACACGATCACCGTGGGCTTCCGCACCGACGGCACCCGTGTCGACGGAGCCGTCACGTCGACGTTCCGCCCGCCACCGGGACGCGTGCAGCGATCACACTCCGACGCACACAAGTTGAGTGCACATCAGGCGGTCACCCTCGCCGTCCGCTCCGGACGCACGTACACCGCCACGAAGTACGTCGGCGTCGACACCGCCCTCACCTCCCGTGACCCGCGCCGCACCGCCCGCGCGGCCGCGCACCGGGCCGCGCGGCGCGGCTGGCCGGCGCTGCTCGCCTCGCACAGCGCCGCCTGGCGTGAGCTGTGGAAGGCCGACATCGAGGTTCCAGGACACCCCGGCCTCCAATTGTGGGTGCGCTCGGCGCAGTACGGCCTGCTGTCGTCGTTGCGCGCGGGCGCCCGCGACAGCATCGCCCCGACCGGGCTGACCAGCGACGACTACGCGGGCATGGTCTTCTGGGACGCGGAGACGTGGATGTTCCCGCCGCTGCTGGCCCTGCACCCCGAACTCGCCCGTCCGGTCCTGGAGTACCGCCACCGCACCCGCGCGGCCGCCGCCGACAACGCCGCGCGGACGTCGGTGCGGGGCCTGTTCTACCCGTGGACGAGCGCGAGCCGCGGCCGACTGTGGAGCGAGTGCCAGAGCTGGCGCCCGCCGCACTGCGTGACCCAGAACCACCTGCAGGGTGACATCGCGCTGGCCGCCTGGCAGTACTACCTGGCCACCGGTGACCGGGGCTGGCTGCGCGGGCGCGGCTGGCCGCTGCTCCGAGGGATCGCGCGCTACTGGACGTCACGGGTGACGCGGAACGCGGACGGCACGTACTCCGTGCATGAGGTGGCCGGTCCCGACGAGTACAGCAACGGCGTCACCGACGGCGCCTACACCAACGCCGTCGCCGCCACCGCGCTGCGCGCCGCGGCCGACGCCGCCCGCGTGCTGGGCAGGCCCGCACCGGCCCGGTGGCGGCACATCGCCGGGCGCCTGCGCGTCCCGTACGACCCGGAGCGCAAGGTCTTCCTCCAGTACGACGGTTACGACGGCGCCCCGATCAAGCAGGCCGACGCCGTGCTGCTGGTGTATCCGCTGGAGTGGCCGATGCCGCCCGGCGCGGCGGCGGCCACGCTCGACCACTACACCGCGCGCACCGATCCGGACGGCCCGGCCATGACCGACTCGGTGCACGCGATCGCCGCCGCCGCGACCGGTGAGCCGGGCTGCGCCGCGTACACCTTCCTGCGGCGCGCCTACCAGCCGTTCGCGCGGGGCCCGTTCGCGCTGTTCTCGGAGTCCCGCGGCGCGAAGCCGGGCGCCGCCGACCCGCTCGCGGGCGCCCCGGCCCAGGACTTCCTCACCGGCAAGGGCGGCTTCCTGCAGGTCTTCACGCACGGCCTGACCGGGCTGCGTCCGCGTCCCGGCGCCCTGCGTCTCGACCCGACCCTGCCGCCGCAGCTCGACGACGGGGTACGGCTCAAGGGGCTGCGGTGGCACGGTCGTACGTACGACGTCGAGATCGGGCCCGAGACGACCACGGTCCGGCTCCGCTCGGGTGAGCCCGTCCCCCTGGAGACCCCCGAGGGCCGCTACCGGCTCTCCGGCACGGTCATCCTCAAGACGCGCCGTCCCGACCTCGCCCCCACCGCCGACCGGGCCCGCTGCCGGCCGGTGACGGCGACGTCCGCGGAGCCGGGGGCGTACGCGGAGGCGGCCGTGGACGGCAGCGCGGCCACCGTCTGGTCCCCCGCCGCCGAGCGCGCCTCGCTCACCGTCGAGCTGGGGCGGGCGGTACGCGTCGGGACGGTACGGCCGCAGTGGGGGAAGCGGCCGGCGGCGTACGCGGTCGAGGTCTCGGCGGACGGGCGGGCGTGGCACCCGGTGGACGGGAGCGCCGTCCGGTTCGTACGGGTGAGCGTGCGTGGGGAGGCCGAGCTGGCCGACCTCGACGTTCGCACCTGAGTGCGGATCGCACCCTGGCTTGACAACTCGGGTGCATGGGGCGGTCGTTGCCATACCGTGGGCATATGGCGCTGCATCACCACAGTGACGGTCCGTGGCGGGTGAGGGTGGACGACGAGGACGGCACGCCCTGTGGCGCCGGTGTGCTCCTCGACGACCGCCATGTGCTCACGTGCGCGCATGTCGTCCGGTACGCGGGCGGGGGGCCCGCCGACGAGGGCGGGGACGGTGCGGGCCAGGTGCGGATCAGCAGCGTGGGGTGCCGCCCGGAGTGGACCCGCCCGGCGCGCGTGGCCCCGGGCACATGGGTGCACGAGAACGGCACGCAGCGCGGGGACGTCGCCCTGCTCGAACTCGACGAGCCGGCCGGGTGCGGCATCCGTACGACGCTGTGGAAGGTACCGATCTCCGGCGGCACGGTCCGTGTGTACGGCTTTCCCGAGCGGGACCCGGCCGGCATGGGGGCGGACGCGCGGCTGGCGGGGTCCGGTGGCCGGCAGGGCGAGTGGGGGCTGCTGAAGCGGGTGCGGGCGGGTGATCCGTGGATCAAGCCGGGGTACTCCGGTGCCGGAGTGATGGCGCTGGGCGGCGAGTTCGACGGGCGCGTCATCGGCATCGTCGTCGCCGACTTCGTCGACGGCGAGGAGAAGGCGGCCTGGATGCTGCCGACGGAGACGGTGCTGACGTACCTGCCCCGGATCGGGGAGCTGGGGTTCACCGACGGCGACCCCACCGACGAACTGGGCCGTACCCGTGGCGAGCTGGCCGAGGACGTGCTGGGCCATCCACTGCGGCTCGCCCTGACGCAGGAACTCACCCGGCTGCTCGACAGCGGGCGTCCGGGCACCGTCGTCGTCGGCACCGGCGGCACGACCGCGGTCGGTGACTCCTGGCTCGTCCGCCTCGTGCGCACGGCCGACCCGGCCACCCGGGCCACCGTCTCCGACGCGGAACTCACCGGCGCCCCCGGCGACACGGTCCTGGGGCTGGGTTCCATCGACGCGGCCTACGACGCGCGCGGGAAATCGGTCGCCGACGTGTGCGGCTATCTCGTACGGCGGTTCGGGCTGCCCGGCGGGGAGGCCCGGGCGGTGGCGCGGCAGTTGCTGCGCCGCAAGCCGCCCGCCTGTCTGGTGGTGGGCGGGGTCGACCGGGCCCGGGAGCCGCAGGCCCTGATGGAGGACCTGCTGGGGCCGCTGGCCGGCCGGGCCCGGTCGCGGGGGCTGCGGCTCGTCCTCGGCTTCGAGGGCACCGCGCCGGACGGTCTCCCCCACGACGTGTCCCTCGATCCTGAGCCGATCCGCGGGCCCGCAGTCGGGAACGTGACGGCCGCGCAGGCCCAGGAGGTCGTCGGCCGGCTCGCCGTCGAGGAGGACTGCGCGATGGCACTGGAACAGGAGTGGGGCGTACGGTTCTTCGCCGCGCCCCGGCTGCCGCCGCGCGCCGCGCCCAGGCTGCGGGTCCGGCTGGCCGTCGCCCGGGCGACGGAGCCGGGCCCCGAACTCACCGCGGTGCACGACCAGGCCGTCGCGGCGCGCGCGGCCGTGGCCCGCTTCGACCGCGACCTGCGCCGGATGATCGCGGCCCACAAGGACCTCAGTTCGGTTCTGGAACTGCACCGCGTCCGCGCCGCACGGTACTTCGGCGACGAGGACCGCCGCCTGGCCGAACTCCACGCCCCCGCCGCCCGTGCCCTGCGGACCGTGCCGATCGACCTGGCGTCGGCCCGCCACTCGGTCGACCGCTACCGGGCCGAGGTCGACCGCCGTATCGAGGAGGGCTGACCCGTGCGAACCCACGCCCCCGGCCGAAAGCCCCGCACACCTCCCCGCCACCACCCCACCCCGTCCGCGCCACGCACCGCACCCGCCTGTCCGGCCGCCCAGGCCGCCCGTTCCGAGAAAGGCTGACCCCGTGCGGATGTGCAATCGGCCCGACTGCGGGCGTGGAGAGGTCGACGAGCAGGGGTTCTGTGACGCGTGCGATCGCAAGCCGTTGCCGCAGGACCGTCAGGACCGTCAAGGCAGTGCGCAGGGGGTGGTCCGGGTCCCGGAAACGGTGCGGGGTGCAGGGGTCGGTGTGGCCCACGTGCGGCCGGATCCCTGGTACGGGCTCGGGCTGGTCGATTCCGATCAGGGGCCCGAGGTCCCGGACGCGGCCGTCAGGCCGGCGGACCCGGTGCCCGAGGAGCACCGCGTCTGCGCCAACCCCGCGTGCCGGCAGCCGGTCGGCCGCGGGCACGCCGGTGAACCGGGCCGCACGAAAGGATTCTGCCCGGCCTGCGGCACCGGCTTCGACTTCGGCCGGCCCAGCGGCCGTACCGTCGCCGACCGCTACGACCTCGAACGCGTCGTGGGCTCGGGGGCGTACGGCGCCGCCTACCTCGCCCACGACCGCAACCTCGCCACCCACGTCGTCCTCAAGGCCCTGAACAGGTCGGTGGCCAGGACCGCGCTGCACGAGCGGGACGTCCTGGTCGGTCTGCGGCACGACAGCATCGTCCGCATCCTGGGTTACGAGCCCGAAGGGCCGCACCTCGTTCTGGAGTACGTGCCCGGCGTCCCCCTCACGGCGGGCGACGGCGACCGGCTGGAGACGCTTCTCGCGCACGGCATCCGTATCCTCCAGGCCCTCGACTACCTGCACGAACGGGGCCTGCTGCACTGCGACGTCAAACCCCTGAACATCATCCGCTACCGGGAGCAGAGCCCCGCCGGAGCGCTGGACCGGGTCCGGCTCATCGACTTCGGGGCGGTGCGCAGCATGCGGGACACGGGGCCGATCGTCGCGCACACCCCGGCGTTCGCGCCTCCCGAGCACGATCCGGAACACCGGCGGCCGACTCCCGGCTTCGACCTGTACTCCCTGGGCATGACCCTGCGCGAGGTGTGCCTGTCCCGTTGGACCGATCGTTCGGCGCCGGGCGTCGACTCGCTCCACCTTCTGCTGGACCGCGCCACGGACACCGCGCAGCCGTCCCGGCGGTTCGTCTCGGCGCGGCAGTTCGCGGAGCAGCTCAGCGGTGTCATCCGGCAGGTCGTGGCGGCGCCGCCGACCAGTCGTCAGGTAGCGCGTCCCTCCGCGCTGTTCGGTTCGATGCCGGAGTCCCTGCACGGCGGCCTGGGGGCGGCCCGTCCGCTCGCCCACTGGGTGCAGGCGCGGCCCGCCGAGGACGCGACGCTGGCGATGTGCCCGCCGTTCTCCTCCCCCGAGCCCGGCGACATCGCCGCCGCGCTCCCGGCCCCGCTGTCCGACCCCGACGCTCCCGACCTCGCGGGCGAGACCGGGCGGGCCCTGGCGGAGAGCCGGCTCGCACTGCGCCGAAGGGACCCCGAGCTCGCGGAGCGGGCGCTCGCGGCGGCGGGCCTGGACGACTGGCACTGGCTGCACGCCTGGTACTCCGGGCTGATCGCGCTGGCCCGCGCGGACGCGCCGCGAGCCGCCACGGCGTTCACCTCGGTGCGCAGGGCCGTGCCCGGAGAGCTGATACCGCACCTGGCCCTCGGCCTGTGTGCCGAGCTGCGCGGTGACCTCGGCGCGGCCCGCTCGCACTTCGGCGCGGTCTTCGACACGACCCCCGCGCTGGGCGCGGCCGGTTTCGGACTGGCCCGTGTCCATCTGCTGGCCGGCGAGCGGACCGAGGCGGTGGGCACCGCCGTCCGCCTGGCGCAGGAGTTCCGTTACGAACGGGAGGCCCGAGTGGCGGCCGTGCGTCTCAGCGTCATGGTCCTCGACGGCCCCGGCCGGCCGACCCCGACCGGGGACGACCTGGAGCGGGCCGAGGCGGGCCTGGCCGGGCTCGAAGTGGACCGGGCGGCGCGGGCCGCGCTGCGCGCCGAGATCCGGTACGCGCACTTCCTGCGCCACCACGACCGCGAGCAACTCTCCGACGCCGTACGCGAACTCGGCCCGCACGCGCCGACCGAGCGCGAGTACGTCGCACTGGTGGACCTGGCGAACCGGCTGCGTCCCCCACTTCGGTGGAGATGGGCGCGACGACGTAGCAGAACCGGGCATTCCCGTTTCGGAGGTTCACCCCGAACGCTAAGCTCCTGACACGCCAAGTAGCGGATGCGTCCACGCTCCGTGAGGAACACGCAGCGACGTGATCGGGTGGTGCCGGGTGGGGGACAGGTCGCCCTTGGGGCTCAGCTTCGCCCTGGAAGTGGACGCGCCCTCGGATCTGGCCTACGACGAACAGCGCGCCGACGCCCTCGTCACCGTCACGGCGCGGTCCACCGCGGACGCGGCACCGGGGGCTCCGGGCGCCGAGATCCTCATCATGGACCGGTCGTTGTCGATGTCGGGGCACAAGCTGGACGAGGCGAAGCGCGCGATGTGCGCGGCCATCGACACCCTGCGCGACGGCACGCGGCTCGGGATCGTCGCGGGGCACCACAGGGCCGAGGTGATCTTCCCGGCCACCGGTGGACTGGCCCGCGTCGACGCCGTGACCCGGGAGGACGCCAAACTGCGGGTCGCCGGCCAGTTCGCCGAGGGCGGCACGGCGATCGGCGAGTGGCTGACCTGTGCCCGTCAGCTCTTCGCGGCGGCCGATGCGCCCGGCACCGTGCGCCACGCGGTGCTCTACACCGACGGCAAGGACGAGCACGAGACCCCCGAACAACTCGGCGACGTCCTCACCGCCTGCGCCGACCGGTTCGTGTGCGACGCCCGGGGGCTGGGCGACGACTGGCACTACTCCGAGCTGCTGCGCATCACCGAAGCCCTGCACGGCACCGCCGAAGCGGTCGTCACCATCTCCGACCTCACCGAGGACTTCACCCGGCTCATGCGGCACGCGCAGCGCATCGTCGTGCCGCGGGTCTATCTGGGCCTGCGTCTCAACGACCGCTTCGAGCTCGCCTTCGTACGCCAGACCCGCCCCGTCGAGGCTGAACTGACGATGCGTCAGTCCCACGACGGCGAGACCCATGTGCCGCTGGGCTCCTGGCCCCCGGAGACCCGCCAGTACCTGGTCTCCCTGCGCTTCGACCCCGACGCACTGACCGTCGACGAGGAGCTGCGGGCCGCCCGCGTCACCCTGCACACCGAGCGCGCCGACGGCAGCCGCGGGCCGTGCTCCGAGACGGCGGCCATGGTGGTGAGGCGCCGCTCGACACCGGGTTTCGGCATCCCGCGCTCGGCCAACCTCACCCGCGTCGAGAACGAGCGCGAACTCGGCATGGCGATGCGTGCCTGCGCCGATGCCCATCTGCGCGGCGACCTCGACCGGGCCGACCGCGAACTGCGTCTGGCCACCGGCCTCGCGCAGGACCTGCGAGACACGGTCCGCCTGCGCCTGCTGCGGGCGGTGGCGACCACGGGGCCCGACGGCCGGGTGCGGGTGCGGCGCGACGTCTCGCGAGCGGAGATCCAGAAGATCGGGGTGGACTCGACGAAGACGGTGGCCCCGCTCGTGGACGCGGTACGGCTCCCGCCGGGCGACGCCTGGTCACCACCCCGGGCGTGCCCGCGCTGCGGCACGGTGTCGGTGTCCGCCTCGGCCAAGTTCTGCGAGGAGTGCGGGCATCGGCTCGGGGACGGGGCGCTGGGCGGTGAACCGGTGGACGCGTCGTGAGAGTGCGCGGGCGGGTGTTGCGGACGGGACGGCGCGCGACCCATCCGATCGTGGTGCTGCGGCGGCTCAGGGCGGGAATGCTGGCGATGGTGGCCCTGACCGCGCTGCTGTACGTCGTGGTGGCCGACCGGTCGGGAGACCAGGCCGACGCGGCTGCCCGCACCGACATCGCCATCGATCAACTGCGGGACGCGCAGGAGTACGCCGATGAGGCGAACAGGGCGCTGACCGCCGCCATCCGCACCGAAGCCGAGAACCTGATCGGTCCCGGCGCCGACTTCGCGAACCTCACCGCCCAGGTCAGCACGCTCCTCACCTCCGCGGCCGAGGGCAACGCCGACCGGAGCCAGGGACGTCACTTCCAGTTCGTCCAGGGCCAGTTGAGCACGTGTGTGCAGTTGGCCAACCGGATGGTGAGCGAAGGTCCTTCGTGCATGCGGGCGAAGCGCGCGGTCGTGGCCGAGGAGACGGAGGAGGACGGCGAGGCGGAGGCGCCTTTCACGGGCGGTCTCATCCAGTCGCTCAGCGACCTGGAGACGCTCCAGCGGACCGCGGTCACCGAGCAGCGCGAGGCCCGCTGGCTGAACCCCTTCCTGCTCTGGCCCCTGCTCACCTTCCCGGTGGCCGTCATGCTGGCGCTGGTCTGCGCGGCCTGTCACGTCATCGCCCGGCACTTCCGGCAGTACCCGAGCCCCGCCCTGGGTGTGGCGCTGCTGCTGACCGCGTCCGTCACCGTCACCACATGCCTGCTGTGCGGGCACGGCGGCGCCGACGGAGGGGTCATGGCGATCATGCTGCCCCTGCTCGTCGCCGCCGGCGCGCTCGCGTACCTGGCCTTCCGACCCCGTATCGCCGAGTACAGGTTCCCTCGCTCATGACAGGACTGACGGCACCTCTGGTGCGCTGTGCTCTGGTTCTCGGCCTGCTCCTGACCGCGGTCGGCTGCGGCGCGGCCGAGCGGGAGCGGGTGACGATCATGGTTCCCTGGACCGGGACCGAGTTCGAGGCCTTCCACGCGGTCATCGACGCCTTCGAGGAACGCCATCCCGACATCGACGTCGAACCGCAGGTGACCCGCGACCTGACGCCCCAGCTCGACGCCGCGGTGGCCGCGGGCGCGGCTCCCGACCTGGCCGTGCTGGCGAGTGCGGGGGCGATCACCAAGTTCAGCAACGACAACGCGCTCAGGAAGCTCGATGTCGACACGGACGCGTTCGTGCGGCCGTTCCGTGAGCTGGGCATGCGGGGCGGTGACGTCTACGCGGTGCCGGTGAAGGCCGACGTCAAGAGCCTGGTCTGGTACGACCCGGAGGTGGTGGATCCGCCCCCTCCCCGGACCTGGGCCGCTCTGCGTGCCCGGTCCGACTCCTGGTGCCTCGGCCTGGCGTCCGGCCCGACCTCCGGCTGGCCCGGCGCGGACTGGATCGCCGACATCCTGCTCGCCGAAGAGGGCGTCGCCACCTACCGGGGCTGGGTCGCGGGCACCGAGGACTGGTCGTCGCCGCCGGTCGCACGGGCGTGGTCCACGTGGCGCCACGTCATCGGCGAGAGCGACCTGTCGAAAGCGCCGGTGCTCAGGTTCGGCGCGGCGGCCTCGAAGGGCATGGCCGACCGCACCTGTTCGCTGAGCCACGGCGCGCTGTCCGCCATGGACTTCGCACCGCAGGACGTGAGGGCGTACCGCTACGTGGTGCCCGCCGAGGACCGGCCCCTGGAGGTGTCCGGGGACTTCGTCGGAAAGTTCACCGACAAGGACGGCGCCGACACGCTCGTCGAGTACCTGGCCTCGGCGGAGGCCCAGCAGATCTGGGCGGACGCACCCGGCTTCGCGCTGTCCCCCCACGAGAAGGTGACGCGCTACCGGGACACCACCCAGGGCTCCGTCGCCCAGTTGCTCCGCTCCGATCACGCCCTCTGCTTCAGCGCCGCCGACGCCATGGACCCCGATGTCGCCGCCGCCTTCTACCGGGCCGTCCTGGACTACGTGCGGGGCGCGGACCTGAGCCCGCTCCTGCGTGCGCTCGACCGTGTCCGGGACACCCTCGGAACGAACGACTCCCCTCCGTCCGCCCCGCTCTGCGGAACCCCCAACCGAGCCTGACCCACCGCCCCGCCCACGTCACAGGGAGCCCTCGTGCCCGACGCAGTGCAGTTCACCCTCTCCGACGGAACCGTCGTCCTCGTCGCCCCGCCGGCCCGTGCCGGCACCGGGGCCGTGGGCATCGGCACGCGTCTGGAGAGCGCGGGCAGAACCCTGCGGGATGCCCTCGTACCGATCACCACCGCCGCCTCGGAGGTGATCGGCCAGTTCCGTGAGGTCGCCCAGCGCCCCGACGAGGTGCAGGTCACCTTCGGCGTCGTCCTGGACGGCAAGCTGGGTGCGGTCCTGGCGAGCGCCAACGCCAGCGCCCACCTGGACGTCACCCTCCGCTGGAGCGGTACGCAACCCGCGGCCCCGGCCCCGGTGCCGGACCCGACGGCCCCGGCACCCTCCTGAACGACGGCCGCCTCTACGATCGATCCGTTTGCGATCGCGCGAGAGAAGGCCGAACAGCCATGACGGACAAGCGAGTTGTACTGGTGACCGGCGCCGGCTCCGGCATCGGGGCGGCCACCGCCAGGCTGCTGCGCGAGGAGGGCCACCATGTGGTCGCCTCGGGGCGCCGCGCCGAGCCGTTGCGGCGCCTTGAGCAGGAGACCGGCGCACTGGCGTATCCGTCCGACGTGGGCGACCCCGACGCAGCCGACGGGCTGGTCCGCACCGCCCTCGCCGCCTACGGCCGTATCGACGGGCTGGTGCTCAACGCGGGCATCGGACGCGGCGGCACCGTCGGGGACCTGTCGTTGGCGGACTGGGACGACGTCATCCGCACCAACGTCACCGGCCCGCTGCTGCTCCTGCGCGCGGCCATTCCTCACCTGCTGCGGTCACGGGGGGCGGTCGTGGCCGTCGCCTCCGTCTCCGCCCTGCGCAACGGCCCGGGCAACGCCCCGTACGCCGCGTCCAAGGCGGCGCTGATGCAGTTGTGCCGTTCCGTGGCCGTGGACCACGGGCGCGAGGGCGTGCGCGCCAACGTCGTGTGCCCGAGCTGGGTGCGCACCGAGATGGCCGACCGGCGCATGGCACGGTTCGCCGAGGAAGCGGCCCTGGGCGACGGCAGCGTGGATGCCGGGTACGAGGAGGCGACCAGGCTGCTGCCGATGGGCCGGCCGGGCGAACCGCACGAGGTCGGCGAGGCCATCAGCTGGCTGCTGTCCCCGGCGGCGTCCTATGTCAACGGTGCGGTGCTCACCGTGGACGGCGGGGCGACCGCCCTGGACCCGGGAACGCTCGCGTTCGACTTCCACGTCGCACCGCGTGGCGGACCGGGCCGGACACCGTGACCGGACGCGGAGCCCGCGACCGGAGGCCCGAGGCGGTCTTCAGGGGGTCGTGAGTCGCTCGGGCCGGGTCAGAGGTCACACAGTGACGGTCACGCCGGAGCGGAACCACTCCGCGCAGTCCGCCAGCCGGGCCCTGACCTCGGCGGCGTCCTGGCCGACCGCGACGATGTCACCGGCCCGGTCGAAGGACTTGACCACGGGCCCGACCAGGTCGCCCGGGGCCTTGGTGACGGCGGCGGCCACGACGCCCCGCCGCCCCAGCAGCTGTTCCTCGCCGGGTATCGACACCACCCGGCCCGCCGGGGCGGTGAGGAAGACCCAGCCCAAGGACGCGTCACTCGGGGTTCCGGCCGCCGGCGGCGTGGTGCCGAGTGCCGCGGCGGCCCAGTGCCGGTGGAGGTCGGCCCCGGTGGCGCGGCGCGTCACCTCGTCGACACGTCCGCCGCCGACCCGGCCGCCGCACTCACCGAAGACCAGGGACCCGTCCGGCTGTTCGAAGACCTCCAGATGGAACACGCCGTCCGCGTGCCCCAGTGCGGCCAGTGCGCGGTCGGTCAGAGCGCCCGCGCGGGAGTAGAGCCCGGGCTCCTCCTCGGGGGTGACCCGGACGGACCCCACCAGGGCCCCGGAATGTACGTCGATCACATTGCGGAGGTACCGCGAGGCGCTCAGCACCAGGGTGCGGCCGTCCCGGACGACACCGTCCAGGTGCAGTTCGGCGCCGGGGACGAACTCCTCGACCAGCCAGGGGCCCTGGCCCGCCGAGGCGGCCCACCGATCGGCCTCCGCCTGCGAGGCGAGCCGGACGGTGTTGCGCGCCCCGGCCCCGGCCTGCGGCTTGACCACCACCGGAAACCCTCCCGCGTGCCGTGCCGCCGAGGCGACGTCCCGGGGGGTCGCCGCGATCCCGCAGCGGGCGGTCTCGATCCCGGCCGCACTGATCCGCCGCTTCTGCACGTACTTGTCGCGCAGCGCGACGGCCGTATCGAGCGGCATCGCCCGGACGCCGCCGAGCACGCCGAGGGCCGCGGCGGTAGTCAAGGAGTACTCCTGACCGCTCGTCACCAGGTCGAAGTCGCCGGGGCACAGCCCGGCCCGCGCCAGCGCGAACAGGACGTCCTCGACGCTTCCGGCCTCACCCGCGACGAGGATCTCCGCGCCGGCCGCGCCCCGGGCCCGTTCCGCGTCGGTCGCGCTCACGACACACGTGACCGAGCAGTCCTCCGCCCGGAGAGCATCGATCGCCAGCGGCTTCCAGCCGACCAGAAGGGCGTGGGGCGGGGGCGCGGTGCGAGGCAAGGGAATCTCCGGGGCAGCGGTGTTCTGGACGGGCCGAATTCTGTGGTCTGAAACCCCGGCGGTCAATGACGGCAAGTCTCGCCGGACAGCCGTTCCAAGCGCCTATAGAAGCGGTTGAAGCGATGTGCGACCAATCTCTCGCGCCGGGTGATACGAGGGCTTAACGGACAGGTTCATGATGTTGTTTCAGGTCACTCTTGTCAGTGACCTGAGCGTCCGTTACGGTGAAGGTGATCATAGTGAAAGAGGCGCGGTTCGGGGGAATTCGTGCAGGTGAAACGTCTTGCACGGGTCGTGACTTCAGTCACACCCGCGAAGCGCGGCAGCCGCATTCTGGTAGGCGGAGCCCTGGTCGACTCGTTCGGCAACGGGCTCTTCATGGCCGCTTCGACGCTGTATTTCGTCGGTGTCGTGGAATTTCCGGCGACCCATGTCGCAGCCGTACTCTCGCTGGCCGCCGTATTCGGTCTCGCCAGCCCACTTCCGGTGGGTCATGCCGCTGATCGCTATGGCGCGTTACGCGTTTATCTCGTCCTTATCTGTATTCGCTCGGCGGGTTACGGGGCATACGCTTTCGTTCAGGAATTCTCCGGTTATGCCGTGCTCACGTGCCTGCTGTGCGCCGCCGACCGGGCCTCCTCCCCGCTGCTCCAGGTGATCGTCGCGAAGGTGGCCGGGGACGAGGAGCGGACCCGCGCCCTGGCGTCCATCCGCGCGGTGCGCAACGCCGGTCTCACCGCCGGCCTGCTCGCCGCGGGTGCGGCCCTCGGCCTCGACGTGCCGTTCGCCTTCCAGGCCGTGTTCCTGGTGAACGCGGCGTCGTTCCTGGTGATCGCCGGGATGACCCGGTGGGCGGTGCTGGTCGCCGACGTACCCGCGGGTCCCGCCCCCGCCGCCGACCGGGCCACGGTCCAGGCGCCGTACCGCAACGTACGGTTCATGGTCTTCACCGCGGCCAACGGCGTCCTCTCGCTGTACGACTCGCTGCTCCTGGTCCTGCTGCCGATCTGGCTCGTGCAGCGCACCGGCCTGCCGCACGCCTGGCTGTCCGTCCTGCTCGCCGTCAACACGGTTCTCACGATCCTGTTGCAGGCGTACCTGCACCGCTTCGCCACCACGGTCCGCGGCTCCCTGCGGCTGCTGAAGGTGACGGCGGTGGCGCTGTGTCTGAGCTGCGGGCTGTTCGCCCTGGCCGAGGAGGTGCCTCAGTGGGTGGCGTTCGGGCTGGCCGCAGCCGCGGTCGTCGCCCTCACCGTGGGGGAGAACCTCCACTCGGTGGCGAGTTGGGAACTGTCCTACGCCCTGGCACCGGAGGCCGCCCGGGCACGCTATCTGGCGACCTTCAGCATGGGGATGACGGGCCAGCGCATCGTCGGCCCGGCGCTGCTGGTCGGTGTGCTGCTGCCCCTGCACCTGTGGGCATGGGGAGTTGCTGCCGCCCTGTTCGTCGCCGCGACGGCCGTCGCCCTGTGGTCGGGGCGCCCGGCCGGCCCGGCAGGCACGTCCGACACGGCGACAGGCACACCTGACAGGGCGAGCGCGGTCGGCACGACGGACACGGACGACCCGTCAGGCACCGCCGGTGCCGCGAGAACGACCGGCCCCGGTGCCGCGAGAACGACCGGCCCCGCTGCCGCGACGCCACACCAGGAGTGACCGGGGCCGCCCGTCCGCCCGTACCGCCGCCTCGTACCCCACCCCGTAAACCACCCTCGCACGCCGTCCCGCTTCCCTCCGGCCCGGAAGCGTCCAGCTCTCCGAAAAGCAACCGACCCTTCGAACAGAGAGCACGGCCCCTCACACCATGCCTCAGATCACCTTCCTCCACCCCGACGGCCTTCGCTCCGTCGTGGACGCACCCGCCGGCACGACCGTCATGGACGTGGCGGTGGACGACGCGATCGACGGGATCGTCGGTCAGTGCGGCGGCCGTCTGGTCTGCGCGACCTGCCACGTCTTCGTCGAGGAGGTCGACGGAGCGGCCCTGCCGGAACTCGGCGACGACGAGGACGACCTGCTCGACTACACCGCCGAGGAGCGCCGCCCGAACAGCCGCCTGGGCTGTCGGCTGACCATCGGCGAAGACCTCGCGGGCCTCGTCGTACGCGTCCCGGAGAGCCAGACCTGAACCCGCGCGCGGTTCGTACCGGCGACCGCCATGACGACAGCGAACGCCGCGATCACCGCCCGTCCGCGAGAGCAAGGAACCATGACCACGACACCTCTGAGAGCACCCACCGCGCCCACCGCGGCCGCCGCTTTCCCGGAAGCCCCGTTCGTGCACCTCCCACCGGCCTTCATCGAGGAAGCCCTCGACGCCGTGCCGCGCGAGGCCGCGCAGCGCTTCACGGACTCCTGGAACGACCTGCCGGCCGACCCGTACCTCGGCACCGACACGCCCTACCGATACCGGCGCTACGACGCGTTCCGCTTCGTCGGCACCGATCTGGAACGCCTGCCCCAACGCCCCTTCGTCCAGGACCGCGCGGTGAACAGGCTCGTCGGCGGAGTGCCCCGGACGTTCGGCACCCTGCACCCGGCGGTGGCCGAGGGCCCTGCCCTGCGAGCCGTCGTACAGGCCTTCAGGGGTCTTCTTCCGGCCGCCGAGCGGGACGCCTCCGACACCTGCGGCATCCACCAGATACGCGTGGTCGCCCGCAGTGACGCGGCCGGCGATCCCGCTCCGGAGGGCATCCACCAGGACGGCCACCACTACGTCGGACAGGTACTCATCCGCCGCCAGGACGTGCTGGGTGCCGAGTCCCGCCTGTACGACCTCGACCGCCGGCAGATCCACCAGGCCCGGCTCACCGAACCCTTCGAGTCGATCCTGCTGGACGACCGCAGGGTCTTCCACGACGTGTCACCGGTCACCGCCTCTCCCGGGGCGGGCACCGGTGTCCGCGACATGCTCCTCGTCGACTTCTTCCCCGGCACCGAACTGACGAAAGGGACCTCCCGTGACTGACACCACCCCAGTGACCGCTCCCACCCGCCCGCGCATCGGTTTCTCCACCAACATCTGGGACAACCCCGCCGAGATCGTCGAGCACCTCGAATTCCTCGCCGGGCATTTCACCGACATCGAGTTCGAGATCGCAGAGGAGGCGCAGGAGGTCCTCTTCGGAGCCACCGGACCCGAGTACGAGCGGATCGTCGACGGGATGCGCCGCGTCATCGACAAGCACGGGCTGGACGTCTCGGTGCACGCCGCGTGGTACGGCCCGCACACCGACCTGGTCTCCCCCGACGAGGACGAGCGCGCGGAATCCATCAACTACCTGCGCCGGGCCGTCCACTTCGCGGCCGACCTGGACGTGCAGCGCGTGACGTACCACCCGGGCTACATGTCCCGCCGCCCCAACGACGTGCTCCTCGACGTCCTGCGCTCCTCGCTGGACCGCGTCCAGCCGCTGCTGTCCCGCACCGGCGTGCAGCTCTGCATCGAGAACATGGGCGCCAACCGGCCCCGCTACGTGGTGTTCTCCCCGGAGGAGCACGTCGAGCTGTGCCGCAGCACGGGCACCTGGATGACGCTGGACGTGCCCCACCTCGCCACCGTCCACCTGCCGCGCGGCGACTACGACGAGGCGCTGGCCACGGTCGCTCCGTACGTCCGCACGGCCCACATCGCGGACATCAAGGGCGCCGACCACACCCACATCCCCATCGGCGAGGGCGACTTCGACCTGTGGGGGTCGCTGGAGAAGCTCGGCACCTACGGCTTCGACGGCGCCGCCGTCGTCGAGGAGTTCGCCAAGGGCTACCAGCCGGAGCAGTATCTGGAAGCCGCGCTCGACTTCCGCCGCCGCTGGGACGCCGAAGGCGCCCGCCTGCGGGGCGAGGGATGACCACATCGCCGACCGTCGCCGATCCGGTCCTGCACCCGCGGCCGACCCGTCCCCACGAGCACGTCACCGAACTGCTGGGCGGCATACGGGCGGACGAGGACCGGATCGCGGCCACGGTCAACCTGGCCGCCTTCGAGAACGTGCTCTCCCGCACGGCCACGGCGGCCCTGCACGGTCAGCTGGCCAACCGCTACCTCATCGGGTACGAGCGGGAGCGCCGCGGACTGGACCCACTGCTGCGCTCCGGGCTGCTCACCGCCGCGTATCCCGGCGTCGACCGGCTGGAGCGGGAAGCGGTCAGGACCGCCCGGGCACTGCTGGGCGCCGCCTGGGTGGACTTCCGGCCGCTGTCGGGACTGCACGCCACGATGTCGGTGTTCGCGCTCCTGACCGCCCCGGGCGCTCTGGTGTACTCCATCGCGCCCGAGAACGGCGGCCACTTCGCCACCCGGCCCCTGCTGGAGTCGATGGGCCGCCGCTCCGCGTACCTGCCCTGGTCCGTCGAGGCGGGAACCGTCGACATGGCCGGCTTCACCGCCCTGTGGCGGCGGGAGCCGGGCGCGATGGTCTTCCTCGACCACGGCGTGCCGCTCGTGCCGCTGCCGGTCCGCGCCCTGCGCGCGGCCGTCGGCGGCGGCGCGCTGCTGGTCTACGACGCCTCGCACACGCTGGGCCTGGTCGCGGGAGGAGCGTTCCAGGACCCGCTCGGCGAGGGCTGCGACATCGTCCAGGGCAACACGCACAAGAGTTTCCCCGGCGCGCACAAGGGCCTTGTCGCCTTTGCCGACGCCGACACCGGCCGGGACTTCTCCGACCGCATGGGCCAGGCGCTGATCTCCTCCCAGCAGACCGGCCCGACCCTGGCCAACTACGTCACCACGTTGGAGATGGGCGTCCACGCCGCCGCCTACGCCCGGCAGATGCTGTCGAACCGGGAGGCGCTCGCCACGGCGCTGCGGGAGGAGGGCTTCACCCTGTTCCGCCCGCCGGCTGCCGCCGGGGAGAGCCAGAGCCACGTCCTGCTGCTCGAAGCCCCGGAGGGGCCCCACCGCCTGGGCGGCTACGCACTCGCCGGCCGGCTCGTACAGGCCGGACTGGCCCTGAACGCACGTCCCGTCGAAGGACGGGTGATGCTCCGGCTGGGTGTCCAGGAGGTCACCCGCCGCGGCATGCGGGAAGCGGAGATGGCCCACGTGGCCGAGCTCATGGCGCGGGCGGCGCACACCGGCCCGGAGGAGGGGACGGCCGGCGGGGTTGCCGCGCGGGTGGCCGCGCTCGCCGGATCGTTCTGCTCCGTGGCCTACGGTTTCGACGACACGGACATGAGGGGGATGACGCGATGACCACGCCCGACACGGTGTTCTTCCTCGGCAACGCCCGCTACGGCGAGTTCGAGCCGCTGCGCGCGTCGGGCCTGCGGGTCGGTCTGATCCGCGATGTCCGCTCCCGGGGCTGGTGCGCCGACGACGAGGCCTTCGACACGGTCCTGCCGTGGGACCCGGAAGAGGGCGCCGAGGGCCTGACGGCCCTCGCCGGACGGCTCCGTGCGCAGGCCGCGGCCTGCGTGCTCAACCTCCGGGAGGCGTACGTCGAGCCCTACGCGAGGCTCCTCGCCGTACTCGGCCTGCCCGCGCTGCCGGTGGACGAGGTCGCCGCGCTGCGCTCGAAGGAGCTGATGCGGCGGCTGTTCACCGAGCGGATCGGCGAGCACAGCACCGGCCGCTTCGGCCGGGCCGGATCGGTGGCCGACGTCGTGGACTTCGGCGAGCGGCACGGCTGGCCCGTGGTGGTGAAACCGGCGGCGCTCTACTCAAGCCTGTTCGTGCTCACCGTGTCCGGACCCGAGGCCGCGGCCGAGGTCTTCGAACAGGTCAGGCAGGGCGTCGCCGAGCACGTCCGGGCCAAGGGGATGCCGGATCGGTTCACCGCCCTGCAGGTCGAGGAGTTCCTGTCGGGCAGCAACCACTCGGTGGACCTGGTCGTCGACCGCGACGGCACACCGTGGCCGAGTCCCGTCGTCGACGTCCTGACCGGCGCCGACCTCGGCGGTGATGACTTCCACCACTTCGCCCGGTTCGCTCCGAGCCTCGCCGACGCCGACAGCCAGCAGCGGATGACGGACCTCGCGGTCGACGCCGTCCGGGCCATGGGCCTGCGGCTGTGCGCCGCGCACGTCGAGTTCATCCTCACCTCGCGGGGGCCCCGGCTGCTGGAGGTGGGCATCCGACCGGGCGGCCACCGGGCCCGGGTCCTGCACCAGGCCCACGGCATCTCCTTCATGGACGCCTACGCCGCGGTGCTGCGCGGCGAGAAGCCGGATCTGACGCCCCGGTACGACCGGCCCTTCGGCATCGTCACGCCGTTCGCCCGCGACACCGGCGTCTTCACCGGTCTGCGCGGCTTCGACCGCGTGACCTCGCTGCCGTCGTACGCCGGGCACAGCCTCTACCACGCGCCGGGCGCGAGCGCCGGGACCGCGGCACAGGGGCACTGGCAGATCCTGTCGGCCGAACTGTCGGCCGACCGACCCACCGACCTCGTGCGTGACATGACGGCGGTGTGGCACATGTCCGATCTGGTGCAGACCCGCTCGTCCGAGGCGCGGACGGCGCCGTCGGCGGGCCGACCGCACCTGCTGATGGTCGGCGGCAAGGACTCCGGGTTCCGTTCGATCGCCGACCTCGATGTGCGGATCACCCTCATCCAGGAACGCGCCAACCTCAGCGAGCTCCAGGAGCGGCGCGCCGACGGCCTGTTCGTCGTCGAGCAGTTGGACCCGGCGTGGGCACGGACCATGGCCGGTTCCCTGCACCGCGGGGAGGCCCCCTTCGACGCCGTGCTGTCCTTCGCCGAGCAGCACCTGCTGACCGCATCGCTGATCGGCGAGGACCTGGGCATCGCGCACAACCCCGTCCGAGCCGTACAACACAGCCGGGACAAGGGCCTGATGCGCGACCTGCTGGCCGCCCACGGGCTGCCGACGGTACGCCACCGGGTGTGCGCGGACGCCGATGAGGCAGCAGCCTTCCAGCGCGAGGTCGGCACCCCCGTGGTACTGAAGCCGGCGGACGGCTCCGGAAGCCGCGGTGTGACCCTCGCCCGCACCGCGGAGGAGGCGGCCGAAGCCTGGCACCGGGCCGGGAGCACGGGGGCCGCGGTGATCGCGGAGGAGTACGTCACCGGGCGGGAACTGAGCGTCGAGACACTCACCCTGGACGGCACCCACCAAGTCGTAGCGGTCACCGAGAAGCTGACCTCGGGCGCCCCCTCGTTCGTGGAGACCGGACACCAGATGCCGGCCGCCCTGGAAGAGGCCGTGGCGCGGTCGGTCGCGGACACCGCCGACGCGCTGCTCACCGCTCTGGGGCACCGCTGGGGACCGGCCCACACCGAGGTGATGCTCCGCGAGGACGGCTCGCTCGCCGTCATCGAGACCCAGACGCGCTTCGGCGGGGACCAGATCTGGGAGATGGTCGAGCTGGTCACCGGCGTACGGCTGGCCGCCGCCACCGCCGCCGGCCTCCTGGGCACCGAGGCCCCCGCCCGCCCGACCCCGGCCGGGGGCGGCGCCGCCATCCGCTTCTTCGCCCACGAGAACGTCGTACTGAAGGGCGTCGAAGGCGTCGAGGAGGCCCGGAAACTGCCCGGCGTGGTCGAGGTGAAGGCCACCGTGCAGCCCGGCCTGCGACTCGGCCCGCTCACCGGCTCCGGCAGCCGCCAGGGCTACGTCCTTGCGGTCGGCGCCACCCGTCAGGAGGCGGTCACCCGCGCGGAAACGGCCCACGCGACCGTCCGCTTCGACGGGCATCGCTCCACCGTTCACGACACCTGACGCCGACGCCGAAGGGGTCGACTCCGGGAGGAGTCGACCCCTTCTGGCCTGCACGGATCGTCTAGCGTGCAGTAATGGTCCGATTACACGTTGAAGCGGAACTCGACCACGTCCCCGTCCTGCATGACGTAGTCCTTCCCCTCCATCCGCGCCTTCCCCTTCGCCCGGGCCTCCGCCACCGAACCCGTCTCCACCAGGTCGGCGAAGGAGATCACCTCGGCCTTGATGAAGCCCTTCTGGAAGTCGGTGTGGATGACGCCGGCGGCCTCGGGGGCCGTGGCGCCCTTCTTGATGGTCCAGGCGCGGGACTCCTTGGGGCCGGCCGTGAGGTACGTCTGCAGGCCGAGCGTGCGGAAGCCGACGTGCGCGAGCGTGGCGAGGCCGGGCTCCTCCTGGCCGACGGACTGGAGGAGCTCCATGGCGTCCTCCTCGTCGAGCTCGGCGAGGTCCGCCTCCAGCTTGGCGTTGAGGAAGATCGCCTCGGCGGGGGCGACCAGGGCGCGCTGCTCGTTCTTGAAGTCCTCGTCGACCAGCTCGTCCTCGTCGACGTTGAAGACGTAGAGGAAGGGCTTGGTGGTCAGCAGGTGCAGGTCGTGCAGGAGCTCGTTGCGCTCGGTGCCCTGGACGATGCCGTGCGCGAAGAGCGTGTCGCCCTTCTCCAGGATCTCCTTGGCCTCCTCGACGGCCTTGACCTTCGGCGCGATGTCCTTCTTGATCCGCGACTCCTTCTGGAGCCGGGGCAGGACCTTCTCGATCGTCTGGAGGTCGGCGAGGATCAGCTCGGTGTTGATCGTCTCGATGTCGTCCTTGGGCGAGACCTTGCCGTCGACGTGGACGACGTTCTCGTCCTTGAAGGCGCGGATGACCTGGCAGATCGCGTCGGACTCGCGGATGTTCGCGAGGAACTTGTTGCCCAGGCCCTCGCCCTCGGAAGCGCCGCGCACGATGCCGGCGATGTCGACGAAGTCCACGGTCGCGGGGAGGACGCGCTGCGAGGAGAAGATCTCGGCCAACTTGGTCAGGCGCGGGTCGGGGACGCCCACGACGCCCACGTTCGGCTCGATCGTGGCGAACGGGTAGTTGGCCGCCAGCACGTCGTTCTTGGTCAGGGCGTTGAACAGGGTCGACTTGCCGACATTGGGCAGACCGACGATTCCGATCGTGAGCGACACGTTGCGACTTCCCGTACGTGAGAGGACTTCAGGGGCTGGGCTGGGGCCCGGTCCTTCTTCGATCATCGATGCAGATGCACGGGCCGATCCACCAGTCTACGGCGTGCCGGAACCGGCCCCGGTGCGCTGTCGAACACGTGGCCAAGGTGCGCCCCTGGGCGTGTCCGAGGCGCGATCGGGCACATAAGCACACCTAAGTTGGTCCAGTGGAGCATCACAGGGCGCGATCTGCTGGGTACGAGTCGCGACGCGGTACACAACCGCCGTTGCCACCGCAGGCTGCGCGGGGCAGGGCCGGGTCGGGAAGGGGTGACGGGGGGTTGTCGCGGGAGCGGAGCGGTTCGGGTCCGTCGGCCGGGAGGGCTCAGCGGCCCCGTTCCGCCTGGCCGTCCCGGGCCCCGCGGCCGTCCCGTCCCTCACCGTCCGGCCGGCCCGTCCCGCAGCGCCGCCCGAGCGGAGCCGCGGCGGCAGCGGCGGTTCGGCATCCGCCCCCCGCGCCGCGGGGCGTACGCCGGTTTCCCGACCCGCGGCTGACCGGCCTGGGCGGCGGACTGTTCAGCGGTGCGGTGATGCTGCTGCTCGGCTACCTCGACGTGCTGCTGTTCGGCTCGTCGCTCACGCTGTACGGCGTGCTGTTCCTGCCGGTGTGCGTGCTGACCGCGGTCTGGGTGCGCAGGGGCGATCTGATGACCGCGCCGGTGGTCGTGCCGCTCGCCTTCGCCGCGGGGCTGATTCCGGTGGCCGATGAGGGCGGGGGCGTCGGCGATCACCTGATGGGACTGGTGACCGCCCTCGCCACGCAGGCCGGGTGGCTGTACGGGGGGACCCTGATCGCCGGTCTCATCGTGACCGTGCGCAAGGTCCGCCTGCTCGCCCGCCGGGCAGCGGCCCGACGCCGGTCGGCGTGAACCGCCGCCGCATGCGTGTGACCGGTGGCCGGACCTGGGGTGCGTCGTCGGGACGCCGGCATGATCCGAACGACAGACCTAGGCCGCCTTCTCCCCCGCCCGCATCGCCGCACCCACGATCCCCGCGTTGTTCTGCAGCTGGGCCGGGACGATCTGTGCCTTGATGCCCTCGATGTGGTGCAGGAACTTGTGGGACTTGCGGCTCACCCCGCCGCCGATGATGAACAGCTCCGGGGAGAACAGCATCTCGACGTGGGCGAGGTACTTCTGGACGCGGCGCGCCCAGTGCTCCCAGGTGAGGTCCTCGTCGTCCTTGGCCTTGCTGGAGGCGCGCTTCTCGGCGTCGTGGCCGTGCAGTTCGAGGTGGCCCAGCTCGGTGTTGGGGACGAGGGCGCCGTCGACGAACAGTGCGCTGCCGATGCCGGTGCCGAAGGTGAGCAGGATCACGGTGCCCCGGCGATCGCGGCCCGCGCCGAAGTGCATCTCGGCGACCCCGGCCGCGTCCGCGTCGTTGACCACGGTCACCGGGAGGCCGCCGAGGCGGTCGCTGAACAGCGCGCGCGCATCGGTGTCGATCCAGCTCTTGTCGACGTTGGCAGCCGTACGGATCGTGGATCCGTCGGTGACCACGCCGGGGAAGGTGAGCCCGACCGGGCCCGTCCAGCCGTAGTGCTCGACGACCTGCCGCACCCCGTCGGCCACACCGTCGGGCGTGGCCGGCTGCGGAGTGAGCACCTTGAAGCGCTCCTGGGCGAGGTCGCCTCTGTCCAGGTCCACCGGGGCACCCTTGATCCCGGATCCGCCGATGTCCACGCCGAAGATCTGCATGGCCCTACGTTACGACGCGGGACTGACGGTCACGACGGCGAGGGACCTGCCGTACCGCTTCACTCGCCGGAGCCGGTGCGCTCGGCGATCAGTGCCGCCGCCTCCTCGCGCAGGTCGCGGCGCAGTTCCTTGGGCAGGGAGAAGGTGATGGACTCCTCGGCCGCCTTGACGAGCTCGACGTCGCCGTAGCCGTGCTGGGCGAGCCACTCCAGGACTTCCTCGACGAGGATCTCGGGGACGGAGGCGCCGGAGGTGACGCCGACCGTGGTCACGCCCTCCAGCCAGGCCTCGTCGATCTCGCTGGCGAAGTCCACGAGGTAGGCCTCGCGGGAGCCGGCCAGCTTGGCGACCTCGACGAGCCGCTTGGAGTTGGAGGAGTTGCGGGAGCCGACCACGATGACCAGCTCGGCCTCGGCGCCCATCTGCTTCACCGCGAGCTGGCGGTTCTGCGTGGCGTAGCAGATGTCGTCGCTGGGCGGGGAGATGAGCTGCGGGAACTTCTCCTTGAGCGCGTCCACGGTCTCCATCGTCTCGTCCACGCTGAGCGTGGTCTGGGAGAGCCAGACGACCTTCGACTCGTCGCGGACCTCGACCTTGGCGACGTCGCCCGGGCCGTCGACGAGCTGGATGTGGTCGGGGGCCTCGCCGGAGGTGCCGATGACCTCCTCGTGGCCCTCGTGGCCGATCAGGAGGATGTCGTAGTCCTCGTTGGCGAAGCGGACGGCTTCCTTGTGGACCTTGGTGACCAGGGGGCAGGTGGCGTCGATGGTGGCGAGCTTGCCGCGCTCGGCCTCCTCGTGGACGACGGGGGCCACGCCGTGCGCGGAGAACATGACGATGTTGCCCGGCGGCACCTCCTCCGTGCGCTCGACGAAGATGGCGCCCTTCTTCTCCAGGGTCTGCACAACGTACTTGTTGTGGACGATCTCGTGCCGGACGTACACCGGAGCGCCGTACTGCTCCAGGGCTTTCTCGACGGCGATCACGGCGCGGTCCACACCCGCGCAGTAGCCACGGGGGGCGGCGAGCAGGACACGGCGGCCAGGCGAAGCAGTCATGCGTCCCATCGTAAGGGTGCGTTCGGCCCCCTGAAGATCGCCCTGGTGACGGGTTGGTGGGAAGAGTGACGGCGGGCTGTGAGGGGCGGGAAACGGCGCGAGGGGCGCTGGGTCCGCGCCCCACCGGCCGGAAGCCGCTCGGCTGGGCGGCGTTGTCGGTCCTGGCCGTTACGCTCGCCGCATGGCTGTGAACACGACCCCTGAGTCCCCCCTGCCCGTCGGTGAGGTGTCGCGGCTCATCGGGGGGTGGATCGACCGGCTCGGGGCCGTGTGGGTCGAGGGGCAGATCACCCAGCTGTCGCGGCGTCCCGGTGCCGGTGTCGTGTTCCTGACCCTGCGCGACCCGTCGTACGACATCTCGGTGAGCGTGACGGCCTACCGCCAGGCGTTCGACGCGGTCGCCGACGTGGTGAGCGAGGGTGCCCGGGTCGTCGTCCTCGCCAAGCCCGAGTGGTACGCCCCGCGGGGGCAGCTCTCCCTGCGCGCCGCCGAGATAAGGCCGGTCGGTGTCGGTGAGCTGCTCGCCCGGCTGGAGATGCTGAAGAAGACGCTGGCCGCGGAGGGGCTCTTCGCGGCGGAGCGCAAGAAGCGGCTGCCCTTTCTTCCGCAGCTCATCGGGCTCGTGTGCGGGCGGGCCTCCGCCGCCGAGCGTGACGTCCTGGAGAACGCCCGGCACCGCTGGCCGGCCGTCCGCTTCGAGGTGCGCAACGTCCCCGTGCAGGGTGTGCACGCGGTACCGCAGGTCGTGCAGGCGGTGAAGGAACTCGACGAGATCGACGACGTGGACGTGATCATCGTGGCCCGTGGCGGCGGCAGCGTCGAGGATCTGCTGCCCTTCTCCGACGAGCAGCTGGTCCGGGCGGTCGCCTCCTGTCGTACGCCGGTCGTCTCCGCGATCGGCCACGAGCCCGACAACCCGCTCCTCGATCATGTCGCCGACCTGCGCGCCTCCACACCGACCGACGCCGCCAAGAAGGTCGTACCGGACGTCGGCGAGGAGTACGAGCGGGTGCGGATGCTGCGGGACCGGGCCCGGCGATGCGTGGAGGCGTTCGTCGAGCGGGAGGAGCGGGGGCTGGCGCATGCCCTCGCGCGGCCCTCGATAGAGGATCCGCACCGGATGATCGACGAGCGGGCCGATCATGTGGCCTCGCTCCTCGACCGGAGCCGCCGCTGCCTCGGCCACCATCTCGACCGTGCCGAGTCGGAGCTGACGCACACGCACGCGCGCGTGGTGGCGCTGTCCCCCGCGGCGACCCTGAAGCGCGGGTACGCGGTGCTGCAGAAGGCCGACGGGCATGTGGTCCGGGACCCGGGCGAGGTGTCGGCGGACGAGGCGCTGCGGGCGCGGGTCGCCGAGGGTGAGTTCTCCGTACGCGTCGATGCACGGAGCGACGGACGGGGCGGTGCGGGAAGTGACGGACGAAGCGACGGGCGGGGCGGTGCGGGAAGTGATGGACGAAGCGGTGCGGGAAGCGATGCATAGGGTGGGCGCATGACCGGCAAGGTGGAAGAGGCCCTCGGCTACGAGCAGGCCCGGGACGAACTGATCGAGGTCGTACGGCGACTGGAGGCGGGCGGTACGACGCTGGAGGAGTCCCTCGCCCTGTGGGAGCGGGGCGAGGAGTTGGCCAAGGTGTGCCGGCGCTGGCTGGAGGGAGCCCGGGCCCGCCTCGACGCGGCGCTCGCGCAGGAGGCCGAGGCCGAGCGTGAAGAGGCCGAGGGCGACTCCTGACGTCGAAGTGCCGGTCCTGACGTCGAGGGTGCCGGTGATCGTGTGGTGTGAAGCGGATCACGACACCCCACCCTTTGTTGAAGCTTGAACTTGTCTCGCGTAACGTCGTCCCCGTAACCGGTCCCCGGTCCGCTTACGGGCCTACGACGCACTACCCGAGAAGGTTGACCCATGTCTCTCGTCCTTGACCCCGCCGCCCAGGACCTGCTGTTCCGCGAGGCCCGCACCGCGAACACCTTCACCGACGAGCCGGTGACCGACGAGCAGGTCCAGGCGATCTACGACCTGGTCAAGTACGGCCCCACCGCCTTCAACCAGACCCCGCTGCGCATCACCCTGGTCCGCTCCGCGGAGGCCCGTGAGCGCCTGGTCCAGCACATGGCCGAGGGCAACCAGGCCAAGACCGCCACCGCCCCGCTGGTCGCGATCCTGTCCGCGGACAACGAGTTCCACGAGGAGCTGCCGCACCTCTTCCCGGCCTTCCCGCAGGCGAAGGACCTCTTCTTCAGCGAGCGCGCCGCCCGTGAGAACGCCGCCGGGATGAACGCCGCCCTCCAGGCCGCGTACTTCATCGTCGGCGTCCGTGCCGCCGGCCTGGCCGCCGGCCCGATGACCGGCTTCGACTTCGAGGGCGTCCGCAAGGAGTTCCTGGACGACGACCACACGCCGCTGATGGTCGTCAACATCGGCAAGCCGGGCCCCGACGCCTGGTACCCGCGCTCCCCGCGCCTGGAGTTCGACCAGGTCGTCACCACGGTCTGAGCCGCTCCGAGCACATGACGAAGGCCCCCGGCGGCAGTCCGGGGGCCTTCGTCATGCGTCCGATGAGGTCACCGCGAGGGTGTCACCCCGCCTTCAGGGACTTCGCCATCTGCGTCAGCTGCCCGAAGGAGCCCGTGCCCGCCACCACGGTCGTCGAGCCCTTCTCCTGGTGCACGAGCGCGTCGTACCGGCCGCCCGTGTAGCGCGTCCACGTCCGGTCGCCGATCTTCTCGGTGACCTTCGTCTCGCGACCGCCCCGAGTGGCCTCGTCGATGAACGTCGACGGCTTCTCGGCCGACTGCTGGACCTGCACGTACTGCCCGCCGGGCGTGTGGAAGCCGAGGTGCCAGGCGTCGAAGTCGTCGCCCTTGAAGCGGACGGAGGTCGCCTTCCAGGACGCGGGCAGGCCCTCGGGCGCGACCACCGGGTAGGACGCCGCGCGGCGAGCCGTCAGAAGCTCCACGCGGTAGTCGACCCGCGGGAGGTCGGGAGCGCCGTCTTCATGGGGGATGAAGAGATAGATGACCCCGGCCGCGAGCACGGTCACTCCGAGGGAGAGGACCATGTTCCGGACCGACTTCTGCTTGCCGTTCGAACCTGCCACGCCCCTATCGTCGCAGGTGCCCTGGTCTGCTCATCCGTGGGGCCCCCTGCTCATTCTGTCCGCCCGAGGATAGAGTCAGGGCCGTCACCCTCATCCGGCCGTCGTCGTATCAGAAAGGTGCGCTCCGATGACCGAGAATCATCATCATCTGCCGACCGAGCTCGAAGTACCCAGCGAAGCCCCCGACCGCAACCTCGCCCTGGAACTTGTCCGGGTGACCGAGGCCGCGGCGATGGCCGCGGGCCGCTGGGTCGGGCGCGGCGACAAGAACGGCGCCGACGGCGCAGCGGTGCGTGCCATGCGGACCCTCGTCCACACCGTGTCGATGAACGGCGTCGTCGTCATCGGTGAGGGCGAGAAGGACGAGGCGCCGATGCTCTTCAACGGGGAGCGGGTCGGCGACGGCACCGGGCCCGAGTGCGACATCGCCGTCGACCCGATCGACGGGACCACGCTCACCGCCAAGGGCATGCCCAACGCGATCTCGGTGCTGGCCGCGGCCGACCGGGGGTCGATGTTCGACCCGTCCGCCGTCTTCTACATGGACAAGCTGGTCACCGGACCCGACGCCGCCGACTTCGTCGACATCAACGCGCCCGTGTCCGTGAACATCCGCCGGGTCGCCAAGGCCAAGCGGTCCACGCCCGAGGACGTCACCGTCGTCATCCTCGACCGGCCCCGGCATGAGGGCATCATCAAGGAGATCCGGGACGCCGGTGCGCGTATCAAGCTGATCTCCGACGGTGATGTCGCGGGGTCGATCTACGCGCTGCGCGAGGGCACCGGTGTCGACATGCTGCTCGGCATCGGCGGTACGCCCGAGGGGATCATCTCCGCCTGCGCGGTGAAGTGCCTGGGCGGCACGATCCAGGGCAAGCTCTGGCCGAAGGACGACGAGGAGCGGCAGCGGGCGATCGACGCGGGGCACGACCTGGACCGCGTGCTGATGACCGATGACCTGGTCGCCGGGGACAACGTGTTCTTCGTCGCGACCGGTATCACCGACGGTGAACTGCTGCGCGGTGTGCGGTACCGGTCGGAGACGGCGACGACCGACTCGATCGTCATGCGGTCCAAGTCGGGGACGGTGCGGCGGATCGACTCCGAGCACCGGTTGAGCAAGTTGCGGGCCTACAGCGCGATCGACTTCGACAGGGCGAAGTGAGCACAGCGGTGTGAAAGGCGTGGGGCGCCCCCGGTGCGGAGGGGGCGCCCCTTTCCCGTCTCAGCCCGCCTGCGCTATGCGGTCGGCCGTCCTCGCCGCCTTCTTGAGTTCCATCTCGCGCCGACGCCGCCGGGCCAGGACCACCCGGCGCTCCGCCGCGGTGAGGCCGCCCCAGACGCCGTAGGGCTCGGGCTGGAGGAGGGCGTGTTCGCGGCACTCGACCATGACCGGGCAGCGGGCACAGACTCGCTTGGCCGCCTCCTCGCGGGAGAGTCGGGCCGCGGTGGGCTCTTTCGACGGCGCGAAGAACAGGCCGGCCTCGTCGCGGCGGCACACGGCTTCCGTATGCCATGGGGCGTCTTGGTCCCTGTCTCGCACTGGCACCCGCTGGGCCGGAACGGCAGCGACCTGCAGGGACGAATGCGGCGGTTGCAGCACGGTCTACTCCTGACGACGGCTTCGCGAGCGAGAGACGATGCAGCAAGGTCTACCCGCTGTGCGCGCGCCTATGCAGGGAGTTCCGAACCGCTGGATCCGAGGGGGTTCTGCGCGTCGCAGTGGAGCCTGCGGAACGGCCGAAAGGTGCGGTGGGAACCGCTCCGCTTCACGACAGTCAACGGTCCGAGTGCTTGCGCAAACCCTTCGCGCCCTTGTCGAGGTGGCGCTGGACGCGATCGAGGATGTCCGCCACCAGCCTGCCCCGCTTCGGCCTGGCCTCGATGCTGCCGAGCACGGCCCAGCCGTCGACATGGACGACCGGCGCCTGGGGCTCCGCCGCGTCGAGGTGGTCCACCTCGAAACTGCCGAGCACACCGCCGCCGGCGCCGCGCAGCGAGACGTTCTCCGGGACGCGGACCTCGACGCTGCCGAAGAGCGAGATCGCACGGATCACGACCTGCTGGTACTCGAAGAGCGCCTCGCTGAGGTCTATCTCGACGCTGCCGAACACCGCGTACGCGTGGATACGGCGGCCCGCCCGCCAACGGCCCTTGCGGACCGCGCTGCTGAACACCGCCACGACGTTGTCGTCGGGGTCGAGCGGCGTCGCTTCGAGGGCGGGGCGCGCGGGCACCGGCACGTGGGGGGCGCGGCGGGCGTGGGCGGCGGGCAGGTCCCGTATGAAGACCTCCAGTTCGCCGACCGTCTTGGCCGCGAGCACACCCTCGACCCGCTCGGCGTGCTCGTCGGCGGTGAGGCGGCCCTCGGCGAGGGCGTCACGCAGGATGTCGGCGATCCGGTCGCGGTCGGCGTCGGACGCGCGCAGTTCGGTGGCGGCAGCGGGCGCGGTCTGCTTCTGAAGGTCCACGGCAGCAGCCTAGCGAAACACGATAGATCGCGATAGCCCCTCTTTCGTGGTTTCCGGTTCGCTTACCGAAATCCAACTGAGCCTTACCTCACAAGCCCGCCGTCGGCGGCAGGTTCTACGCTGGTGGGCGCTGCCAATGGAGGCCAGCCGCTGTCTGTCGAGTGAGGAATGGGCGAGATGCCTGAGTTCGCGTACACCGATCTGCTCCCCATGGGAGAGGACACCACCCCCTACCGGCTGGTGACCTCCGAGGGTGTCTCCACCTTCGAGGCCGACGGGCGGACGTTCCTCAAGGTGGAGCCCGAGGCGCTGCGCAAGCTGGCCGAGGAGGCCATCCACGACATCCAGCACTACCTGCGCCCCGCGCACCTGGCCCAGCTGCGCCGCATCATCGACGACCCCGAGGCGTCCAGCAACGACAAGTTCGTCGCCCTGGACCTGCTGAAGAACGCGAACATCGCGGCGGCGGGCGTCCTGCCGATGTGCCAGGACACCGGTACGGCGATCGTGATGGGCAAGCGCGGGCAGAACGTGCTGACGCAGGGCAGGGACGAGGAAGCCCTGTCGCACGGCATCTACGACGCCTACACCAAGCTCAACCTCCGGTACTCGCAGATGGCTCCGCTCACCATGTGGGAGGAGAAGAACACCGGCTCCAACCTCCCGGCGCAGATCGAGCTGTACGCCACCGACGGCGGCGCCTACAAGTTCCTGTTCATGGCGAAGGGCGGCGGCTCGGCCAACAAGTCCTTCCTGTACCAGGAGACGAAGGCCGTCCTGAACGAGGCCTCCATGATGAAGTTCCTGGAGGAGAAGATCCGTTCGCTGGGTACGGCCGCCTGCCCGCCCTACCACCTGGCGATCGTGGTGGGTGGTACGAGCGCCGAGTACGCCCTGAAGACCGCGAAGTACGCCTCCGCGCACTACCTGGACGAGATCCCGGCCGAGGGCTCGCCGCTCGGGCACGGCTTCCGGGACAAGGAGCTGGAGGAGAAGGTCTTCGAGCTGACGCAGAAGATCGGGATCGGGGCGCAGTTCGGCGGGAAGTACTTCTGCCACGACGTGCGCGTGGTGCGCCTGCCGCGGCACGGTGCCTCGTGCCCCGTCGCGATCGCCGTGTCCTGCTCGGCCGACCGTCAGGCCGTCGCGAAGATCACCGCCGAGGGCGTCTTCCTGGAGCAGCTGGAGACCGACCCGGCCCGCTTCCTGCCGGAGACGACCGACGAGCACCTCGAGGCCGACGGCGACGTCGTCAAGATCGACCTCAACCAGCCGATGGACGACATCCTGGCCGAGCTGACGAAGTACCCGGTCAAGACCCGGCTGTCGCTCACCGGTCCGCTGGTCGTGGCGCGGGACATCGCGCACGCCAAGATCAAGGATCGCCTCGACGCGGGCGAGGAGATGCCGCAGTACCTCAAGGACCACCCGGTGTACTACGCGGGTCCCGCGAAGACGCCGGAGGGTTACGCGTCGGGTTCCTTCGGTCCGACCACCGCCGGCCGCATGGACTCCTACGTCGAGCAGTTCCAGGCGGCCGGCGGCTCCAAGGTGATGCTGGCGAAGGGCAACCGCAGCAAGCAGGTCACGGATGCCTGCGGCACGCACGGCGGCTTCTACCTCGGCTCCATCGGCGGCCCCGCCGCCCGGCTCGCCCAGGACTGCATCAAGAAGGTCGAGGTCGTCGAGTACGAGGAGCTCGGCATGGAGGCCGTCTGGAAGATCGAGGTCGAGGACTTCCCGGCGTTCATCGTGGTGGACGACAAGGGCAACGACTTCTTCACTTCGCGGGAACCTGAGCAGCCGACGTTCACCAGCATCCCCGTTCGGGGCCCCGGCCTCGGCTGACGCCGCTCCAGCACGCCGCAGGGAGCCCCTGGCCGCCGGTCGAGGGCTCCCTCGCTTGCAGCGGCCGCACGTCAGTTGGGGGGGGTGGCAGTCCTTCCAGAAAGGGGCACCCTTCCAGGGGGTGCCCCCTTGCTATGAACAGTCAGGCACGGGTGGGACGGCAGCACGAGACACCGTGCGCCCGACTCGGCCTTTATCAGGTCCATGGCCTTAGCAGCAGCTATGCCCCTCTGCACGGCCTGCTTGGTGAGCGCCTGGCCGTCGTCCCCGGCCAGGATGGAGAGTAACGGGGGCCGTTCTGCCGGGCCGCTCTCCCTATTCCCGCTTGTAAGCCCTCTGCTTCGGCAGAATGTATTCCGCCTCCGACTCAGTCCACATGTACCCCTCGGGGACGCGAAGGCCAGTCTCCTCAGCGATTTCCGCCAACTCCGGCATGCGCACCATCACACGGCGCGATCCGTCCTCGGTGTTTCCGACCACTACCGTGATTCCGTGCCGTTGCAGGAATACGCGCTTCTGCTCATCATCCTTGGTCGCCCACTCCTGGAGGTAGGTTTGCCCCGTCTCCTTCCAAGCCGGGGCGGCCTCGCCTGCCTTGATTTCCTCTCTCAGTCGCTCCACCTTCGCCGACTGGAATTCGTGCTGTCCCCAGTACCGTTCGATCTGAACTTCGGTCTTGAACCGTCCGGCGAGGTAATCGGCTTCCAGGCGGTCTAGCGTGCCCACCGCCTCGGCAAGCTCGGTCTTGGTCTGACTGATCGAGTTACCGGCGCGCTCCATGACCGGGAGCGGGCCGAGAGTGACCTTCACGAAGGTCCCGACAGCCGTGTCTAGGTCGTCGCGTCGAATACGGCCGGGGTTAGAGCAGGTTCCGGTGTTCACGTTGTTGCAAGCGTAGTAGTGATGTACGCGGCCGTTCGGCTTCGTCTTCTTGTTAGAGGACATTCGGGCACCGCACGCGTGGCAGATAGCCACACCGCCGAGCATCGACCGTGAAGGAGAGGACCGCCTAACCGGGCGATCGCTCTTCAGAACGGCCACAAATTCGGCCCACTCTGCAAACTCCATCAGGGGATCATCGGTGATTCTGACGTTCTCACCGTTCTCGTCTACGACGTTTTCTCCCTTGTGCGTGTAGATCCCGGCCACCGTAGGGTTCATGACTATGGCGCGAATAGCGTTAGCCGTCCAGGCAACACCCCTCGGCTCTTCGCCCTTAATGATTCGCAGATGATCCCGCCATGTAGGGATGCCCCGCTTATTCAGATCAACAGCAATCTTGTAGGACGACCAGTCACCTTTCAGGCGCTCCACGATTTCACGGAAAAGCTCCGCGCACGTCAGGTCCTGAACAAGCTTCTTACCGCCGTCTTCCTGTCGTTCGAAGTGATAGCCGAACGGTTCTACGCCGCCAATCCAAACACCCTTGGCCTTACGGGCCGCTGAACCGGAAAGCGCGCGGGCGCGAATGGTGTCCAGCTCGCCCTCGGCGAAAGCGGCGATGATTTGAGCGAACATCTTCCCCATGGGGGTGGACATGTCGATGCCTTCAGTAACCGAGACAATGACCTTGCCGTGTTTCTGGCACCAGTCGAATACCTCGGCGAAGTGGCCCGCCTTGCGGCTGAGCCGGTCCAGCTTCCAGACGGCCAACACGTCCCACTCGTCGGCCCGCTCGTTGAACCAGGGACCGAGCCCCGGTCTCTTGAACGGGTGCATGGCCCCGGACACGTCGAGATCTTCCGCCCAACCCGCAATACGGCCGTCAATGGCCGGTCCGGCCGCCCAGTGCTCTACGGCCGCACGCTGCTTCTCGGGGCTGGTGGTGTCGTCCTTCAAGATGGATAAGCGGACGTTCCCCAGGACCCTCGGATTAGAGATCATGGCGCGGATCGTACGCGGGTCCACGCAAGCTGAACAATCCGATCGACTTCTTCCAGAACCTGACACCTCAGCCGACGTTCACGTCGATTGCGGTGCGAGGCCCGGGCTTGGCGTAGTGCCTGGCTGGGCGGCGGGGCAGGTGTCTCGCCCCGCCGCCCAGCCTGCCTTCGGCCCGGACGGGCCCCGTCTTCGAACGCCGGGCGGGCCGGGTGGTGCCGTCGGCCGAGCAAGCTGTCCCGGGTTGCCTCACCTGGAGCAGGAGCCGTGACATAGCATCAGCTCTCTTTCCGTCACGGCTCTTCACCCCCGAGGCCGCTTCATGTCAGAAACCGGTACGCCGCCGCCCGAGCAGGAACCCCTCACGCCCCCGCTGACGGACGACGTCATTACCGCGGTCGTACCCGAAGCGGCGGGTCTGGAGCGGCGGGCCCGCAACCGGAGGATCGCGGTCAACCTGGTCTGCGCGGCGGTGCTCGCGGGCCTGGGGATCTTCGCGACCAAGATCGTCGACTCGCTGTTCGCCGAGCACGACGCTCGTGTCGCCAGTGAGGCCGACGACAAGGTGGACCGAGGTGGCCAGGCCTTCACGGCCACCGTCCGACTGGACACGGAGGATCCCGAGGCGACCCTCTTCGACTCGCCGTTCTCCGCCGAGGACAGGCGCACACTGCTCGGCATGACCTTGGAGAACGCCGACCGGCTCAAGCCCTTCATGGACGCCCGCCACGGGCGGGGCGTCTGGTACAGCGTCGTCAGCCACCCCGACATGGGGGTCTCGTACCCGGGGTACTCGGAGGCCTGGCTGGTGGACCTCATCAGCGACCGGCAGGCCGGCCTCGTCATCAACGACCTGCGGGTGAAGGGCCTCAGCTGCACTCCGGCCAAGGCTGTCGCGGTCATCGAGAGACGGGGGCAGGGAGGCGGCGGCTACGAGGGCATGCTTTTCGACCTGACGCGCTCCGATCCCGCGGCGCTCATCACCGCCGAAAAGGACTTCGGGAAGCCGTTCTTCGCCCACAGGAAGATCGACCTCGGCAACGGGGCCACCCCGGGCGGACTGCGGATCGAGGTCACTTCCGGTACGAGGGACTGCACCTGGAGGGCGTTCGAGGCCACCTACGTCGACTCCGACGGAACCCACACGCAGGAGATCACGAACAACGGCAAGGCCTTCCGAGTCCATGGCATCGCCGAACACCGGGAGCAGACGTTCCAGCTGCGTCCGGCCGTCCCCTTCGTGACCGAGTGCGCGATCTCCCCCCAGGGTGATCCCACGTGCTGAGCCGCGCCGGTGCCCCGTTCAGCGCAGGCCACGGAACATCCCGGCCGTCCGCGACGCTGTACCCGCCATGAGCGACTACCGAATCGAGCACGACTCCATGGGCGAGGTCCGCGTCCCGGCGCACGCCAAGTGGCGGGCGCAGACTCAGCGGGCCGTCGAGAACTTCCCCGTCTCCGGTCAGCGCATCGAGCGGGCCCACATCGAGGCCCTCGCGCGGATCAAGGGGGCCGCGGCCAAGGTGAACGCGCGGCTGGGGGTGCTCGACAAGGACGTCGCCGAGGCGATCCAGGAGGCGGCCGGCGAGGTCGCCGAGGGGCGGTGGGACGAGCACTTCCCCGTCGACGTGTTCCAGACCGGGTCCGGCACCTCGTCCAACATGAACACCAACGAGGTCATCGCCACCCTCGCGACCGAGCGGCTCGGCCGGGACGTCCACCCCAACGACCACGTCAACGCCTCCCAGTCCTCCAACGACGTCTTCCCGTCCTCCATCCACATCGCCGCCACCGCCGCCGTCACCCGTGACCTCGTGCCGGCCCTGGAGCACCTCGCCGCGTCCCTGGAGCGCAAGGCCGCGGAGTTCGCCGACGTGGTGAAGTCGGGGCGGACCCACCTCATGGACGCGACGCCGGTCACGCTGGGGCAGGAGTTCGGCGGATACGCCGCCCAGGTCCGGTACGGCGTCGAGCGGCTGCACGCCTCCCTCCCCCGGCTCGCCGAACTCCCCCTCGGCGGCACGGCCGTGGGCACCGGCATCAATACGCCCCCCGGCTTCTCCGCCGCCGTCATCGAGGAGGTGGCCCGGGCCACGGGGCTGCCGCTCACCGAGGCGCGGGACCACTTCGAGGCGCAGGGCGCCCGGGACGGCATCGTCGAGACCAGCGGTCAGCTGCGGACGATCGCGGTGGGACTGACCAAGATCGCCAATGATCTTCGGTGGATGTCGTCCGGGCCGCGCACCGGGCTCGCCGAGATCTCCCTGCCCGACCTCCAGCCCGGGTCCTCGATCATGCCCGGCAAGGTCAATCCGGTCGTTCCGGAGGCGGTCCTGATGGTCGCCGCGCAGGTCGTCGGCAACGACGCCACGGTCGCGACGGCCGGCGCCGCGGGCAACTTCGAGCTGAACGTGATGCTGCCGGTCATCGCGAAGAACGTCCTGGAGTCGATCCGGCTGCTCGCGAACGCCTCCCGGCTGCTGGCCGACCGGACCGTGGACGGCATCGTCGCGCACCGCGAACGCGCCCGGGAGTACGCGGAGTCCTCACCCTCCGTGGTCACGCCGCTCAACAAGTACATCGGGTACGAGGAGGCCGCGAAGGTCGCCAAGAAGGCGCTCGCCGACCGCAAGACCATCCGCCAAGTGGTGCTGGAGGGCGGGTACGTGGAGCGCGGCGACCTCACGATCGGGCAACTGGACGAGGCCCTCGACGTCCTGCGGATGACGCGGCCGTAAACCCTGTGCACCACGGCGTGAACCGGGACCGGTGCCACAGCGTCGTATGCCTGTGGCACCTAATATCTGTACATGGCAGAGGGTGGAGCGGTGACGACGGACGTGGCAGCGGGCGGGTCGACGGACTTCTGGGCGCCCGGGACGCAGATCCTGTGGCGGTACCGGGAGAACGGCGGCCAGGGCTTCCACATCGCGCGTCCCGTCACCGTCGTCCGGGACGACGAGGAGATCCTCGCCGTGTGGCTGGCCCCGGGCACGGAGTGCGTCAAGCCGGTCCTGGCCGACGGAACGCCCGTACACGTGGAGCCGCTTGAGACGCGGTACACCCGGCCGCGTACCGTCCAGCGGGACCGGTGGTTCGGGACCGGGGTGCTGAAGCTGGCGCGCCCCGGTGAGCCGTGGTCGGTGTGGCTGTTCTGGGAGCCCGGGTGGCAGTTCAAGAACTGGTACGTGAACCTGGAGCGGCCGCTGGTCCGTTGGGCGGGCGGCGTGGACTCCGAGGACCACTTCCTGGACATCTCCGTGCACCCGGACCGCAGTTGGCACTGGCGGGACGAGGACGAGTTCGCGCAGGCCCAGCGGGACGGACTGATGGACGAGCGGCTCGCCGACCAGGTGCGTGAGGCCGGGCGTGGCGCGGTGGAGGTGATCCGCGCCTGGGGGCCGCCGTTCTCGGACGGCTGGCCGCACTGGCGCCCGGATCCCTCCTGGGCTGTACCTTCTTTGCCTGAGGACTGGGATCGCACACCCGCGCACATGTCCTCATGAGACCCTTGATGCGCCCCCGGGCAGCAAACGTAGGATCGTCCTCCGCAAGGGCGCACCGGGACAACTGCCGGAGCACGCGCAGGGCTTGACCGATCGTCACCGAGGGGCGGCAGGACGTGAGCGAGGGTTACCAGGGCAATGCCGGTACGGACCGCAGACGGTCCACCGGTGGCACAGGAACTGCCTCTGGCCACGCGGGGATTCCGTTCCTGGGGCACGTATTCCGGGTATCGGAGTTTCGGCGGGAAGAACTGCACGCGTGGCGCGCAGCCCCGGACGGATGGATTCGAAAGGCGTGACGGAGCAGCCGATCTCCTTCGAACGCCCCGAGACGGGCGTCGACCCCGCGGAGCCCCGCGGGGCGCTCGTGCGTACCCCGACACCACCGGCGGCGCCCGCCGCTCCCGCGCACGCCTCCGGTGGCGGCACCGCGGGAGCCGCCGCCTTACCCGCGCAGGCGCGCACCGGTGAGACCCCTTCCACGCCGGGCACCACCGCACCGCCCGGCCCGAGCAAGGAGCCCCCAGTCATCGCCGGCAACGGCCCCGAGCACTCGCAGCCCTCCGTCGCCGCCGAGACCGACGGCCACCGGCCACGGCCCGTTCCGGAGGCCATCCCGCCCCAGCCGGGCACCGAGCAGTCGCAGTCGTCCGACGAGCGGCGTACCGGGCAGGGGGTGCCGCCCGGGCGGCCCACTCCGATGCGGCGGGACGGCGACCGGTTGCGCTTCGTCGGTGCGGCCACCCGCCGGATCGCCCGCGGCATCGACCTGGACGAGATCGTGATGGGGTTGTGCCGGGCGACCGTGCCGACCTTCTCCGACGCGATCCTCGTCTATCTGCGCGACCCGCTGCCGGTCGGCGACGAGCGGCCCACCGGCCCCGTCGTGCTGCGGCTGCGCCGCACCGACCGTATCCCGGAGGAGCGGGACACCGAGGGCGGTGGCTTCCTGCCCGCGCAGGCGCAGCCGGAGCCGGCCGAGTTGGCCGACCTGTCGGCCGTCACCGCCGAACTGTGCGAGGTGCGGCCCGGCGGCGCGCTCGCCGAGGTGCTGCGCGGGGTGCGTCCGGTCTTCGCCGACGCGCCCGCGGCCCGCGCCGCCCTGCCCGAACTGCTCGGCGAGGGCGGAGAGTCGATCATCCCGGACGGTCAGCGCGCGATCCTCGCGCCGCTGCGCGGCCGCCGTCGGGTCATCGGCGCCGCCGTCTTCCTGCGCCGCCCCGAGCGCCTGGCCTTCGAGCCGGACGACCTGCTGGTCGCCGCCCAGCTCGCCACCCACAGCGCCCTCGGCATCGACAAGGCGGTGCTGTACGGCCGTGAGGCGTACATCGCGGACGAGTTGCAGCGCACGATGCTGCCCGAGACGCTGCCGCGCCCCACGGGTGTGCGGCTGGCGTCCCGCTATCTGCCGGCCGCCGAGACGGCCCGGGTGGGCGGTGACTGGTACGACGCGATCCCGCTGCCGGGCAGCCGGGTGGCGCTGGTCGTCGGTGACGTGATGGGCCACTCCATGACGTCGGCCGCGATCATGGGGCAGCTGCGGACCACGGCACAGACCCTCGCCGGGCTCGACCTGCCGCCGCATGAGGTCCTGCACCATCTGGACGAGCAGGCCCAGCGCCTGGGCACCGACCGGATGGCGACGTGCCTGTACGCCGTCTACGACCCGGTCTCGCACCGCATCACCATCGCCAACGCCGGGCATCCGCCGCCCGTCCTGCTCCACCTGGGCGGCCGCGCGGAGGTCCTGCGGGTTCCGGCGGGCGCGCCGATCGGCGTCGGGGGCGTCGACTTCGAAGCCGTGGAGCTGGACGCGCCCGCCGGGGCGACGCTGCTGCTCTACACGGACGGCCTGGTCGAGTCGCGGCTGCGTGACGTCTGGACCGGCATAGAGCAGCTGCGCGAGAAGCTGGCCGCCACCGCCCAGCTGACCGGCCCCGACCATCCGCCGCCGCTGGAAGCCCTGTGCGACGAGGTGCTGGACATGCTCGGCCCGGGCGACCGGGACGACGACATCGCGCTGCTCGCCGCCCGCTTCGACGGCATCGCGCCGAGCGACGTGGCGTACTGGTTCCTGGAGCCGGAGGACGCGGCGCCGAGCCGTGCCCGGCGGCTCGCGCGACGGGCGTTGGCCCGGTGGGGCCTGGAGGAGCTGACGGACTCCGTCGAGCTGCTGGTCAGTGAGGTCGTGACCAACGCGGTGCGGTACGCCTCCCGGCCGGTCACGTTGCGGCTGCTGCGGACCGACGTGCTGCGCTGCGAGGTGGGGGACGACGTGCCCCAGCTGCCGCGGCTGCGGCAGGCGCGGGCTACGGACGAGGGTGGTCGTGGCCTGTACCTGGTCAATCGGTTGGCCCGGCGGTGGGGGGCCACGCGGTTGAGTACCGGAAAAGTGGTCTGGTTCGAGTTGAATCGCGGTTAGGGCCGGTGGGCGCGACCGCGGACCGTGCGACTGCGGCTCCGCCGCGTGGGGCACGCCCCCGCGGCGGAGCTGCACGTGCATACAGGCCGGCGCCCCGGTCGGGGCGCCTGCCTACCGTTCGTTCTGTCCGTCTCCAGGTCTGACCGGGTCCAGGGTGGGTTCGTCCGTCCCCGCGTCGTCCGTCGGGTCCACCGTGGGTTCCTGGGTCGTCGGCTCCTCGGTCGGCTCCTCGGTCGTCGGCTCCTCGGTCGGCTCCTGGGTCGTCGGCTCCTCCGTGGGCTCCTCGGTCGTCGGCTCCTCGGTCGGCTCCTCGGTCGTCGGCTCCTGGCTCGGGGTCGGCGTCCAGGTCGGCTGGACGGCCGCGCCCTGGTCGGTCTCCAGGTCGAACTCGGCGTCCGCCTTCGTCACGCCGAACATGTACGCGGCCCAGATCTCCGCCGGGAAGCCACCGCCGTTGACGCGGTCCTCACCGCCGGCGCCGTACATCTTGGTCTGCGCGTGCGTCTTGGCGTCCTCACCGAACAGCCCCACCGACGTGACCAGGTCGGGTGTGTAGCCGGTGAACCAGGCCGACTTGTTGTCGTCGGACGTACCCGTCTTGCCGGCCACCTCCTGGCCGTCCCGCAGCGGGTTGTTCCGCACCGACCTGCGCGCCGTACCGTCGTCGACCACGCCCGTCAGCACCGAGGTGACCGTGTCGGCGGACTCACGGCTGATGACCTCGTCGCCGACCGCCTCCGGGAAGGTGACCTTCTGGAAGTCGTGCTCGACCGACTTGATGAGGGTCGGGGTGACCTTCTTGCCGTGGTTGTTCAGGGTCGCGTAGACGCCGGCCATCTCCAGGGGGCTCGCGCCCATGGAGCCCAGGGTCTGCGCGGGTACCGCCTGCTGGCCCTTGACGTCCATGCCGAGTTCACCGGCGACCTTCATCACCTCGTCCATGCCGACGTCGACGCCCATCTGCGCGAAGACGGAGTTGACGGACGCGTTCATCGCCGTCTGCACGGTGATGTCGCCGTAGTTCTTGTCGTCCTCGTTCTCCGGGGCGAACCCGACCTTCTGGCCGTTGGAGACGACCGGGCGCTTGCTCGTGCCGTCGTAGATCGTCTCGGCGGTGATCGGCCGGCCGTCCTGGGTCTCGGCGTTCTCCTCCAGCGCCGCGGCGAGGATCACCGGCTTGAACGTCGAGGCGGGCTGGTAGTCCCGCCGGGTCGCGTTGTTGAGGTAGTGCTTCAGGTAGTCCTCGCCGCCGTACATCGCGACGACCGCGCCGTTCTTCGGGTTCACGGACACGGCACCGGCCTGGACGTTCGCGTCGACCTTGCGCTTCGTCGGGTCCAGCCTGCCGGTGAGCTGGGTGCGGGCGGCCTTCTCCAGCGCCGCCTGCTTCTTCTTGTCGATGTTGAGGGTGATGGTCCAACCGCCCTGGTCGACCATCGCCTCGGCCTGCTTGAGGTCCTCGGCGGCGCCCTGGGAGACCAGTTGCTTCTGCAGCGCGCTGTCGGCGGCCCTCACCAGGTAGCCGGTCTGGCCCCCCATGCCGGGGTCCTCCTTGGCCGGCTTGGGCTCCTCGAACTCCATGGCCGCGCGCTTGGACTTGTCCAGCCAGCCCTGCTCGACCATGTTGTCGAGCACGTAGTTCCAGCGGGCCTCGGCCATCCGCTTGCCCTTGTCCGTGGCGATGGCCCAGTCGTACTGGTTCGGCGCCTGCAGCAGCGCGGCGAGGTAGGCGCCCTGCTCGACGCTGAGCTTCCTGGCGTCGACGCGGTAGTAGGCCTGCGCGGCGGCCTGGATGCCGTAGGCGCCGCGGCCGTAGTAACTGGTGTTGATGTAGCCGGCGAGGATGTAGTCCTTGGACTTCTCCCGGTCCAGCTTCAGGGAGATGACCAGTTCCTTCATCTTGCGCGTGACGGTCTGTTCCTGCGACAGGTAGTAGTTCTTGACGTACTGCTGGGTGATCGTCGAACCGCCCTGCGCGCCCTTGCCGGTGAGCGTGTTGAGCAGACCGCGTGCGGTGCCCCTGAAGTCGACGCCGGAGTCCTTGAAGAAGGTCTTGTTCTCGGCGGCGACGAAGGTCTTCTGCACGGGCTTGGGCACCTCGGCCAGATCCACGATCTCGCGGTTGAGGTCGCCCCTGCGGGCCAGGACCGAGCCGTCGCTGTACTTGTAGACGTTGCTCTGGAGCTTGGCCTCGGCGTTCCCCTTCGGGATGGGGATCAGCAGGTAGAGCACGATGAAGGCGGCCATGCCGAGCAGGACCAGACCGAGGAACGTGCCGAGGATCTTCTTCCAGGTGAACAAGCGGCGTATCCGGCCCTTGCCGTCGCCGCCCTTGCCGCCGTTCCTCGCCGCCCGGCGAGCCGCGGCACGGCCTCCCTCGGCGGCCGGCGGGCCCACCACGGTTGCCGAGTCCTCCACGGCGGCCGACGGCGTCCCGGACGAACGCCGGGGCGCGGCCCGGCGCCCACCGCGCTGGCGGGCTCGTCTGTCTTCCGCTCGTCCCATGGGTCCGTTCCGCTCCGCTTCGCTCTTGTGTGCGCTCCCGCCACACAGGTTCGTCGCTCAGGTCAGCTCAGAAAGCTAACACCCGAAGTTGTGACAAAGGACTGGTGATCCGGGCTTTTACGGACGTGACAATCAGCACCCGTTCCAACGGAACCGACGACTGAGAAGTGCATAGGGTTGCTTCCGCGGGGTAAAGTGATATCACTTAGCTAGACCGAAGCTAGTGGAGTACGCACCGGCTTCCTGGAGAAACGGGGGGAAATCACCCATGCCACACGACAAGACCGACACCGACACGTCGCCCATCGCCGCCGATGTGCCCGCCATGCCCGCGCCGCGCGTACGGGAGTTCACGGCTCACAGCATCGGCGGCGGCCTCGCCCTGCTGCTGGGCCTGCTCGGACTGCTGGCCGGGGCAGGGCTGATCGCCTCGGCCACGGTGGTCTCCGGGGCCGGCGGCAAGGCGGCGCTGATCGTCCTCGGCATCGTGGTCGCCGTCGCCGCACTGCTGGCGATGTCCGGGCTGAACATGGTCGCGCCGGGCGAGGCGCGGGTCGTTCAGCTCTTCGGGCGGTACCGGGGGACGATCCGGGAGGACGGACTGCGCTGGGTGAACCCCTTCACGTCGCGCACGATCATCTCGACGCGGGTGCGCAACCACGAGACGGCCGTCCTGAAGGTGAACGACGCCTACGGCAATCCGATCGAGCTGGCCGCGGTCGTGGTGTGGAGGGTCGAGGACACCGCGCAGGCCACGTTCGAGGTGGACGACTTCCTGGAGTTCGTCTCCACCCAGACCGAGGCGGCCGTCCGGCACATCGCCATCGAGTACCCCTACGACGCCCATGACGAGGCGGGCCTGTCGCTGCGGGGCAACGCGGAGGAGATCACCGAGAAGCTCGCCGCCGAGCTGCACGCGCGCGTGGAGGCGGCCGGGGTGCAGATCATCGAGTCGCGCTTCACGCATCTCGCGTACGCTCCCGAGATCGCCTCCGCGATGCTCCAGCGGCAGCAGGCCGGTGCGGTCGTCGCGGCCCGGCGGCAGATCGTCGACGGGGCGGTGGGCATGGTCGAGGCGGCACTCGCGCGGATCTCCGAGCAGGACATCGTGGAGCTGGACGAGGAGCGGAAGGCGGCGATGGTGTCGAACCTGATGGTGGTGCTGTGCGGAGACAGGTCCCCGCAGCCGGTCCTCAACACCGGGACGCTCTACCAGTGACGCCTGACTCCGGCCCCTTCGAGGACTCCGCGGGTTCCGCGCCTCGGCGTCGGCCGCAGCAGCGCAAGCAGGTGCTGCTGCGGCTGGACCCGGCGGTGTACGAGGCGTTGGCCCGCTGGGCCGGCGACGAACTGCGGTCGGCCAACGCCCAGATCGAGTTCCTGCTGCGCCGCGCCCTCGCCGAGGCGGGGCGGCTGCCGGGCGAGGCCAAGCCGATCCCGCGGCGCGGCCGGCCTCCCGCGAACCCGCCCGAACCTCAGTGACACAACCGTGACAATCGGCCCCCACCAGGGCCGTCGCAGCAGCGCCGTACGCGCCGCCATGATCTGCACACTCGGCGTATACATGCCGCGTATACACCCCGTGTAGAGTCATGGCCATGTCCATCGGTCACACCCTTCTAGGGCTCCTGGAATCGGGCCCCCGCCACGGCTACGACCTGAAGCGGGCCTTTGACGAGAAGTTCGGTCACGACCGGCCCCTGCACTACGGCCAGGTCTACTCGACGATGTCCCGCCTGCTGAAGAACGGGCTCGTCGAGGTCGACGGGATCGAGCCCGGCGGCGGCCCCGAGCGCAAGCGGTACGCCATCACCGACGCCGGGATCACCGACGTCCAGCAGTGGCTCGCGACGCCCGAGAAGCCCGAGCCGTACCTCCAGTCGACCCTCTACACGAAGGTCGTCCTGGCGCTGCTCACCCGGCGCAACGCCGCCGACATCCTCGACACCCAGCGTGCCGAGCACCTGCGCCTGATGCGCATCCTCACCGACCGCAAGCGCAAGGGGGACCTCGCCGATCAGCTGATCTGCGACCACGCCCTCTTCCACCTGGAGGCCGACCTGCGCTGGCTGGAACTCACCGCCGCGCGCCTCGACAAGCTGGCCGAGGTGGTCGCCCAGTGACCGCGCCTCCCGGTTCCCTGCTCGCGGCCGAAGAGCTGCGCAAGGCGTACGGCCCGACCCTCGCGCTCGACGGCGCCGAGTTCTCCATCCACCCCGGCGAGGTCGTCGCCGTCATGGGGCCGTCCGGCTCCGGCAAGTCGACCCTGCTGCACTGTCTCGCCGGCATCGTGCCGCCCGACTCCGGGTCCATCACCTACAACGGGCGCGAGCTGGCCACCATGAGCGACGCCCAGCGCAGTGCGCTCAGGCGCTCGGAGTTCGGGTTCGTCTTCCAGTTCGGGCAGCTCGTACCCGAGCTGACGTGTGTCGAGAACGTCGCTCTTCCGCTGCGGCTCAACGGCACCTCCCGCAAGGAGGCCGAGAAGGCCGCGCTGACCTGGATGGAGCGTCTGGAGGTCGACGATCTCAGGAAGAAGCGGCCCGGCGAGGTCTCCGGCGGTCAGGGGCAGCGCGTCGCCGTCGCCCGCGCGCTGGTCACCAACCCGCGCGTACTCTTCGCCGACGAGCCGACCGGCGCGCTCGACTCCCTCAACGGCGAGCGCGTCATGGAGCTGCTGACCGACGCCGCCCGCTCGACCAACGCCGCCGTCGTGCTGGTCACGCACGAGGCGCGGGTCGCCGCCTACTCCGACCGCGAGATCGTCGTACGGGACGGCAAGTCCCGGGACATGGAGCGCGTCGTATGAACGTCGGTCAGTGGGCCAGGGATCTGGGCATGGGGGTCCGGTTCGCCTTCGCCGGCGGACGCGAGGGATGGATCCGGGCCCTGCTGACGGCCGTGGGAGTCGGCCTCGGGGTGGCGCTGCTGCTGCTCACGGCCGCGTTCCCGAGCCTGCAGAGCGCACGCGACGAGCGGTCGTACGCACGGACCGACATCGTCTACAGCGACCAGGGCCTGAAGAAGGCGGACGACACCCTGCTCGTCGGGGACGTCGACACGACCTTCCGCAACGAGACCGTCCGGGGCCGCGCGCTGGAACCCGAAGGGCCCGCGGCGCCGCTGCCGCCGGGCGTGGAGGAGTTCCCGGCGGTGGGCGAGATGATCGTCTCCCCCGCGCTCAAGCGGTTCCTCGAATCGGACGACGGCAAGCTGCTGAGGGAGCGGCTGCCGGACCGGATCGTCGGGACCATCGGGGAGGCCGGACTGATCGGCCCGGCCGAACTCACCTTCTACCGGGGCGGCAAGGACCTCGCCTCGCAGATCGACGGCGTCCGGGTGGCGCGCATCGACAGGTACGGCGACCCGAACCCGCCCGAGGAACGTGTCGACCCCGTCCTGATCCTGATCGTCCTCGTCGTCTTCGTGGTGCTGCTGATGCCCGTCGCCGTCTTCATCGCGGCGGCCGTGCGCTTCGGCGGCGAGCGGCGCGACCGGCGGCTGGCGGCGCTGCGGCTGGTCGGCTCCGACGGCCGGATGGTCCGGCGGATCGCGGCCGGCGAGGCGCTGGTGGGCGCGGTACTGGGACTGGTCTTCGGTACCGGCTTCTTCCTGGCCTGCCGCCAGATCGCCGGCTCCATCGAGGTCTTCGACGTCAGCGTGTTCCCGAGCTACCTCAACCCCTCCCCCGGACTTGCCCTGCTGATCGCCGTCGCGGTGCCCGCGGCCGCCGTACTGGTCACGCTGTTCGCGATGCGTGGCGTGGTCATCGAGCCGCTCGGTGTGGTGCGCACGGCGAAGCCCTCGCGGCGACGGCTGTGGTGGCGGCTGCTGCTGCCGCTCGGCGGCGTCGCGATGCTCTGGCCGATGATCGGCCAGGGCAACGACAACGGCGAGTTCAACGAGTACCTGGTGATCGGTGGTGTGCTGCTGCTGCTCATCGGCGTGACCACCTTGCTCCCCTGGATCGTCGAGGCGGTCGTCGCCCGGCTGAACTCCGGGGGTGTCGCCTGGCAACTCGCGGTCCGAAGGCTGCAGTTGAGCAGTGGTACGGCGGCCCGCATGGTCAACGGCGTCGCTGTGGCCGTGGCCGGCGCGATCGCGCTGCAGATGCTGTTCGCGGGCGTGGAGGGCGAATACACCGAGGACACCGGCTACGACGTCAACCGCATCCAGATGTCGGTGAGGCTGCCGGCCGACGTACCGATCGACCAGGCGGCGGCGAAGTTCCGGGACACCGAAGGTGTGCGCAAGGTCTACGCGTACTCGGAGGGGTACCTCGGGGACCGGCGCAAGGAACCCGAGAAGGGCTCCGAGGTGACCGTCGGCACCTGTGCGGAGCTGCGCGACGTGGCCCAGATCGCCTCCTGCCGGGAAGGTGACGTCTTCTACGTGACGGGCTCCGAGTACGACGAGGACACCCGGTCGTTCGCCAAGCAGCCGGGCCGCACGCTGTACCTCGACCCGACCTACGAGGGCGAGCTCACCAGGCGCAGCGAGATCCCGTGGGCCGTGCCGCGGGGTCTGAAGAAGGCCACGGCCCTCAAGGACGCGGAGGGCCGGGAGCGGGGCGGCTTCCTCATCACCCGCGCGGCACTGCCCGCCGAGGCGGCCCCGGCCCTGACCGGGCAGGTCTACCTGCAGTTCGACGATTCCGTGCCCGACGTCACCGACCTGGCCCGGAACACGGCTGCGAAGATCGACGAGCGGGCGTACCCGATGGCCTGGGAGTGGACCCGGCAGTCCGAGCGGTACACCGCCATCCGCACCGGCCTGTCCGTCGGGGCCGCCTGTGTCATGGCGCTGATCGGCGCGAGCCTGCTGGTCTCCCAGCTCGAGCAGCTGCGGGACCGCAAGAAGCTGCTGTCCTCGCTGGTCGCCTTCGGCACCCGGCGCCGCACGCTGAGCCTGTCGGTGCTGTGGCAGACGGCCATCCCGATCGCCCTCGGCCTGCTGCTGGCGTCGGCGGTGGGGCTGACGCTGGGCGCGGTCCTGCTGCGGATGGCGGACCGGCCGATCCGGGTGGACTGGCCGAGCGTGCTGTCGATGACGGGCGTGGGCGCCGGGGTGGTGCTCGTGGTGACGCTGCTCAGCCTGCCGCCACTGCTGCGGCTGATGCGGCCGGACGGCCTGCGTACGGAGTAGGCCCCCGTCCCCGCGCGAGGCTCACCGCCCCTGCGCGAGGCTCACCCGCCCGCCCCCACCACCCGCACGGGCAACGGACGCAGAGCCCCGCGCAGGGCCGCCGCCAGTTCCTCGTACTCCGCGCCGCGCGCCGACCCGCTCCGCATCGCGAGAGCCACCCGACGGGTCGGGGCGGGGTCGGCGAAGTAGCCGGTGAGCAGCCGGCTGCTGCGGGTCGTCTCCAGTTTCAGAGCGGTACGCGGCAGCAGTGTGCAGCCCATGCCGCCCGCCACGAGCTGGACGAGTGTCGACAGTCCGGCGGCCGTCGTGGTCACCGGCGCGTCCTCGCGGCCGGCCTCCCGGCAGATGTCGAGGGCCTGGTCGCGCAGGCAGTGCCCCTCGTCGAGGAGCAGCAGGTTCAGCTCCTTCAGGGCCTCACGCGGGATGCCCTCGCGGCCTCCCAGCTCGTGGCCGAGGGGCGTGACGAGCACGAAGTCCTCGTCGAAGAGCGGCAGTTCGGCGACTCCCGGCACGCCGAGCGGGACGGCCAGCAGGAGCAGGTCCAGGCGGCCGCCGGCGAGCCCTTCGACGAGGCTGGCGGTCTGCTCCTCGTGCACCTGGAGGTCGAGGTGCGGATAGCGGTCGTGGACGAGCCGCAGCACGGTCGGCAGCAGATACGGCGCCACCGTCGGGATCACCCCGAGCCGCAGCGCGCCGGTGAACGGAGCCCGGACGGCCTCCGCCTCCTCCATCAGCGCCCCGACCTCCGCCAGTACCGCCTTGGCCCGTACGGCCAGTCGTTCGCCGGCCGGCGAGAGCAGCACCTTGCGTGTCGTCCGCTCCAGCAGGGTGACCCCGAGGGTCTCCTCCAGGGTGGACACCGCGCCGGAGAGGGCGGGCTGGCTCATGCCGATCGCGGCCGCCGCGTCCCGGAAGTGGAGGTGCTCGGCGACGGCGGTGAAGGCCCGCAACTGGGCGATACTGGGCTGTCTCCGCTTCCCCACGGGCATCAATAGGCACCTCCGATCAACCCGACCGAGTGTAGCTATTTCCCGTATCAATGCACGCTGTGCCAGGATCCGTAAGGTCCAACCCAATGGGAGACACCTGTCCGAACGGGTGTCTTCTTCGCTGCAAGGAGAGCGTGTGCTCACTGTCGGTGACAAGTTCCCCGAGTTCGAACTGACCGCCTGCGTCTCGCTGGAGAAGGGCAAGGAGTTCGAGACGATCAACCACAAGACCTACGAGGGCAAGTGGAAGATCGTTTTCGCCTGGCCCAAGGACTTCACCTTCGTGTGCCCGACCGAGATCGCCGCCTTCGGCAAGCTGAACGAGGAGTTCGCCGACCGCGACGCCCAGGTCCTCGGTTTCTCCGGTGACTCCGAGTTCGTCCACCACGCCTGGCGCAAGGACCACGACGACCTGCGGGACCTGCCGTTCCCGATGATGGCCGACTCCAAGCATGAGCTGATGCGCGACCTCGGCATCGAGGGCGAGGACGGCTTCGCCAAGCGCGCCGTGTTCATCGTCGACCAGAACAACGAGATCCAGTTCTCCATGGTGACCGCCGGCTCCGTCGGCCGTAACCCCAAGGAGGTCCTGCGGGTCCTGGACGCCCTCCAGACGGACGAGCTGTGCCCGTGCAACTGGAGCAAGGGCGACGAGACGCTCGACCCGGTCAAGCTGCTCGCCGGGGAGTGACCCGTATGTCCCTCGACTCCCTCAAGTCCCGCATACCGGACTACGCCAAGGACCTGAAGCTCAACCTGGGCTCGGTCATCGGCAACTCGGACCTCCCGGCGCAGCAGCTGTGGGGCACGGTGCTCGCCACCGCGATCGCCTCGCGCTCGCCGATCGTCCTGCGCGAGCTGGCGCCGGAGGCGAAGGCGAACCTCTCGCCGGAGGCGTACACCGCGGCGAAGTCCGCTGCCGCGGTGATGGCGATGAACAACGTCTTCTACCGCACCCGGCACCTGCTGTCCGACCACGAGTACGGCAGCCTGCGCGCGGGTCTGCGGATGAACGTCATCGGCAACCCGGGCGTCGACAAGGTCGACTTCGAGCTGTGGTCCTTCGCGGTGTCCGCCATCAACGGCTGCGGCATGTGCCTCGACTCGCACGAGCAGGTACTGCGCAAGGCCGGCGTGGACCGCGAGACGGTGCAGGAGGCGTTCAAGATCGCTTCTGTGATCCAGGCGATCGGTACGACGCTGGAGGCTGAGGCGGTTCTGGCGGAGTAGTTCCCTCCGCCCGGAAACGCGGGGCCCGTTCACCCTTGGGGTGAACGGGCCCTCGTCATTGCTCCGACCCCGGCTTCTCGGACGGCGGCGGGTCCGCGGGAGCCGCCCCCACCGCCGTCGCTCCCCTCGGCTCGGGTGCGTAACGCAGCGCCGCCTCCTGCGAGTAGGCCCGCAGGTATCCCACGATCGTGTTCGAGACCGCCACCAGCGGTACGGCCACCACCGCGCCGCCGATCCCGGCCACCATGCCTCCGGCCGCGACCGACAGCACCACGGCCAGCGGGTGGACTCGGACCGCACGTCCCAGGATGAACGGCTGCAGGACGTGCCCCTCGATCTGCTGCACGGCGAGGACGACCGCGAGGGTCATCACCGCGGTGAACACGCCCTGCGTCACCAGGGCGACGACCACTGCCAGTGCGCCGGAGGCCACCGCGCCGACGAGCGGGATGAAGGAGAACAGGAAGATGAAGACGGCCAGCGGGACGGCCATCGGTACGTCGAGGAAGTAGATGCCGATACCGATGAAGACGGCGTCGATCAGGGCGACGAGCATCGTGCCGCGCACGTACGCCGTGAGCGTCGCCCATGCTCGCGGGCCGGCGCCGGCGACACCGGGCCGAGCCGCGGCGGGCACCAGCTTCAGCGTCCACTCCCAGATGCGCTTGCCGTCGTAGAGCAGGAAGAGGGTCGAGAAGGCGGCCAGCAGGATGCCGGTGAGGGCCTCGACGACGACCGTCACGCCTTCCAGACCGGCCGAGGTGATCTCGTCGGTGTTGGCGCCGATCGCCTCCCGGAGGTTCTCGGCGATCTCGTTGATCTGCTTGTCGGTGACGTGGAACGGGCTGTTGAGCAGCCAGTTGCGCAGCTCGTCGATGCCGTCCTGGACCTGGTCGGAGAGGTTGTCGATGTTCTCCATGACCTGCCAGGTCACGAACCAGCCCATCAGTCCGATGACGACGAACCCGAGGATCGCGGTCAGGGCGGTGGCGGGCCCGCGCGGCACACCGCGCCGCCTCAGCCAGGCGACCGAGGGCTGCATCAGCGCGGTGAGCAGCAGCGCGGTGACGAACGCCAGCACGACCAGCTGGACGGCGCTGATGACCCGCATCAGCACCCAGACCGTGCCGGCCAGCACGAGCAGTCGCCAGCCGGCCTCGGCGGCGACCCTGACGCCCCACGGGACGACCTGCGCGGGGTCGGGGCGGGGCGGTGGAGCCGCGGGCGCGTAGTCGGGCGGCCGGGGGACGTGGTCGGCGGGCGGAGTGCCGGTGACGGAGAACTCGTCCCCCGCGGAGCGCTCGGCCGGCTGGAGTTCGTCGCTCTCCCGTTCCACCGCGGCCCGGCGCTCGTTCAACCGATCGCTCATCTCGGTCAGTCCGGCACCGAGCCGACCGAGCCACCCAGGCACTCGCGACATGTTCGTCCTCTTCCCCCGTCTGTCCCCACCACTCCCCCCTGGAGTCGTTGCGTCCGACCGTACATGGCGAGATGTGCGGACGCGCGAAAGCCCCTCACCAGGAGACGGTGAAGGGCTGCGCGAAGGTGGAGCGGCGGCTCAGTACCAGTGGTTGGCCTGCCAGAAGTTCCAGGCGTCGCACGGGCTGCCGTAGCGGTCGTTCATGTAGTTCAGCCCCCACTTGATCTGGGTGGCCGGGTTCGTCTGCCAGTCGGCGCCGACGGACGACATCTTGGATCCGGGCAGGGCCTGGAAGAGGCCGTAGGCACCGGAGGAGGGGTTGACCGCCTTGTAGTTCCAGTCGGACTCGTGGTCCACGATGTTGCTGAAGCACTGGAACTGGCCGCTCGGCACCATCTGGCGCGCCATGGCCTGGATCTGCTCGATGCTGTACGAGCTCTGGACGGGGAAGTCGGCGGAGGAGGACCGCGAGGCCTTCGTCTCGGCCTCTTCCCTCTCCTTGGCTTCCTGCGCGGCCTTCTCGGCCTGCTCCTTCTTCTCGATCGCCGTCTGGGCGGCGGCCTTGCGGGCCGATTCCTCAGCGTCCTTCTTGGCACTCGCGTCCGCGGCGATCGCCTGGACGTCGGCCTGGGCCGTGAGGGACTCGGTCTGTACCTGGGCCTGCTGGCCCGCGGGTATGTCCGCGAGGAGCGTCGAATCGGCTGCCGTCGCCTGGGCGTCGTTGTTCTGCGCGGTGCTGCCCGAGGCAACGCCGACGACGCTTCCGACAGCGGTGACCGCGGTGGCCGACGCCACTGCGAATCCCCTGACCGAAATCGGACTCACACGGTTTCCTTCCAGCATCGCCCGCTTCGGTGACCCTGGCGGACGCAATCGTGCCCCTGGCGCTGGCCTCCCAACTGCGGGGTCACGGGAGGCTCGGACCCGGTGGGCAACTCCCGTACGGGAGCGCCGCGTGGAGAACTCGGGCGGCATACGACGGCGCTATGCAGTTGGGGTGTCGCTGTGGTTCCAGACCGCTGGGGGTACAGATGTGTCGTATGCGGGGCCTGACAGGAGTGAGACTCTGCCGTACCCCGACACCGCAAGGCAATTCTGCGTTGCGTGTGAAAGCTCACACCTCGTTTGTCCCAGGGGGTTTACGGAAAGCTGCACACGCCGAGGCGCCGCCCTACTAGGCTCTTCGCCTTTCGGACGGCGCCAACTACTGCGTATCCGGCCTCAATAGCCGGTCTTTCTCAGATCTGCCCGTCTTCGAGCATTTCGGTCACAAGGGCAGCGATCTGGGACCTCTCGGACCGTGTCAGCGTGACATGGGCGAAGAGAGGGTGGCCTTTCAGTTTCTCCACGACCGCGACGACACCGTCGTAGCGCCCGACCCTCAGATTGTCCCGCTGGGCCACGTCATGCGTGAGAACCACCCGCGAATCGGCGCCGATTCGGGACAGAACGGTCAGCAGGACATTCCTTTCCAGTGACTGCGCCTCGTCCACGATCACGAAGGCGTCGTGCAGGGAACGGCCGCGGATGTGGGTGAGCGGCAGCACCTCCAGCATGCCGCGTGCCGTGACCTCTTCGATGACCTCACGGCTGGTGACCGCCGACAGGGTGTCGAAGACCGCCTGCGCCCAAGGGCTCATCTTCTCGGCCTCGGTGCCCGGCAGATAGCCGAGTTCCTGCCCGCCCACCGCGTACAGCGGTCGGAAGACCATCACCTTCTGGTGCTGACGCCGCTCCAGCACGGCTTCCAGGCCCGCGCACAGCGCCAGCGCCGACTTGCCGGTGCCGGCCCGGCCGCCCATGGACACGATTCCGATGTCCGGGTCGAGCAGCAGGTCCAGCGCGATCCGCTGCTCTGCGCTGCGGCCCTTGATGCCGAAGGCCTCCCGATCGCCGCGCACGAGGCGGACGTTGCCGTCGGGCGTGATCCGGCCGAGCGCCTTGCCGCGCTCGGAGTGGATGGTCAGCCCGGTGTGCACAGGCAGGTCGGCGGCCTCGGGGACGTGGATGTGCCCTTCCTCGAAGAGGATGTCCACCTGCTCGCCGGGGAGCGTGAGTTCGGACATTCCGGTCCATCCGGAGGAGTCCGTGATGGCGAGTTCGGCGCGGTACTCCTCGGCGAGGAGACCGACGGACGAGGCCTTGATCCTGAGCGGCAGGTCCTTCGACACGACCGTGACGTCGAACCCCTCGGCCTGCAGATTGCGGGCGACCGCGAGGATACGGGAGTCGTTGTCCCCCAGGCGGTAGCCGGAGGGCAGCACGCTGGGGTCCGAGTGGTTGAGCTCGACACGCACGGTCCCGCCGAGTTCCCCGGTCGGGATGGGGGCGTCGAGACGGCCGTACCGCACCCGCAGGTCGTCCAGCAGGCGCAGTGCCTGCCGGGCGAAGTAGCCGAGTTCGGGATGGTGCCGCTTCGCCTCCAGCTCCGTCACCACGACGATGGGGAGCACGACCTCGTGCTCGTCGAAGCGGCTCAGGGCGTTCGGGTCGGCCAGCAGGACGCTGGTGTCGAGGACGTAGGTGCGCCGGTCTGGCTTGTGGCGCTTTGTGCTGGTCACCACGGAAGGACGTACCCCCTCGGATGAGGTCGGGGAGCGACGGGGTGGGAGCTGGGCCGGGAGTGTGGGGGTCCCGACCGGGAGGGTGAGAAGAACCCGACCGGTCGTCGGCCGCTCTGCACGGGCCGAAAACCGGCCCTCCGCGTCTTCTTCCGTGCTGTGACCGCACGGTGGGGCTGGTGCAAAGGGCCTCCCGGGCGGACGACTCCGGCGCCGTCCGCTGAGATACGACACCCGTGGTTCGGGTGTCGACCTGCTTGCCTTATGCCCTCGAACTCGCGCGGCCATGCCGATGCATATGACGGCGCGCCGGTGAACTCCTCGTTACTTCCGCCCCTGACCGCCCCCGTGGTGAGGTGTGTCAGCCGCCGTAACGCCGGTGCCGGGCGGCGTAGTCGCGCATGGCGCGCAGGAAGTCGACCTTGCGGAAGGCCGGCCAGAACACGTCACAGAAGTAGTACTCGGAGTGGGCCGTCTGCCAGAGCATGAATCCGGACAGCCGCTGCTCACCGCTGGTGCGGATGACGAGGTCCGGGTCGGGCTGGTCGCCGGTGTAGAGGTGGCGGCCGATCATGTCGATGTCGACGGCCTCGGCGAGGTCCTCCAGGGAGGTGCCCTTGTCCTGGGCGTCGAGCAGCATCGAGCGCACCGCGTCGGCGATCTCCTGGCGGCCGCCGTAGCCGATGGCGACGTTGACCAGTATCCCGTCGATGTGCGCGGTGGCCTCCTCGGCCTCCTTGAGGGTGGTCTGCATCCCGGACGGCAGCAGGTCGGGCGTGCCGACGTGGTGCACGCGCCAGCGGCCGTCGGCGGCCAGGGTGCGCACGACGTCCTCGATGATCCCGAGGAGCGGGACGAGTTCGTCCTGCGGCCGGTCGAAGTTGTCGGTCGACAGCAGCCACAGGGTGACGACCTCGACGTCCGTCTCACTGCACCAGCCGAGGAACTCCTCGATCTTCTCCGCGCCGGCCCGGTGACCGTGCACGGTGGAGGAGCCCGCCGCCTTCGCCCAGCGGCGGTTGCCGTCCATGATCACGCCGATGTGCTTGGGCACCTGAGCGTGGTCCAGGTGGCCCTCCACCCGGCGTGCGTACAGCCTGACCAGCAGGTTACGCAGCTTGTCGCGCAGGTTCACGTGATTGTCAGCCCCTCCGTACGGATCGGACAGGAGCGGCCCCGGAACGGTCGCGGTGGTCGCGATGATCGGTGCGCGGCGGTGGTCGCGGCGCGGTCGAGGGCGGTCCCTGTCCGTATGGCGGTCCCCGGAGGCGAAGCCTACCCCCGTGGCGCTGGGACCGTGGTGAAGGGGGGCGGTGGGGTGGAGGTGCGCCGGTCGGGCGGGGCGGCGCGGTGCGCGGGCGGCCGTGGGGTTCCCCGCGCCCCCCGTGTGAGCGACGCGGCCCTCGGAGGCCGGACGCGCCCCGAGTGCGAGCGCAAAAAAACGGGCCGGTCCGTGGGGGGGAGACGGACCGGCCCGAGGGGGGGCTTCCACCATAACCCTTCGTAAGTGATGCTGCGCGCATCGGCGTGCCACAACTACTCTCCGAAACCGTTCGGCGACGGGGCGGTGGTCGTCGCAGGGCCGGTTGCTGGCGCGTTCACGGCCGTTTCGCGGCTGATTTCCAGGGGAAACGCGTGGGATGCGGCAGGATCCGTAGGTTTTGCAGGCTCTTGTGGGTCTGCTTGGCGACTTGTCCACACATCCCCCGCCCGGGTGACCCCGACCGCGAACGTCCGCTTGACGCCGCGCGCGACCACGCGGAGCGGACGGGCGGGGACGCGACGCGCGTCCATCAGCGGCCCGTGGGAGGGCATGACACCGCGCAGCCCCCTCCACTGCGCGGTGTCGCCGCGCAGCTTTGCGTACGCGAATTACCTTGGTCTGAACTTACGTGAGGGGCCCCGGGAAAGCGAGTCAGCCTCTATAACAATGTGGAAAAGGTGAAGGATCCTTTGATGCAGAGGGAGCGGAAAGCCTCCGCGAACGGATGTGAGGTTTGCAACGCAACGTGGCGCAGTGAGCACACTCAGGGGCTCGACGAGCCGGTCAGCGGACGGAATCTGACCTATATCCCGCCTAACGTCGCCCTATGACGAGGACGACGACGTGGGACGGGGCGAGCGCGCGGCGGCTCGGGAGGCAGTTCCTGGACCGGCCCGCGGAGGCCGGCACTCCGCCCGCCGAGGTGGTCGGGGCGATGCTGGGCGCGCACGCGCAGGTGCTGTCCGCGGCCGAGGTGTCGGTGGGAGTACGAGCGGACGGGGTCACACGGGCGGACGTCCGGGCGGCGCTCTGGGAGGACCGCTCGCTGGTGAAGACGTTCGGTCCGCGCGGAACGGTCCATCTGCTGCCCGCCGCCGAACTGCCGCTGTGGTGCGCCGCCCTGACCGCGATTCCGGCCGGCCCCAGCCCGTTCCCGCCGGACGTCCGGGTGACGGAGGAACAGGCCCGGCAGATCGTGGCGGCGATCGGGGACGCCCTCGACGGGGTGTGTTTGACCGTGGACGAGCTGGGTGAGGAAGTCGTGGCACGCACCGGTCCCTGGGCCGGCGACCGGGTGATGGAAGCTTTCCAGGACCGGTGGCCGCGGTGGCGGCAGGTGGTGCACCGGGCCGGGCAGTCCGGCGCGTTGTGCTTCGGTCCGAACCGGGGCCGGAAGGTGACGTACACACGGCCGCCCTCCTTCGATCCGCTGCCGGGCTCCACGGCCCTGCGTGAACTCGTACGGCGGTATCTGCACGCGTACGGCCCGGCCACGCCTCAGCACTTCGCGAAGTGGCTGGCGGCGCCCGCCGGGTGGGCGGCGGGGCTGTTCGGGGAACTGGCGGAGGCCGGGGAGATCGAGGAGGTCGACTTCGAGGGCGCGGGGGCGTGGGTGGCCGCGGACGACACGGAGTTTCCCGACGGGCCGGTGCGCGGCGTGCGGTTGCTGCCGTATTTCGACGCGTACGCCATCGCCGCGCAGCCGCGTGCGTCGCTGTTCCCCGGGGACGCCCACCGGCGGGCTCTGGCGGGTGGGCAGGCGGGGAACTACCCGGTTGTGCTGGTGGACGGTGTGGTGGCCGGGGTCTGGCACCAGCGGCGCCAGGGCCGTCGTACGACGGTCACCGTCGAGCTGATCGGACGGCGCCTGACGGGGCGGCAGGAGCGGGAGCTGGGCGAACAGGCGGAGCGGGTGGGAGAGGTGCTGGAGGCGAAGGCGGAGTTGGTGGTCGGGCAGGTGACGGTGGGGCCGCACGCGTGACGGGCAGCCCTGCGTCGCGGCTCAGGCGCCGGGCTTGCGGGCCACGACGAGGTGGCGGGCGCTGTGTGCCACGAACGGGCCCTCGGACTCGATCCGCTCGTGCAGGGCGCGCAGCTGAGGCAGGTACGCCTCGACGGTGAAGCCGGGGACCATCCAGACCACCTTGCGCAGGAAGTGGACGACGGCCGCGATGTCGTGGAACTCGACACGCAGCCGCTCCGCCCGCAGATCGACCACTTCAAGCCCGGCGGCCTCGGCGTCGACGCGCTCGCGGTCGGGATGGCGGGCTTCGCGCTGCTCCTGCGAGAGGGCGCCCAGGAAGTACTCGACGAGTTCGAAGACGCTGCGGGGGCCGACGTGCTGGGCGAAGTAGGTGCCACCGGGCTGGAGGACACGGGCGATCTCGGTCCAGTGCGGGCTGACCGGGTGACGGCTGGAGACGAGATCGAAAGCGTTGTCGGCGAAGGGCAGCGGGGCGTCCTCGGCGGCGGCGACGACGGTGACACCGCGCGGGCGCAGCAGGGCGGTGGCCTTGGCGGCGTTCGGCGGCCAGCCCTCGGTGGCGGCGATCAGGGTGGGTGCCCGTGGGGTGGCTCGACGCAGGGCGAAGTCGAGCACCTCGCCTCCGCCGGTCTGGATGTCGAGCGCGGCGGTGGCGCGGCCGAGCCGCTCGGCGAGCGAGGTGGCGTATCCCCAGGACGGCCGGGCCTCGGTGGCCCGGCCCTCGAACCAGGAGAAGTCCCAGCCCTCGGTGGGCACGGCGGCGCCTTCGGCGACGAGGTCCTCGAAGGAGCGGGGGTGGTCCGGGCGGGGCTGGGGTTCGTTCATGGGGTGATCCATCTCAAGGGGCGGGTCGGCGAGGTTCCGGCTTGCCGGCTACACCGGCGTCCGGGAGGTCGGCGGTACGTGGTCGCCGGGGCCGTGGCGGAGGGTGCCGGCGGGTGGGGAGCCGGGGCGTCGGGGCCGTGGCGGAGGGTGCCGGCGGGTGGGGGGCCGGGGTGTCGCGGGAGGCGTACCCAGGCGGTGCCGTCGCGGACGGTGCCGACGGGTGGGGAGCCGGGGCGTCGCGGGAGGCGTACCCAGGCGGTGTTGCCGCCAAGGGGTCCGCGTGCGGGGGCCGTACGTGTCCGCGGCCGGGGAAGCGGTGCTCGCCGTCCCACCGGGAGACGACCGGCAGGTCTCGTCCCCGAGCACCGCGGGCCCCCGGCTCCGACAACCCGGCCGCGCTCGGGCGTTCAGGGCACCAGCGGTCGCACTTCCTCGGCCACGAACCGTACGAACCCCTCCGGGTCGGGTTCATCGCCCGTCGGTTGCAGGACCACGGTGTCGGCCCCGGCGTCCGCGAGCCGCTGGACCACCTTCGCCACGGCGCCCGCGTCTCCGGCGACCCCGACGCCCGCAGTGGATCCGAGCCCTTCCTCGGCCAGCTCGGCCTGCAGACGGGCGGGTCCGTCGGCGCCGGTGGCGGTGAGCAGATAGACGACGACCTGGTGCCGCTCGGTCTCGGCGCGTCCGGCCGACTTCCGGCCCTCGTCGATGAGTCGCCGTGCCCGCAGCACGTCCTCGGCCGAGGACGACGCGGTGAGCAGCGTGCCGTCGGCGGCCGCGCCGGACAGCCGCAGCGAACGGGGCCCGGTGACTCCGGCGATGATCGGTACCGGCTCGGCGGGCGGCCAGTCGAGGGCCACGTCGTCGAGCTTGACGTACCGTCCCTCGACGCTCAGCCGCTCCCCGCGCAACAGGGCCCGCAGCGCTTCGAGATGCTCCCTCAGCAAGGTCACCGGAGACTCGGCCCGCGCCCCGACCTGCCCCATCCAGTCCTGCACCCCGTGCCCGACGGCGAGGATCGGGCGGCCCGGGAACATACGGTGCAGGGTGGCGGCCTCCATGGCGGTGATGGCGACGTTCCGCAACGGCACGGGCAGCAGGCCGACGCCGACCCTGACCCGCTCGGTCCAGGCAAGAGCGGCGGCCGCGGTGGAGATGCCGCCCTCCCGGCAACAGTCCTCCCAGAGCCACAGCTCTTCGAGACCGGTCTCGTCGGCGAGGCGAGCGACGGATCGGAGGCGTTCTGGGGCGAGTTGGGGGCGGAATACCGCGCCGAGTCCGGTCATGAAAGCCTTCCTACCCGGCCCTACTGGGGCGGACAACTTCTTTTGCGCGGAGGTGGCTCGGATGGGTCGGCGGTGGCGCGACGGACAGGGGACGCTGACGGTGCACGGCGAGCGGGGCGAGGTCCTCGTACCGCTGGAGATCGCCTCCTCCTACCGGGCGCGCACCCGCGGCCTGCTGGGCCGTGACGCCGTCGACGGCGCGCTCCTCCTCACCCCCGCCAACAGCGTGCACACCCTCGGCATGCGCATCCCGATCGACGTCGCGTACCTCGACCGGCACCTGAGGATCATCGCCGTCCACACCATGGGACCGGGACGACTCGGCCTCCCCCGCCTGCGCTCCCGGCATGTGCTGGAGGCGGCGGCCGGGGCGATGGCGGGGTGGGGGGCGCGGGTCGGGGCGCGGGTGGTGGTCGAGCCCGGTTGAGCGTGCGGCCGGTCCCTGTCCCGTCTCGTCTCGTCCCGTCTCGTCCCGTCCGGAGCCTTCCCGCGTCAGCTCTCCGAGCGCGGGAACGACACCTCTACCCGGCGGTTCTTCTTGCGGCCCGACTCCGTCGCGTTCGAGGAGATCGGGTACTGCTCGCCGTAGCCGCGGACCTCGTAGGTGACCGTGGAGTCGTTCAGTTCCGATTCCAGGACGCCCTGGACGGCGTTGGCGCGCTTCCTGGACAGGACGTCGCCGTGGGCTGAGGAGCCCAGGTTGTCGGTGAAGCCGAAGACGCGGATGCGGGTGGCGTTCTGGGTCTTGACCTCCTCGGCGATCTCCGCGATCCGGGCCTTCGCCTCGCCGGTCAGCTTCGCGCTGTCCTTGGGGAAGAGGACCTCGGCCTGGAGCGCGAACTTCACGTCCGCGTTGGTGTCCTCACGGCGTTCCTCACCGGCCTGGTCCTCCACCACCTGCTTGATGTCCAGCACCTTCGCCTCGGCGAGGGTCGCGCCTTCGGGGAGCTTGAGGTCGGGGTCGTTGGCGTCCACCTCGACGGGGGCGGCGGCCGTCGCCTCGGTTCCGGGCGGGACGCTGGGGTCATCGGCAGCGTCGGCCGTGGTGGCGCCGAGGAGGTTGGCGGCGACCATGAGGGTGGCCGCGGTGAGGGTGAGGGGGAGGCGGGGGGTGCGGGTCATGAGGGGCCTCACCCGGAGATCTGGATGTCGGCCGGCGCGAACATGGGCAGCTGGAACGAGACCTCGGCCGTGCCGTTGGGCGGTGCCGGGAACTGCATGAACACCGGGATGTTCTCGCCGGACTTGATGGAGGTGATGCCCGTCGTGGTGAGAGGACGGCCGTCCGTGTCCCGAAGGACGTAATAGCGCTTCTTGCCCTTGGGGTCGACCAGCGTGGCCCCGCCGAAGGACCGGCCGTTCCGGATGATCTCGGTCTCGCTGCCACTCAGTTGGGCAGGAATGGTCAGCGTTTTGTCGGCGTCGCTTTTCAAGCTGCCGTTGATGGTGACGAATCCGCCAGTGTCCCTTGTGGCAGAGCTGATCTGGAGTACCAGGCCGCTGGGGCCCTTCAACTCGGCCAGCGGTTCGTCCGTCTGCCCTTCTTGAGCACTCGGGTCGGACCCACGGCTCTGAGAGGTGGGCGTGGAAGCCTCGGGCTTCTTCGCGTCGTCGCCCCCACCCCCGCAGCCCGCCACACCGAGGGCCAGTCCGGTCGCGACGGTCAGCACGACCATTCCCCTACGGGCCTTCGTGGTGAACCGAATGCTCATGCCTCTGCTTCCCTCGTCACTCGTCGATCGCTTGTCAGTCGGCCAGATGGACATCGAAGAGGTCCTCGGGCCCCGGGAGGTCGTCGAGATTCTCCGGGTCCAGGGTCCAGATCCTGTCCTCGCAGGTGAGCTCCGGCAGTTCGGCGTCCTCGGCGTTCCCGGCATCCTCGCCCGGGAGCTCGAACTCGCACAGCGGCTCGATCACGGCGACGGCCGTCGCCTTCGAGTACGTGCTCTCGGTGCCGGGCACGATGGAGTCACCCACGGGTTCCGTGGTCTGCACCTCGACCTCGTAGCCCGGAGGCAGTCCGGCCGTCACACCGCACTGGGCGGTGGCGTCGTTCTGCGCCGCCAACTGCTCCGCGCGTCCGCACCCGTCGAAAACCACACCCATACCGTTGAAGATGCCCTGCCACTGCACGGGGTCGAGTAGGTTCTCCACCCACTCGTCCGTGAGCTTGTCCCGCGTGTCCAGGGCCGCCGCGAGCGCTGCCGCGTCCGCCGCCGTCTGGGCGCCGTTCCGGTTCGCCGCGGCCTGGCCGACCGCGAGGTAGGCGAACGCGAGAAAGAGCAGACCCGCCACCACCGTGAGGTAGATGGGGAAGGCCTGCCCTGCGTCGCCGTACCTACGAGGTCGCATCAGCCGCCGGTGACTTCGGTGATCTTGTCGGTGATCGCGTTGTAGATCGTCTGACCGATGTCCGTTCCGGTGATCGCGAGCACGATCGCCACCACCACCGCGATGATCCCCAGATATTCCACCGCCGTCTGCCCCTCGTCGCCGCGTGCGGAGCGGGAGCGGAGGCGTGCGACGGTGGTGCTGATCCAGTTGCTCATGATGGTCCCCTCTGGTGTCCGGCGATCGCTGAGCGCTTGGCTCGTAAGGCTCAGGAGAAAAGTAAGCGGGAAAACGCCGAACACCAGAGGGCCCCAGGACCCAATTCCCGGCCCCGTCCGAAAACCATCGCTCCACCATCACCGTTCGCCTCCCCCGGGGCGTGAACCCGGGGCTGTTCCCAGCCACTTGGCGGCCGCCTCCCCGCGGCTGGTGCTGTGGAGTTTGGCGAAGATTCGGTTGATGTGGTTCTTGACGGTCTTCTCGCTGATGAAGCAGGCGGCGGCGATCTGCTGGTTGTTCATGCCCGATGCGATGAGGTCCATGATCTCCGCCTCCCTCCTGCTCAGCCGGAACCCTGACCGGTATGACGTCGACTGTCCCACATCTGGTTGCACTTGCGAAAGCGGTTCCCGTGAATTGCTTGGCACAGCAGGGAGTTCAAGGTTTGCTTGAGCGAGCGCCGCTGTCGCTGCAGGGGTGAGTCGCGGTCGGCCCCGGCTGATGTCCCGTACGGCTTCGACCAGTTCGTCGGTCGTGAACTCGCCGTGCACCAGATAGCCCGCGGCCCCCAGGCGCAGGGCCTCCCGGACCGTCTCCGGCTCCCTGCTGTACGTCAGCATCAGCACCGGGGCGACGCGGACGAGGTGGGGCAGTGCCGTGATGCCGTCCGTGCCCGGCATGCGTACGTCCAGGAGGATCACGTCGGGGCGGTGGCGCAGGGACGCCTCGTGGGCCTCGTGGCCGTTCGTCGCCTCGGCCACCACCGTGAGGTCGGCGTGCGCGGCGAGGAGGGCGGCCAGGCCCGCCCGGACCACCGGGTTGTCGTCGGCCACCACGACACGCAGGGGCCCGGCGGCGCGGGGCGGCTCGTTCATGTGGTCGTCGCCTCCGTCGTCAGGGCGGCCGGCGGCAGCTCCACGCGGACCTCCGTGCCGCACGCCTGCCTGCCCTCGCCGATCCGGAGGCGGGCACCTACGGACGCGGCCCGTTCCGACATGCCGACCAGGCCGAAGTGGCCGGTGCGGCGGAGGTGGTCGAGGGTCGTGCCCGGCGGGAGGCCCCGGCCGTCGTCCCGGACCGTCAGGTTGAGCACGCCGTCCTCGACGAACGCCCTCACCTCGACCCGTGTCGCACGTGCGTGCCGGTGGGCGTTCTCCATGGCCTCCTCGGCGATGGTGAGGAGTTGGCGGGCCACCGCCGACGACACCGGGGGGAGGGTCTGGCCGGACGCCCGTGTGTACGTGGCCCGCATGCCCGTACGCGCCCTGAAGGCCTCCGTGCGGGTGGCCAGTTCCGCCCCGAGGTCCATCGCCCGGTCCGGGGCCGGCTCGTGGCGCAGGTCGGCCAGGAGTTCCCGGGATTCGGCCGCGGCCCGGCGTGCCGCTCGGGACACCAGCTGCGCCTGTTGGGCGAGGCGGGCCGGGTCCGTCGAGGCCGAGGCCGAGGCCGCCGAGCGGGCCAGGCCGTCCGCCGCCAGTGCCACGCCGTGCAGCGTCTTCGCCACCGAGTCGTGCATCTCACGGGCCAGACGGGCCCGTTCCTCGCTGACCGCCTCCGCGACAGCCAGGCGGGCGCGGACCGCCGTCAGGGCCTCGGTGGCCGTGCCGAAGCGGAGCATGAGGCCGCGCAGGGACGAGCCGAGTGCGCCCGTGATGACGCAGAACCCCGGAAGGAGCAGTTTCTCCGCCAGGCCGCTGCCCTCCTGCGCCTCCCGGTTGATCGCGTACGCCAGCAGCAGGATCAGCGACTGCGCGCTGGCGAACACCGCCGCGCCCCGGTAGCCGTAGACGATGCCGGCCAGCAGCGGGGTGCAGACGCTGACGTAGGCAAGGGTGGTGTCCGGGCCCCCGGAGAGCAGGAGGAGCGACGTGAAGAGCGTGTCCGCGGCCAGCAGGGTGGGGTGGCGCAGGAGGAGGGGGCCGAAGCGCTCCCAGTCGCGGAAGAGGGCGTAGGAGCCCATGAACGTGATCACGACCGACGTTCCCACCAGCCGGGTGCCGAAGCCCGGCGCCGCGTTGAGCAGGGCAGCGGGGGCCGCGAGCGCGATCATGGCGAGACGGAAGCCGAAGACCTGGCGGCACATCGCCTGGAGCGCGTTCGTCTGCAGGGGGATCGTCGCGGAGCGCTCCCGGTCCGCGGGCGTCCGGGGACGTCCCCGGTCCGCGGGCGTCCGGGGACGTCCCCGAGCTCCGGCTCCCGCCGCGACGACGGCCTCCGCCCCCATGCCCGCGCCCATTCCCGCGCCCGCGCCCGCACCCATCCCCACGCCCACGCCCGCACCCATGCCCATCCTCACCGGCATGCCTGCCATGACCTCCCCCTACTCCCCCGTGAGCGAGCCGAAGTCGGTTCCGGAGCCCAGCAGCAGGCCGGCCCCGAGCAGGAGCATCGTCGCCGGGACCATGAACGTCGTGATCATCATCGTGGCCTTGGGCACCGCGCGGGCCGCCTTGCGGCGGGCGTTCTGGGCGTCGGTGCGGCGCATGTCCTTCGCCAGCGCCACCAGCGTGTCGACGATCGGCGCGCCCAGCTCCTCACCCTGCTGCAACGCCGTCACGAACATCGCCACCTGTTCCGAGTCGTTGCGGCGGCGCAGTTCCGCGAAGGCCTGGCGGCGGCTCATGCCGAGGTCCATCTGGCGCAGTGTGATGCGCAGTTCGTCGGCCCACGGGCCCTCGTACTTCGATGCCACCCGGTCGAGTGCCTGGCGGAAGCCGAGGCCCGCGCTCACCACCACCGCGAGCACGTCCAGGAAGTCCGGCAGGGTGCGTTCGATCTCGTCCTTCCTGATCCGGATCGCCGCCCAGATGCCGACCTCCGTCCAGAAGGCGCCGAAAGCGAGCAGGAGCAGGGCGATCAGCACCTGGCCCCGGAGCAGGAAGACCAGGAAGCCGACCGCGCCCAGGAAGCCGTACACCGCCCGCCGGGCGGCATAGCGGTCGATGGTCAGGCCGCCGGGGTTGCCCGCGAGGTCGATCTTGCGGCGGTACCTGGCCACCAGTTTCGGGCCCATCAGGCGCAGCACGGCGGGGGCGTAGCGCATGCCCATGCGGTCGACGAGCGAGTCGACCACGCCGGTGCGACTCGCGCCGACCTCCAGGGCGAGCGCCAGGTCGCTCGGCAGCTTCACGTCCGCCCGGTACATGCGGATGCCGGCGAACACACCCCACACGCTCAGGGCTGTCAGCAGGGCCAGGAGCAGGCCCAGTTGTCCCAGTCCCATCGTTCCGTCTCCTCCTCTCCGTGCCTCAGACGTCGATCCGCGACAGACGGCGGATCATGATGAAACCCAGCGCGTACAGGCCGAACGCGATCAGCACCGCCGCCTGCCCCAGCGGTGAACCCGTCATGCGGTCCAGGGCGCCGTCTTTCACCCCGTTCATCAGGAACAGCGATCCGATGCCGAGCACGGGCACGGCGTACGACGTCATGCTCACCTGGGACAGCTGGGTGCGGACCTCGCGTCGGGTCTCCTTGCGCTCCTCCAGCGTCTCCGTCAGGTTCCGCAGCGCGCTGACCACCTGGCCGCCGGCCCGGTTCGACAGGACCAGCGTCGTCACCAGGACGACCAGTTCGCGGGACGGGAGGCGTTCGGCGAGTTCGCCCAGCGCGTCGTCCATCGAGGCGCCGACGGCCAGCTGGTTGGAGACCTTGGCCAGTTCCTCGCCCGCGGGGGCCTCCAGTTCCTCCGCCGCCAGGCCGATGGCCGTGCGCAGGGCCAGGCCCGCGTGTGCCGCGTTGGCCAGGATGCGGGCCAGCTCCGGGAGCTGGTTGATGAACCGCTCGATGCGCTTGTGCCGTTGCCAGTTGAGGAACTGGATCGCCGCCCAGACGCCCAGCAGGCCCGCGATCGGGCCGAAGAAGGGGGCGAGGGCCGCCTGGCCGACCAGCCACAGGCCCGCCACCGTCGCCAGCATGTAGACGAAGAACTCGCCGGGCGTGACGTCCAGGCCCGTGGCCGCCAGCCGCAGTTCGAGCTGTTTGCCCGCTCTGGTACGGCGCAGTCGGCGGTCCAGGTCGGCGAAGCGGCGCCGGCGGCCGGTGCCGGTGATCTGGCCGGTGGACGTCAGCCGGTCGACCAGGGCCTGGCGCTGGGCCCGGCCGGCGGCGTAGGCGTGTACGCCGAGCACGGCCAGGGCGCAGGTCAGCAGGGCGACGCCGGTCGTCAGCGTGATGCGGGTCTGGAGGTCCATGGGCGGGTCCTACCTGGCTTCTCGGGTGGCGAGCTCTAGCGGTGACTGGGCGACGCCGAAGGCCTGGGGTATGGGCTGGCTCGCCATGTAGAGGCGGTCGGCGGTGCGGCGCGGGAGCGGGTGGTACTCGAAGACGCCGTGGACGCGGCCGTCCGGTGTCATGGGCTGGGGCCGGAAGCGCGCCGCGGTCACCACGCGGTACGGCTCGGCCCCGTGGCTGTCCAGGATCGCGATCTCGGTGATCCTGCGGGCGCCGTCGGGGAACCGGGTGAGCTGGATGACGACGTCCACCGCGCTGTTGATCTGGTCGTGCAGCGCCTCGAAGGGGACCGTCACGTCGGACATGGACGCGAGGGTCTTCAGCCGCATCAGGGCGTCCTCGGTGCTGTTGGCGTGCACGGTGGCGAGGGAGCCGTCGTGGCCGGTGGACATCGCCTGGAGCATGTCGAGGGACTCGCCGCCGCGGACCTCACCGACGACGATCCGGTCGGGGCGCATGCGCAGCGAGTTGCGGACCAGGTCGCGGATGGTGACCTGGCCCTTGCCCTCCACGTTCGGGGGGCGGGACTCCAGGCGGATCACATGGGACTGCTGGAGCTGGAGTTCGGCCGAGTCCTCGATGGTGATGATGCGCTCGTGCTCGGGGATCAAGCCCGACAGGGCGTTGAGCAGGGTCGTCTTCCCGGTGCCGGTCGCGCCCGACACGATGATGTTGAACTTCGCCTGCACCAGCCCCGCCAGCAGGTACACCATCGGCTCGTCGAGGGAGCCGAGGCCGGTCATCTCGTGCAGGGTGAAGGAGCGGGGGAAGCGGCGGATGGTCAGGGTCGCGCCGGTGAGCGACAGCGGCGGGATGATGACGTTCACGCGCTCACCGGACGGCAGGCGCGCGTCCACCATCGGGTTCGACTCGTCCACGCGCCGGTTCACCGTGGACACGATCCGCTCGATGGTCTGCATCAGCTGGTCGTGGGAGGGGAAGCGGAGCGGCAACTGCTCGACGCGGCCCGCCCGTTCGACGAAGATCGCGTCCGGTCCGTTCACCATGATCTCGGTGATGGAGGCGTCTTCGAGGAGGGGTTCCAGGATGCCGAGGCCGAGCGCCTCGTCCACGACCCTGCGGATCAGCTGCGCGCGCTCGACCGTCGACAGCACCGGGCCCTCGCGGCTGATGATGTGCCCGAGGACCCGCTCCAGTCGGGCCCGGCGCTCGGCCGCCGCCAGGGAGCTCATCTCCGCGAGGTCGATCTCCTCCAGGAGCTTGGCCCGGTACGAGGCGACCAGGTGGCCGTCCTCGCCCCGGCTGCCGGGCTCCTCGGGGGTGGTGATGCGTGACCTCAGGCTCATGGGGATCCTCGTTCAGTGGTCGAGCGGCATGGTCGCGGTCTTGCGGGCGGGGTCGAAGTCCCAGCCGGGGACGATGGACGGGATCTCGACGGTGGCGGTGACGGTGACCTCGTCGCCGCCGGGCGCCTCGGTGCAGTCGGTCCCGTCGGCGAGCCAGTCGCTGACCGCGACCCGGCACCCCTGGCCGGCGGCCCCCGCCTCCAGCGAGGCGGCGCGTGCCCCCGCCCGGGCCGCGGTGCCGGCCTGCTGGGCGGCGTAGGCGATCAGGCCGAGTTGGACGCAGGCCATGGCGACGAGGATCAGGATCGGGATGAACCCGAGGTACTCGATGGCGACCTGGCCGCGGTCGCGGGGCTGGGCGTCGTTCGCCATCTCAGTCCTTCTCCTCCTGGACGGCCCCCGCGTGCCCGTCGACGGTGAACGGGAAGCCGATCGAGCCGGGGAAGAGGACGGGGACCTCCAGGTGCACGTCCGCGGTGACATAGCCGCCGCCCACCCCGCAGTCCACCTGGGCGCCGCCCGCCCACGCGCCCGGCAGATGCCGCAGCCCGGCCTCCTGGCAGGCGGCCTGCCCCTCGGACGCCGCGCCGGCCCGCGCCGCCTGGTCCGCGGCGTTCGCGGCCAGCGAGTACGTGTATCCGAGCAGCACGAACTGCCACAGCAGCACCAGCGTCAGGATGATCAGCGGGGTCATCCCGAGGAACTCGATGGTGACCTGTCCCCTGTCGCCCCGCCGCCTCACCGCCCCAGCTCCTTCCGCCGCCGGAACGTCAGCGCCGCCCGGTCCCCGCCCCGCGCCCTGCCGCCCCGCCGCTGGGCGGCGCCCTCGGTGCCCTTGACCAGCCCCAGCTCACCCGCGAGCGCCCACAGGGCCTGCCGTACCGCGCCCTTGGGGTCCAGCTCGTGCACCCGCCCGGCGTCGACCGCGGCCTGGAGTTCCTTGAAGTTGGCGGGGATCGCGGTGGCGGCGATCCCGGTACCGGTGATCTTCTGGATCAGGGCGGGCTGGATCTCCGTGGCGCGCGAGTGGCGGTTGACGACGATCGCGGTCTCCTCGGCCTTGCGGATCTGCAGGCGGTCCCACATCCGTACGGTGCGCTTGGCGCCGCGCACGGCGACCACGTCCGGGGTGGTGACGAGGAGTGCGGTGTCGGCCATCTCCACGGCTGTCGCGTTCGCGCCGGTCAGCTGGGAGCCGCAGTCGACGACGACGACCTCGTAGCGGGAGCGCAGGGCGCTGACGATGTGCCGGGCGGCGCGGTCGGTGACCTCCTCGCCGCGCTCGCCGTCGCCGGGGGCGAGGAGCAGGGCGAGGCCGCTGTCGTGCCGGAACACCGCGTCCGCCAGCACTCGGGGCGAGATGTCGTTGATGGCGGCGAGGTCGACGACCGAGCGGCGGAACTGGATGTCCAGGTAGGCGGCGATGTCCCCGGTCTGCAGGTCCATGTCGAGCAGGGCGGTGCTGCGGCCCGACGCCTGGGCCGCGAGGGCCAGGTGGATGGCCGTGAGGGTCGCCCCCACGCCTCCCTTCGCGCCGCTCACCGTGACCACGGTGCCGCCGACGCCGCTGAACACGTCACCTCCGGCGCCCAGATGCCGCCGTACGCCCACCGACCACTGGGCCACCGCGTTGACGCGGCTGGCCAGTTCCTCGTAGCTCAGGGGCAGGGCGACCAGGCCCCGCGCCCCGTAGTCCATGGCGGCCTGGAAGAGGCCGGGACTGGCGTCGGAGGTCACGAGGATGACGCCCACCGCGGGGAAGCGCAGGGCGACCTCGCGGATGAGTTCGAGGGCCGGGACGGGGCCGATGCGTTCGTGGACGACGACGACCTCGGGCAGTTCGTCGACGGACTCGGCGGCCAGGCGCGCGAGGGTGTCGACGAGTTGGGTGGAGTCGGTCACCGGGGCCACCGGCTCGGCGTCGGGGAGCTGGCTGAGCAGCGTCGTGAGGGACCGGACCGCGTCCGCGTCACCTACGGCCGGGAGGATCCTCGTGGGCATGCGGGCCTCTCACTTGTCCTTGGCGAGTTCGTAGGTGCGGTCCGTCGCGTCGACGCCGGAGCCGCCGCCCGGTGCCACCAGGGCGAGCCGGACCTCCTCCGCGAACGACTCGGCGTACGTGATGCGCTGGGCGTCCACGGTCTTCAGGGCGAAGGTGATCGGGACGGCGTCGGTGGGCTCGCGCCGGCGGTCGTCCTCGTCGGGCCGGAGGGCGGTCTGCTCGCCCACGTGGATGACCCGGGCGTTCGCCACGATGAGCTTGGACTGGTCGGGGTCGCTGTCGCGCCGGCCCTCGAAGGTGGCGTAGACGTTGACCGTGGAACCCGGGGTGATCTTGCCGGCGACGCCGGTCGCCGCGTCGATCAGGATCGCGATCTCCTGCTCACCGGCCTGGAGCGCGGGCTGATCGACGATCATGTCGCTCTGGAGCAGGGAGCCCTTGCGCAGGGTGGTGACGGCGATCTTGCCCCGGATCTCGCGGAGGTTCGTGACCGCGTTGTCCGACAGCCACCGCTCGGGCATCTCGATCTTCTCGAACTGGCCCGCACTGAGCTGCGTGTAGGGGGCCACGTTCGACTTGACCCGGTAGGCGGCGACCTCGGGACCGACCTTGGACTTCACGTCGCTGATGACGGAGAGGACGCCGGCGAAGGCACCGAGGGCACAGACGACCGACAGGAGCAGGAGTATCACGCCGCGGCGCTGACGGGAGTTCATGAACCGTACAACCTCATTGGGGGAATCGGTCGGGGGCGGTCGGTGGGGTCGGGAGCGGCCTCGGCCGGCCGGGAACGGTCAGCCCGCGCGGGCCGGTTGCTCGTGGGCGGGTGGGACGGCGGAGCAGAAGACGCAGCGGTCACCGATGACGTCGATGCCGCACCAGTGACATGAGTTCTGCCGTACCGAGGTGACGAGCTGGTAGAGCACGGGGAGGTCGGGCAGGTAGGCACAGAACTCGACCAGCTTGGGCGTGCCCCACCAGGTGGCCGACTCGGCGGGCAGCGCCGCCTCCCGAAGGCCCTGCGCCCGCCAGGCCGGGACCAGCGTCGAGGTGACCCAGTCGGACTGCAGCTGGCCTCTGGCGACGAGCATCGACGTGCCGAACTCCGGGCCGGGGAGGGTGGCTCCGGGGGCCACCCTGACCAGGTGCGGCGTCGGGTGGGCGAGCACGCCGAACTGACTGCCGGGCACCCATGACCTGGCGTGCGACTTGAGGTCGACGGGGACGCGGTCCAGCTTGGCGACGGAGCCGAGGAGCGCCCCGGCGTGGAGGTAGTGGGTGAGCAGCCGGCCGGCCGAGGCGAGGACGCCGGGGCTGAGGTCGCAGGAGGCCAGCTGCCGCAACTGGCGAGCGAGGACGGCGAGTGCGAGCGGGGGCAGCGCGGGGTCGAAGAGGGCGATCCGGTCGCTCTCCAGCAGGGACCGTACGGTGCGCAGTCGCTGCACCACCTCACGGGGTGTCGCCCGGGAGCAGACGACGACCACGTGGCCGTGCTGCTCGATCAGCGTCTGCATGTCCGCGAGCGACAGCTCCAGCGGCTCGCGGCCGAGGTCGCCGAGCACGACGGCGGGCACGGTTCGCTCGTCATGTGCCGGCAGCGCCATGTCGGCGCTGGTCACGGCAATGGCAGTTGGCACGCCTAGCTCCCCGTTCCCGCCCGGACCGGTGACCGGAGTTACTCCGGTGCACCGAGATGACTTCATTGCGTGACTATGGGAGCACTGTATCCACGGCTCCCTGGCCGGAGAACAGCGTTTGTGCAGCCGGGAAAGAACTGCCCTCGCACAACTCACGTCAAAACGGGGCAGGTTGCGCACACCAATTCTCCACGACCGGAATCCCTTGACAGTTGAATTGGTCTGGACCAAGTTATTGTCATGTCCATACGCAGCCGATTTCCGAGGTCCTCCGGGCCCACACGCCTCTGGGCGGGAGCGGTCACCGCGGCCCTCGCCCTCGCCTTCCTCCCCACGGCCCAGGCGGCCGCGGCGGACCTCAACAACGCCAGGAACGCCGGCTTCGAGTCGGGCCTGAGCAACTGGACCTGCTCCGCGAACAGCGGCACGACCGTCTCCTCCCCGGTGCACGGCGGCACCGCCGCGCTCAGAGCGACGCCCGCAGGGCAGGACAACGCCCGGTGCTCCCAGGCGGTCGCCGTCCGCCCGAACTCGACGTACACGCTGAGCGCCTGGGTCCAGGGCGGCTACACCTACCTGGGCGTCACGGGCACGGGCACGACGGATGTGTCGACCTGGACGCCGGACTCGGCGGCCTGGAAGCAGCTGTCGACCAACTTCACCACAGGCCCCGCCACGACCTCCGTCACGGTGTACACGCACGGCTGGTACGGGCAGGCCGCGTATCACGCGGACGACGTGTCGGTGTTCGGCCCCGACGGCGGCGGGGGCACCGACCCCTCCCCCACCATCCCCGGGGCGCCGAGCGGACTCACCGTCTCCGGCACGACGTCCTCGTCCGTCTCCCTGGCCTGGAACGCGGTCTCGGGCGCGACCGGCTACCACGTCTACCGGAACGGCACGAAGGTGACCGCGGTGAGCGGCACCTCGGCGACCGTGACCGGGCTCGCGGCCTCGACGTCGTACGCCTTCCAGGTCACGGCGGCCAACGCGGCCGGTGAGTCACCGAAGTCGGCCACGGTGACCGGCACCACGAACAAACCGACCGGCCCCGGCCCCGCCCTGCCCAAGCACGCCGTCACCGGCTACTGGCAGAACTTCGACAACGGGGCCGCGGTCCAAAGGCTCGCCGACGTCCAGTCGCAGTACGACATCATCGCCGTCGCCTTCGCGGACGCGACCTCGACGCCGGGCGCCGTGGCCTTCAACCTGGACTCGGCCGCGCTCGGCGGCTACACCGTCGACCAGTTCAAGGCCGACATCAGGGCCAAGCAGGCCGCCGGGAAGAAGGTCATCATCTCGGTCGGCGGCGAGCGCGGCACGGTGGCGGTGAACGACTCCGCGTCGGCGACGAACTTCGCCGACTCGGTGTACGCACTCATGCAGACGTACGGCTTCGACGGCGTCGACATCGACCTGGAGAACGGCCTCGACGCGACCTACATGACCCAGGCGCTGCGCTCCCTGTCGGCGAAGGCGGGCTCGTCGCTGATCATCACGATGGCGCCGCAGACCATCGACATGCAGTCGACGTCGAACTCCTACTTCCGGACGGCCCTGAACATCAAGGACATCCTCACGGTCGTCAACATGCAGTACTACAACAGCGGTTCGATGCTGGGCTGTGACGGCAAGGTCTACAGCCAGGGCTCGGTGGACTTCCTGACCGCACTGGCCTGCATCCAGCTGGAGGGCGGTCTCGCGCCGTCCCAGGTAGGGCTGGGACTGCCGGCCTCCACGCGGGGCGCGGGCAGCGGGTACGTGTCACCGACCGTGGTGAACAACGCCCTGGACTGCCTCACCAAGGGAACCGGCTGCGGATCCTTCAAGCCGTCGCGGACCTATCCCGACCTGCGCGGCGCGATGACCTGGTCGACGAACTGGGACGCGACCGCGGGCAACGCGTGGTCGAACGCGGTGGGGCCGCACGTGCACGCGCTGCCGTAGACCATCTCGGCGCGTCGGGGGCGGGGCCGCACGGACGCGGCCCCGCCCTCACCCCATGGGCCGGTAGTGGCCGAGCACCCAGGCCAGTTGCCCGAACCACTCCGCCAGCCGCGTCCTCGGCCTGGCCTGCACCACGCACTCGTAGAACCTGCCGTCCAGGTGGATCACGGCCACCATCAGGGCCTTGCCGTCAGGGCTGGCCTTGTGGTGGACGCTGCGGATCTCGGGCCAGCGGAACTCGATCGTGAGGCCGGACATCTCGAAGGCGACGCCGGACGCGTCGACGACGACCGCGTTGCGCTTGTCGACGGCCAGGAAGTCCGGGCCGTCCGGGGCCGGTTGCGGCGGGACGGGGGCGTAGGGCTGCGGGGGCGGGCCGTACGGCTGCGGGGGCGGGGCGTACGGCTGCGAGGCGGGGACGTGAGGGGATGGGGCAGGAGTGTGAGGGGGCGGGGCAGGGGGGTGAGGGGGCGGCGGGGCCGGGGCGTACCCGGGCGGCGAGGGGGCGAACGGCGGTGGGGGCGGGCCGAAACCGGGGCCGGGGGGTGGGGGGTGCTCGGTCATCCGTCGGATCCTCGGTCCTCGTGCTCTTCGGACAATACTTCGGGGCGGTGGTGAGACATTCTCCCTCCCCGCCCCCGTCGGGGCCGGACCCCGACCATGAAGCAGCTGCGGGAGATCGCCCTCGGCCCGCGGTGGGACCGGTACCGCTAGAAGAACTCCGACCACGGCTGGTCCCAGATCTGCTTCACGCACAGGACCAGGAACAGCAGTCCCGCGATCGCCAGCATCGCGTTGCTGACCGGTCCGTTGCGCCACTGCCCGGGGGTACGTGAGGAGTTGAGGAGCCAGATCAGGGTGCCGGCGAGGAACGGGAGGAAGGCCGCGCCCAGGACGCCGTAGATGATGATCAGGCGGAAGGGCTCGCCCTGGAAGAGCAGGACCATGGGCGGGAAGGTCAGCCAGAGCAGGTAGGCACGGAAGGGCCAGGAGCGCTCGCGCTCGCCCGAGGCGACCTCCTCGCCCCTCAGCTCGCCGCGCTCGCGGTAGCGCGTCACGAAGTCGGCGAACATCAGGCTCACGCCGTGCCAGACGCCGATCAGGGAGGTGAAGGAGGTGGCGAAGAAGCCGATCAGGAAGAACTTGGCCGTCGCCGTGCCGTACTCGTCGGCCAGGATGTCGCCCAACTGGATCAGGCCCTTGTCGCCCTTGGCGATGGCGACGTTCGCGGAGTGCAGCAGTTCGGCGCCGACGAACAGCATGGCGATGACGAAGACGCCGGTCGTGGCGTAGGCGACCCGGTTGTCCAGGCGCATCACCTTCATCCAGCCGGTGTTCGTCCACCCCTTGGCGTTGACCCAGTAGCCGTACGCGGCCAGCGTGATGGTGCCGCCGACACCGCCGATCAGGCCGAGGGTGTTGAGGATCGAGTCCTTCTCGTCGGGCAGGACCGGCAGCAGGCCCGCGAACGCGTCCGCCAGGTTCGGCGTGACACGGATCGCCAGGTACACCGTCACCACGAACATGACGCCGACCAGGACCGTCATGACCTTCTCGAAGACGGCGTACTTGTTGAACCAGACGAAGACCAGGCCGACCAGACCGCAGGCGATGGCCCACCATTCGAGGTCCATCACGTCCGGGAAGAGCGCCTGCAGCGGCAGCGCGCTCGACGACATCGCCGCGGCGCCGTAGACGAAGCCCCAGATCACGACGTAGACCGCGAAGAACCAGGTGGTCCAGCGGCCGAGGCTTGCCCAGCCGTCGAAGAGGGTGCGGCCGGTGGCCAGGTGCCAGCGTCCGGCCGCCTCGGCGAGGGAGATCTTGACCAGGCAGCCGATGATCGCCGCCCAGAGCAGGGTGTAGCCGAAGTTGCTGCCCGCGATGAGGGTGGCGACGAGGTCACCGGCGCCGACACCGGTCGCGGCGACGACGATGCCGGGGCCGATGTAGCGCCAACTGGACTTGCGGGGGCGGGAGTCCGTCTCCCCGGTCTGTGGTACCGCTGTGTTTCCCGTGGTGTCCGCCATGAGGATCAAGAAAGCGCAAGCGGGCCGAACCGACAAGAGGGCGTGGACGACCCGGATCAGCGCTGGCGGCCCGGCGACGGTCCCGGACGGCAGGACGGATCGCCGTCGGCCGAGCCCGTCGTGCAGGGGCAGGTGCCCAGTTCGAACCACACGCTCTTGCCCTGTCCGTCCTGGTGGCAGCCCCAGCGCCGGGCGAGCGCGGCCACCAGGAACATCCCGCGGCCGCTCTCCGAGGCGCCCGCGTCCAGCACGGTGGGAACGCGCCGGCCGGCGTCCCGGACCTCGCAGCGCAGGATGCCGTGGGCGGCGAACAGGGTGAGCCGGAAGTGGCTGGCGGAGTGCAGCAGCGCGTTGGTGGCCAGCTCGCTCACCAGCAACTCGGCCACGTCCGCCAGGTCGTCCAGGTCCGCGAGCCCCCACCCCTCCAGTTGCCGGCGGACCTCCGCCCGAGCCTCGCGGACGGCGGAGGGACGGGGGTCGTACTCGGCGCTGAGGTGGCCGGCACCCATCGGCGGTTGGGGATACGAGCCGTACCGAGGAGCAGGATCCGGGCAGCGCGCCCCGTGGAGGTGCAGCATGGGTCCACAGTGGCGTACGCGGGGGTACGGCACATGGGGAGGAATACCCGTTTCCATACCTGCGCCGGTCCGCACTACCCGTACTGCAGCCGTACGCTCGCGTGCTCCCCCTCGTCGCGGACGTCGACGTACGCGCAGACCTGACGGGCGAACCACAGTCCCTGCCCGGGTTCGAGTTCCGCGCTCGGCGGCGGTACGAACCCGGCGAGCGGGTCGTCGACGCGGCGCAGGGCGCGCAGTTCGCAGACGCACGCCGGGGCCTGGCCCCACAGCAGGGCGCCGTCGAGCGGGCCGAGGGCGGCCGCGGCCTCGGTGACGGCCGTGGCGAAGAGCTCCGCGTCCGCGTCGGGCAGTCCGCGTGAGGTCGCCCAGGCGCGTACGGCCCCGGCGGCGGGAGCAGGGCCCGGGAGGTGCTCGGCGTCCGCGGGGAGCGGGGGCAGCGGCACGGCGTCGAGCTCGGCGGCGAGCCGTACCGGGTCCTCGTACACGTCGGTGTCGGGGTGCGCCCGGCGGGCGGCGGCGACGATGGCGGGGCCCGCGACACGGGCGTCGTAGGCGCACAGGGCGGTGGTCGCGAGCGGGGCGAAGAGGAGGTTGGCGAGCGCCTCGTAGCGGATCCACTCGGCGGTCTCCCGCGGCGAGCGTCCGGCGCGGCCGCCCCAGACGGGTTCCATGAGGAGATGGATCCGGCCGCCGGGTCCGGCGTGCGCGGCGAGGTGTCCGGCGCCCCGGGCGATCGCGTTGGCGGCCGAGCCGGTGTACCACTCGGTGTGCGGGACGAGCCCGACGTCCTTGGCGTCACCGCCGAGCGCGTCCCGCAGCAGGTCCAGGTTGCGAGGGGCGGCGATGGCGACGGGCGGTGGTTCGTCGGGTGCGGCGAGCGCCTCGGTGAGGAAGGGCAGGGCGGCGGCGAGGAACTCGTCGTCGGTGGCGAAGACGCCCATGCGGTGGTCGAAAGCCGTCCGCGGCGGGGTGGGTTGCGGTGTCATGGGGTGGGGCTTCTCCTCGGGTCGAAGTCGGCGTGCTGACAGGTGGTGGCGGCGTCAGGGCCGCCGTCTCAGCGTCGGGCCGCCATCCAGGCGGCGATCTGGCTGCGGTTGCTGAAGCCGAGCTTGCCGAGGATGCGTTCCACATGGCCCTCGGCGGTGCGGCGGGCGATGAACAGGCGGTCGGCGATCTGCTGGTTGGCCAGTCCCTGGGCGACGAGTTCGGCGACCTCGGTCTCGCGGCGGGTGAGGTGGACGCCGGTCGCGGGACGGGGGGACCTGGGACGGCCGTTCGCCGGACGGTCGGCCGGGGCGGTGGGGCGGCGGGACGGTCTGTCGCCCTCGGCCGCGTAGTCGACGGCCTCCGCGAGGGCGAGCCCGGTGCCGCGTTCGTGGGCCCGCTGGAACTCGGGGTCGCGCAGCGCCTCCCGTGCGCGTGCCTCGCTCTCCTTGCGGGCCGAGTTGAGGGTGGCCGACCCCCAGCGGTCGCGGTCGATGCCGGCCCAGGTGCGGTCGGCGGCGCCGAGCAGGACGGCCGCGCGGGCGTGAGCCCCCGTCTCGGTGGCGACGCGGGCCAGGAGGTCGAGGGTGAGGGCGATGCCGATGACGTCGTGGACGGCGAGTTTGAGGAGCAGGGCCCGGCGGGCGTGGTGTTCCGCGCGGCGCCAGTCACGCCGCACGGTGTGGGCGAGGGCGAGGATCCGCAGGACGTACGAGTGCACCCACTCCTCGCCGTGCCGTTCGCACATCCGGCGTACCTGCTCGCAGACCTCCACGGCCCGGTCGGCCTCGCCCAGGAACCCCAGGGCGCAGGCGAGTTCGACCTGGTCGAGGCCGTACAGGCTGAGGTGCTGACCGGGGACGGGGCCACGGGCGACGCTGGCCTCGAAGTGGGCGAGCGCGGCCGGCAGGTCGTCCAGGAAAAGGGTGATGACGCCGATGACGTACTCGGCGTGCGCCGCCTCGGCCGTGTCGTCGAGGGCACGGGCCAGGGCGTGGGCGTCCTGGGCGAGGGCGAGCCCGGCGGTGAGGTCGTGGGTGGCGGCGGCGAGGAGCCCGGCGATCCACAGGCCACGGGCCCGCTCCGGGGTCGTTTCCGGGTTGGCGGCGAGGGCCCGGTCGAGCCAGTGCCGGCCCTCGCGGGGGGCGCCGCAGGCGTGCCAGTAGAACCACAGGGTGCCGGCCAGGCGCAGCCCGTGCAGGGCCTCACCCGGGGTGGTGAGGCTGAAGTCGAGGGCGCCGCGCAGGTTGTCGCGGTCGGCACGGAGCCGGGCGACGATCTCGCGCTGGCCCGGCCCGAACCAGGCGCTCTCGCAGGCGGCCGCGCGCCGCAGCATCCAGTCGCGGTGGCGTCGGCGGGCGGCGGGCTCCTCGCCGGGCAGCCGGCGCAGGCGGTCCAGGCCGTAGTGGCGGAGGGTGTCCAGGAGGCGGTAGCGGATGCCGTCGGGACCTGACTCCCGGGCCAGCACGGACTTGTCGACCAGGCCGGTGACGGCGTCCAGGACGTCGTCGGCGCTCAGCGGCGCCGGGTCCTGCGGCGCGTCCTGCCCCGCCTCGGCCTCCCCCGCCGCGGGCTCCCCCGCCTCGGCCTGCCCCGCCGCGTCCTGCCCCGCCGTGGGATGCGCCGCCTCGGGATGCGCCGCCCGGGCGCACACCGCCTCGGCCGTCTCCAGATCGAAGCTTCCCGCCAGCACGGACAGCCGCGCCCACACCAACTGCTCCCGCCGTGTGCACAGTTCGTGACTCCAGTCGACCGTCGCCCGCAGGGTCTGGTGGCGGGGCAGGGCGGCGGGGCTGCCGCCGGTGAGGAGGCGGTAGCGGTCGTCCAGACGGCCGAGGAGCTGGTCGACGTCGAGGACGCGCATCCGGACGGCGGCGAGTTCGATGGCGAGGGGAAGACCGTCCAGGCGGCGGCAGAGCCGGGCGACGGCCGCGCGGTTGGCGGGGGTCAGCCGGAAGCCGGGGACCACGGCGGCGGCCCGGTCGGCGAAGAGGGCGAGGGCCGGGTAGCCCTCGGGAGTGGAGAGGTCCCCGTCGGGGTCGGGGACCGGCAGGGGCCGTACCTCCAGGAGGTGTTCCTCGGTCAGGCCCAGGCGGTGGCGGCTGGTGGCGAGGATCCGCACGCCCGGCGTGCCGTGCAGCAGGGCGGCGGCCAGGTCGGCGCAGGCCGGCAACAGGTGTTCGCAGTTGTCGAGGAGCAGCAGCAGCCGGCGGTCCCGTACCTGCTCCACCAGTGCCCGCAGCGGCGGGAGCGACGAGTGGTCGTGCAGGTCGAGCGCGTCGGCGGCGGCGTGCGGGACGAGTGCCGGGTCGTCCAGGCCGGAGAGGGGCACGAGACGCACGCCGTCGGGGAAGGTGCGCCGTACGGCGGCCGCGATGCGTGCGGCGAGGCGGGTCTTGCCGACACCGCCGGGCCCGGTCAGCGTGACCAGCCGGGCTCGGGCCAGCAGTTCCCGGCCCGCGGCGAGTTCGCCGCGCCGGTCGACGAAGCTGGTCGTCTCGACCGGCAGCTGATGGTCCCGTCGTGGCACCGATCCACCCATGATCAGCCGTTCCTCTGGGGGTGTCGGCCTCGGGGGTCGTGCCGGCCTCCGGGGCCTCGTCGACCTCTGGGGTGCTGTCGATGTGGAGCGGGGAGCCGCGGGAGCCGAGGGTGCGCCGTTCCCCGCCACTCCCGCCGCCCCCGCCGCTCCCACTTCTCCCCTTGCGCGGACCCTCACCCTCCCCCGGTCCTTCACCGGCCTGCACATCCGGGTCACACGCCCGGGTGCACTTCGTCCGGGACCGCTCCACGCCGGCGGCGCGCGCGTACACTGCGCGGCTGAATTTCGAATGGTTCACGTCATCAATCACCGCGTCACCCTTGACCTGTCCATGCCACCGGCTCACGATGAGCGCCGCACCCGCATCACGCAGTACGTCGCACTGAACCCCACCCCCCACTCCTGCAAGGAGACTTCATGCGACTTCGCACACGCGGCTCAGGCGGCCGCGGCGGCAGACGCACCGCCGCTTTCGCCGCACTGCTGGCTCTCGCCCTCGCGGCTCCCCTCTCCACGAACGTGTCCGCGAACGCCGACAGCGCCACCAAGGCGGCCTCCTCGGCCGACGACGTCCGGCAGTACGAGGTGCACTTGCACTCGACCGCCAAGGACCGCACCGCACTCCAGCGCACCGGTGTGACCGTGGACGAGGTCCACGGCCACGGCGTCGTCGTCTCGGGCCGTGCGGACCAGATCAAGAAGCTGCGCGACCTCGGCTACGACGTCACCTCGCTCGGCGCGGTCCCCGACCGCTCCTCGGGCGAGGACGACCTCCGGCTCCACGACTTCCCGTCCGGCGACTCGCGCTATCACAACTACGCGGAGATGACGGGCGAGATCAACTCGATCGTCTCGGCCAACCCCTCCATCGCGAGCCAGCGCGTGATCGGGCAGTCGTACCAGGGCCGGAACATCGTCGCCATCAAGATCAGCGACAACGTGGCGACGGACGAGTCCGAGCCGGAGGTCCTCTTCACCCACCACCAGCACGCGCGTGAGCACCTCACCGTCGAGATGGCGCTCTACCTGCTGCGCGAGCTGACCTCCGACTACGGCAGCGACTCGCGGGTCACCGGCATGGTGAACAACCGCGAGATCTGGATCGTGCCCGACCTCAACCCGGACGGCGGCGAGTACGACATCGCCACCGGCTCGTACCGGTCGTGGCGCAAGAACCGGCAGCCCAACGCCGGTTCCTCGTACGTCGGGACCGACATGAACCGGAACTGGAACTACCGGTGGGGTTGCTGCGGCGGCTCGTCCGGGTCACCGTCCTCGGACACCTACCGGGGCACGTCCGCGGAGTCCGCGCCCGAGGTGAAGGTGGTCGCGAACTTCGTGCGCAGCCGGGTCGTGGGCGGCGTGCAGCAGATCAAGGCCGGCATCGACTTCCACACGTACAGCGAACTGGTGCTGTGGCCCTTCGGGTACACGTACTCCGACACCACGACCGGGATGACCGCGGACGACCGGAACGCGTTCGCGACCGTCGGCCAGAAGATGGCGGCCAGCAACGGGTACACGCCGGAGCAGTCCAGTGACCTGTACATCACGGACGGTTCGATCGACGACTGGCTGTGGGGCAGCCAGAAGATCTTCGGGTACACCTTCGAGATGTACCCGAGGTCCAGTGGGGGTGGGGGCTTCTACCCGCCCGACGAGGTGATCGAGCGGGAGACGTCCCGGAACCGGGATGCGGTGCTGCAGTTGCTGGAGAACGCGGACTGCATGTACCGGTCCATCGGCAAGGAGGCCCAGTACTGCCGTTAGCTACTTGGCGTCGGCTTCCTCGGCGTCCGCTTCACCGGCGTCCGTCTCACCGGCGTCCGTGTCGTCGGCACCGTCGTCGAAGTAGGCGTCGAGGACCGCGTCCAGCTGCTCGTCCCACTCCTTGAAGCGGCTCCTGGCCGTCGCCTCGATCTCGATCGGGTACCAACGGCGGTCAGGAGTGTGCACCGTGACGGTGAACCGCTTTCCGAAGCGCGCGGTCTCGGTCTCGACCGCGCCGATCTCGTCCCAGCGGAACTCGCACTCCTGGTCGTCCAGGGCGAGCCGCACCCCTCTGTGGTCGGCCACGATCCGGGCCCGCCGGTCGGCGGCCTCGAAGACGGGCCCGTCGACGGGGGCCTCCTCCTCGACGGCTTCCACCTCCGCCTCGGCCTCGGCCTCGGCTTCCTCGACGACCGCGAGGACCGAATCCTCGGAGTCGGCCGTGCCGGACGCGTCGTCCTTCTTCTTCACGCCTCCCGGCTCGGCGGACGCGGGAGAGGTGAGCCCGGGGATGAAGGCCGGGTCGAACCCGGCGCCTTCCAGGGGCTGGCTGCCTGAACCTATGCGCTGCTCCACAGCGGAGCAGTATGGTCGACGACCCTGTGTTCCGCGCAACCAGCCCCCGCATCGTTACACGAACACGCTCGACGTGTCCCGTTCGCCGATCCCGACGTACCTGTCCACGGTGCCGAACCGTCTGCGGCGTACGGAAGTCGAGGGGGGATCAGCCCAGTACGGCGAGCGCGTCGATCTCGACGAGGAGCCCGGCGGGCAGTCCGACGTAGACCGTGGTCCGGGCGGCGGGCGGCTGGGTGAGCCGCTGCTCCTCGAAGTAGGAGTCGTAGATCTCGTTCATCTCGGCGAAGTGGGCGACGTCCGTCAGATAGACGCGGATCATCATCACGTCGTCCCAGGAGGCGCCGCCCTCCCGGAGGATCGCCTCGACGTTGGCGAGGGTCTGGAGCGTCTGCTCGCGCAGGGTGGGGCCGGCGGGCGTCGGGGGCTGCCCCTCGACCGCGGGCAGGAAGCCGACCTGCCCGGCGACCTGCAGGATGTTCCCCTTCTTCACGCCGTGCGAGAACCTCGCGGGCGGAGTGGTGTGGGTCTTCGGGGTGAGCGCCGTCTTCTCGGTCATACGCGGTCCTTGCCGTCCTCGGTCATACGGGCTTCTTGCCGCCCTCGGCCATACGGGGTTCTTGCCGTCCTCGGTATACGGGCTTCCTGCCGCCCTCGGTCATACGGAGTTCTTCGCCGGGGTCCTGCCGGAGTACTCGCCGCTGATGTCGTCCGCCGTACGGCGCACCAGAGGGAGCAGGGTGAGGAGTTCGTCGGCGGTGACGACGACGTTCGGCGCGGAGACCGACATCGCGGCGACGACCCGGCCGTCGGCTCCCCGAATGGGAGCGGCGACGCAGTTGATGGACTCCTCGTGGCCACCGAGGTCGGTGGCCCAGCCCTGTTCGCGCACCTGGTCCAACTCGCGCAGAAATGCCGGGGCGTTGGGGATGGAACGGGCCGTGTACATGGGGTAGTCGAGCTTGCCGGCCAGGGTCCGGCGTTCGTGTTCGGGCAGATCGGCGAGCAGCAGCTTGGCCACCGCGGCGACGGTGATGGCGACGGGCTTGCCGATCCGTGAGTACATCCGCACCGGGTACCTGCTCTCGACCTTGTCGATGTACAGGACCTCGTCCTCTTCGTACACGGCGAGGTGCACGGTGTGTCCGCACTGCTCGTTGAGGCGTACGAGGTGGGGATGGGCGATCTCGCGGATGTCGAGGTTCTCCATCGCCTCCTGCGCGAGGGCGATGAGACGGGCACCGAGGCGGTAGCGCTGGTCGGACTGGCGGTAGACCATGCCGTGCTCGTGCAGGGTGCGCAGCAGCCGCAGGGCTGTCGACTTGTGCACGCCGAGGCGGTCGGCGACCTGGCCCAGGTCGGCGGGGCCCTCCGCGAGCAGCGGCAGGATGCTGAGCGCGCGGTCGACGGTCTGGCTCATGGCGTACGTACCTCCTCGTCGGTCCCCTCAGTGATTTGCGTCCACCCGGGGCCCAGTCGCAGTTTCTCCCACGCGGCGTCGTCGAGGGCGGCGAGGTGGTCGGCGTGGCCCCGGCCGGGCGGGACGGCGAGGTCACCGGGGGCGGTGAGAGCGGCGGCAGCCCAGAGGTGGCCGTGCCGCAGCCGTGCGCGCAGGGGCAGTTCGCGCAGGGTGGCCGAGAGGAAGCCGGCGGCGAATGCGTCACCCGCGCCGACGGCCGCGACGACGTCCACGGAGAGAGCCGGGACGAAGGCGGGCGGCGCGGCGTCGGGCCGCGGCGCGCAGGCGGCGTCGACGGGGTGGATCCGGGGAGCATCCGGCACACCGCCGGCATGGCCGGGGCGCTCCGACGAAGCACCCGGCACGCACCCGGCGTCGACATGCCGCCCCGACGAAGCACCCAGCATGGCGGCCGGACGGGCGTGAGGGGCGCGGCCGGGTGCGTGTACGGCGCCGTCCACTCTCGGGACGGGCGCCGGAACGGCGGCACGGCTGCCCGCGGCCGGAGCCGTCCGGCCCCCGGCCTCCCGGGAGCGCTCGAACGCCGTGGCACCGCGCGCCCCGTCCTTCACCACCAGCACGGCCGGCTCCGGCAGCAGCGCGCGGATCGCCACCGGGCCGTCGGTGACGCCCCAGGCGGACTCGGCCTCGTCGGTGCCCACGAAGACCAGGTCGCATCGGCGAGCCAGCCACAGCAGCGTCTGAGCGCCGTCGGCGCGTCGCCACAGCCCGGCGCGGTGGTTCACGTCGAACGAGACCAGCGGGCGGTCCGCCCCGGGAGCCGTCAGCTCGCACAGCAGCTCCAGGCAAGAGTCCGACAAGGCCGCCGTGATCCCCGACAGATGCAGCACCCGGCCCGCCCGCACCGCCCCGAGGTCCACGTTCCCCGCGGACATGGCCGACGCCGCCGAACCCGCCCGGTAGTACGCCACCTCGTGCGCGTCCGTGCCCCGGTCGCCGGCCGTGCGGAAGTAGACGCCGGTCGGGCGAACGGGGTCCACCTGCACGGCCTCGGTGTCGACGCCGTACGAGGCGATCCGTCTCACCAGGTGGTCGCCGAACCCGTCCGCCCCCACCCGGCCGACCCACCGCGCGGTGTGCCCCGCGGCTGCCAGGCCGCACACGACGTTGGACTCCGCGCCGCCGATCCCCCGCTCGAACGACGGCACGTCGGCGAGACGTCCCGGCCGCGACGGCAGGAAGGCGACCATGGACTCGCCGAGCGCGACGACGTCCACGACGTCGCAGGCATTGCGGCATCCGGTGACGGTCACGATCGTCGTAGCTCCCAGCCTTGCGCGGGGTCGGCGACTCCGTTGACCCGCGATCGGCCGAAATGTTAGACAGCGAGAATCGACATACGCAATGCCGGTTGCAAGCAGTGCAACCAGCCTGATCAGGGAGGTTCCATGAACTCCGAGGCGCTCGCGCGTCTGGCCGAGGAACGGGTCGACCACCGCTTCAAGGGCCTCCCCCCGGACGCCGACGGTCTGACCGTCGCCGAGTTGGCCGCCCAGCGCCGCAACCTCTTCACCGGGGGCTTCGCCACCCCCGTCCTCGCGCTGTCCGCCGAGCGTCTGGAGCACAACCTCGACCTCATGGAGGCGTACGCGGCCCGCCACGGACTCGCCTTCGCCCCGCACGGCAAGACCTCCATGGCTCCCCAGCTGTTCCAGCGGCAGATCGAGCACGGCGCGTGGGGCATCACCCTCGCGGTGCCGCATCAGGTCCGTGTGGCGCGGGCGTACGGCACCGAGCGGATCTTCCTCGCCAACGAGCTGGTGGACCCGGCGGCCCTGCGCTGGATCGCGGCCGAACTCACCGCCGACCCCACCTTCCGGCTCATCTGCTACGTCGACTCCGTGCCGGGCGTCGAGCAGATGGACGCGGCGCTGCGGAACGCCGGGGCCACCCGCCCGCTGGACGTCGTGGTCGAGCTGGCGGCCGGCGAGGGCGCCCGGACCGGGGTCCGTACGGAGGCGGAGTGCGCGGCGGTCGCGGACGCGGTGGCGGGCGTGCCGACACTGCGGCTGGTCGGGGTCGCGGGGTACGAGGGCGAGGTGCCGCAGGCGACCCCGGAGCGGGTGCACGCGTGGCTGCACCGGCTCGTCTCGCTGGCCGCCGACTTCGACAAGGCGGGGCGTTTCGCGGGCCTTGAGGAGATCGTCGTCAGCGCGGGCGGCAGCGCGTGGTTCGACGCGGTCGCGGACGTGTTCGCGGACCTCCCGGAACTCTCCCTCCCCGTACTGAAGTTGTTGCGCTCGGGCGCGTACGTCTCGCACGACGACGGCCATTACCGCAAGCTGACCCCGTTCAACCGGGTCCCGGGCGAGGGTGCCCTCGAACCCGCCTTCCGCCTCTGGGCGCAGGTCGTCTCGCGCCCCTCCCCCGAGCAGGCCTTCGTCAACGCGGGCAAGCGGGACGCGGCGTACGACCTCGACCTGCCGTTCGCCCAGGTGATCCGCCGGGACGGAGTCGAGCGCCCGGCCACCGGGATCTCGGTGACCGCGCTGTCCGACCAGCACGCGTGGCTGCGGACGACCGCGGAGGCGGACCTGGAGGTCGGGGACTGGCTCGGCCTGGGCCTGTCGCATCCGTGCACGTCGTTCGACAAGTGGCAGCTGATCCCGGTCGCGGAGGCGGACGGGACGGTCGTCGACTACATCCGCACGTTCTTCTAGGAGGTACGTCCGTGGAGGACCTGGTCATTCGGGACGCGGAGGTCGTGGACGGCAGCGGCGCCCCCTCCTACCGCGCGGACGTGGTCGTCGACGGCGGCCGGATCGTGTCGATCGTCCAGGAGGCCGCCGCCGCGGGGTGCCAACGCCCGCGGGCGACACGGGAGCTGGACGCGGAGGGCCTCGTCCTGACCCCCGGCTTCATCGACATGCACGCCCACAGCGACCTGGCGCTGCTGCGGGACCCGGACCACAGCGCGAAGGTCGCGCAGGGGGTCACGCTTGAGGTCATCGGCCAGGACGGACTGTCGTACGCCCCGGTCGACGACCGCACCCTCGCCGAGGTCCGCCACGCGATCACCGGCTGGAACGGCTCCGGTGACGACATCGACTTCGACTGGCGGACGGTGGGCGAGTACCTGGACCGGCTCGACTTCGGTTTCGCCGGCCGCGGCATCGCCGTCAACGCGGCGTACCTCGTCCCGCAGGGCACGGTCCGCGCGCTCGTCGTCGGCTGGGAGGACCGGGCGGCGACGCCGGACGAACTGGACCGGATGCGGCGGCTGGTCGCGGAGGGCCTGGAGCAGGGCGCGGTCGGCCTGTCGTCCGGGCTGACGTACACGCCGGGCATGTACGCCCAGGGCGCCGAACTGACGGAGCTGTGCCGGGTGGTGGCGTCGTACGGCGGCTACTACTGCCCGCACCACCGCTCCTACGGGGCCGGGGCCCTGGAGGCGTACGAGGAGATGGTGGCCCTGGCCCGGGAGGCGGGCTGCGCGCTCCACCTGGCCCACGCCACCATGAACTTCGGCGTGAACAGGGGCCGGGCGCCCCAGCTGCTGTCGCTGCTCGACGAGGCCCTGGCGTCGGGGGCCGACATCACCCTCGACTCCTACCCCTACACCCCCGGCTGCACGACCCTCGTGGCGCTGCTGCCGAGTTGGGCGAGCGAGGGCGGTCCCGAGGCGGTCCTGGCCCGGCTGGCCGACGACGAGTCGGCGCAACGGATCAGGCACCACATGGAGGTCGTCGGCGCGGACGGCTGCCACGGCGTGCCGGTCGACTGGGACACGATCGAGATCTCGGGGGTGAGCGACCCGGCGCTCAAGGACTTCGTCGGCCGTACGGTCCGGCAGTCCGCGGACGCACGCGGTGAGGACCCTTGGACGACCGCCCGCCGACTGCTCCTCGACGACCGACTGGGCTCGACGATCCTCCAGCACGTCGGAGACGAGGAGAACGTTCGCACGATCATGCGGAACCGCGTCCACACGGGCGGTTCGGACGGCATCCTGCGGGGCGAGAAGCCGCACCCGAGGGCGTACGGCACGTTCCCGCACTATCTCGGGCGCTACGTACGGGAGTTGGGAGTGCTCTCCCTGGAGGAGTGCGTGGCCCACCTGACCGCGCGCCCGGCGGCGCGGCTGCGGCTGCCGGACCGGGGGCTGGTGCGCGAGGGGTACCGGGCGGACCTGGTGCTGTTCGACCCGCGGACGGTAGCGGCGGGCTCCACGTTCGAGGAGCCGCGCACGCTACCGACGGGCATCCCGCACGTCCTGATCGACGGCCGCTTCGTGATCGAGGACGGCCGCCGGACGGACGTGCTGGCGGGACGCGCGATCCGCAGACCCGCGTAGCCGGTCAGGGCTGTGGCCGGTCAGGGCTGTGGCCGGTCAGGGCTGTGGCCGGTTACGGCTGTGGCCAATTACGGCTGTGGCCGGTTACGGCTTGGGCAGCACGCAGCCGCTCGCGCTCAGGTCGAGCTTGTTGTCGACGCCGAAGCAGGCGGGGATCTGGTAGCTCTGCTGGGCGTAGTTGATGCCCTGGCGGACGGTGACGTTGCCGCTCTCGTCGACCTCGCACGGATTGTTGACCGTGCAGCGCTGGCCGTCCTCGTTGCCGGTGTTGTTGACGGCGACGACCTTGTTGGTGGCCTGGTCGATGACCGGGGAGCCGGAGGTGCCGCCGATGGTGTTGCAGGCGGAGGTGTAGCGGACGGAGTCCTTGAAGGTCCAGTCGCCTTCCTTGAGGCGGTACACGAACCCGTCGATGTTGCAGTTGTACAGCCGCTTCCAGTAACCGGAGGCGACGGTGATGGCGGTGCCGGCGACCGGGTGGGTGTCGGCCATCGTCAGGGCGTTGATGTTGTACGAGCGCTTGATCTGCGCGTACGTCGTGGTGAGCTGATAGATCGCCACGTCCGTGTCGGTCATCGTCCCGTAGGCGATCTTGCTGGCCCGCAGCGTGCCGACCCGGCTGCCGGAGGCGTTGAGCAGCCCGAAGCTCCGGCTGGAGGCCCGGTCGACGACGACCTGACCGGGTCCCGGCATGCCGGTCTCCAGGCAGTGGCCGTTGGTCATCACCAGCGCGGGGTCGTCGTCCTCGGAGTCCGAGAAGCGCACGACCGAGCCGGAGCAGTTGCTCAGCGAGACGGTTCCCGCGAAGTTCACCGCCCGAACGGAGGGATTCAGGGCCTGGTTGAGGCTCTCCGTGGTGGAGGTGACGGCGTCCCTGACGGTCGACACGGCCGTCTCCGTGTCCACGCTCTTGCCGAACGATCCGGCCGTGTCCACGGGAGCCGCGACCGCGGGTGCGGCACCGGCCCCGGCTATCGCCAGGGCGAGGAGGGCGGCGCCGAGAGGTTTTCTCATGTGGGGGTCCCCTCATACGAGGAGGGTGACCGGAGAACCTCCGGTCACCCGCACTTTTGTCATGCGCATTGTCACGCACCAAGGGGGTGGGGACAAGGAGTCGGCCACCGGTGGGTTCGGGCCGTAGGGCTTTCCCTATCAGCCGCGGCGCGGGGCCCGGGACGGGCGGCGCAGGACGTTCACGAGGGGGGTGTGAGATCACCACAGGCGGTACAGCCGAGGCCCACATCGCCGGAGCACCCTCCCGTTCGGCCACTCCACCCCCGGCGGGCCGCGGAGAACCGACCGGGACAAGAACTCCTCGAACGATCTCGCCGCATCGCGCCAACCCGACCCTTGTGTCACCTATCGATATTCGATAGATTTCCATCGTAGTTCGATGGAGGGATGGGTCATGGGAACGCTGACAGTGCGCGCGCTGCGCGCCGTGCTGGTGGTGGTGCTCACCGGCACCGTGTTCGTACAGGCGTTGATGGTGTGGGCGTTGGTCAGTGGGAGCGACCCGGAGGACGGGTCGCTCCCGCTGACCCCGCTGCGCGTGCTCACGATCCTGGGCATCGGGACGGCCCAGGCCGCCCTGGTCTGCGTATGGCGACTGGTGACGATGGTGCGACGCGGAACCGTGTTCTCCCACGCCGCCTTCCGGTACGTGGACGTCATCATCGGCGCGATCGTCGCGGCTGCTCTCGTGTGGTTCGCGGTCACGGCCCTGAACGCGCCCGGCCAGCGGGACGACCCGGGCGTCACCCTCATCATGGGCGGGATCGGCGTGGCCGTCCTGGGAGTCGCGCTCATCGTGCTCGTACTGCGGATGCTGCTCGCCCAGGCCGTCGCCCGCGACGCCGAAGCGGCTCAGATGCAGGCCGAGTTGGACGAGGTGATCTGATGCCGATCGCCGTCGACATCGACGTGATGCTGGCGAGGCGGAAGATGTCCGTGGGAGAACTCGCGGACCGCGTGGGGATCACGCCCGCCAACCTGGCGGTACTCAAGAACGGCCGCGCCAAGGCGGTGCGCTTCGCGACGCTCGCCGCGCTCTGCGAGGTGCTCGACTGCCAGCCGGGCGACCTCCTTCGCTGGGAGGCCGAGGACACCGCGGGCGACTGAACCGCGCCTGCCGACGCGTCATCGCCGATCCCGCTTGCCGTTGACCGACTCCGCGAGCATCCCGGGGCCGTACCGGGGAGATCATCGCGACCGGCCACGGCCGCGGTGAGATCCTCCGCGACTGCCGTCCCACAGGCTGCGCATCAGAGCCTGAGCCGCCCGGGTCCACCGGCTGCCAGCGCCGCTCACGGGGAACCCGCCCCTACTTCGGGCCCTTGGTGCTCCCCTGCCCCTGCCCGGGCTTGTCGTCCGAGTTGCCCGGCGCGTTCCTGGTCGCGGTGGGGGTGGTGGGGAGCGCTGACGGGGTGGTGGTGGTAGGGGCGGGTGTGGGGCTGTCGGCGGCGTCCGACGCGGCCCCCGAGGGGCTTGCGGAGGAGGGGCCCGGGGAAGCGCCTCGCGACGACTCGACGCCGTCGGACGGGCGGGTGCCGGCGGACGGGTCCGAAGACTCGGCCGGTGCCGCCGGCACCGCGGGATCCTCGGCCGTCGGGCTCGTCCGGTCGTCCTTGGTCTGCGCGCCACCGTCGGAGGAGGACCCGGACATGGCGAAGCCGGCTATCAGTGCCACCACAGAGACCGCCCCCACGGCCCCAGCGGCCATCGCCACGCGGCGTGGTCCTCTGGCCGCGGGCTTGCGTCGCGAGCCGCGGCCCGTGCCGCCGGCCCGGCGGCCGCCGGATCTGCGGCCGCCTTCCTCGCCGAAGCCGTAGTCGTCATCGGGGCCGCTGTAGCTGTAGTCGTAGCCGCCGGGCGAGCCCTCCCCGCCGGAGTCGGCCCTCGTGAAGGCCGTGCCGTCGTCCGCCCCAGGGCCCGCGTCCACCACCGGCGGCAGCTTCGTCGTCTCGTCGTACGCGTTCTGCCAGCCGTGCGCGGCCGCCGGGTCCCTGTAGGCGTCGTAGGCGGGGGGCGCCTCGGGCCGGGGGTGGTACACGTTCGGGGGTACCTGGGGAACGTCGTACTCCCGGTCCGAGCCATGCAGGCCGTACCCACCCGCACCGTTCGCGGCGTCGGCAGCGGGCGTCCCGTTCTCGTACTCAGGTGGCCTGGACATGACCGCGAATTGTAGAGACGGGAGTGGCGCGCGGGACAGCTACCGCCGATAACAGTGCAAACCTCGCGTCTCACGTGGCGGAAAACACGACCCGCCGGACGTTACGCGGCCGTAAGCTCCTGGCATGCAGGTGATCCAGTCGACCAAGCTCGCCAACGTCTGTTACGAGATCCGGGGCCCGGTGCTCGAGGAGGCGATGCGGCTCGAGTCGGCGGGGCATCGGATCCTCAAGCTGAACACCGGCAACCCGGCCGCGTTCGGGTTCGAGTGTCCGCCCGAGATCCTGGAAGACGTCCTGCGCAACGTGTCGTCGGCCCACGGGTACGGCGACGCGAAGGGCCTGCTGGCCGCGCGCCGGGCCGTCGTCATGCACAACCAGACCCTCGGCATCGAGACCGACGTCGAGCACGTCTTCATCGGCAACGGCGTCTCCGAGCTGATCGTCATGGCGATGCAGGCCCTGCTCGACGACGGGGACGAGGTGCTGGTACCCGCCCCCGACTACCCGCTCTGGACCGCCGCGGTCTCCCTGTCCGGCGGTACCGCCGTGCACTACCGGTGCGACGAGCAGTCCGAGTGGATGCCCGACCTCGCCGACATCGAGCGCAAGGTCACCGACCGCACCAAGGCCATCGTCATCATCAACCCCAACAACCCGACGGGGGCCGTGTACGACGACGCCATGCTGCGGGGGCTGACGGACATCGCCCGGCGGCACAACCTCCTGGTCTGCTCGGACGAGATCTACGACAAGATCCTGTACGACGGCGCCACACACACCCCGACCGCCGCCATCGCGCCCGACCTGCTCACCCTCACCTTCAACGGCATGTCCAAGGCCTACCGGGTCGCCGGGTACCGGGTGGGCTGGATGTCGATCTCGGGCCCCCGCGCCCATGCCGACTCCTACATCGAGGGCCTCACCATCCTCGCGAACATGCGGCTGTGCGCGAACATGCCCGGTCAGCACGGTGTGGTGGCCGCACTCAGCGGACGGCAGTCCATCAACGACCTGGTGCTGCCCGGCGGGCGACTGAAGGAGCAGATGGACACCGCGTACGAGCTGCTGACCCGGATCCCGGGCGTGAGCTGCGTACGGCCGAAGGGGGCGCTGTATCTCTTCCCGCGCCTCGACCCGAAGGTCTTCAAGATCAAGGACGACCGGCAACTGGTCCTGGACCTGCTGCGGCGCGAGAAGATCATGGTCGTCCAGGGCACCGGCTTCAACTGGACCGCCCCGGACCACTTCCGCGTCGTGACGCTGCCGACGGTCACGGACCTGCGGGACGCGGTCGGGCGGATCGGGCGGTTCCTCGACGGCTACAGCCAGCCGTGACACCGCGTAGGCGGGTGATCCCGCCTTGCGAGCCACTCAACTTTAGACGAAATCTAAGCTAGGATGGCTTCCTGTCAGAGCACAGGAGGCCATCCCCATGTACGAACCGATCCGCACCAAGTCGGTCCACAGCACGATGGCCGGCACCCCCTCCGACTTCCCCCACCGCTCGCGTGAGGAAGAGCTGGACATCCAGCTCGCGGGTCATCTCGCGGCACTGCTGGCCGTCACGGACGAACTGCGCGCGGCGGCCCCCTCCGAGGACCTGGACACCGCGGCCGAGCGGCTCGCCGCCCAGGTGGCACGGCTTCGGGGCGGGCGGGCGCCGGCCCGCGCGGCAGCCTCCGGCGGTGAGCCGAAGCTCGCGGCGCTGCACCACCGGGCGCACACCCTGGCGGGACGGGCGCTGGTGGTCGCGGCGTCGCGTGCGGACACGGCCGTAGCGATCCTCGCCGCCGAGCGCATGGACGCGCACGCCGCCGCGCAGGCCGAGCCGCAGGAACTGACCGGCGTCGGCTGACACCCCTTGAACGGCCCCGGTCCGCGTGCACCCGCAGCGACGCGCGGACCGGGCGCCACAGCACGCACGGGCAGGCCAGGGCGTTCCCCCTGCCCCTCCCGGGGCGTCGCGGTCCCCGCCCTTCCGCCCCCCGGCGGGTCAGTCCCTGACGGGGACGGTCGCCTCGGCCGTGTACGCCTGACGGAGACGGTCGCATTCGGCCCTGGACGCCTGAAACAGACAGTCGCCGCGGCCATGGACGCCTGAAACAGACTTCGCCGCGGCAATGGGCGCCTGAAACAGGCGAGGGCCTGTCATCGCGGCGCTCCCGTCGGGGCGGACGGAAGCATGCGACGACAGGCCCGGAGCCCCGCACGCCGTTGTACGGAACTTCGCCGGTCTGTGGTGCGGTCACCGCGGCCGACCGTGACGATCTCGCTGGTCAGGGCAGGCTCGGAGCCGGCCGCGGCGTGAGGGAGGGCTGGATCAGCCCAGGCGCTGCACCAGAGCGCGGTACTCGTCCCACAGCTCCTTGGGCGTGTGGTCGCCGAAGGTGTTGAGGTGCTCGGGGACGAGCGCGGCCTCCTCGCGCCAGACCTCCTTGTCGACGGTGAGGAGGAAGTCCAGGTCGGAGTCGGACAGTTCGAGACCGTTCGTGTCGAGGGCGCCCTTGGTCGGCAGGATGCCGATCGGGGTCTCGACGCCTTCGGCCTTGCCGTCGAGGCGCTCGACGATCCACTTCAGCACGCGGCTGTTCTCACCGAAGCCGGGCCAGACGAACTTGCCCTCGTCGTTCTTGCGGAACCAGTTGACGTAGTAGATCTTCGGCAGCTTGGACTGGTCCTTGTCCTTGGCCACGTCGACCCAGTGGGCCATGTAGTCGCCCATGTTGTAGCCGCAGAAGGGCAGCATCGCGAACGGGTCGCGGCGCAGCTCACCGACCTTGCCCTCGGCGGCGGCGGTCTTCTCGCTCGCCACGTTCGCGCCCAGGAACACGCCGTGGTTCCAGTCGAAGGACTCCGTCACCAGCGGTACGGCGGTGGCGCGGCGCCCGCCGAACAGGATCGCCGAGATCGGCACGCCCTTGGGGTCCTCCCACTCGGGCGCGATGATCGGGCACTGGGACGCGGGGACGGTGAAACGGGCGTTGGGGTGGGCGGCCGGGGTCTCGCTGCCGGGCGTCCAGTCGTTGCCCTTCCAGTCGGTGAGGTGGGCCGGGGTCTCCTGCGTCATCCCCTCCCACCAGATGTCGTTGTCGTCGGTGAGCGCCACGTTGGTGAAGACCGAGTTGCCCCACAGCGTCTTCATCGCGTTGGCGTTGGTGTGCTCACCCGTTCCGGGCGCGACGCCGAAGAAGCCGGCCTCGGGGTTGATGGCGTACAGACGGCCGTCCTCGCCGAAGCGCATCCAGGCGATGTCGTCGCCGATGGTCTCGACCGTCCAGCCGGAGATGGTGGGCTCCAACATCGCGAGGTTGGTCTTGCCGCAGGCGGAGGGGAAGGCCGCCGCCACGTACTTGGACTCGCCCTGCGGCGGGGTCAGCTTGAGGATGAGCATGTGCTCGGCGAGCCAGCCCTCGTCGCGGGCCATGACGGAGGCGATGCGCAGGGCGTAGCACTTCTTGCCGAGCAGGGCGTTGCCGCCGTAGCCGGAACCGTAGGACCAGATCTCGCGGCTCTCCGGGAAGTGGGAGATGTACTTGGTCTGGTTGCAGGGCCAGGGAACGTCCTCCTGGCCCTCCTCCAGGGGGGCGCCCAGCGTGTGCACGGCCTTGACGAAGAAGCCCTCGGAGCCGAGCTCGTCGAGGACGGGCCGGCCCATGCGGGTCATGGTGCGCATGGAGACGGCGACGTACGCCGAGTCGGTGATCTCGACGCCGATCGCGGACAGCGGCGAGCCGAGCGGGCCCATGCAGAAGGGCACGACGTACATGGTGCGGCCGCGCATGGAGCCGCGGAAGAGGCCCTTCTCCCCCTGGAAGATCTCCCGCATCTCCGCCGGGGCCTTCCAGTGGTTGGTGGGGCCCGCGTCCTCCTCCTTCTCGGAGCAGATGAAGGTCCGGTCCTCGACGCGCGCGACGTCGGTCGGGTCGGAGGCGGCGTAGTACGAGTTGGGGCGCTTGATCGGGTCGAGCTTCTTGAAGGTGCCCTTCGCGACGAGCTCCTCGCACAGACGCTCGTACTCGGCCTCGGAGCCGTCACACCAGACCACGTTGTCCGGCTGGGTCAGTTCGGCGATCTCGTTCACCCATGAGACGAGCGCCTGGTGATTGGTGGGGACGACGGGGGGAGCCGCGATGTCGCGCGCCACGGTTGCTCCTAAATGAGGGAATTTTGTCCTGAATATGCCCTTGTATGCCCCGTGGGGGCCGCGACCCGGATGCTGCACTGAGTCGATCTTCCGCGCTCATCCGGTGCCGACCGCACTCATTTGATCATCCGACGCCTCCGCCCATATGTCCAGAGGGCGTCACAGGTGAGCGGCGTGAGGATCGCCACTCCATTCGATGTTTTCGCTGCGTCACCGGGGATTCACCCCGAGTGCGCCCATACCGGGTACGCCATGAGACGAAGACCACTTCCGAGCGGCCATCTGGCCACGGTGATACGACACTTACGGCCGCGTAGGTACGATGCCCCGCATGAATGCGCCCGCCCCCGACGCGCCCTCGGACACGCCGGCCGCCGGCCGCGCTTCCGACGCGCCCTCCCTGCCGCACCAGATCAAGCAACAGGTCGCCCAGCACATCACCGACCCGATCAAGCCCAAGCTCCGCGGCTGGCTGCACCTGGGTATGTTTCCGGCCGCTCTCGTCGCGGGCCTGGTCCTGACCGCCCTCGCGGACTCGACCCGGGGCCGCATCGCCTGCGGGATCTACGCCCTCACGGCGTGCCTGCTGTTCGGCGTGAGCGCGCTGTACCACCGGGGCGACTGGAGCCCGCGCATGGACGGCGTCCTGCGCCGACTCGATCACGCCAACATCTTCCTGATCATCGCGGGCACGTACACCCCGCTGACGATGCTGCTGCTGCCGGGAGCCAAGGGCCAGTGGCTGCTGTGGGGCATCTGGGGCGCCGCCGCGGCGGGCATCGTCTTCCGCGTCTTCTGGGTGGGCGCCCCGCGCTGGCTCTACACGCCCTGCTACATCGCGATGGGCTGGGCGGCCGTGTTCTTCCTGCCGGACTTCATGCGCACCGGCGGCATCGCGGTCCTGGTCCTGGTGATCGTCGGCGGCCTCCTCTACAGCGCGGGCGGCGTGATCTACGGCATCAAGCGCCCGAACCCGTCACCGCGCTGGTTCGGCTTCCACGAGGTGTTCCACTCCTTCACACTGGCGGCGTTCATCACGCACTACGTCGGTATCTCACTGGTGGCCTACCAGCACGGATAGCGCTCCCGGGTGCACACGGGCCACGACTCACGAGCCGTGGCCCTTTTTCATGCCCTCCCGGTGCACCAGGAGCGCACCGATTGACAGTAGACATCTTTTGAGAGTAACCCTCAATTCACGGGCCACGCTCGACTTCGACCTGACGATCCTCAACGTGGCGCTGCCCACGATGGCCGTGGCCCGAGTCCCGCGACCCCTCCTCCGGCATGGCCGCGGCCCTCGTCGTCTGCGGCATCGCCGCCCCGGTGACGGCGGCCCTCACGGCAGTGCTGCTGCCGAACCGGCGGCCCACCGACCGGCAAGGGTCCGGCGCCGCGGCCTTGGTCCCCCGCAAGGCCCATGACCGACAATGAGGGGCATGACCACGGCACATACCCCTGTTCCGGAAGCCGCACGCCGTCCCGGCCTGCGGGAACGCAAGAAGATCAAGACGCGGATCGCCATCCGGGACGCGACCTACGCCCTGGTCACGGAGCAGGGGTACGAGGCCACCACCGTCGAGCAGATCGCGGAGCGCGCCGAGGTCTCACCGAGCACCGTCTTCCGCTACTTCCCCACCAAGGAGGACATCGTCCTGACGGACGAGCTCGACCCGATCCTGCTGACGGAACTGCGCAAACGGCCGGCCGACGAGCCGTGGCCGGAGTCCTTGCGGCACGTCATGAAACTGGCGATCAGCGCCGCGCTGGAGGGGGAACCCGAGATCGTCCGACTGCGGTCGCAGTTGCTGGCCGAAGTGCCCACGGTGCGCGCACGGATGCGGGAGAGCATGTCGGTCACCGGCCGGATGCTCGCCGAGGCCGTCGCCGAGCGCACCGGTGTGGAGCGGGACAGCCTGGAGGCGAGGGTCTACACGATGTCCCTCATCGGCGGTCTGACGGAGATCTCCCTGTACTGGGCCGAGAACGGCTTCGAGGACGATCTGCACGACCTCCTCGACCGTGCCCTGGACGTCGTCGAGCACGGCCTCCCCGCGAAAAACACCTGAGGTACGAGCCCGCTGCCGTGACATGCTGGCCGGGTGAACGGTCCCGAGATCCACGTCGAGTTCGCCCCCGAGCTGCACCTGTTCGTCCCCGAGGCCAGGCGCTCGGGCGCCACCCGGCTCGCCACCGACGGCGTCTCCACCCTCGGCCATGTCGTCGAGTCCCTCGGCGTCCCGCTGACCGAGGTCGGCACCCTGGTCGTGGACGGTGCCCCGGTACCGGTGTCCCACGTCCCGGCGGCCGGCGAGTGCGTGGTGGTACGGCCCGTCGAACGCCCCCAGCGGGTGCCCGGCGCGCCCCTGCGCTTCCTGCTCGACGTCCATCTCGGCACCCTCGCCCGCCGCCTGCGCCTCCTCGGCGTGGACACCGCCTACGAGTCCACGGACATCGGCGACCCGGCCCTCGCCTCCCGCTCGGCCGCCGAGAAGCGGGTCATGCTCAGCCGCGACCGGGGCCTGCTGCGCCGCCGGGAACTGTGGGCCGGCGCCTACGTCTACAGCACCCGCCCCGAGGACCAACTCCGCGACGTGCTCGCCCGGTTTCGGCCCGAACTGCGGCCCTGGACCCGGTGCAGCGCCTGCAACGGCCTGCTGAAGGAGGCCACCAAGGAGGAGGTGGCCGACCGGCTGGAGGGCGGCACGCAGCGGTCGTACGACGTCTTCGCCCAGTGCACCGAGTGCAAGCGCGCCTACTGGAAGGGCGCGCACCACGAGCAGCTGGTGGCCATCGTGGAGCGCGCCCTCGCCGACTACGCGAGCTGAGCTAACGCCTGCTCACATCACCCTTCCCGCAGGCGGTTCCGTCCCGGTTGCCGTCCAACCGCAGCGGGTCGTCCTTGCCGTTGACCTTCAGACGGCCGTAGTCGTTCTTCTTCAGCCAGTCGCAGCGGGACTTCGTCGTCGCCTTCACCGTCGACGGGAAGTCGGTCGGCACGCAGACGTTGGCGGAGCCGTAGTGCCGGTCGCAACCGGAGACCGTCGGGCTGACCTTCTGCGAGCTGCGCTTCTTGCCCGGGCCCGTGACCTTGCCCTGGAGGTCACCGGCGAAGTCGTGGACGTGGGCCGAGGCGTCCTCGGCGCTCAGGGCCTGCGGACCCTTCAGGTGCACCCACTCGGCCACCGACGGCACCCCGTTGGCGTCGACCGCGAAGAGCATGTACCAGCCGGGCGGGGCCAGGTTGGGGTTGCTCGTCACGTTCAGGTCGACGTTGTCGCCGTCCACCGACAACGGCAGGTCGACGAAGCGCTGGTTCGGGTCGGAGGAGTGGGTGACGGCGGCCGGGCGGATCAGCTCGGCCTTGGCGATGGGCCGGTCGACGGTGATGCGCTGGGTGTCGCCGTAGCTCCACTCGGTGTCGATGACCGACGTGATCTTCGGGCGCTCGCCCTTGAGGAGATAGGGCGGGGTGTAGACCGACACGTCATGGTTCCAGGTGCCGTTGCCCGGGTTGTCGCCGGTCGTCATCACCCGGCCGTCCGGCAGCAGGAACGCCGAGGAGTGGTAGCCGCGCTCCTCCGGGTCCGGGGCCACCGGGTCGAACGTGTTGGTCGCCGGGTCGTACAGCGACGACTCGTACACCGGGTCGGCCCGGTTGTGCAGCGCGCCACCCGTCTCCAGGACCTTGCCGTCGGGCAGCAGGACGGCGGAGACGTACATCTTGCCCTGGTCACCGGTCTGCGGGACCTTTCCGGCACCGAGATCGACGGTGCCCTGCGGGAGCGGCGGTCCGGCGACGTACGACGGGTCGGGCTGCTTGAGGTCGATGACGTCGGTCAGGCGATTCGCGTCCGGGTTGGAGTCGATGTTGCCGCCGCCGATGGTGAGGACCTTCTGGTCCTGGGCCGGGGGCAGCAGCACGCTCGCGGACTGGTCGCGCTGGTCCTTGTTCCGCAGGCCGGGGACCTGGGTGACGGTGTTGGCGTCGTAGTCGTAGATCGCCGAGCCCGTGCCCGGGATGTTGTTCCCGAAGACATGGCTGCCCGAGTAGAACAGGCGGCCGTCCTGCATCAGGATCATCGACGGGTACAGACCCCAGTAGGACCAGGTCTGGTTGACCTTCCAGAGTTCGAGCCACTTCTGCTCGGCGTCCGACCACCGCTCGGCGGCGACCGACCCGGTCGAGTCCTCCTTCAGACCGCCGAAGGAGATCACGTCACCGTTGCCGAGGATCGTGGCCGACGGGTACCAGTGGCCGTCGTTCATGTCGTTGGTCCTGCTGTACGTCTCGGTGACCGGGTCGAAGAGGTACGAGTCCTTGTAGCCCTGGTAGCCGACCTTGCCGTCCGCCGACGGATAGCCCTTGTTGCCGCTCATCACGAGCACCCGCCCGTCGTCCAGCTGGACGTGCCCGGCGCAGAACATGTCCTTGGGCGTGGGGATCTGCTTGTACGTGCCGTTCTCCGGGTCGTACACGGCGCTCGTGAAGGTGCCCGCCTCGAACATCGACGGGTCGTTGCCGGAGCCCGCGATCAGCAGCACCTTGCCGTTGTGCAGGACCACGGAGTGCATGGAGCGCACGGGGTTCTTCGTGGGCAGCACGTCCCAGCGGCCGTTCGCGCACTCCTCGGCGGTGCCGGTGCACACCGGGTCGGGCACCGGGTCGGCGACCTGCTCCATCGTGTAGTCGTCGGTGGTGACGGAGCCGGTGCCGTAGACCGAGACACCCCAGGCGATCCGGTCGGTGCCGGCGGGCACCTCGGGTGTGCGGACCGTGGCCTCGGTCCAACCGTCCGCCATCTGCAGCGTCTTCAGATCGGTCCAGTACTGCCAGCCCGCCACCGGGTCGTGCCGGAACAGGGTGACCGAGGTGTCCGGGGTGGTCGACTTGTACCAGAGCCCCAGGTCGTACTGCTTGCCCGGCGTGACGACGGGCGCGCACGCGGCGGACTCGGTGATCAGCGCCTTGCGGTCGCCGTCGACACGCCGGGTCAGCGTGACCTTCATGGCCTTGCTTCCCGAGTGCGCGTCGGCCACCGTCTCGAAGGTGAAGTCGTTGTCGCCCCAGCCGGACTTCTTCCAGCAGTAGGGCATGTCGTCGCTGCCGGCGGTCTCGAAGCCGGGGTTCTTGATGAGGTTGGCGGCGGAGGCGGGTGGGGGCGCGGTGAGGAGCAGACCACCGGTGAGTCCCATCACGGCCAGCAGGGCCGTTCTGGTTCTGTATCTCATGCAGTACTCCTTGCTGTGCGGCTCCTGCGCGGCAGATAGACCAGCGCCTCGGTACCGACGAAGCGCAGGACGAAGGTGATGACCAGGGCCAGCGCCGTGGCCGGCAGCACGGCCAGCCCGAACTGCCCCACGAGCAGGGCGATCAGCGGGATGCGCAGCACCAGGTCGGCGTTGGCGAGGAGCGCGAACCTGGCGGTGCGGTCGGCCCAGTGCCGGTGCCGGCGGCGGTCGCGGAACAGCAGCTTCTCGATGAGCAGGAAGTTCCAGGCCACACCGAACTGGTTGGCGATGATCTCGGCGGGGAGGTAGTGCAGCCCCGCCTGGGTCATCGCCCACAGCGCGGTCAGGTTGGGCACGAAGCCGGTGAGCCCGATCAGTCCGAACACCACCATGCGGGCCAGCGGGTCGGCCGTGCGCAGCCCGGCGAGATGCCGCAGGAAGCGCCGGCCCTCGGCCGCCGTGGACTTGGACTCCCCCGCGAACCGCTCCTGGAACACGAACGGCACCTCGGTGACCGTCCGCGGGCGGCTGCGCACCGCCAGCTCCAGCAGGATCTTGTAGCCGAGCGGCTTGAGCGCCTCCGCGGTGATGTCACTGCGCCGGATGGCGAAGAAGCCGCTCATCGGGTCGCTGATGCCGTGCAGCCGGCGCGGGAAGAGAGCCTTGGTCAGCCAGGTCGCCGCCCGTGACACGGCCACGCGGTAGCTGTCCGCGAGCCCGGCCCGGCTGCCGCCCTTGATGTACCGGGAGGCGACGACGAGCCCGGCGTTCGCCCGCTCCCCGGTGGCGACCAGCTCCGGGACCAGGGACGGTGGATGCTGGCAGTCGCCGTCCATCACGACGATCCAGTCCGAGGCGGCGGCCTTCATCCCCTCGACGACCGCGCCGCCGAGTCCGCCGACGGGTTCGTCCCGGTGGATGACGGTGACCGGGAACGGGCAGTCCTGCGCGGCCTCCTCGATGACCTGCGGGGTGTCGTCGGTGGAGTCGTCCACGAAGACGACCTCGCAGGGCAGCCGGGACGGCACCGACTCGGTGATCCGGTGCAGCAGCTGCCGTACGTTCGCCGACTCGTTGAAGGTCGGTACGACGATGGTGACCGCGCCCGGTTCGGGGATCTCGGCCGCCTGTACGGCCGGTTCGCCCAGTTCCTCGGGGACGGTGGACTCCTGGCTCATCGAACCCCTCCCGAGGCTGTCTGGATCCGCCGGATCTCGATCCGGTCCTCGCCGGTGCCGAACACGGCGACGGCCTTCGAGTGCTCGATGGCCGCCCGGACGTTGGGCAGGTCGACCGCGTCGCGCCGTACCGTCGGCGAGGCCACCACGTAGTCGAGGTCCTTCCAGCCGCGCGGCATCGTCTTCGTCACGGCCGGGTCGAGGTCGGCCTTGTAGAACCAGATGACGCCGCGACCGGGCTCGTAGCCCGCGTGCACCAGATCCAGCCACAGCGCGTCGTCGACGAGCACCCGGGTGCTCTCCGGGTCCTCCACCTCGGTGGAGAGCCACCGGGAGGCGGCCTGGTAGGGCGCGTTGGCGTCGGCGGTGACGGCGGTGCGGTCGCCGTCGTACCAGCGCGGCACGACATAGGCGCCGGCGCCGAGCGCGAGGACGGCCGCGAGGGCGTACCGTCCGCCGGTCACGTACCGCTTCTCGGCCTCGGACCGCCCCCTGCGCAGGACGGCGTGGGCGACGGAGGCCGTTCCTCCGGCGAGGACGAGAGCGAGGAAGGGCAGTGCCTGGATGACGTACATCGCGGGCAGGTAGCCGTTGGGACGCATGGCCACCAGGGCGAGGATCACCACCGCGCACGACGGTCCGGCCAGCGCGCGGGCGGTGACCGACCAGCGCCAGGTGGCCAGGAGCAGCAGGCCACCGGCGAGTCCGCCGAGGATGAGGACACGGTCGTAGTAGAGCCACGACCGGAGCACGCCGTGGGAGCCGGACCCCTGGTCCAGGATGAAACCGGAACCGGGCCTGGTCATCTGGTACTTGATGCCGTCCCAGAGCGAGACGTGGCCGCTGCCCGGGAACAGTTCGCCCTTCAGCAGGGCGAACAGGGGGTAGGAGAGGCCGATCAGCGCGCAGGCGGTGACGGCTCCGGTCACGGCGAACTTGCGGGTGTCACGGTGGCTGTGCCGCCACATGGTGATGAGGACCGCGGGGAGGACGAAAAGCATCGTCTCCTTGGTCAGTACGGCCGTCGCGGCCGCGATCCCGGCCCCGAAGTGGTGCCAGAGGTGCCGGCTGGGCGAGGCGGCGAGGGCGAACGCGAGCAGCGTCCACATCACCGCGAGGTTGTCGAGGAAGATCTCCCGCTGGAGGACGACCGACAGCGGCGACAGGCCGAACAGGACCATGCCGAGCCCGGCCGCCCAGCGCGGCAGGGACAGCCGTCGCCCGAGCACGTAGACGAGCACCGCGCTGACCGCGCTGATGACGAGCATCGCGGCGCGCATGGTGCCGACGGTCATCGACTCGGGGCTGAGCGCGGCGGGTATCCAGGTCAGCAGGGCTATCTGGATCCAGCCTAGGGGCGGGTGGTCGTACCAGTAGGTGTAGTGGGCGAGGCCCCTGCCCTCCTGGACCGCCCAGGCCTGGGCGAGGTAGGTGCCCTCGTCGTCGCTGAGAGTCGGGTAGTCGGCGATGTTCCAGCCCTGCACAACCAGGATCGCGGCGAGGAGTACGCCGCACAGGATCAGGTCGGGACGGGAGGACCGGAGACGCTTCGGCGGCTCTGTTCGACTGGTCGAACAAGTTTCATGGACAGGTTGTCTCTGCGCGGGGACCTTCGCAGTGGTCACCGCGGGAAGGGTGGAGGTCACGCAGGGACGTCCTCTCGGAGGTCTCGGGTCGCTTCGGCGTCGGAGAGATGCGCGCCGACGTGGGTGGTCAGCTCCCAGTCGTTCTGGCCGCGCTGCTCACGCCATACGGCGCGGACGGCGGCGCCCGCGAGGAGCACCTGATAGAAGGGGCCGCCCACGACGAGCTTCAGGTAGTGGACGAAGCGGACGCGCAGCCCGTACTGCTTGCCGAAGTCGTGCAGTCCGACGATCTCGAAGACGAAGGTGACGAGCGCGGTGACGGCCGGCAGGAAGGTGATGAACGCGACGCTCACCGGCACGTCGAAGAAGACGGCGATCGCGATGTTGAGCGGGATGACGAGCCCGGTGAAGGCCTGCATGAACGGCGTCATGAGCGTGTACCGGGCGAGCAACCGCTGCCCGAAGGTGGGCAGTTGCCGCCAGTCCTTCTTCCGGTAGACCTGCAGGAAGCCCTGGTTCCAGCGGGTGCGCTGCTTGAGCAGCGACATGAGGCTGCCGGGCGTCTCCTCCTTGGTGACCATGTCGGAGTCGTAGGCGACGACGACCTTCTTGCCGACACTGGACAGGCGCACGCCCAGATCGCAGTCCTCGGCGAGGCAGTCGGGGTCCCAGCCGTCGGCCTCCCGCAGCACGTCGGTGCGTACGAAGACGGTATTGCCGCCGAGCGGGATGAACCCCTTCTGCGCGTGCAGGTGCAGTCGCGACCGGAACCAGAAGAAGTACTCCAGGCAGTTGCGCAGGCTGTACCAGCTGGAGTGGAAGTTGATGAGCTGGACGCCCCCCTGGACCACATCGGCTCCCGTGGTCCGGAACGCGTGGTCCACGTGCGCGAGGAGCTCCGGGTGGACCTGGTCCTCGGCGTCGAAGACCCCGACGACGTCGCCGCGGCAGTGCGGCAGCGCCGTGTTCATGGCCTTCGGCTTGTTCTTCTTCTCGTGGGTGTCGACGACGACCCGGACCCGCGGGTCACGTGCGGCGGCCCTGTCGGCCACCTCCGCGGTCTCCGGGTCGTCGTGCCCGACGATCACGATGATCTCGAAATCGGTGTGCGTCGACTCCAGCAACCGCTGGATGGTGTGGTCCAGCACGGCCTGCTCGTGCCGGGCCGGCAACAGCAGCGAGAACGACACGTGCTCGCCGCCGTCCGGTCTGCTGAACCGGGTGGAGGCGAGCACCTCGGGCGTGCGCCACGCGTGCATCTGCCACCACAAGGTGAAAGCCGCCATCCAGAACAAGGCCAGCGAGACAACGGCTATGAAGACAGATGTCAACAATCAGATCCCCCCAGATCCCCAATGCCCCCTGTCGCAACGGTGAGTTACACCCGTCGCGGCACTGTGCAGAGATTAGGGGGGATCCGTGAAGGCCGCAGGCCGTTTCAGTGAAGAGCGCGTTTCATCACAACGATCCCCGAGAGTGAACAATTCGAACACAGCTTGCGTAACTGCCGCATGGACATGCCGTTTCAGCTGCTCAGCGCGGTTCGCAACCGGTCCGGCTCGGTGGTCGGGGCATCGCACGTGAAGTTACGGCAGACGTAAGCGGCAGGTTGACCCTGCTGCAGAGGCCGGTCAACGAGAAGCGGGAACTCGTCACTCTCCGGAGTTCCCACGGCCACGACCGCCCCCGGAGCAGTGGCCAGAAGTGCCGTACGGTGCAGCGTCTTCGTGGCCTTGTCATCCAGACTCGGTCCGACGATCGCGACCTCCCGCGGCCCGTCCAGGCCGGCCTCGGCCACGGCCAGACCCCAGCCGATGAAGCGGGGAACGCGCGGGCCGAGGGCCTTGACCACACCCAGCGCCTTCTCGGCCGCGGCACGATGCGACCCGGCGCCGGTCTGCGCGGCGTAGCTCAGCAGGGCGCCGGCCGCCGCGCTCCAGCCGGAGGGGGCGGCGTTGTCGGTGGGGTCCTGCGGGCGGCGGATCAGCTGCTCGGCGTCGGCGGCGGTGTCGTACAGGGCGCCGGACTCCTCGTCGGTGAAGCGGGCGAGCACGTGGTCGAGCAGGAACCCGGCGAAGTCCAACCAGACGCCCTCACCGGTGACGGAGGCCAGCGCGAGGAAGCCCTCGGCGACATCGCCGTAGTCCTCCAGCACCCCCGCGTTGCCGCCCGCCCGGCCGTCCTTGCTCGTGCGCGTGAGGCGGGCCTGGTCGTCGAGGTGCAACCGGACGAGGAGGTCGGCGGCACCGAGCGCGGCGTCCACCAGATCGGGGCGGTCGAAGTAGGCGCCGGTCTCGGCGAGGGCGGCGATCGCGAGGCCGTTCCAGGCCGCGACGATCTTGTCGTCACGGCCCGGCGCGGGGCGGTCGGCCCGTGCCGCGAGGAGGCGTTCCTTCACGGACGCGATCTTCTCGGCGCCGAACACGCCCTCCTGCTGCGGGAGTTGGAGGACGGAGGACCCGTGCTCGAAGGTGCCTTCCTCGGTGACGCCGAAATACCGGGCGGCGAGTTCGGCGTCGTCGTCGCCGAGCACCTCGCGCAGCTGCTGAGGGGTCCAGACGTAGTACGCGCCCTCGACGTGCGCACCGGTCCCGTCGTCGCTGTCGGCGTCGAGCGCGGAAGCGAACCCGCCCTCGTCCGTGCGCAGTTCACGCACCATGAAGTCCGCGGTCTCCAGGGCGACGCGCCGGGCGAGCTCGGATCCGGTGGCCCGCCACAGATGGGCGTACACCCGGCACAGCAGGGCGTTGTCGTACAGCATCTTCTCGAAGTGGGGTACCAAAGGTCCACCAGCCCTCGGCGTGAGTACGTACCGGTGGAAGCCGCCTCCCACCTGGTCGTACAGGCTCGAACGAGCCATCGCGCCGCACAGCCCCTCGGCCATCTCCAGCGCCGCCACGGAACCCGCACGCGCGTGATGGCGCAGCAGGAACTCGACCACCATCGACGGCGGGAACTTGGTGTCTCCCTTGAACCAGCCGCTCGCGGGGTCGATGTCCCGGGTCAGTTGCAGGAGCGCCAGGGCCTGAGTCTCGTCGGTGGGCAACCCTGCGGACTCGATACTCAGCTCCCGCCCGGCAAGGTCCCTGGTGATCTTCGCGGCGACTTCGCCCACTTCGTCACGCCGACTCGTCCAGGCGCTGTGGACGCCTTCGAGTACCTGCCGGAAGGACGGCATCCCGTGGCGGGGCCCGGGAGGGAAGTACGTACCGAAGTAGAACGGCTCCCCGTCCGGCGTCATGAACACGGACATGGGCCAGCCGCCCTGCCCCGTGGCGGCCTGCACGGCCTCCATGTAGACGGCGTCCACGTCCGGCCGCTCTTCACGGTCCACCTTGACGGACACAAAGTGCTCGTTCATGTACGCAGCGGTGTCGTCGTCCTCGAAGGACTCATGTGCCATGACGTGGCACCAGTGGCACGCGCTGTAGCCGACGCTCAAGAACACGGGGACGTTGCGCCGCCGGGCTTCTTCGAACGCGCCGGTCTCCCATGGCCACCAGTCGACGGGGTTGTCCGCGTGCTGGAGAAGGTAGGGGGATGTGGCCTGCGCAAGTCGGTTCGGCATACCCCCATCCTTGCGCACCCCGCCTCCGCCCCGTCCATGCGCCACAGGGGCAGCACACGAACGCGCCGAGGGATGCCGGCTCAGCGCTCGCGCGGCCGGACCGGCTGGCGAGTGGCAGTGTTACGCCGCCACGGTCCCCGCGCGCCCTGCTGACCGTCCAGGCCGCCTGCCCTTCTGTAGCTCAGCGACCGGGGCGGGACCTGTCCTCCCACCCCGGCCGCCCCGCGCCGCCGCGATCACGGAAGGGATGGGAAACCCAGATGTGCAGCGTGAGCACCAGGCCCACGAGGACCCACGTCAGGAAATCAGCGAGGGCCGGCACCAAGGCGCGCGTCCGCCTCACGAGTGCTCGCTGCGGCCGGGGATGGGGGCGTGGTTGCTGCCGGGCGGCGTCGGCGGGAAGTAGACCACCCCGGAGACCGGGTCCTGAGCCCCTCCCCGCTCCGTCCGCCCTCACTCGGAGACTGGGCAGATTGCCGGAGAAGAGCACAAGGCCGGGCCCGAAGGCCCGGCCTTGTGCTTCGAACTCACTTCTCGGTGGTTGTGTCCTTCTTCGACAGCCAGTCGAACTCAAGCCGTTCCAGGATCGGGGTGTGGTCCCCCTGCCGCGCGGCCGGCTTGACCGTGATGCTCCTCGCGCACCACAACCCCCCTTTTTTTCTCAGGGGAAATGGTATGGAAGTGATGGATCTTAGGTAGCTACTTTCTCGAAGTGCGGCACGATCCAGTCCCGGTCGACGGAGTACCGCGCGGGTCCGCCGCCGAGCTGGTCGTAGATCCCGCCCCGGCCAATCCGCTCACAGGTGTCCCGCGCCATTTGCAGCGCACCCTCGGCGCCCGTCCGCGCGTGGTGCCGCAGCAGGAACTCGATCACCATGGACGGCGGGAAGTTGGCGCGCCCCCGAACCCGCCGCGCTACGGGTCTTACTCGCGGGTGAGCCCGAGCAGCGCCTGGGCCACCTCCTGCTCGCCGGGAGCCTCGGTGCCGCCGTAGGAGATCTCCCGCCCGGCGAGGTCCCGCACGATCTTCCCCGCCACGTCGGCGACCTCGTCCCGCCGGTTCACCCAGGCTGTGCACGCCCTCCAGTACCTGACGGAAGGACGGCATGGCCTGCCGGGGCGCAGGCGGGAAGTAGGTGCCGAAGTAGAACGGCTCGGCGTCCGGCGTGAGGAACACGGTCATCGGCCAGCCGCCCTGGCCGGTGGCCGCCTGGACGGCCTCCATGTAGACGGCGTCCACGTCGGGGCGTTCCTCGCGGTCGACCTTGACGTTGACGAAATGGGCGTTGAGGAAGTCGGCGGTCTTCTGGTCCTCGAAGGACTCGTGGGCCATCACGTGGTGGGCGACTCCATCCCTCTCCGGGTCGGGCATCCCGGCACCTCGGTACAGCCCTGACGCACAACGTGGCGCAACCCGTCGGCTTTTCCGTCGACCAGCTCAATGACGGAAAACTCGCCGACGCCATCCGTCCCCGACATGTGGATAAGGTTCAACACCGCTTCGAGTCTCAACGCGCTCGCCCTGACTTCCGACTGCGATGACAGGTCGAAGCTCTATGCGAAGCGCGTGACCATCAGGGACGTGGGAGCACCGCCGACCACTGGGTTCGCGAAAGCCGGAGACACCCGAACGTCGGAGGCGCCCCTGGCGACTCTTCCGCCCGGGGCACCTCCGGCCACGGCACCGTCTACCGGCTGACGTCGGACTTCGCGGGGTTCGCAGCGTGCTCGATGCCTCGGAACCCGCCCCCGAGGTAACTGCCGATCACGATGACGGTAGCCGCCGCACCGAGTGCGACCGCCAGCCGCTCTCCTCTCGACTGACCGGTCGCACCCTCCGGTGGCGCGGTCCGGCGGTAGACGAGCACCCCGGCCGCGAAGGCCCCGGCAACGACAAGGGCGGTGATCAGGTCAAAGGTTACGTACAAGGAGTCCCCCCTATTCGAAGCCCGCTGCCGGAACGAGATGCCTCGGCGGCGGGTGCAGGTAAACGGCCTGGTCCAAGGACGGGTTCGACGCCCCCGGCCGGGGGGCGCCTGGACGGTTACTCGGCATCCAGCTTCTGCCGCAGCTGATCCAGCGTGGAACCGTCGGGCGTCCGCCACAGGGTCCAGCCGTTGATGATGTTGCCGGTCACTGCCTCCGCTGCCTTGGACGGCGAGGGGAAGGGGGAGGGGTGGCCGTCGACGACGAGCTGGCCGTCGGCAGTGACGACGGCACGGCCCGACCTGTTGGCGCGGCGCTGACGGAACGTGAGCACCGCCCCCGGTTCCAGCAGGCCGGCACGCATCAGCCCGGCCAGAGGTCCCTGGGGGATCACCGGAGCAGTCTGCGCCGAGGCGGCCCCTTCGCCGAGGGACAGGGTGACGTGGATGGTGTCGTCACCGCTCGCGCTCACGAGTCGGGCGATGACGGCGGGGTCGAAATGGATGCTCAGCGTGGCCATGCGCACTCCTGACATAGATGGCCTTCCCCGACGGGTTTCCTTGAATTGTCTTCGATTTTAAGCAGCACGAGCAGCTCGACTCAACTCCTTTGCTCAGCAGTTAAGGAGAACTGAGAGGGGAAGAGCGCCGGATGCCGACCGCGTCGCCTACGGACGGGTCCGGCCGCCTCATCTCGCCAGGAAGCTGCTCAGCGCCTTGCTGCGCATGTCCCGCATCGCCGCCAACTGGTCCAGCAATCGCCGCTCGTGGACATCGAAGCTCGCCATGGCCGCACCGATGGACCGCTGGATGTCGAGATCGGGAAGGGCAACGGGCAGCATCCCGAGCACATCGAGTGAGATGGTCCGCAGTGCCAGGCTTCCGGTCGAATGCGCATCGAGCCACTCCCGCGCTTCGGAGCTGCGCAAGAATGCCGCCAGGTAGCGGGAGTCGACGGTGGCGGGAGGGCTGATCACGAAACAGCCGGTACCGCAGACCCAGCCCCGCTGCTCTTCCCCGACTACGGCACACCGTCCGAGATCACCCCGGCGGGCGATCACGACATCGCCCGGGTTCAACCGAAATCGGTCGAGCCGTTCGGCATGCTGCTCGGAAATTCGCTTGATGTCGTCCACGAGGAAGCCGATGTCCGAGATGTCCTTCGGCATCACCACAGGAACCCCAGGAGCCTCCACATAGTCCTGGGCCCGGATCAAGCTTCCCGAAGGCCCCGCGAGCAACCGCACGGGGCGGCCATCGGCCGTCACCCCTTCGCCCACCACGTCCTTCAGTGAGAGGTTCTGGCATCGGATGCCGTTCTGCGCCAGCTGATCCTGTGCGCCGGCGATCTGCGCCAGCTCCGCACCGAGCTCCGACGTCTCGCGGTTACGCCGCTCAAAATCGGCCAGCACGGCGCTCAGGTCCGTGACCCCACCCGGCTCGCTCTCCGTCCTGAGGTAGGTCCGCGGATCAAGGTTGCCGGCGTTCTCGATGAGTTCGGCGTAGGTGACCGATCGGGAGAAACCCGGCTCGTCCACCTCCTCCGGGGTTTCGAACCAGAGTCGGAAGCGTGCGGCGATGCGGCCGACGTCCTCGCTCGCCAGCACGCGGGGCCGCTCCGACGACCGCCCTCCCGCGCCGCGCGCATCGACGAGGATGACGGAATCGCTTCGGTGCGCTGGACAGGCCCGGCGTCCTCGGCCGAGTACCCAGATGTGCACGGCGATGTTGGTTCCCGCAAAAAGGTACGCCGGCAAGGCGATCACCGCGAGAACCGCGCCCCGGGCCACCATCTCCCGGCGGATCAGCGCCTCTGCCCCTCCCGCCCAAGCCGCCCGCGCAGGCATCACGACCGCCGCGATCCCGCCTTCCTTCAGTTGGGACCAAGCGAGCTGCAACCAGGCGAAGTTGGCACTCGACTCCGGTGGCGCGACGAACTGTCGCCGTTCCCACCCGTCAATCCGCTGGTTGAACGGCGGATTGCTCAACACCCGGTCCGCGCGGCCCAGATTTCGGTCCCGCAACAGCATCGCCGGGTCCGCCAGCCCCACCTGCGGCGCGCTCACCCTGTGCAGGGCCAGGTTCAGCATCGCCGGGCGCACGTTGGCCCGATCCACCGCGTACGCCTCGAACGAGTTGTCACCGACCGCCCCCCTCTCGGCCAGGTACCGAGCGGCAGCCGCGAGCACGCTTCCGGTGCCACAGGCCGGGTCCATGATTCGGTCTCCCGCACGCGGACCGGCCAGATCCGCGAGCAGATCAGCGACTCCGCGCGGTGTATAGAACTCCCCTCCCGGCAATGCCCCTTCTTCCGCGTGCCGCTGGAGCAACAGCTCGCAGACGTCGGCCACTGCGACCTCTCCGAGGCCGGGGCTCCGATCCAGAGCCGCAACGAAAGCCGTCGTCCAGGCGGCGTCGTCCGGCCCGCTCCCAAGGTCGAGGTCAGCCGGCCATGGCAGCGGAAAATTCGGACGCCGGGCCGCCTCCTGCAGAGCCCCCCGCAGCTCGGCCACCGGGGAGAAACCGACGGCGGCCTCCGCCGAGGCACGCTTCCACCGCTTAACGAAATCGCCCTCGGCTTGGCCTTCCTCCTCCGCGAAGGCGGCGAGCATCAGGATCGCCAGCATCGCGTCGAGGTCGCCGGCCGTACCCCGGCCGCGCCGGTAGGGCGCGTACGCCCGCCACAGCCGGTCGGCGACCTCTGCTGCCGGGTCTTCCGCTTCTTCGATCATCGAGCACCCCTCCTCGAAGTCCTTCTCGTTCCACTTCGCCCGGTTGATGAAGACGCCCCAGCGGTGGCCGCGATCAGTTGGTTCGATGAACGCCTTCGCGACTTCAAGTCCACCGGAGGTTATGCGCAGCGTTACTGCGCACCCCCATTACCTTCATTGCTCGTCGACGTCGACACTCGAGGGCTCCGCGTGAGACCTAGATTAGCGTCAACTTGCCCTGACCCAACGGAGCGACGTATCGAGCAGAGACTGGACCAGCTCATTGCGCAGCGTCGCTGCGCAGTTTCTTCTCAGGTGGGCCGCAGCTCCGGCTGCCAGCCCGTCGGCCGGAATCACAGCGGCGGGGCGTCGAGAAAAGGATGAAGTGTGATGCAGGTCACTTTGAGGGAGGGGCTCTCCAGCGCACGGTCGGACCCATGACTCCTCGGCCGGGTCCACGAGGCACCCATGATCAGCGGGCCCCGTGAAGGAGCGGCCGGGCCGTGGCGCTGACGCGTTTCCTCCGAGGCGCTCTCCTTGCTCCTACGCAAGACCTCGGAGTGGCGGCTCGCATCGAAGGGTCCCCCGGCGATCGTCCTGACCTCCGACCGAGGCGACTGGTCGAAGCTCTGCGAGCAATGCTTGATCATCAGGGAGACACGAGCACCGCCGACTACCGGGTTCGCGAGTTCACTGGCACCAGTGGCAGCTGCTGTAGCCGACGCTCAGCAGAACCGGTATACCGCTCTTTCGTGCCTCCTCGAAGGCCTCGGCCGACCACGGCCACCAGTCGACCGGGTTGTCGGCGTGCTGGAGCAGGTTCCGGGAGGTTTCGTGAGCCAGTCGGTCCGGCATACGTCCATCCTGCCCCACCGGGGCCATCAGCCGTCCGCGTCGTACGGCGACCGGCGGGGCGGCGGCCGGACCCGGGTCCTGCGGTGCACCCCGCTGCCGCACGCGGCATCGGGCGGCATGGAAATCGGCTCGGCGGTGCCGCAGGAGGAACCGGCCCCGCCGTCCCGCGCCGGTCATCCGCCACGGGACGCGAAGCCGGACGACGGCGGCGAGGCCGCAGCGGCTCCTGCCGGCGCGCGGCGTGCAGTGGAGGTCGGCCGGCGCGCGGCGTGCAGTGGGAGGTCGGTCGGCGCGCGGCGTGAACCTGGAGGCCGGCCCGCGGGCACGGCGGCTCGGCATGGTGCCGAATCGCCATGCCCGGGACGCCATGCCCGGGACGCCACGCCCGGGTACTCCATGCCGGGACGCCATGGGCGTGGCGGTGTGGACCGGCGGTCACTCGGCCGCCGTGCCGCCCGCCCGCCCTCCGGCTGTGTGCCGTCAGCCCTGTCGGGGCTCGGCCGAGGAACCGGCCGCCGCGGCGCCCTGGGAGTCACCGGCGTCGGCCTGCGCCTCCGGGGCCTCCTTGAAGTCGACCCTGCTCATGTGACGGTTCATGGACTTCATCAGGCCCCACACCGCCAGGGCCATCACCGCGAAGACGATGAACCCGAGGACGCCGGGGGTGACCTTGTCCTTGTCCACCTCCTTGGCGAGGGTGGCGAGCTGTGTCATTGCCAGGCTTGCGCTTGCGCTCATGTCAGGCATTGTCGCGGATGCCCGCAAAGAGGTCGTCCTCGGGGAGGGAGGTACCGACGAGGGACTTCGCCAGCTCGTACTCCTCGGTCGGCCAGACCTCCTTCTGGATCTCCATCGGGACGCGGAACCAGCCGCCGTCGGGGTCGATCTGGGTGGCGTGCGCGATCAGGGCCTTGTCGCGGATCTCGAAGAAGTCACCGCACGGGACGTGCGTGGTGAGCGTGCGCTGCTTCATACCGAACTCGTCCCAGCGCTTGAGCCAGTCGCCGTACGGTGACTCCAGGCCGCGATCGATCATGGCCTGGTGCAGCGCCTCGGTGCGAGGACGGTTGAAGCCCTGGTTGTAGTAGAGCTTGAGCGGCTGGTAGGCGGGGCCGAACTCCGCCTCCGGGTACTTCTCGGTGTCCGCCGCACCCTCGAAGGCGACCATCGAGATCTTGTGGGTCATGATGTGGTCGGGGTGCGGGTAGCCGCCGTTCTCGTCGTAGGTGGTGATCACCTGGGGACGGAACGAGCGGATCTTCTTCACCAGCTCACCGGCCGCCTTGTCGACGTCCTCCAGGGCGAAGCAGCCCTCCGGCAGCGGAGGCAGCGGGTCGCCCTCGGGCAGGCCGGAGTCGACGAAGCCGAGCCACTCCTGCTCGACGCCGAGGATCTCCCGCGCCTCGTCCATCTCCTTCTTGCGTACCTCGTGGATGTGCTCCTCGATGTACGCGTCGCCCTGCAGCTTCGGATTGAGGATGGAGCCGCGCTCCCCGCCCGTGCAGGTCACGACCAGCACGTCCACCCCCTCGGACACGTACTTCGCCATCGTCGCCGCGCCCTTGCTCGACTCGTCGTCGGGGTGGGCGTGGACGGCCATCAGTCGCAACTGGTCAGTCAAGACTCAATCCTCGTAAGTCGGCGCCCGGTGTGCACCGGGCAATTCAGATGGGTGCCGTCCCGGTGGGACGTCGATGAGGGGCGGCGGTCGGGTCGCGGGCGGGCGGCTTCTATAGTGACCGAATCGGAGGGCGGATAATTCCGGGGTACGGCCCGGAGACTCCTTTTCGGGACATCCGGCCCGCCCCGACCGAGAGGACGATCATGAGTACGCCGAGCACGCGGCTGCCCGAGGGCCGCTACGGCCGCTCCTCGGACGCGCGCGCCGACCGCACGCTCAAGGTCGTCGGCGCGGTGCTCGGTGCGGCGCTGCTGGCTCTGGTCGGGTACTTCGGCTACCACTACGTCGCCCAGAACAAGATCAGCGCCGAGGTGATCGGCTTCGACGCGGCCGAGGACTCGGTGAAGGTCCATCTGGAGGTCCGCAAGGACGCCGGTGCCTCCGGTTACTGCACGCTGCGCTCCCAGGCGGAGAACGGCGCCGAGGTGGGCAGGGCCGACTTCCGTTTCGACGGGGACGCGACCCGGATCGACAAGGTCGTCACCCTGCGTACGACCTCCCTGGGAACGACGGCCGAGCTGCTCGGCTGCCACGCCGACTGAGCCGGTTGACCGGAACCGATCGAGGCTGGTCGACACCGACCGGATCCGCCCGGAATGCATAGGCGCTGACCTGCGTCGATGCAATTCTGGTGGCTTATGTCCTCCCCCTTCGGCCATTGAATTGTTAGGCTCGTGGTTTCGCCCTTCCGTGAGGGAACATCCTTCTGGGTAGGGCGATGCTTTGTATTCCCAGTACCTACGAGGAGCACCTGTGACCCAGACCAGCGAGAACGTCACCTGGCTTACCCAGGAGGCGTACAACCAGCTCAAGGCCGAGCTGGAGTACCTGTCTGGTCCTGCGCGCACGGAGATCGCCGCCAAGATCGCGGCCGCGCGCGAGGAGGGCGACCTGCGCGAGAACGGCGGGTACCACGCGGCCAAGGAGGAGCAGGGCAAGCAGGAGCTCCGAGTGCGCCAGCTGACCCAGCTCCTGGAGAACGCCAAGGTCGGCGAGGCCCCGGCGTCTGCGGACGGTGCGGTGGCCCCCGGCATGGTCGTGACGATCGCCTTCGACGGTGACGAGGACGACACCCTGACCTTCCTGCTCGCCTCACGCGAGTACGCGAGCTCCGACATCGAGACGTACTCGCCGCAGTCCCCGCTGGGCTCCGGCGTGATCGGCCACAAGGTCGGCGAGGACGCGGAGTACGAGCTCCCGAACGGCAAGAAGGCCTCGGTGAAGATCCTGAAGGCCGAGCCCTACAGCGGCTGACCCGGACCGCGCGGCGGCCGAGCCCGACCGACCCGTCCACCGCCGAAGCCCCCGGCGCCCTTCCGGCGCCGGGGGCTTCGGCTATGCCGTCGCGGAGCGGTACTTGCGCACCGCGAGGGTCCGGAAGACCACGAGGATCAGCACCGAGTAGATCAGCGAGGCCCACACCGGGTGCTGCATGGGCCAGGCGTCCGACGGCGACTGGCCCGGGTTGGCGAACAGCACCCTGCAGGCCTGCACGGTCGCGCTGAACGGGTTCCACTCGGCGATGTGCCGCAGCCACGGGGTCATGTGACTGGTGTCCACGAACGCGTTCGAGATGAAGGTGACCGGAAAGAGCCAGATCAGGCCGCTTGAGGTGGCCGCCTCGGGTGTCCGGACGGACATGCCGATCAGGGCGCCGATCCAGGTGAAGGCGTACCCGAGCAGGAGCAGCAGTCCGAAGGCCCCGAGCACTCGGCCCGCGTTGGTGCTGCCGTCCGACCCGACGCGCCAGCCGACCAGCAGGGCGACCACCGCCAGGACGACCAGGGTCAGGGCGGTCTGGACGAGGTCGGCGAAGGTGCGTCCGGTGAGCACGGCGCCTCGGGCCATCGGCAGGGAGCGGAAGCGGTCGATGAGCCCCTTGTGCATGTCGTCGGCGATGCCCGCGCCGGAGCTGGCGGTGGCGAAGGTGACGGTCTGCGCGAAGATGCCCGCCATCAGGAAGTTCTTGTAGTCGACGGCACTGGTGCTGCCGCCGATCTGCATGGATCCGCCGAAGACGTAGGTGAACAGGACCACGAACATGATCGGCTGGATGAGGCCGTAAATGATCATCTCGGGGATCCGGGACATCCGGATCAGGTTGCGCTTGGCGACGACCACCGAGTCCCGGATCGACTGGCTGACCGGGTTGGCGGCCGGCGCGACGCGCACGGCGTCGGTGAGAGCGCTCATTTCTTGACGGCCTCCTTGCCGTTCTCCTCGTCCTTCACCTCGGCCACGTGGCCCGTCAGGGAGAGGAACACGTCGTCGAGGGTCGGGCGGCGCAGACCGATGTCGTCGATCTCGATGCCGCGGGTGTCGAGCTCGCGGATGACCTCGGCGAGCAGCTTGGCGCCGCCGGTCACCGGCACGGTGAGCTTGCGCATGTGGTCCTCGACCGTCGTGTCCCCCTTGCCGAAGCCGCGCAGCACTTCGGAGGCGGCCCGGATGTCGTCGCGCTCGTGCACCACGACCTCGACGCGTTCGCCGCCGGTGCGGGCCTTGAGCTGGTCGGAGGTGCCTTTGGCGATGACACGGCCGTGGTCGACGACCGCGATCTCGTGCGCGAGGTGGTCGGCCTCCTCCAGGTACTGGGTGGTGAGCAGCAGCGTCGTACCGCCCGAGACGAGCCGCTTGATGACCTCCCAGAGCAGTTGGCGGTTGCGCGGGTCGAGGCCGGTCGTCGGCTCGTCCATGAACATCACGGGCGGTGAGACCACCAGGGCGGCCGCGAGGTCGAGGCGGCGGCGCATGCCGCCGGAGTAGGTCTTGGTGGGGCGGTCGGCGGCGTCGGCGAGGTCGAACTGCTCCAGCAGCTCGCCCGCGCGCACCTTCGCAGCCTTGGCTTTCATCTGGTAGAGCTGGCCGACCATCTGCAGGTTCTCGCGGCCCGTGAGGTATTCGTCGACCGCCGCGAACTGGCCGGACAGTCCGATGGAACGGCGGACGGCGTCCGGCTGCTTGAGGACGTCGATGCCCGCGACGACCGCCGAGCCGCTGTCAGGGCGCAGCAGGGTGGTCAGACAGCGGACGGTCGTCGTCTTGCCCGCGCCGTTCGGCCCGAGCAGACCGAGGACCGTGCCCTCGGGGACATCGAGGTCGACGCCGTCCAGAGCCCTTACGTCACCGAAGGTCTTCACCAGGCCTTCGGCATAGATGGCGCCTGGCATATGAATCTCCACGTCGTCGGGGAAACTTCGGGAAGCCTAGGTTTGCACTTTTCATGCCGCTCGTGGCGGGAATACGGCAACACACCATAACGCGATGTATCGCGTCCCACAACGGATTTACCCGAACGAGTGACAAGGAGGCTGTGACCTGGTCTTTCGCCGCCCCGACCGCTCAGCCGATGACGATGTAGCCCGCCTCGCGGAGGGCTTGGCCGACCTCGACGCAGTGCGCGGTGCCCTTCGTCTCCAGGTGCAGCTCCACCTCCGCCTCCGTGAGCCCGAGCCGTGGGTCGGTCCGGACATGGCTCACGTCGAGGACGTTGGCGTCCACCGCCGACAGCACCCCCAAGAGCGTGGCGAGCGCACCCGGCCGATCCGTCAGCCGCAGCCGAACGGCCAGGTAGCGGCCCTGCGCGGCCATGCCGTGCCGCAGCACCCGCTGCAGCAGCACCGGGTCGACGTTGCCGCCGGACAGCACCGCGACCACCGGGCCCTCGAAGGCGCCGGGGTCGCTCAGCAGCGCCGCGACGGGGCTCGCCCCCGCGGGCTCGACGACCAGCTTGGCCCGCTCCAGGCACAGCAGCAGGGCGGTGGCCAGCTCGTCCTCGGTGACCGTGCGGACCTCGTCGACGAGTTCGCCGATGATCCGGAACGGCACCTCACCGGGCCTGCCGACCCGGATGCCGTCGGCCATCGTCGCCGGGTTGTCGACCGCGACCGGATGCCCGGCTGCCAGCGAGGGCGGATACGCCGCCGCGCCCGCCGCCTGCACGCCCACGATCCGCACGTCCGGCCGCAGCGCCTTGACCGCCCTAGCGATGCCCGCCGCGAGCCCTCCCCCGCCGATGCCGACGACGATCGTCCGCACCTCCGGGCACTGCTCCAGGATCTCCAGGCCGACCGTGCCCTGGCCCGCGATGACGTCGGGATGGTCGAAGGGGTGGATGAACACCGCGCCCGTCTCGTGCGCGTACTCCTGCGCCGCGGCCAGCGTCTCGTCGACCACCTGGCCGTGCAGGCGCACCTCGGCGCCGTAGTCCTTGGTGGCGCTGATCTTCGGCAGCGGGGCCCCCTTCGGCATGAACACCGTGGAGTGCACGCCGAGCAGCGACGACGCGAGGGCGACGCCCTGCGCGTGGTTGCCGGCGCTGGCGGCCACGACCCCCGCCGCCCGCTCCTGCGGCAGCAGCCCGGCGATCCTCACGTAGGCGCCGCGCAGCTTGAACGAGCCCGTCCGCTGGAGGTTCTCGCACTTGAGGTGCACCGGCGCTCCCACCAGCTGGGACAGGTGCCTGCTGCCCTCCATCGCCGTCACCCGTGCCACGCCCGAGAGCATCTTCTGGGCGCCGCGCACGTCGTCGAGCGTGACGGGAGGCAAGGAGTCAGCCGTGCTGTAGCTCATGACTCAAGTCTCGCAGTTCACAGGCGCCGGGCCCTGGTGTGACCAAGCACCGAGATGGGTTTGGGCAGCGCCGGTACACCCCGCGTCCGGGCCGCGTACCCTGTCCCCCAACCCAGCACCCCCTTCATGAAGTGAGCCCCCGGCCATGCCCACAACACCTGAAATGTCGATGGACATGACGACCGTCGCGGACAGCGGTCTCCTCGACACGCTGCAGCACGAGGTGGCGGTGTTCGCCCGTCGTGCCGAACAGACCCGGCTCGGTGGGGTCGGGCAGGTGCGCAACTCCATGGACCGCGCCGCATACCTGCTGCTCAACCGCCTCGACAAGGAAGGCCCCATGGGCGTCAAGGCGCTCGCCGCGAGCATGGGGATCGACTCGTCGACGGTCACCCGGCAGGTGGCGCCGCTCGTCGACACGGGGCTCGTCAAGCGGACCTCGCACCCCGAGGACGGCCGGGCGGTGGTGCTGCAGCTGTCCCCGCGCGGGCAGTCCCGGCTGGAGGAAGTGCGCTCGTCCCGGCGCCAGTTGATGGCCGAGCTCACGCAGGACTGGGACCCGGAGGAGCGCGAGGCGTTCTGCACGCTCCTCACCCGCTTCAACGTCGCGCTCTCCTCACGGATGGCGGCCCAGGGCATCTCCGGCGCGGAACCGTCCTCGGCGTCCTGACGGATCGGGACCGGCCGGTGCGCCGGTCACGCGGCAGGTTCGGGCACGCGCGCGTGCACATGGGGCCCCGGTCGCTGATCGGGGCACGGGTCTTGACCTTGGGCCGATGCTGGCCTCATATGAAACCGGGCCCTCGTTCACCCGCACGACTCGTGTGCGACGGACGCGCCACGCGCGCGGCCGGGGCCCGCTTCCTCAGGGCGTGTTCAGGCGGGAGGGGTGGTGGGACGACGGCGTGCGGCCCAGGACGCCCGCCGGGCCCGGGAGTTCGAGGCGTTCGTCGCGGGCGCGGCAGGGCGGCTGCTGCATGCCGCCACGCTGCTCACCGCGGAGCCACCGGACGACAACCCGCAGGCCCGGCGCCTTCTGACACTGTCGCTGGCGCACACGTACGCGTGCTGGGACCGGCTGCGCGGCGAGGATCCCTACGACCGTGCCCGCCAGTACCTGGCCACCCGCTTCTCCCGGTCCGCCTGGCACCGGTACGGCGGCGGCCTGGGCGTCCTCGGCCGGTCCCGCCCGCACCCCGGCAGCCCGCTCGCCGTCCTCTCCCCGCAGGAACGCCTGATCCTGGTGCTGAGGCTGTACGAGGGCGTCGCCGAGGAGCAGGTGGGGGCGCTGCTCGGCCTGCCCGCGGAGCGCGTCCACGCGATCTGCGACCGGGCGACGGCGACGGTGCTGCATCCGCCGCGAGGGCCCGCGCCGGCCGTCCTGGGAGCCGAGGTGGTGTCGCCGTGAATCGCAGCCAGCGGGAGGCGGCCGCGCGGCGGCTCATGGACCGCACGCCGCCGCCGGTGCCGCCGGACCTGTATCCGGAGGCCGTTCGGCGCGGTGGCCGGATGCTGCGCCGCAGGACCGCAGTCGTACGCCTGATGTGGCTGGTGCTGTTCGCCGCGTCGGTGGCGTTCGTGGTGTGGGCGGTGCTGGCCCGCCCGTGGGTGGAGCCGCCGTCGGAGACGACTCCACCGCTGACAGGCTGGTGACCTTTCCCGCGGAGCCCGGACCGGGGGTGTGCCCGGACCGTGGGTGCGCCCAGACCGAGGGTGCGCCCAGACCGAGGGCGTGCCCAGACCGAGGGCGTGCCCAGACCGAGGGCGTGCCCAGACCGAGGGCGTCGCGAAAGTCCCGCACAGCACCCGCGGCACCCGGGACTTCCGGAACGCTCCTAGGCCAGCGCCTGCTGGAGGTCCTCCAGGAGGTCGTCCACGTTCTCGATGCCCACGGAGAGGCGCACGAGATCGCCGGGAACCTCCAGGGCGGAGCCGACAACGGACGCGTGCGTCATGCGTCCCGGGTGCTCGATGAGGGACTCGACGCCGCCCAGGGACTCCCCGAGCGTGAACACCTTGGCGCGGTTGCAGACCTCGACGGCCGCCTCCTCGCCGCCGGCGACCTGGAAGGAGATCATGCCGCCGAACGTCCTCATCTGCTTGGCGGCGACCTCGTGACCGGGGTGCTCGGGAAGGCCGGGGTACAGGACGCGGGTCACGCGCGCGTGCCGGGTCAGCATGTCGGCGATCTTCGTGGCGTTCTCGCTGTGCCGGTCCATGCGCACCGAGAGCGTCTTGGTGCCCCGCAGCACCAGCCAGGAGTCGAAGGGCCCGGCGACCGCGCCCATCGCGTTCTGGTGGAAGGCCAGTTCCTCACCGAGGTCCGGGTCGCTGACGATCAGGGCGCCGCCGACGACGTCCGAGTGGCCGCCCATGTACTTGGTCAGGGAGTGCACCACGACGTCCGCGCCGAGGGACAGCGGCTGCTGCAGGTAGGGCGTGGCGAAGGTGTTGTCGACGACGAGCCGGGCGCCCGCGTCCCGGGCGATCTGGGCGACGGCGGCGATGTCGGTGATGCCGAGCAGCGGGTTGGAGGGGGTCTCCACCCAGACGACCTTGGTCTTCGGGGTGATGGCGGCCCGTACGGCGGACGGGTCGCTGGTGTCGGCGACCGACCACTCCACGCCCCACCGGGAGACGACCTTGGCGAAGAGGCGGAACGTGCCGCCGTACGCGTCGTTGGGGATGACCACGTGGTCGCCGGGGCTGAGCAGCGTACGCAACAGGCAGTCCTCGGCCGCCAGTCCGGACGCGAACGCGAGCCCGCGGCGGCCGCCTTCCAGTGCGGCGAGGTTCTCCTCCAGGGCGGTCCTGGTCGGGTTGGCGCTGCGGCTGTACTCGTAGCCGCCGCGCAGGCCGCCGACACCGTCCTGCTTGTAGGTCGAGACCTGGTAGATCGGCGGGACGACCGCGCCGGTCAGGGGATCGGCGGTGTTGCCCGCGTGGATCGCGAGGGTCTCGAAATGCTGGTTGATATGCCTGTCGCTCATGGGCACCGAGGGTAGTGCGCGAACGCCGCACGTGCCGGGCGGCGGGTTTTCGGCGGGGGCCGGGGGCCACTCGTTGGCCAATTGTCGGCGGCGTCTGGAACGCTGGAGGCATGGAGATTCTCTGGGTCCTGATCGCGCTGCTCATGGTCGCCTTCGTGGTGGTGCCGTTCATGAGGCGCAGGCGGGGCATGATCGAGCAGGTCCCGCCGGGCCACCCGGACGCCGCGGACCCGGCGAACTACGGCTTCGTACGGCAGGAGGAGCTGGACATCCGCATGCCCGGCCCCGACCAGGACCTGCTGGACGTCCTCGACCTGGTGCAGCGCACCCAGGACTACCGAGCCGCCTCGCAGCTGCTGGCCGGCACGGAGGCGGAGGGCGAGCTGCGCTGGCAGCGGGTGCAGGCCTTCGCCGGTGCCGCGTCGCTGGAGCTGCAGCAGCGGCCGGGCGGGGTCGGCGAGTCGCCGGGCGGTCAGTGGCTGCGGGTGTGGCGGACCGAGCAGCCCAAGGACGCGGGCGGGGCGGCCGTGCACGCGGAGTTCCTGGTGCAGCAGGCGTGGCGCACGGCGACGCCGGGCACGGACGAGTTCCGGATCATCATGGAGGAGGCGAAGTCGGCGTGTTCCGACGCCGCGCTGCTCGCCCCCGGTGATCCGATCCCGTACATCGTCGAGCTGTCGGTGGCGCGTGGACTGGCCTATTCCCGACCGGAGTTCGAGCAGCTCTGGCTGAAGATACTGGACCGTGCCCCGGCCCACATGGGCGCGCACCTCGCGGCCCTGCACTACTGGTGCGAGAAGTGGCACGGCTCGCGTGCGCTGGCGTACGACTTCGCGGAGGCGGCGGCGGCACGCGCGCCCCAGGGCTCCCTCCTCGCCGCGATGCCGCTGTTCGCGGTCTTCGAGCACATGCCCGAGGTGAACCTGGTCAGCGGCTTCTACCAGAGCGAGGTCGTGACGAAGGCGATCCACGGCGCTCTGTACGCGGTGCACGCCGCGCGCCCCGACGACCCGATGCTGGCGCACGTACGGCACCTGCTGGTCTTCTTCCTGGTCCGCGGTGAGCGCTGGGCGGAGGCGATGGACCAGCTGGTGCACGTCGACGGCCATGTCGGTGCCCTGCCCTGGACCCTGTCCGCCGACCCGGCGGCCGAGTTCGCGGTCTACCGCGCACTGGCGGTGGCTGGCTACGAGGCGAACGGCGGCAGCCCGGCGACACTGCCGCACTGAGTTCCCGCGCCGCGCTGGAACTCAGTGCCCGCGCCGCGCGGGCGGCAGCGGCGTGGCGCGGAATCCGAGAGGCCGGCCGTGCGTTGAAGGGGGTACCGCCGGCGGGGACGACCCGCCGGAGCACCGCAGCCGTCGCCCTCAGGGTCGCGAGGCCCGCAAGGAAGGAACCGTCATGCTCTTCGGCCGTACGCCCGTCCTGCCCACCCCCGAGCAGGCGCTGAAGGGCCGCCCGGACCCGGCCTTCGCGGTCCCCGACCGTCACACGGTCCTCGGCAACCCGCTCCTCGGTCCCTACCCCGAGGGCCTGGAGATCGCCGACTTCGGCCTGGGCTGCTTCTGGGGCGCCGAGCGCAAGTTCTGGCAGCTCCCGGCCGGCGTGTGGACGACCCTGGTCGGCTACCAGGGCGGCTACACCGAGAACCCCACCTACGAGGAGGTCTGCTCGGGCCTGACCGGCCACACGGAGGCCGTGCGCGTGGTCTACGACCCGAGCGTGATCTCGTACGAACGCCTCCTGAAGACGTTCTGGGAGTCCCACGACCCCACGCAGGGCTTCCGTCAGGGCAACGACGTCGGCACGCAATACCGCTCGGCGATCTACACGCACACTCCTGACCAGGCGAAGACGGCCGAGACTTCCCGCGAGTCCTACCAGAAGGTCCTGACCGGCTCCGGCTACGGCACGATCACCACGGAGATCCTCCCGGCGCAGGAGCGGACCTTCTATCCGGCCGAGGGGTACCACCAGCAGTACCTGGACAAGAACCCGGCGGGCTACTGCGGGATCGGCGGGACCGGGGTGTCCTGCCCGATAGGTGTGGCCAAGGCCGACGGGTGAGCACCGGCGTGTCCGCCGCGCGGCCCGCGGCGCCGTGGCGGGAACGGCTGCCGTCGTGCCCGCCCCTCACCGCGACGTTCCGCGGCGCCCAGGCGGACGCCGGATGCGCTCCGGGAATCTTGGTGTGCTGTGATCGTTCTGGCGATAGGGTGCACGCTCCACACACGACTTTCACGGAGCGTTCATGCGTCGCAAGCGCACCATCGGCATCGCCGCGACCGTCGCGGCCCTGTTCACGCTGAGCCTGGGAGCCGGGCAGGCGTCCGCCAGCACGGTCACCGGCACCTCGGTCTCCACCAGCTGGGGCTACGCCAAGGCCAAGACCCAGTGGCGGCTGAACCCGTACCGCCTCGACCCGGTGTACCTCTACGTCGAGGACAAGGCGTCCGACGGCCACGGCGTGGCCGTACGCCTGGTGACCGCCGGCGCCGCCGGGACCGTCTACTACCAGCTGCGCCGGGTGTCCACCGGTGTCGGCACGGCCGGTGAGTGGTACACCTACGCGAACCCCGGCGGCTGGATAGACCGGGCCTGGATCGAGCTGTGCCACATGGAGGGGACCACGGTGCTGCGGTGTGCCTCCTCCTCGGTCATGTACCCGGCCTACGACGACAGCGGCAACGCCGATCCGTTCTAGGCACCCGGTTGCGAGCCGACCACCAAGGGCCGGCCGGGAGAGACCCGGCCGGCTCGCTCACGGAGATCACCGGGGGCGGCCGATGACTGCGACGGGCGAGCGCCCGGAGCCCTGATTCAGCCCTCGCCGCGAGCTGGATCTTCGAGGAGAACCTACGGCCGTTCTGCGAGTCGGTCGCGGAGTTCTCCGGCCACGGCTTCGACGACTCCGACGGGCAGGCAGTGGAGAACGCCCTTCCCGAGACGGACGTGGAGACGGGCGACTGCCCGGTGAGCGGCTCACCGGGTCAGCCGGAAAAACCTGTCGCGGCGATGTCGAGAAACCACGACCGGCTCCGTCCCCGAGGTGAACGCGACCAGAATGGGTCGCACAGCACCGAGGAGAACACCATGGCCAAGTACCTGCTGCTCAAGCACTACCGCGGTGCCCCGGCCGCGGTGAACGACGTGCCGATGGACCAGTGGACGCCGGAGGAGATCTCCGCGCACATGCAGTACATGCGGGACTTCGCGGACCGGCTGGAGACGAGCGGGGAGTTCGTCGACGGTCAGGCGCTCGCGCCCGAGGGGACGTGGGTCCGGTACGACGGTGAGGGCCGCCCGCCGGTCACCGACGGTCCGTTCGCCGAGACCAAGGACCTCATCGCCGGCTGGATGGTGATCGACGTCGACAGCTACGAGCGTGCCGTGGAACTGGCCGGGGAACTGTCGGCGGCCCCCGGGGCGGGCGGCAAGCCGATCCACGAGTGGCTGGAGGTGCGTCCGTTCCTCGCCGCGCCGCCCACCATCACGGAGTGACCTCTCCTCATGGACGAGGCACTGCTGCGGAGCCTCACACCGGGTGTGCTCACCGTTCTCGTCCGCCGCGGAGCCGACTTCGCGGCGGCCGAGGACGCCGTGCAGGACGCGCTGGTCGAGGCGGTCCGCGTCTGGCCGGACGATCCGCCGCGGGACGCGAAGGGCTGGCTGGTCACGGTGGCCTGGCGCAAGTTCCTCGACCAGGCGAGGTCGGACGCCGCCCGCCGCCGGCGTGAGGGCCTCGTGGAGGAGGAACCGGCGCGCGGGCCCGCGCCCGCCGCGGACGACACCCTTCAGCTGTACTTCCTGTGCGCCCACCCGTCGCTGACTCCCTCGTCCGCGGTCGCGCTCACCCTGCGCGCCGTCGGCGGGCTCAGCACCCGGCAGATCGCCCGGGCCTACCTGGTGCCGGAGGCGACGATGGCCCAGCGCATCAGCCGGGCCAAGCGCACCGTCTCCGGCGTACGGTTCGACCAGCCCGGCGATGTCGCCACCGTGCTGAGGGTGCTCTACCTGGTCTTCAACGAGGGCTACTCCGGCGACGTCGACCTCGCCGCCGAGGCCATCCGGCTCACCCGGCAGCTCGCGGCCCAGGTCGACCATCCCGAGGTGGCGGGGCTGCTCGCCCTCATGCTGCTCCACCACGCCCGGCGCGCCACCCGGATCGCGCCCGACGGCGGGCTCGTGCCGCTCGCCGAGCAGGACCGCGGCCGATGGGACACCGCGGCGATCGCCGAGGGCGTCGGCATCCTGCAGGCCGCCCTGGCACGCGACCGGCTGGGCGAGTTCCAGGCGCAGGCCGCCATCGCCGCCCTGCACGCCGACGCGCCCACCGCCGAGGAGACCGACTGGGTGCAGATCGTCGAGTGGTACGACGAACTCGCGCGCCTGACCGACAGCGCGATCGTCCGGCTCAACCGCGCGGTCGCCGTCGGCGAGGCCGACGGACCGCGTGCCGGGCTGGCGGCGCTCGCCGCTGTGGACGACACGCTGCCCCGGCACGCCGCGGTGGCCGCGTACCTCCACGAGCGCGACGGCGACCTGGCCACGGCGGCACGGCTGTACGCCGACGCGGCCGGGAAGGCACCCAACTTCGCCGAACGCGACCACCTCACCCGGCAGGCCGCCCGGCTCAACGTCCGGCGGGGACGCTGAGGCCACCCGTCCCGGTCACCGCTGAGGCCACCGGTCCGGGGCGGCAGCAGTCGGTCCTCGGTCGTCCGTCGTCCGTCGCCGGTCATCGGTCATCGGTCGCCGGTCGCCGGTCGCCGGTCGCCGCTGAGGCCACCGGTCCCGGTCGGCAGCAGTCGGTCCTCGGTCGTCCGTCGTCCGTCGCCGGTCGCCGGTCATCGGTCATCGGTCGCCGGTCGCCGGTCGCCGGTCGCCGCTGAGGCCACCGGTCCCGGTCGGCACAGTCGGTCCTCGGTCGTCCGTCGCCGGTCATCGGTCATCGGTCATCGGTCGCCGCTGAGGCCACCGGTCCCGGTCGGCAGCAGTCGGTCCTCGGTCGTCCGTCGCCGATCATCGGTCATCGGTCGCCGGTCGCCGGTCGCCGCTGAAGCCACCGTTCCCGGTCGGCAGCAGTCGGTCGCCGGTCGCCTGTCGTCGGTCCTCGGGCGCCGGTCGCCGGTCGCCGGTCGTCCGTCATCCGTCATCCGTCATCCGTCGTCGGGCGATTGTCGGACCCGGCTGCTTTCATGGGGTGCATGACCAGCAGAAGCGTCGTCGTGGAGCGGCGCGTCGCCGCGGGCCGGGGGCCCGTGTGGGAGGCGCTGACCGACATCGAGGGAATGGAGCGCGTGCTCAGCGGCGTCTCCAGGGTCGAGGTCGTCACGGAGGGGGCCTTCGGGGTGGGCACCCGGTGGCGCGAGACCCGGCGCATGTTCGGCAAGGAGGCCACCGAGGAGATGTGGGTGACCGCCTGCGAGGCGCCCGAGCGCTATGTGGTGGAGGCCGAGTCGCACGGCACCCACTACGTCTCGGAGTGGGTGGTGAGGGCGGACGGGCCGTCCGCGACGACCATTCGTATGACGTTCACGGCGGTGGCCCCCGGCGGGGTCGCGGGCCTGCTCACGAGACTTCTGGGCGGGGTCGGCGCACGGGCGGTGAGCAAGGCCGTCGCCAAGGACCTCGACGACATCGCCGCTGCGGTCGAGGGGCGCGGCGGCCACTGACGTGGCAGCGGTGGCGCCGGTGCGCGCGGCGGCCTGCGCACCGTTGCGCGTGAGCGTCAGCGGAGCGGGGAGGTCCCCGCCTTCGTCGCGTCCGCTCCCCAACTGGCCAGCAGCCGCAGGGCCTCCGCCGACGCCGACCCCGGCTCCGCGTGATACGTGATCAGTGTCTGCTCGGTGCCGTCGGACATGCGGAACGACTCGAAGTTCAGGGTCAGTTCGCCCACCAGGGGATGCCGGATGTGCTTGACGCCGTGGGTCTTCTCCTTGACGTCGTGGGTGGCCCACAGCCGCCGGAACTCCTCGCTCTTGACCGAGAGTTCGCCGACCAGGGCGGACAGCCGCGGGTCGTCGGGGTGGCAGCCGGCGTCCATCCGCAGATAGGCGACCATGTCGGACGCCTTCTGCTCCCACTCCACGAACAGGTCGCGGTACTCGGGCTTGAGGAACACCAGCCGTGCCCAGTTGCGCTCCTGGACCGGCAGCTCCGACCAGTCGCCGAAGACCGCCGCCGCCATCCGGTTCCAGGCGAGGATGTCCGAGCGGCGCCCCGCGACGTAGGCGGGTACCCCGTCGATCGACTCCAGCAGCTGCCGCAGCGCCGGCCGTACCTGCTCGGTGCGCGCCGCGGGCTTCTTCTTGTGCTGCTTGGGCTTCGCGAGGTGCGTCAGATGGGCGTGCTCGGCGTCGCTCAGCCGCAGCGCCCGCGCGATCGCGTCGAGGACCTCCGCCGATACGTTGCGCCCGTTGCCCTGCTCCAGGCGTGTGTAGTACGCCACGGACACCCCGGCCAGCTGTGCCAGCTCCTCGCGCCGCAGCCCCGGCACCCTGCGGTGGCGCCCGAAGTCCGGCAGTCCGACGTCCTCCGGCTTCAGCCGGGCACGCCGGGTGCGCAGAAACTCGCTGAGCTCGGCCCGCGGGTCCAGGCCGGCCCGGTCGGCACCGGTGTCGGTGGTGGGTCCGGACAGGGATTCGGGCTTTTCGTCCATGCCTCAAGTATTCCCGGTCCTACGCACAGGAGCCTGACCCCACCAGTGGTAGGACCGGCGAGCGTACGCACGATTGAGGTCTGGGTGGCGCCGTCTCTTCCCGGCAGGCTGAATGCCGTGCCCGGACGGACAGCGAAGACCAGAAGGCAGCCGGGCACGCGAACCCCGCTAGGAGATCCCCGGCATGACGACCGTTGCCGCATACGCCGCACCCGCCGCGAAGGCTCCGCTGGAGCGCACCACCATCGAGCGCCGCGAGGTCGGCGAGTTCGACGTCCTGATCGACATCAAGTTCGCCGGTATCTGCCACTCCGACATCCACCAGGCCCGCGAGGGCTGGGGCGAGGCGATCTTCCCGATGGTCCCCGGCCACGAGATCGCGGGCATCGTCTCCGAGGTCGGCCCGGGCGTGACCAAGTACAAGGCCGGCGACCGCGTGGGCGTCGGCTGCCTGGTCGACTCCTGCCGTGAGTGCGAGAACTGCGAGGCAGGCCTGGAGCAGTACTGCACCGGCGGCAATGTCGGCACCTACAACGCGCTCGACAAGAACGGCGAGCCGACCTACGGCGGCTACTCGGAGAAGATCGTCGTCGACGAGAACTTCGTCGTCCGCATCCCCGACGGCCTGTCCCTGGACGTGGCCGCGCCCCTGCTGTGCGCCGGCATCACCACGTACTCCCCGCTCAGGCACTGGAACGCAGGTCCGGGCAAGAAGGTCGCGATCCTCGGCATGGGCGGCCTCGGCCACATGGGCGTGAAGATCGCGCACGCGCTCGGCGCCGAGGTCACGGTCCTCTCGCAGTCCCTGCGCAAGAAGGAGGACGGGCTGAAGCTGGGCGCCGACCACTACTACGCGACCAGCGACGAGAACACCTTCGAGGAGCTGAGGGGCACCTTCGACCTCATCCTCTCCACGGTCTCGGCGCCGCTGGACCTGGACCGGTTCCTGTCCCTGCTCAGGACGGACGGCGCGTTCGTGAACGTGGGCGCTCCCGAGGAGCCCGTCAGGCTCAACCTCTTCTCGGTGATCGGCGGGCGCAAGACCCTCGCCGGATCCGGCATCGGCGGCATCCGGGAGACCCAGGAGATGCTGGACTTCTGCGCCGAGCACGGTCTCGGCGCCGAGATCGAGCTGATCGACGCCGAGCAGATCAACGAGGCGTACGAGCGGGTGCTGGACAGCGATGTGCGGTATCGGTTCGTGATCGACACGGCGACGATCTGACGTCGGCGGGCCCACCCCTGGCCGAGGGCCCCGGAGCCGTACCGCTCCGGGGCCCTCGGCATGAGCGGCTCGGGGCCGAGGGCGGAGTACCGAAGCAGTAGACCCGCCCCCTCCCCGGGACCGATGTGCCGTGTGGCGGGCCTGCCTAGCGTGGGAGGCGGAGCCAGTCCGATCCGTGTGAGACGAGGAGACAGCCCACGATGACCGTCGAGCTCAACCACACCATCGTCGCGGCGCACGACAAGAAGGCGTCGGCCCAGTTCCTCGCCGACATCCTGGGCCTGGCGGTGAGCCCGCAGTACGGCCCGTTCGTCCCGGTCGAGATCCCCAACGGCGTGACCCTGGACTATCTGGACACGCCCGGCGCGGTCACGCCGCAGCACTACGCGTTCCTGGTGTCGGAGGACGACTTCGACTCGATCTTCGGCCGGATCCGGGAGGCCGGTCTGACGTACTGGGCCGACCCGTACCACCGCCGTCCCGGCGAGATCAACCACAACGACGGTGGCCGCGGCGCCTACTTCGAGGATCCGAACGGGCACAACCTGGAGATCCTGACGAGGCCGTACGGCAGCGGCGGCTGACGCACCGGTTCCTCGGCGCCCGTGCGGGCGAGCGCGAACCGCCCGCCGGAGGAGCGGTTCCGGCGGGCGGTTCGGCGGCGGCCTCCCGGCACGCCGTACGGCTTACTTGCCGTAGTAGGCGTTGTAGATCGAGACCGTCGCCTTGTTGCCCTTCTTGTCGGCGACCTTGGAGTGGAAGGAGATCCCCTTCCCCTTCGCCGGATTCCTCACGGTGATCTTGCCGTTCCTGACGTCGAGCTTCTTCCAGGTCTGGCCGTAGTCGTACGACGCGTACACGTGCAGCGACCTGAGGTTGGCGCCCGCTGCCGAGCCGACGACGGTGACCGGGAACGTCACCTTCTTGTCGGCCTCGACCCGGCTGTCCAGGCCCGTCCTGGCGTTGAAGCGGACCGTGGAGGCCGCGAGCGTGGCCTGGTCACCGGTCGGCTTCTTGGAACGGAAGGTCCAGCTCGCGTCGATCCGCGTGGAGGCGGCCGCGACCTTGACGCTCCGCTTGACCGAGGTGGTCAGCCGGTACTCGGCCTCCGCGGCCGGGACCTTGAACGTCGCCCCGCCGAACAGCGGGTCGTCGTTGGTGCCCACCTTGGTGCCGTTGCGGTACAGGCTGGTGGCCACCGCCGTGAAGTCCGACGCGCCGGCGTGCTTGTGGGCGTCGGCGAACAGCGGCAGGAAGCCGTAGATCTCGTTGTCCTGACGGAACAGGCCGAATTCCTTGTTGATGTGCGGGCCGAAGACCGCCGTGTTGAAGGTCTTCGTGTAGCTCTGGCCCGCCTTGAACGTCTGCGGGCTGCCCAGGGTGTAGCCGGCGTCGATGATCGGGAAGCCGTCCGCGTCCCGGCCTGCGTACTGCTCGAAGTCGAACGTCCACTGGACCTTGTCGGACGTCGACAGGTACATCGTCCGCGAGCCCGGCAGCTTCTGCTCGATCGGAGCGCTGATCACGGCGTTGTCGGGGAAGACGCCCACGGGGAGCAGCGCGCCGGTCTTGCCGGGGGCCGCGGCACCCAGGCTGCTCTTCACCTCGGCGAGCTCGCCCGCCTTGAAGTGGCGGACCTTGTCCCCCTGGATCTTCTTGACCTCGGCGGTGGTCGCGACGTCGTACTCGGCGTCGTCTCCCTTCGTCCACTGGCCGTTCCAGCTCTGCACCAGGCCGCTCGCGACCTCCGGGCCGAGGTGCGCCATGCGCAGGTCGGCGAAGGAGGCGAGGCCGACGCCGAGGCCGATGCCCGCCGGGTCGTAGAAGTAGTCACTGGCGGCGAGCACCTGCTCGGCCCGCGCGTCCGGCACGGTGATGTCGGCCGACTTCGTCGTGCGGGCGTCGATCGTGACGGTGGTGTCCTTGGTGACGTTCAGCTTCGGCTGGACCAGCCAGTCGAGGCCGCCCTCCAGGGTCACCAGGTCCTTGGCGATCCAGGCGTCGAGCAGATACGTGCCCCTGGGCAGCCGCAACGTGGTGGTGCCGGACTCGGAGAGCGGAACCTGGTGGTCCAGGTTCGTGGCCAGGCCCGCGTAGCCGAACAGGGCGGTGTTGTACTCGGGCGCCGGCTTGCCGTCGCGGTCGACGTGTTTGACGGTGACGTCGTACGACTCCACCTCGCGCTGCACCGCGGCGGCCGTCCGGACGCTCTGGCCACCGCCCGCCGCCGTCACGTACGCGGAGTAGGCGCCGTCGAGGGTGCCGCCCAGCCTGGTGTCGACGGTGAGGTCGACGGCGGCCTCGCCGCCCGCGGGAACCGTCACCTTCGTCGCGCCGAGTTTGAAGAAGCCCGAGGGAGCCGGCCGGCCCTTGGGGTCGGTGGCCGTCGTGGACAGGGTGAGGGTGATGTCCTCGGTGCCGAGGTTGCGGTACGTCAGTTTCCTGGTGTCCGGCTTGTCGTCGGTGTGCGGCCACTCCTGCGTGCCGAAGCTCAGCGACACCGGGTCGGCGATCACCGTCTGCTTGACGGCCCTGTCGACCTGGACACGGCCCGAACCCTGCTGGAACGCCGTGTACTTGCCGCCCTTGGCGGAACCGGTCAGGGCACCCTTGAGCTCGGTGTACGACCAGTCCGGGTGCTGCTGCTTGAGGATCGCGGCGGCACCCGCGACGTGCGGCGTCGCCATGGACGTGCCCTCGATGGTCAGGTAGCCGGGCGGTTTCTCGCCGACCTCCTGCTCGAAGAGGCTGCCCTTGGCGGACGCGGCAGTGATGGCGACGCCCGGGGCGGTCACGTCCGGCTTGATGGCGCCGTCGCCGAGCCGGGGGCCGGTGCTGGACCAGGGCGCGAGCACGTCCTTGTCGTCGACGGCGCCGACGGTCAGCGCGGCCTCCGCGCTGCCGGGCGAACCGATCGACGCCGGACCGGAGTTGCCCGCCGCCACAGCGAAGAGGATGCCCTTCTCGGTGGACAGCCTGTTGACCGCCGCCTCCATCGGGTCGACCTCGGGGGTGTCCATGCCGCCGAGGCTCATGTTGACGACCTGGGCGCCCTGCTCGGCGGCCCACTCCATGCCCGCGACGATGCCGGAGTCGTCGCCGAAGCCCTCGTCGTCGAGGACCTTGCCGTTGAGGATGTCGGCGCCGGGAGCCACGCCCTTGTACTTCCCCGCGGACCTGGCGCCGGTGCCGGCCGCGATGGACGCGACGTGCGTGCCGTGGCCGACCTTGTCCTTCGCGTCGGCGGCCCGGGAGAAGTTCTTCTCCGCGATCACCTGGTCCTTGAGGTCCGGGTGGGTGGCGTCGACGCCGGTGTCCAGGACGGCGATCTTGACGCCCTTGCCGTCGTATCCGGCCGCCCACGCCTTGGGGGCGCCGATCTGCGCGACGGACTTGTCGAGGCTGGCCTTGCGGACACCGTCCAGCCAGACGTTCGCTATCCCGGAGGCGGTCCGGTCGCCGTTGGTGAGCGCGTCCCACAGCTCGGGCGTGTCCTGGTGGGAGGTCTGCACCGCGTCCGCGTTCAGGGACTTCAGGGTCCGGCGCAAGGTGCCCGCGTCCCGGACGTCCGCCTTGGTGGCGGCTGCGGCGCCCTTGTAGCCGACGATGACCTTCAGGCCCTTGGCCTGGGAGGTGCGGATCGCGGACTTGTTCAGCTCGGTGACGTCGAACAGCCGCTGGTCGAGCTTGCCCGCCGCGACCAGCCGCGCCGCGTCGGCCGGGATCACGAGCGTGTGCCCGTGGATCCGGCGGATCTGGACGGGTATGTGCCGGCGCCCCTGCGCCCGCTCCAGACCGACCACGCGGCCCTTGGAGTCGATGGAGACCCGGTCACCCGTGATCAGGGTGATGCGGTGGGGGGACGAGAACGAGCTGGCGGCGCCGGACGGGCGCTGCTCCGGTTCCGCCGACGCCGGGGTGGTCATTCCCGCGGCGAGGGCGATGGCGGCCGCTGAGGCGACAGAGGCCGCGCACACTCTTTTGACTTGTCTGCGCAAGTTTCCCCCTTGCAGAAGGTCCGGGTGAATCCCCGTTCACCCGGCCGGAGGAGGTCCCGTACGCCTACGCTTCGCCCCCCGGAACCCGCAGTATGCCGAGGCGCTGTCTGACGCCTCAAGAGATGCGCGGAAGATGAGAAGCACTCCCACCGACTGTTACGCGACGGCGTGAACTCCGTTACCCGTTCGCCGGTTTGCGCCCCCGCATCCTCCCTTGACACCGATCCGCGCTGCCCAGCCGGCCACTCCGGAAACACCGATGCCGCCCCCTGAGGGGCGGCATCGGTCAGCTGTGGGAAAGCTGTCGTGAGGCTGCGTACGAAGCAACCTCAAGGGTTCGTCACGCGGCGGAGCCGGCCTTCCACTGGGCCCAGTCCATGTTCCAGCCGTTGAGGCCGTTGTCGGGCGCGATGGTCTTGTCGCCGGTGTTCTGGACGACCACGACGTCACCGACGATCGAGTTGTTGTAGAACCAGTAGCCCGCGGTGCCCTTGTCGTTGGCGCCCTTGGTGTCGGACAGACCCACGCAGCCGTGGCTGGTGTTGACGCTGCCGAAGATGGACTTGGCGCCCCAGTAGTTGCCGTGGATGAAGGTGCCGGAGGTGGACAGGCGGATGGCGTGCGGCACGTCCTTGATGTCGTACTCGCCCTTGCCGTCGTCGTCGGTGAAGCCCACGGTCGCGCCGTTCATGCGCGTCTCCTTGAACTTCTCGGACATCACCATGATGCCTTCGTAGGTCTTGTTCTCCGGAGAACCCGCGGAGATCGGGATGGTCTTGATGGTCTTGCCGTCCTGCGTGACCTTCATCTGCTTGGTCTTCGCGTCGACGTAGCTGATCTGGTTGCGACCGATCTTGAAGCTGACCGTCTTCTGCTGGACGCCGTAGACACCCTCGGAGCCCTCGACACCGTCCAGGGACATCTTCAGGGTGACGGTGGCGCCCTCCTGCCAGTAGTCCTCGGGCCGGCAGTCCATGCGGGTGTCGTTGAACCAGTGGCAGGCGACCTCCTGACCACTGGTGGTGGAGACGGTGACGGCCTTCTGGACGGCCGCCTTGTTGCTGATCGCCTTGTCGAAGTTGATCGACACGGGCATGCCGACGCCGACGGTGGAGCCGTCCTCCGGCGTGTAGTAGCCGAGGAAGCTGTTCTTCGGGGAGACGGTGGTGAAGGAGGCGTTCTCATGGGCCTCAAGGCCCTTGGCGTCCTTCGCCGTCACGGTGATCTTGTAGGTGGTGGAGCGCTCCAGCTGGGCGCTGGGCTTCCAGCTGGTCCTGTCCGCGGATATCTCGCCCTCGACCGGGGCGCCGTCGGCGGTCTTCATCGTCACCTGGGTGAGTGAGCCCTTGCTCACGGTGACGGCGGCGGAGTTGTTGATGGAGGCGTTGTCGGTGCCGTCCTTGGGCGTGATCTTGATCTGAGCCGCGGAGGTCTTCTTGGCGGCCGCCTCGTCGACCTTGGACTGCGAGGTGTCGCCTCCGTCGCTCCCGGAGGCGCCGTCGTCGCCACCGGAGCAGGCCGAGAGCACCAGGACACCGCCGAGCAGTGCGGACGCGACCGTGAGGCCCTTGCGCCGCTTACTGTTCGTCATCACACGCTTCTCCATTGTTCCCGAATCCCCAAAACCCCGAGAGTCCCCGTCAAGGATCTTCAACGCTACGACCGGTTCGTCCCGTTCCACATCGCTGATATGTGTGGGGTACACCACCTCGGCCGAAGCCGGTGGTGCGGATGTCGGTCAGTGCGCCCCTTGAGACGACGAAACCCCGGGCGGCGGTTGCCGCCCGGGGTCACGATTTCCCCAAGACGCCTCAACCGACCCGCTTCGTCGCTTCGTCGTCGAAGTCCTCGTCGACATCATCGTCGTCGAGACCCCACTCGGGCGAATCGGGGTCGTGCTCGATGCGCTCGCTGGACCAGGACGCCTGCGCGAGTTCGATCCCCGGCACGTCACTGACCAGGTCGAAGGGATCGACCAGATAGGCGAGGGCCTCCGCGGTGTCTTCCGTCACAGCGCTCTCGGCCAGCGTCCGCTCGTCGGCCGGCATCGTGCTGTCCTCGGCGATCCGCCGCAGCGCGGCCCCGGTAAGAGCTTCTTCGTCGTCCACTTCGAGAACGACTTCCACGCGAACTCGTACAAAGCGTGATGTTTCTGGAGTGCTCATGCTCGGAGAGTACGACTCATTCCCCCCGTGACTTTCCCGTGACCCGCGACTTTCACTAACATCGCCCCACACGGCCAATTCGCCAGCACCACAAGGGGATCGATATTCCGTGTCCGCCGCTCACCGATCGCCGTCCACCGCACGCCGATCGCTGCTGACCGCCACCGCCGCGGGTGCCCTGCTGGGCGCCCTGTGGTTCGTGCCCTCCGCGAACGCGACGGGCGAGCAGCCGGCGAGAACGGAACCCTCGGCGACCCGGACGACGCAGCAGGCCAGGGCCGTCTCCGAGAGCACGGACGGCGCCACCGCGGACGGCACCCGGCTCGCCGACACCGGAAGCCTGGACACCACGCCGTACATCGTCGGCGGGACCGTCTTCCTCGCGGTGGGCGCGGGCTTCGTCGCCTACTCGGTGCGCCGGGAACGTCTCGGCTTCTGAAATCACTTGACGCTCCCTTCACCTGCGCTTCATAGTCCGCCCATGAAGAGATCATCGGGCGTGCGTGTAGCCGCCACGGTTGCCGTGAGCGCGCTGTCGCTCGCCCTTCTCACGGGCTGCGGGGGTGACTCCGGGGGCTCCGACGCGAAGGCGCTCAGCTCCGCGGAGTTGAAGAAGGCGATCATCGCCCAGGGCGATGTCGACGGATACAAGGTGGACGCGTCCGGCAAGCAGCTGCCGAAGTCCAAGGACGTCGTCAAGAGCGGCGAGGAGCAGTGCGCGCCGCTGGCCTACGCCATGGGTGGTCTGGCGCCGGGCGACTCGGCCTCGAACGCGGCCGTGATGGCCACGCAGGAGAAGAAGAAGCCCACCGACAACCCCTCCAAGTCCCTGGACGACCTGACCGAGGGTGAGTTCGAGGACGCCTTCACGGACGCCCTGAGCCTGGACATGACGGTCGTCGGGCTCTCCTCGTACGACGGTGACGGCGCCGAGAAGACCTTCAAGTCCGTGTCGGACGCGGTGAAGAGCTGCTCCGGGGGCTTCCCGCTCACCATGCAGGGCACGGACCAGAAGGTGACCTCGATCGCCGCGGAGAAGGCGTCCGGTGCCGGTGACGAGTCGGTGGCGTTCACCGCGAAGAGCGACGCGGAGGACGGCGACGTGGCCACCACGCACGTCGAGGTGGTCCGCCACGGCGGCACCATCGCCACGTACTACACGATGAACCTGGGCCTGATGATGACGGACAAGCCGTACGACGTGCCGGCCGCCGTGATCGACGCGCAGGCCGCGAAGCTGAAGTAACCCGCCCGCGCGGAGCATCGGGGCCCTGTCGGTCGTACGGCAGGGCCCCGCTTTCGTGTCAGCCCAGAGCTCGGGGCGTCACTGGAGCGGCCCCGTGACCTTCTCCGCCGCCGCGACCAGGTCTCCGCCGCGCACGAACGCGTCGGCCGCGGCGAGATCCGGTGCCAGGAACCGGTCGGGACCGGCACCCTGGACTCCGGCGGCCCGCACGGCGTCGATGACCGCCCGGGAGGCCGGGGCCGGGGCGAGGCCCTCGCGCAGTTCGATGGCGCGGGTGGCGGCGTACAGCTCGACGGCCAGGACCCGGGTGAGGTTGTCGACGGCCGTACGCAGCTTGCGGGCGGCCGACCAGCCCATGGAGACATGGTCCTCCTGCATGGCGGAGGAGGGGATGGAGTCGGCGGAGGCGGGAACGGCCAGCCGCTTCAACTCGCTCACCAGGGCGGCCTGGGTGTACTGGGCGATCATCAGCCCCGAGTCGACACCCGCGTCGTCGGCCAGGAACGGCGGCAGGCCGTGGCTGCGGTTCTTGTCCAGCAGCCGGTCGGTGCGCCGCTCGGCGATGGAGGCGAGGTCGGCGACGGCGATGGCGAGGAAGTCCAGCACGTAGGCCACGGGCGCCCCGTGGAAGTTGCCGTTGGACTCGACGCGGCCGTCGGGCAGGACGACCGGGTTGTCGACCGCCGAGGCGAGCTCCCGCTCGGCGACGAGGCGGGCGTGCGCCATGGTGTCCCGTCCGGCGCCGGCGACCTGCGGGGCGCACCGCACCGAGTAGGCGTCCTGGACGCGGGGCGCGTCGTCCTGGTGGTGGCCGGTCAGGGCCGAACCCTTCAGCACGGCCAGCATGTTGGCGGCGGAGGCGCCCTGCCCCGGGTGGGGGCGGATGGCGTGCAGTTCGGGCGCGAGCACCTTGTCGGTGCCGAGCAGCGCCTCCAGCGACAGGGCGGCGGTGACGTCGGCGGACTTGTAGAGGGTGTCGAGGTCGGCGAGGGCCATGACCAGCATGCCCAGCATGCCGTCGGTGCCGTTGAGAAGGGCGAGGCCCTCCTTCTCCCGCAGTTCGACGGGGGCGATGCCGTGCGCGGCGAGGAGTTCACCGGCGGGCCGCACGGTTCCGTCCGGTCCCTCGGCGTCGCCCTCGCCCATCAGCGCCAGGGCACAGTGGGACAGCGGGGCGAGGTCACCGGAGCATCCGAGGGAGCCGTACTCGTGGACGACCGGGGTGATCTGGGCGTTGAGGACGTCCGCCATGGTCTGCGCGACCTCGGGCCGCACGCCCGTGTGCCCGGAGCAGACGGTCTTCAGCCGCAGGAACATCAACGCCCGTACGACCTCCCGCTCCACGCGGGGGCCCATTCCGGCGGCGTGCGAGCGGACGATGTTGCGCTGCAGCCGACCGCGCAGCTCCTGGCTGATGTGCCGGGTCGCCAGGGCGCCGAAGCCGGTGGAGACGCCGTAGACGGGGTCCGGCTTGGCCGCCAGCGCGTCCACGATCTCGCGGGCCGCGGCGAGGGCCGCGAGCGCCTCCGACGACAGCTCGACGCGGGCACCGCCGCGTGCCACGGCGAGGACGTCGGACGTGGTGACCCCGGACGTCCCCACCACCACAGTGTGCATATCCATATTCAGGAGCGTACGCAGTGAAGACGAAGATGTCACTAGTGGGTGACCGGTACGACCCTTACAGCGGCCGACGACCGCGGAACCGCCGCCGTTCCACGGCACCCTCCCCGGAGGGCTCCGCGTCGGCGAGGCGCACGACCGGGTCGTCCGGCCCCTCCCGACCCGCCACCACGGGCTTGCCGGACCGCTCGGCCTTCGCCTGGTACTGGGCGGCGTCGGCGAGCCGGAACAACCGGCGGGCGGAACCCACCGCCCCGATGGGATCGTCCGTGGACGCCACCCCGCAGGCGACCCCCTCGCCCAGTTCCAACTCCGCCGCCCGCCGGCACAGTTCGTCCGCGGCCTTCACGACGTCGTCGGCCGGCGCCCCCACGACGAGCAGACAGAACTCGTCGCCGCCGAGACGCGCGGCGAGAGCGCCCGGCAGCATGGCCCCGCACAGCGACAGCACCGACCCGAACCGTTCCAGCAGCCGGTCGCCGACGGCGTGCCCCAGGGTGTCGTTGACACGCTTGAGCCCGTTGAGGTCGCACACGACGAGGCTGACGACGACGCCCTCGGTACGGTGCCGCTCGATCGCCTCCTCCAACTTCACGTCGACCGCACGGCGATTGGCGAGCCCGGTCAGCGCGTCGGTGAACGCCAGCCGCCGGGCCTCCTCCAGCCGCTCGCTCTGCCCGATGCCCGCGGCCACGACGGCGGCCAGCACGGTGGCGAAGTCGGCGTCGCCCCGGTCGAACACGGGGGAGCCGACGGAACGGGCCACGTACAGCTCCCCCCAGGCCCTCCCGTTCAGCACGATCGGGGCGACGACACAGCACCCCCGGCCGCGACGCCGCAGAGCGGCCACCCGCTGATGGCAGTACCCGGGATGGCCCGTGGCGAGGCCCTCGGCGGTCTCCACCCAGGCATTGGGCTCACCACCCGCTGCCCACCGCTCGTGCAGGAACTCGGTGATCTCCGGGAACTGGTGCACCGGATACGCCTCGTCACCCGGGAACTCCTCCTCCCCCTGAGCCCGGTCCCCGACGTTCACGAGCACCCGCAGCCGCCCCAGCTCCCGCTCCCACACCGACAGCGCGGCGAAACTCCCGGCCAGCGCCCGGCACGCGCCGAGCGCCGCCGCCCGCCAGGACTCACGCGGGGTGTGCGCCGCCGCCATCCCCTGCGCCAGAGCCACCACGCCCGCGAGCCGTCCGTCCTCACCCATCACTCCAGGCTAGGAGGTTTGGGGCGAACCGGTGCATTGTTACGGCGCTTGGAGTGACGGCGGGTCGGCGGGTCGGCGGGTCGGCGGGAAGACATGGGAGGCCCCACCGCCGGCGTCCCGCTCCCGGGCCCTACGCACGGGCCGGACCCACGGGCCGGACCCACGGGCACCGCCGCACGGGCACCGGACGCACGGGCACCGGACGCACGGCGGGCCCGAGGACGGCGGCACCAGAACGGTCGGCGGGGACGGCGGGCGAGGACCGCGGGGCGAGGACCGCGGGACGCGCACCCGAAGGGCGGTCGCACGCGGCACCGACCCCGCCGGGTGGCACGGGCGGGCCGCCGCCGGGAATCAGCAGCGGCCCCGGCCCTCGCCCCCTCACTCACCCGGCCACGCGGGCTTCCGCTTCTCGTTGAACGCGGCCACGCCCTCCGCCCGGTCCCCCGAGAAGGCGACCGACCGCCAGGCCGCGTCCTCGACCTCCAGTCCGGCCCGCAGGTCCAGCCCGTGCCCGACCCGCAGCGCCCGCTTGGCGGCCCGCAGCCCCACCGGCGAGTTCCCCGCCATCCGCTCCGCCAGGGCCAACGCCTCCTCCCGGTCGCGCCCCTCGTCCACCAGGACGTCGAGCAGCCCCAGCTCCCGGGCCTCGACGGCCTCGACGCGCCGCGCCGTGAAGATCAGCTCGGCCGCCCGGGCCGCCCCCACCCGGCGGGGCAGCAGCTGCGTACCGCCACCGCCCGGGATCACCCCGACCGACACCTCGGGCAGCCCCACCACGGCCGTGCGGTCGGCCACGATCACATCGCAGGACAACGCCAGCTCGAAGCCGCCCCCCAGCGCGAATCCGTGCACCGCCGCGATCGTCGGCACCGGCAACTCCAGCACCCCGGTGTACGCCCCGCGCGTCACCGGCCGCTGCCGCACCAGATCGGCGTCGCTGAAGGAGTTCCGCTCCTTCAGGTCCGCCCCGACGCAGAACGCCCGCTCATGCGTGGAGGTCAGCACCACCACCCGTACGCCCTTGTCGGCGCCCAGCGCCGCGCACGCTCCCGCGATCGAGCGGGCCATCTCCGTGGAGACGGCGTTCATGGCCTTGGGCCGGTCCAGGGCCAGCTCCGCGACATGTCCGCCGTCACCGTGCCGTCGCACCGACACGAAGTCCCCGTACCGCTCCTCAGCCTCAGCCATGACACCCTCCGGTTAACGCGGGTTAACAACACTCGCCCCGATCATCGCAGCCGTGCCACGCCGGGGGAAAGGGCCACCACGAGCGGTTCCCGGGTCGAGTCCCGAGACCTCGTTCGAGTGACATGGCACCCAACTGCCGTCGCACCGTCCTCGACAGCGCATAGCGTGCGCGACACCACGGCGCGTCGGGGGCGCGAGTGCGTTGGGAGGGGTCGGGATGGGCGTGACGAAGGAGACGGCGACGGAGACCGGGGCCGCCGACGAGGACGGGCGGAGCGCCCGTCTCTTCGGTCCTCGCGGTCGCCACCGCCGCCCCCGCCCGCGCAAGGTCCTGCTGGCCGCGGGCGGCCTCGCTCTGGCGGCCGGCGCGCTGAGCCTCGTACGCCTGACACCGGATTCCGAGGTCACCGCCCTGGGCACGGCGGACTCCGACCCCGCCCCGGCCTCCGGCACGGACAGCGACACGGACCGCTCGACGAACGCCGCCGCCACCGTGGCGACGACCCACCCGAAGCCGAGCCCGTCGGCGACCTCCGCCATGGGGGGTCTGGGCACCACACCGACGACCACCACGGTCGTCGTACCCAGGGCGGACCGCGCCGCGAAGCCGCCGCGCCACGCTTCCGGCCCGAGGACGCACGACGCCCCGCCGCAGGCCCCCGCGCCCCGCCCACCGGCCGGGACCTCCCACGCACCCGAGCCGTCCACCACACCACCGGCGAGTACGCCGCCCGGCCAGACCTCCCCGGAGCCTTCGCAGCCCGCGGCGGCCGAGCCGGCCGAGGACAGCTTCTGCGTCCCGGCCATCGGCCTGTGCGTGGACCCGCTCAGAAGCACCGACTGAGGCGCACGGAAGCCGACCGGCGGCGCCTCGCGCCAACCCGCTCACTCGCCCCCGGTGGACGCCCTCCGCGTCAGGAGCCACGGCTCGATGACCCCGAGCCCGCGAACCGGCCGCTGCCACATCGGCTGCAACGCGAACCGGTACACCGGCGGCTCCTCCCCCTCCTTCTCCGCGGCGGCAGCGGCTTCCGCCGCCTCCGCCTCCGACGCCGGCGCCTCACCCGTTCGGATGAGTTCCTCGGCGAACGCGCTGTCGACGAGAACGGCGTCGCGCGGAGCTATGGAGGTCAGCCGCGAGGCGAGGTTCACGGTCGTACCGAACACATCGCCCATGCGAGTGGTCACCGTGCCGAACGCGATGCCCACACGCAGCTCCGGCATCGTCTCGTCGTTCGCCATCGTCTCGATGAGCCGCAGCGCGATCTCCGCGGCGACCCCGGCGTCGTCGGCCGCGTACAGGACCTCGTCGCCCAGCGTCTTGATCAGTCGCCCGCCGCGCGCGGCCACCAGGTCGGCCGCCGTGGTCTCGAAGGCCTCGACGAGCTCGCCGAGCTCCTCCTCCTCCATCCGGCGGGTCAGCCGGGTGAAGCCGACCAGGTCGGCGAAGCCCACGGCCAGGCGCCGGTCGACCATCTCCTCGTCGTCAGCGGCCTGGATGACCCGGCCGGCCGAGGCGGCGAGCTGGCGGCGCCAGACGTAGACGAGGAACTCCTGCAGCTCCGGCAGGAGCAGCTCGATGATCGGGTACGTCACCTCGGTCCGCGTCATCCCCGGCTCGGGCGGCTCGGTCAGCCCCTCCAGGAACGAGTCGATCTGCCACTCCGCGAGCCGCGCGGTGGTCTGCCCGGTGGACCGGGCCACCTGCACGGCCATGGCCTCGCTGAGCAGGCCCGCCTCCACGAGACCGGCGAGGCGCCTGAGCGCCAGTACGTCGGCCTCGGTCAGCGCCTTGGCCTGCCCGATGTCGGCGAACCCCATGGCCCGCCAGAACCGGGACGCCAGCTCCATCGAGACGCCCGCGCTACGGGCCGCCTGAAACGGGGTGTAGCGCCGCTCGGCGCCGAGGATGAGCCCTTCGAGGCGCAGAGCGAGCGGATCCTCGCCGGGGTCGGCGGCGTCGGGGTCCACCCGGCCGTCCGCGCCCGTGCCGGAGCCCGTGTCGTCGACGGTCACGCCTGTGCCTTTCCGATCTGCCGCGGTCAGTAATCGACCGGCCTTCACTTTACGGCAGGTGTGTGCCACCTCACTCCGGAAGCCGGAGCAGAGGGCTCACACCGGCCGCAGGTGCACGATGTCCCCGGCACCCACCGGCTCCTGCACGCCTTCCCCGGTCGCCAGCACCAACCGTCCGTCCCCGTCGATGGCGACCGCCTCGCCGGTGACCGCCCGCTCGCCCGGCAACTCGGCCCGCACCACCTTGCCCAGGGTCGCGCAGCCGGCCGCGTACGCCTCCTGGAGCCCGCTCACCACCGGGTCCCCGGCCGCGGCCCGCCACCGCCCGTACCACTCCTCAAGGGACCGCAGCACACCTCGCAGCAGCGGGTCCCGGTCCGTGCTCACGGCTCCGGCGAGGGCCAGCGAGGCCGCCTGCGGCACGGGCAGCTCGTCGGCACGCAGGGTGACGTTGATGCCGACTCCCATGACCACACCGGCGTCCCCGGCCCGCTCGGCCAGGATCCCGCCGGCCTTGCGTTCCTCGCCGCCCACGGTCACCAGCAGGTCGTTGGGCCACTTGAGTGCCGTGTCCACGCCCGCCGCACGGGACAGCCCCGTCGCAACGGCCACCCCGGTCAGCAGCGGCAGCCAGCCCCAGCGGGGCACCGGCACCTCGGCGGGGTTCAGCAGCACGGAGAAGAACAGGCCCGAGCGGGGCGGTGCCGTCCAGGTGCGGTCCAGGCGCCCCTTGCCCGAGGTCTGCTCCTCGGCGACCAGGACGGCGCCCTCGGCCGCCTTGCCCTCGGTGGCCAGGGCCACCAGGTCGGTGTTGGTGGAGCCGGTGCGCTGCACCACGTCCACATCACGCCACAGCCCGCCCTCCCGCACGAGCCCGCGCCGCAGCGCGGCGGCGTTGAGCGGCGGACGGTCCAGGTCGGACCAGCGGCTGTCGTCTGATGCATCTCGCGGCGTCATGCAAGCCACCCTAGGTGTGTGAAACGCCGCACTGCTGATTCGTAGGGCCACCACTACTCTACGGATGAGTAACCGTCCCCCCTTTTGAGCAGGCAGGGAGCGCCATCCCGATGTCCGAGCCGGAAGAGCGTCACGAGATCCAAGAGACCCAAGGGATCGACATCCACACGACCGCGGGCAAGCTCGCGGATCTCCAGCGCCGTATCGAGGAAGCGACGCACGCCGGCTCCGCACGCGCCGTCGAAAAGCAGCACGCCAAGGGCAAGTTGACGGCCCGTGAGCGCATCGAGCTCCTCCTCGACGAGGGGTCCTTCGTCGAACTCGACGAGTTCGCCCGGCACCGCTCCACCAACTTCGGGCTGGAGAAGAACCGCCCGTACGGGGACGGCGTCGTCACCGGCTACGGCACGGTCGACGGCCGTCCCGTCGCCGTGTTCTCGCAGGACTTCACCGTCTTCGGCGGTGCGCTGGGCGAGGTCTACGGCCAGAAGATCGTCAAGGTCATGGACTTCGCGCTGAAGACCGGCTGCCCGGTCATCGGCATCAACGACTCCGGCGGCGCCCGCATCCAGGAGGGCGTGGCCTCCCTGGGCGCGTACGGCGAGATCTTCCGCCGCAACACGCACGCCTCCGGTGTCATCCCGCAGATCAGCCTGGTCGTCGGCCCGTGTGCGGGCGGTGCGGTGTACTCGCCCGCCATCACCGACTTCACGATCATGGTCGACCAGACCTCGCACATGTTCATCACCGGCCCGGACGTCATCAAGACGGTCACCGGAGAGGACGTCGGCTTCGAGGAGCTGGGCGGCGCCCGCACCCACAACTCGGCCTCCGGCGTGGCCCACCACATGGCCGGGGACGAGAAGGACGCCATCGAGTACGTCAAGCAGCTGCTGTCGTACCTGCCGTCAAACAACCTCTCCGAGCCCCCGGCGTTCCCGGAGGAGGCGGACCTCTCCTTCACCGACGAGGACCGCGAGCTGGACACCATCGTGCCGGACAGCGCGAACCAGCCGTACGACATGCACACGGTGATCGAACACGTCCTGGACGACGCCGAGTTCTTCGAGACGCAGCCGCTGTTCGCACCGAACATCCTCACCGGCTTCGGGCGGGTCGAGGGGCGTCCGGTGGGCATCGTCGCCAACCAGCCGATGCAGTTCGCCGGTTGCCTCGACATCCAGGCCAGTGAGAAGGCGGCCCGCTTCGTGCGGACCTGCGACGCCTTCAACGTCCCGGTCCTGACCTTCGTCGACGTCCCCGGCTTCCTGCCCGGCGTCGACCAGGAGCACGACGGCATCATCCGCCGCGGCGCCAAGCTGATCTACGCCTACGCCGAGGCGACCGTCCCGCTCATCACGGTCATCACCCGCAAGGCCTTCGGCGGCGCCTACGACGTCATGGGCTCCAAGCACCTCGGCGCCGACCTCAACCTCGCCTGGCCGACCGCCCAGATCGCCGTCATGGGCGCCCAGGGCGCGGTGAACATCCTGCACCGCCGCACCATCGCCGAGGCCGAGGCGAGCGGCGAGGACGTCGAGGCGGTGCGCGCCCGGCTGATCCAGGAGTACGAGGACACCCTCCTCAACCCCTACGTCGCGGCCGAGCGCGGCTACATCGACGCGGTGATCATGCCGTCCGACACCCGCCACCACGTCGTACGGGGCCTGCGTCAGCTGCGCACCAAGCGGGCATCCCTGCCTCCGAAGAAGCACGGCAACATCCCCCTCTAGGCGCGCTGGGAGCCGTCATGAACATCAAGGTCCTCCGGGGCAACCCGACACCCGAGGAGCTGGCCGCCGCACTGGCGGTGGTCCGCGCCCGCGCCGCGGCGGCGGCAGCCTCGCCGTCCGGCGCGCCGACCCCGAGCGACTCGTGGGCGGACCCGGCCCGCATCGCGTCGCAGCGGCTGCCGCAGCCGGGTCCGACGACATGGGCCCGCACGTACTGGCCCGGTTAGAGGATGTGCGCCACGACTTCGGCCATCACCTCGTATCCGGCATCGTTCGGATGCAGGTGGTCGCCGAAGTCGTACGACGGATGCAGGCGGTCGGGGTCCGCGGGATCGGCCAGTGCCCGGTTCAGGTCCACGACCGCGTCGTACTCCCCTGAGCGCCTGATCCACTCGTTCAGCTCGCGGCTCACCTCGGCGGCGTGCTCGCCCCAGTGGTCGGAGCCCCCCACCGGCAGCAGGGTGCCGCCGATGACCCTCAGCCCGGCTGCCCTGCCCTGGTCCAGCAACTCCCGGTGCCCGGCGACGAGTTCCTCAGCCTCCACCACCGGCGCCGGCTTGTAGGTCGGCTGCTCGTCCGTCTCGCTGAAGCCGATGTCGTTCAGACCGAGCAGGACCACGAGGGTGTCCACGCCGGGGCGGTCGAGTACGTCCCGGCGCAACCGGCCCACGCCCCTGTCGCCGTACCACGCGGAGTCGTTGAGCAGCAGGTTCCCGCCGATGCCCGCGTTGAGAACCGGTCGCCCGGTGCGCTCGGCGAGCGCGTCCGACCAGCGGCGGTTCGCGCCCGGTGTCGAGCCGAACCCGTCGGTGATCGAGTCGCCGAAGAGGGCGACGGCGTCCGTGCGGCCGGCGTCCACCTCCACCGCGGACAGGAAGTACCAGGACTCGGTCACGGCGTCGAAGCCCTCGCCTCCGGCGTCCGCCGACAGGTCGCCCTCGCCCCGGTAGGCGGTGGCGAACGCCTGGGCGTGGAAGGTCGCCGGACCAGTGGCGGCGTCGAAGTACAGGGTGACGGTCACCGACTCCCCGGCGGCGACGGCCATGGGGACCTCGTCGCTCACGAGCTCCCCGCGCGCGGGTATGCGCGCCTCCCCGGCACCCCCGAAGGTGAGCCGCGTGAGCGACCCCGGCTCGACGGCGGCCCCCGCGGCCGTACGCCCGACGCTCGCGCCCGCGACGCGCACGGGCGAGCCCCCGTACGCGTTCGACAGCCGCACCCTGACCCGGCCGCCTCCCGCCGACAGTCGGACGACCTGGCGCAGTGACTGGCGCCAGAAGCCCTCACGGGACCAGTTGGGTGTGAAGCCCTCGCTGGGCAGCTGCGGCGAGGCGATCCAGGAAGCGGTGTACACGGCACATCCTCCAAACGGAACTGAAGTCCCTTTAGTTAATGAGACGGTAGCACCGTTTAGTGGAAAGTTGAGTACGCGTACTCAGGCGCGGCCATGGACACCCGGCCGACGATGGAAGGCATGCTGTGGTCCGACCCCGAGAACGAGCCGCCCAAGGAACTGCGTGACATGCAGGAGATGTTGCGGCGGCTGGGCGTTCTCATGGCGCTGGCCATGGTGCTCACGATGATCGTGCTCGGGCTGAGGTGAGCCGGGCCGGGCACGCCGTTACGCTGACCGCATGACTGATCAGCCCCGCCGCCGACTCGTCCTGGCCTCCCAGTCCCCCGCCCGGCTCAACCTGCTCCGGCAGGCCGGCCTGGAACCCGAGGTCATCGTCAGCGGAGTCGACGAGGACGCCGTCAGCGCGCCGACCCCCGCCGAACTGGCCCTGGCCCTGGCCGAGGCGAAGGCCTCCGTCGTGGCCGCGAAGCCCGAGGTCAAGGGTGCGATCGTGATCGGCTGCGACTCGGTCCTGGACCTGGACGGACACGCCCTGGGCAAGCCGGCCGACGCCGAGGAGGCCACGGCGCGCTGGAAGTCGATGCGCGGCCGGGCGGGCACGCTGCAGACCGGCCACTGCGTCTACGACACCGCGACCGGCCGGTACGCCTCCGCCACCGCCTCCACGGTCGTCCGCTTCGGCGAGCCGACGGACGAGGAGATCGCGGCCTACGTCGCCTCCGGCGAACCGCTCTACGTCGCCGGCGCCTTCACCCTCGACGGCCGCTCGGCCCCGTTCATCGACGGCATCGACGGCGACCACGGCAACGTGATCGGCATCAGCCTGCCGCTGGTGCGGCGGCTGCTGGGGCAACTGGGCGTCGGCATCACGGAGTTGTGGGCGCCGGCGGAGGACTGACCGGAGAGCCGTCGGAGGCCTCGGGGGCGATCGGGGCGTCGTACGTCATCAGCAGCAGCACGATGAGGGCGAGCACGACGACCATGAACACGAACGCGGCCCAGCCCACCAGCCCCCAGGTGACCGCGCCCAGCACCCCGTGCACCACGGCCGCGCTGACCAGCAGGATCCGGCCGAGTCCGGCCGGGGCGCGGTTCCGCACGGCCACGAGCAGGGCGACCACGGCGCACAGGGCGAAGTAGGCGCCGAAGACCAGGCCGCCGACCTTCGAGGACAGCGACATCACGTCCGGGTCCAGCCCGGCCAGGGACATGTCCTGCCGGTCGACGGCGACCCCGAGGAACCACTGCAGGGCCGCGACACCGAACGCCTCGGCGAACAGCACGACCGCCACCACCCACGCCACCGGCCTGCGCACCACCGACCCCCACCCACTTCCGAGCGTTCTGTTACCCCAAGTACGTTCGAGACATCCCGAACGCTACTAACGGGTAAACCCACGGACAAGGGTTAGGTCGACGGCAAAGAATCATTGGGCCATTCGTAGGGATTCCACAAAGAAACAGAGTGGCCCGCAGCACGTGATGACAGAGACCTTGACCACAGCGGAGGGCTAGGGTTTCCCGGGAGAGACCTGCGTGCCGAGGCGCGACATGGGATTTCACAGGTCGAGCCAGCCTGGAATCACGCTCCGTGTGGGCAAGCTCACCACCGGGGACGGGTCGATGTGGCGTGTCGGCAGTCCCTAAACTCGGCTTGTTTCAAGGAGGGAGCCTCAATCGTGCGCAAGGTGCTCATCGCCAACCGTGGCGAAATCGCTGTCCGCGTGGCCCGGGCCTGCCGGGACGCCGGGATCGCGAGCGTGGCCGTCTA